>NZ_SPKQ01000038.1:0-76418 GCF_023127895.1 Pseudomonas sp. NCIMB 10586
GCGCAGGTGCCGGCCCAGGAGTTCGTGATGATCGCTATTCGATGCATGCAATGGGGGCTGGCTGCCGTTATCAGCGGCGCAATGGCATGCGCTCAGGCGGCGGAGCCGAAGGTCAATATCTATAACTGGTATGACTTCATTGCACCCAACACGCTGAAGGATTTCCAGGCGCAGACCGGCATTCAATCGGCCTACGACGTGTTCGACAACAGCGAGGTCATGCAAAGCAAACTTATGGCCGGGCGTAGCGGCTATGACGTGGTAGTCGCTACCGGCGACCTGTTGCCGAACCTGATCAAGGCCGGTGTACTCAAGGAACTGGATCGCTCGCAACTGACCAACCTGTCACATCTGGATCCGGATATCCTGGCCAAGGTCAGCAGCAACGACCCCGGTAATCGTTTTGCCGTGCCTTATCTGTGGGGCACCACCGGCATTGGTTACGACGTCGCCAAAGTCCACGCGCTCCTGGGTGACAACGCACCGGTAGATTCCTGGGACCTGATTTTCAAAGAAGAAAACCTCGCCAGGCTGGGCGAGTGCGGCGTGGCGATGCTGGATGCGCCCGCTGAAATCATCCCGATCGCCTTGCACTATCTGGGGCTGCCCTATAACAGCCAGAACCCGGACGACTATGTGAAGGCCCAGGCCCTGCTGTTGAAACTGCGCCCGCACATTCGCTACTTCGACTCCTCGCGCTTTATCACCGATTTGGCCAACGGCGATATCTGCGCCGTCGTCGGCTGGGCGGGGGGCGTGATGGACGCTCGCAAAGCTGCCGATGCCGCCGGCAATGGTCGCCGGATCCAGTACAGCATTCCCAAGGAAGGCGCGCCGATCTGGGTGGAAAACCTGGTGCTGCTCAACGATGCACCGAATCCCCAGCAGGGCCTGGCGTTCATCGACTACATGCTGCGCCCGCCGGTGATTGCCGCGTCGTCCAATTACCTCAGCTATGCCAATGCCAACAAGGACGCCAAAGGGCTGGTTGATGCGAAGGTGCGCGATAATCCTGGGGTTTATCCTTCCAAGGCAGTGCTGGATACGCTATTTGCGCTGGAGCCGCTGCCCTTGAAACTGGAGCGCGTGCGTACGCGGGTCTGGAGCAAGGTCAAGAGTGGGACCTGAGCTTGCGTAGCCAGGTGCTTATGGCTTCAACGAGTTCGACCTTGCATTCCACCGGCAACCAATGCCCGCCGGGTAGGCTTGCCACGGTGAGATCTACGCAGGCCGCCCGCATTGGATCGCCCAGCTGATTACCTTTGATGGTGTTCATTTGATCGTAGTCGCCGTTCACAAACAGTACGGGCAATGACAAGAGGCCGCCATTTAACGCCCGGTGCGCATATTCAATGTTGGCATCGTCGTTTAAATACCAGGCGCAGGGAGCGCGGAAACCATGCGCCTGGAAACTGCGCACCAATTGCGCGAAGTCTGCAGGCGGCCAGAGTGCAAGGTCTGGCTGGGTGAGGGGGGCCCGGTGCGCTTGGCCGAACCGCCCGCCCTTGCGGGTCACTTCGGCATTCGCTGCAATCTTGCCGATATTCGCCGGGTCGCCTCGGCGATAAATCGACGCCAGCGATGCGGCTTTATCCGCATCAAGGTCAGCGACAGCGCACGCAAAGTGTGTGTTGTAGTAGCGGTAATAATCCCATTGACCGTCCGGATACGTGTCCGCCGGGTAGATCGAGCGGTCAACCAGTGGGACGAGCGTTGGCAGCGCGTTAGTGGTGGGGAAGTACGGGACCGAAATCAATACAACACCGCGACTGCGCTGAGGCTCATGAGCGACCAGTTCACCCGCCACGACGCTGCCCCAATCGTGGCCTACCCAAATGGCGGGCCTGCCACCGAGATGGTCGTGAAGTTCTGCCATGTCGGCCACGATGTTTTCAAGGGTGTACGCCTGCGTGGGCGCGGGTGCAGAAGAACGACCATAACCGCGCATGTCGGGTGCAACGCAGTGCCAGCCGTGTGCCGCGAATGCTTGGATCTGTGCGCGCCAGATCAGGCTGAGCTCCGGCCAACCGTGCAGGAACAGCATCAATGGCCCATCGGCCGGTCCCATCTCTACATAGTGCGTCGTATGGCGCGGGGTATTGAGGACACGCGAGGTCAGCTTGGAAGTGGACACAGTCTCTCCTCATGCTACGTCGGCTGATAAACTCGAAGCGGCAACACTATACTGAGCGGTAGGCTTCATGTTTCGTTCCCATTCGGCGCTTCCAGCGTCCGAGGCAAAGTCTTGCGTGTGAATGAAATTTATCCAAGGTGGAATGCTTTCTCGGTACATACACTCAGGGAAGAGCGAAAGGCGGCAATAGCAGTCGCGTTTTTCAACACAGGTGCATTGAGGATCAAGTATGTTGAATGCTGACCAGCCCCCCACAACCACACGCGAACCCAGTGAATACGGGAGCCTGGTCGCGATGGGGACTCACTTGCTCGATGTGATTCCGGGGGCAATTTACCTCTGTGACCGCGACGGGTGGCTCGTCAGGTTCAACAGCGAAGCGGTTAGTTTGTGGGGACGAACACCAGCCCTCGGTAAGCATGGCGACCGCTATTGCGGCTCATATCGACTTTATACGACGGACGGCGCGCCATTGGCGGTCGACGAATGTCCGATGGCTTCCACGCTCAACGCTGGCCTGTGTGCGCGTAATCAGGAAGTCTTGATCGAGCGCCCTGACGGATCTCGCTTCGTAGCGCTCATGAATGTCCGCACGCTTAGCGATCGCCATGGACGAATCCAGGGCGCGATCAATTGCTTTCAGGACGTCTCGGCGCACCACGCAATATCCGAAGAGCTGCGACGCAAAAGTTCCGACCTCGAAGACTTTTTCGAAAACAGCGCCGTGGGCCTGCATATTGTCAGCGGCGAAGGCATTATCCTGCGCGCTAATAAAGCCGAGTTATCGCTGCTGGGCTATTGCGCGGACGAATACATCGGCCGTCATATCACTGAATTTCATGTGGATGAACCGGTCATCGGCGACATCCTCCATAAACTCGGCAGCGGTGATTGCCTGAACAGCTACCCGGCGCGCCTGCGGGCCAAGGACGGCAGCATCAGGCACGTAGCGATTACCTCGAATGGGCGATTCGAAGACGGCAAGTTCTTCAACACACGTTGCTTCACGATTGACGTGACCCGCGTGCACGACGCCGAAACCGGGCGCCAGGAGAGCGATGACCGGCTGGCGGCGACCTACGAGGCGGCGACCATCGGCATTGCCGAGGCTGGCGAGGACGGTCGCCTGCTGCGGGTCAACGATGCCCTTTGCACCATGCTCGGGCGCCCTCGTGAGCAATTGCTGGCGATGACCTTCCTGGACTACACCCACCCAGACAGTGTCGAGCAGGACGCGGCGTTATACGCACGGCAGGTGGCGGGTGAACTGGACAACTACGTGTTGCGCAAACGCGCGTTCAAGCTCGATGGCCAGGCGCTTTATCTGGATGTTCATAGCTCGTCGGTCAGGGCGCCGGATGGCCGGTTCCGCTATGGCGTGCGAGTCATTCAGGACGTCACGCTGGCCCGAAAAATGGAAAACCGGGTGCGTGAAAGCGAACGGCACATGCGCGATCTGCTCGAGGCGCTGCCGGCAGCGGTCTACACCACCGACGCCGAAGGGCGTATCACTTTTTATAATCGTGCGGCCGTCGAGTTGTCGGGGCGCACGCCGCAACTGGGCGACCTGTGGTGTGTCACCTGGAAACTATTCAACACTGACGGCTCTTTTCTGCCTCACGACCAATGCCCGATGGCCGTGGCACTCAAGGAAAACCGCGCCATACGCGGCGTCGAGGCCGTCGCCGAGCGTCCGGATGGCACCCGCGTGTCTTTCACGCCGTATCCGACCCCGCTGCACGATGCCGATGGCAATCTGATCGGCGCGATCAACATGCTTGTGGATATCACCGAGCGAAAGCAGGCCGAAGACCGACAAAAGAACTTGATCGATGAACTCAATCATCGGGTCAAGAACACCCTGGCCACGGTCCAGTCCCTGGCGTCCCAGACCGCGCGTAACGCGCAGGATGCCAGGGACGGCTACACCCGGTTCGAAGCCCGGCTGCTCGCCTTGTCGCGTGCCCACGACCTGCTGACGAAGCGGCATTGGGGCCTTACGCCGCTGGAAGTGCTGGCCCAGGAAGTGTTGGTGCCGGTGTTTGGCCATGACCCCGGCCGCGTGGTGATCGCCGGTGATGCCATTGAGGTCGACACCCGCGTCGCCCTGAACCTGACCATGACGCTCAACGAACTGGCGATCAACGCCCTCAAATACGGAGCGATGTCCACCGACACCGGGACACTCTCGGTGAGCTGGAGCGTGCGACCCCAGCCCAGCGGCGCGCTGCTCACCGTGGACTGGCGCGAACAAGGTGGGCCTTCGGTATCCACGCCGGAGCGCGAAGGCTTGGGTTCGCGGTTGATGAAGCGCTGTATCGAGCGTGATCTAGGCGGTTCGTTCGAACTCGACTTCGCCCGTGAGGGCGTTCACAGCCGCTTCTCGTTTATGCTCGCTGGGAACCCGGCATGACCACGTTCCCAGGCACCAGAGTGCTCCTGGTTGAAGACGAGGGCACCATCGCCATGTTGATCGAGGAAATGCTCGAAGACCTGGAGTGCACCGTAGTCGCCTCCGTGGCCCAACTCGCCAAGGCGATACACGTGGCAGGGGTGGTGGATGTCGACTTGGCGATGCTCGACGTGAACCTGGCTGGAGAATACGTCTTCCCAGTGGCGCGGATTCTGCGCGCACGCCACATTCCGTTTTTGTTCAGTACGGGCTACGGCGGCAGTGGCCTGCCGGAAGCGTTCAGGGGCTGTCCGGTCTTGCATAAGCCATTTGCGGAAAAGGATCTGCGGTTGAAAATTGCGCTGACGCTGGAGTCTTAGGTAAGACCCACGGTGTTGCGCAGGTAACGGGCCGGTGAGGTGCCCAGGGTTTTACGAAACATCGTGATGAACGAGCTGACTGACTCATAGCCGAGCGCTTCAGCGGTTCTCTGCACTGATTGCCCTTCGGCCAGGCTTTGCAGGGCGACGATGATCTGCCATTGCTTGCGCCATTGTCCGAAGGTCAGGCCGGTTTCGGCTTTTACCAGGCGGGCCAGCGAGCGTTCGCTCATGGCCACGTGGCGTGCCCAGTTTGCCATGGTGGCGCGGTTGGCGGGATCTTGCGCCAGGGCCCGGGCGATGGTACGCAACGGGTTCGAGGCGGGTAGAGGCAGGTAGAGTTGTTCGGTGGGGGCCAGTTCAAGCGCTTCGAGCAGTACGTGGGCCAATCGAGCAGTGCGTGAATCGGCCGGGTAATCCTGAGCCTGGCCGCTCAGGTGCAGGATCAGCTCAAGGATCAATGGCGACAGCGCCAAGGTACAGCAGCGATCCGGCAGCGATGCAGCGCCGGGCTCCACGAACAGAAAACACACCTGCCCGTTGGCTGTCACGCGGTTGCTATGGGCGACGCCCCCCGGGATCCACACGCCGAACCCTGACGGCACCATCCACACGCCATCTTCCACCGTACACACAATGCCACCGCAACACGCCACCACCAGTTGCCCCTTGCGGTGCTTGTGTACGGCAGACTCGCTGTCGTTGCGCTGGGGTTCCAGCATCAGCGCTACGGCGGGCTGGGAAAGGGTGTCGTACTCAAACTGATCGACTTGGATCTGTGCCATGCAAGGTCATCCAGGGTTGTCCGGATTTGATTATATTTTGGCAGTGTACTCAATATCGGCAGTGGCAGTAATTCCCTAGCATCACCTACAAGCCTTGCCTTCCTTGGGCGGGCGACTGCTAGAACTTTCCGAATCCCGGTGCTTGCCATGCTTAGCGAAATCTCGATTGCCAACCTCTACTTTCCGCCCTTGTTGATCTACCTGGGTGCGTCCCTCCTGGCCTACCGGCTGATCGAACGTCTGGCCGGTCGCTGGCTGGACCGAGCGTGGCACCCGGCGCTGGCGCGTTTTTTTGTCTCGCTCATCGTCGTGTCGACGATGGTCGTCCATTGCTGAGCGAGGCCGCGCATGTCTATCGTCAAACTGCTTAAAACTGCCGCCACCGTGGGGCTTGGCGTGCTGGCCCTGGTGTTTTGCCTGCAACTCTGGCGGGCTTACGTGCTGGCGCCCTGGACGCGGGATGGGCGGGTGAGTGCACAGGTGATCCGCATTGCGCCCGAGGTGTCCGGCCAAATCGATCAGTTATGGGTCAGTGACAACCAATGGGTGGCAAAGGGTGCTTTGCTCTATCGCATCGATACGTGTGCTTATCGATTGACCCAGCAGCAGCGCGCAGCGCAATTCGCAGAAGCGCGGAGTGTGTTCGAGCAGCGCAGTGCGCAATTCAAGCGGCGCGCGCAACTGGGCGGCGCCATCGCCCGGGAAGAGATCGACAACGCGGCGCGTGACTTGGCCGTGGCCCAGGCGCGCCTGGATGCGGCGCGCAGCCAGTTGGCCCAGGCCCAGCTCGACCTTGACCGCACGACTGTGCGTTCGCCAGTGGACGGCTACGTCACGCAACTGCGGTTGCAGCCCGGTGACTATGCGCAGGCGGGTGCTACCAACCTGTTCGTGGTCGACGCTCATAGTTTCTGGATCACGGGCTATTTTGAAGAGACCAAGCTGCCGGGTGTACTCATCGGCGCACCGGTGTCGATCAAGCTGATGGGCTTTGACCCGCTGCTGGAAGGCCACGTGGCAAGCCTGGGCAGAGGCATTGCCGACACCAATGAGTTGCGCAACGACAGCGGCTTGCCCCAGGTGAGCCCGACCTTCAGTTGGATTCGTCTGGCCCAGCGAGTGCCCGTGCGCATCGAGTTGGACAAAGTGCCGGACGGGGTAGAGTTGGCGGCGGGCATGACCGCCAGTGTCGAAGTGACGCAGCCGGGCGCCGCAGCGCGCTGGCGACTCACCCAATGGCTGCAGGCGTTCATGTGATGACTGGCCTGGCGACACGCTTTTTCGCGGCGATCCCTCGGCCCTGGACGTCCGCCACGCTTGCCTACGTGCTGCGCAGTATCCTGGCGGCAAGCCTGGCACTCTGGCTTGGTTTCCAACTGCATCTGGATTCGCCATTCTCGGGTGCGTCCACGGTGTTGTTGCTGGTGCAGCCCATCCAAGGGGCAGTGCGAGGCAAGGGTGTGTACCGGATGCTGGGCACCCTGGTCGGCATGGTCGCAGCCTTTGTGCTGATGGGGCTGTTCGCGCAACAGATGCTGTTGTTCATACTGGGCGTCGGTATATGGCTGGGCCTGTGCGTCGGTGCAATGACGGTTTTGCGTCATTACCAGGCCACCGCGGCAGTGGTGGCGGGCTATACGGTGTGTTTGGCGCTGGGCCCTGCCATCGTCGCCCCGGAACAGGGCTTCGACCACATCATCACCCGTGGCACGGCGGTAGCGCTCGGCGTGCTCAGCTTGAGCCTGGTAGCGACGCTGTTCAGCGCCAAGACCATGGCGCATAAAGTTCGAAGCTCGCTGATCGACGCCTGTGCGCGCAGCGCCCGGCTGCTCGCGGCAAGCCTTGTGGGCGAAGAGCCTGCGCAGCTGGCGATGCAACGGCACCAGCTCGCGATCGATATCAGCAAGGTGGACGACCAGCTTGGGCTCGGCCGTGGCGAATCGTCGCTGATCCGCTCGCGGCAGCTGGCGATTCAGGCCGGCCTGGCGCATCTGCAGTCGGCTGTGCTCGACGTGCACCCGGACGACCCCGACCCCGCAATCGACCCCGCGTTGCGCGCCCGCATAAGCACAGGCTTGCAGCAACTGAGTGAATGCCTGGCGCAGGCTCGCTGCGACTTTCGCGCCGCGGCCGCGACACTGGAGCAACTGCGTCGCTGGGTGGATGATTGCGCCCACTCAAGCCCACACCTGCGGTTGCGCAGCGAACGCTTGGACGACCAATTGGCGGACTTGGGCGAGGCCCTGTTGAACTTCGCCAGCCTCGACCAGGCTCGCCGCGCACCGGTACGCGCCGTGGGGTATCACCGCCATTACGCGGATGCGGCGCGAAACGGCATCCGGGCACTGCTCGCCATACTGAGTGTGGGTGCGATCTGGTATTTCAGCGGCTGGGATCAAGGGCCCACATTACTGGCGGTGCTGGGGCCGTACTGCACCCTGGTGGCGACAGCTGCCGCGCCAGCCCAAGGTATCAACGGTTTTATCCGCGGCACGCTCTACGCGATTGTGGCGGCGGCGCTGTGCAAATTCCTGTTGATGCCACAGATCAACGGCTTCCCTCTGTTGTTGCTGGTCATGGCAGGCTTCTGGTCGTTCGGCATCCATGCCACGAGCCAGCCGCGCCATGCCCTGCAAGGGGTTGCCTACCTGATCGGCTTCAACACCTTGGTCAGCACCGGCATGACCGCCACCTACGATTTCGTCGGTTTCGCCAACCAGGCGCTGGCCTGGATCGTAGCGATGATTGTGTGCCTCCTGGCGTTTCAGATCCTGCCCAAAGATCCAGCCAGGCAGGTACGCGCATTGACACGTGCGCTGCGCCGGCATACACGCCTGCTGTTACGCCAGGCACGTACAATCGATCATGCTCAATGGCAAGCGGAGCAACAACACCGGTTAGTTACGTTGAAGAGTTTGCTTGGCGCTGATCACCCGCACGCTGACCCGGCGGGCTACTTGTCGCTGCAACTGAGCAAGCAATTGAATCGGCTACAGCGCAAAGCCAGCGGTATTGATCCGGCATCTCCCGTGGCCCGATGCGTGCAAAGCGGTGCGCGGCGGGTTGCACGATATGCCCATCATCCCGCGATCGGCGCCGCACAGGCGCGGCGCACATCCCGATCGTTGAGCAGGCTTGGTGCGCCTCATCTGGCGAGCGGATATCAGCACTTGGCGCGGTTGCTGGAGCAATACGCGAACCTGGTGCTTTAGGGCTAACATGAGTCAATACTCATGCTCAGCGCTTACTGCCAACTCGCCGGACACCCTATCTATGAGAGATCTGCCGCCCACCGCGACCTTGCGCGCCTTCGAAGCCGCCACTCGCCACCCGACCTTTACCGCGGCCGCCCAGGAGTTGCATGTGACCCAGAGCGCAGTCAGCCACCAGCTCAAACACCTGGAAGCGCTGTGGGGCCTGGCGTTGTTCGAGCGTGGCCAGTCGTTACGCCTGACCCCGGCGGGGGCTACCCTGGCGCCCATCGTGCGCGAATTCTTCATGAGCCTGGAGGCGACCCTGGCCGACCTGCGCGAGCAAAAGGGCAGGGTACGGCTCAAGGTCAGCACCACCTATTCCTTTGCCTTGAAATGGCTGCTGCCACGCTTGCCGAACCTCGCTCGCCAGCACCCCGAGCTGCTGGTTGCGCTGGACACCACGGACGACGTCATCCACTTTTCCGACGCCCAAGCGGATGTCGCGGTCCGGCTGGGCAAGGGGAACTACCCGGGCCTGTATTCGGAGTTTTTGTTCGGCGAGCAGGTGTTTCCGGTGGCCAGCCCCGAACTGTTGCGGCGCCTTGGCACCCCGGGCAGCCCCGCCCATTTATTGGACTTCCCGCTGCTGGCCCGCGATGGCGCCGAGCTGGCACCGAAATGGGAGGTCTGGTTTCAAGCGGTGGGGCTGGCTTTTACGCCGCTCAGGGAAAGCGTCAGGTTTGGCGATACCAACATGACCGTCGAGGCGGCCCTGCTCGGCCATGGCATCGCGTTGGTGCGCAGCGGGCATGTGGAGCAGGAAATAAGTGACGGTCGCCTGGTGCGCTTGTTCGATGTGCCGTTCCCGTCACCGCTTGCCTACTATTTTGTGTGCCCCAAGGGCATCGAAACCCAGCCGCATATCTTCAGCTTTCGTCAATGGCTGATGAGCGAGGCGCTGAAAGTACAACGGGCGGATCAATGAGGTATGAGTATCTGTTCATGCTGTGATGAGCAGACTTCGCTGTAAGCCGGGGCCTTGGCTTGCCTAAGATGGCGCATGCCTACTCATATCATCTTCCTGGTGCTGTTCGCCGCCCTGCTTCATGCCAGCTGGAACGCGCTATTGCGTGGTGGTGCCGACCGGCTATGGTCGATGACTGTCATGTGCATGGCCATTGCCTTCACCAGTCTCATCGCCGCTACGTTCATGGTGACGCCGGCGATTGAGAGCTGGGGCTATGGGGTGCTTTCGGCGTTGCTGCATGTCGGTTACAACCTGTTCCTGGTGCGCAGCTACCGGGTGGGCGACCTGGGGCAGATCTATCCGATTTCCCGGGGCTCGTCGCCGGCGCTGATCACCCTGGGGGCTGCGGTATTTGCCGGGGAACGCATTGCGCCCGTCGAGTTGCTGGGGATTGCACTGGTGTCAGGGGCGATTATTTCCCTGGCTTTCAGCGGGCGTCGGTTGTCGGTTCCCAGCCTGCCTTATGCGCTGGGAACGGGCTGTTTCATCGCGGCCTACAGCGTTGTCGACGGTATCGGCGCCAGGCTCTCCGGCGCGCCGCTGGCCTATACCGTATGGATGTGCGCGTTGTGGGGCGTGATGATGCCAGCGGTGTACATCGGCCTGCGCGATGCCCGCAGTTTATTAAGCCTGCGCCCCGGTACCTTGGCCGCGGTGGTCGGCGGGCTGGTGTCTTTGCTGGCCTATGCAATCGTGATCTACGCGATGAACGAAGCGCCGTTGGGCGCGGTATCGGCATTGCGCGAAACCAGCGTGTTGTTCGCGATGTTGATTGGCTACTTTTTTCTTGGCGAAACCCTTACCGCGCGCAGGGTCCTGGCGTGCGTGGTGATCGCCGGCGGCACCCTCATCATCAGCTGATACAGCCATCATCCAAGGGGGTATTTTCAATGGTTGACGTCTCGCAGGCACCGCTGATCCTGATCACCGGTGGCAGTCGTGGAGTGGGTGCCGCGACCGGCCGGCTATCGACCGCAGGTTCGGGCGCCTCGACGTACTGGTCAATAATACCGGCGTGCTGGCGACTCAGTCGCGTCTGGAGGACCTGAGCCTGGAGCGCATGCAGCGCATCTTCGCGGTCAACGCCATCGGCCCGATGCCCGTGTGGTTAAAGGTGAGCAACTGGTAGAACGGTGCCGGGCCCTGGAGGTTGCTTGCACTGGCCCTGAAGCCTCGGTTGTTTCACTTGAGGCGAGTGTGGCAGAGGTTGAAGGCGCGATAGATGATCTTGAGCAGGCGCTGTTGAGTTTTCAGCAGGGTGGGGCGTGAGCCGTATGGTCTGGTTCAAGCCGAGGTGAGGCAGTTGGTGTAGGAGATTTCTGTGGGTGCTATTGCTGCAGTGCAAGCAGAGTGCTTGTATGCTTGCGCCCAGACACCGGTGGCCTCTGTAAGTGCCGACGTTCGAATGATGGCTGGACTGGAAACCGGACTTCCTTAAGGTGCTGACGTGAAGCGCGATACCCGCCTTGTGATGCTTTTGCTGTTGGTGATTGGTTGCTCCCTGACCTCGTTGACGATCTGGAAGGTTCTGTCTTCGCGTGAGCGCGCGCTGGCGGAAGTGGATGTGCATGGTTTGAACCTGACCCAGGCACTCAATACCTATACCGAAGGTATCGTCCGGCAAAGCGCGCTGTTGTTGCTGGGCCTGGTCGAGCGCCTCGAAACCGAAGGCAGTGGCCCTGTGCAAATCGAGCGTATCCATGCGCTGATCAACCGCCAGCAGCCGCTGATGCCGCAGCTCAGTGGCATCACGGTGTATGACCGTCAGGGCGGCTGGTTGATGTCCTCCAACCGGCGGATTCCAGAGGGGGCCAATAGCAGCGATCGCGCCTATTTCATTCATCATCGCGACGATCCGAGCCCCGAGCCGTTCATTGGTCCACCGATTCAGAGCCGTGCCAATCAGGAATGGGTGGTTACCGTCAGCCGCCGATTCAATGATGCATCGGGCAATTTTGCCGGGGTGGTCGCGGTGACGCTGGGGGTGGAAAACTTTCTGCGCGTGTTCGGCAAGCTTGACGTTGGCCAGGAGGGTGCCATCGGCTTGTCCTACACCGACGGCACGTTGCTGGTGCGCTATCCCTTCCGTGAACAGGACATGGGGCGCAATTTTTCCAAGTCGCCTATCTATGCAAAGTATTTCGATCAGCCTTTTGGCACCACCGCGCATACCTCCAGCCTGGATGGTGTGGAGCGGCTATATGCCTTTCGCAAAAGCGAAACGCTGCCGCTGATTACCACCGTCGCGCTGGGCAAGCATGAAGCCCTCGCGGCGTGGCGCATCGAGGCGGCACTGTCGGCAGTCGTGGTGGCGGGCTTGTTGGGGCTGACCGGGCTGATCGGCTGGTTCCTGATCCTGGATATTCGCCGGCGAACCGCGGCGGAAGAGGCGCTGCGCGTCGCCCAGCAACAGTTGCTCGATTCCAATCGTCAATTGGCGTTCCTGGCGATGAAGGACGCGTTGACCGGTTTGGCGAACCGCCGTTGTTTCGATGAAACACTGGCTCTGGAAGCACGCCGGGCGCAGCGCGAAGGCACGTCGCTGGCGTTGTTGATGATCGATATCGACCATTTCAAACGCTACAACGATGCCTTCGGTCACGTGGTCGGCGACACTTGCTTGCAGAGGGTCAGCAGGCTATTGGAACGATGCGCGCGACGACCGTCAGACCTGGTGGCGCGTTATGGCGGTGAGGAAATGGCGATCATCATGCCCGGCACCGACAGCGAAGGCGCGGCGGTGGTCGCGCAACGGATCCTTGACTCGCTGCAGCACGAAAACATCACGCACCCAGGCAGCCCGTTCGGTTACGTCAGTGTGAGTATCGGTATTGCGACGGGCACGGGTTTGCGTCTGGAACCGCCGCTCGGATTGATCGAGGCGGCTGATCAGGCGCTTTACTCGGCGAAGGCTGCGGGACGCAATGGATTTTCCCTGCAAGCCACGGGGCCTTGATTGTCTGCTCTAACCTCACATACCCAGCGTCGGAATCATCACTTCACCACACTCCATGAGTTGGCCTGCCGTGACTTCCAATTGCGCAGTGGGCTTGGCCGCATAGCCAGCGATGAAGCCGGCGCTTAGCAGTAAAAGGCACAGGAAGGCTTTTCTCAGAATCATGCGCGCAGTTCTCAAATTAGGTCGCAAGGGAAATGCACAGATTGTGTATTCGAGAAAAGGTTCCTGAACAAGGCTTCAAACCGATAACTGATCACCAATGGGCAGACGCCGAATACGCGTGCCGGTGGCCGCCGCCAGGGCATTGACCAGCGCAGGCGCCAGCGGTGCCACTGGCGGTTCGCCAATGCCGGACGGCACGCTTGCCGACGGCACGATATGCACCAGCACCTCAGGCATTTCATAGATGCGCAGGGGCTCGTTGTTGTGGAAGTTGGATTGGTCGACCTTGCCGTCGGTCAACGTGATCGCTTCACGCAGGGCCGCGGAGAGCGCGAAACCCACCGAACCTTCAACCTGAGCGCGAATGACATCGGGGTTGACCGCAATGCCGCATTCCACCGCGCAGACCACACGGTCCACTTTGAAGGTACCATCGCGTTGCACGGTCACCTCGGCCACCTGGGCTACCACCGAGCCAAAGGCTTCATGCAACGCCACGCCCCGGCCCCGACGCTCGTCCTGTTTGCCGGGTGCCAACGGCTGGTCCCAACCGGCCTTCGACGCTACCAGCTTGAGCGCTTCAAGGTGACGGGAGTGCCCCTCAAGCATTGCCAGGCGCCAGGCCACCGGATCCTGCCCGGCCATTTGGGCGAGCTCGTCGAAAAAGCATTCGGTGGAAAACGCGTTATGGGAATGGCCCACTACCCGCCACCACTGTATCGGTATCGGGATATCGTCGGGGGTGTGCAGGTCCACGCGCAGATTGGGGATTCTATACGGCAGCGTCGACCCGCCCTCTACCGAGGTGGAGTCGATGCCATCCTTGATGAAGGCGGCGAAGGGCGAGCCGGCGAATACGGACTGGCCCACCAGGCGGTGCTGCCAGGCGATCAGTCGGCCTTGCTCATCCAGGCCGGCGCTCAAGCGGTGGTGATACATCGGTCGGTAGTGGCCGGCCTGCATGTCGTCCTCGCGAAGCCACACCAGCTTCACCGGGGCCTTGCCATCGATGGCCTTGACGATGTGTGCGTTCTCCAGCACGTAGTCCGCGTCCTTGCTCGCCCGCCGACCGAAACTGCCGCCGGCGTACAGCGTGTGCACGCGAACCTGCGCAGGCGGCAAATCGAACAGCTGCGCCAGCACCTTCTGCACATGTGACTGCATCTGCGCGCCATGCCAGGTGTCGCAGCCGTCCTTGGTCAGGCTGACCACGCAGTTCATCGGCTCCATGGCCGAATGGGCGAGAAACGGAAAATCGTACTCGGCGTGCAGCGTCCGCGCCGCGCCTGCCAGACCGGCGACGACGTCACCCTCGTCGCGCGCAATCGTGCCCTGGGTTTTGGCCAGTTCGCGATAACGTTCGAGCATCTGCCCGGAGCTTTGCTTGAACGCGCCGCTTTCGTCCCACTCAACCGTCAGGGCGCCACGGCCTTTCTTGGCGCTCCAGGTGTCTTTTGCCACCACCGCGACACCGCTGGGGACCTGCACCACATGCATGACGCCGGGGAGGGCCAGGGCCGCCCTGGCATCGAAGGATTTCACCTTGGCCCCGAAGCGCGGCGCATGGGCGACCACTGCGGTGAGCATTCCAGGTAAATGAATGTCCTGGGTGTAAATCGCCTTGCCATTGACCTTGTCGGCCGAATCCTTGCGCGCAAGGCGCTGGCGCCCGATCAGTTTGAACGCACCGGGCTCCTTGAGCTTGACCTCGGCGGGTACCGGCTGTTCGCCGGCGAGCTTGGCCAACTGGCCCAGTGTCGCCTGTTTGCCTGAAGCCGGGTGCCGAACCACACCATCAGCGACCTCGATTTCCTGCGCCGGCACCTTCCACAACCAGGCCGCGGCAGACACCAGCATGGCGCGTGCGGTGGCGCCGGCTGTACGCAGTTGCTCCCAAGAATTGGCGATGGAACTGCTGCCGCCAGTGCCTTGCATGCCCAACAGCGAGTTGTTGTAACGCGATTCGGCCGGGGCGCTTTCCACGCGCACCTGTGCCCAGTCGGCATCCAACTCCTCGGCGACCAGGGTCGCCAGGCCGGTGTAGGCCCCCTGGCCCATTTCCAGGTGCTTGGAGATGACGGTGACGACGTTGTCCTCGCCGATGCGCAGGAAGGCGTTGGGCTCGAACGTGCCCTGGCGGTCTTTGCCGCTGGTGCCATCGGCCACCGACCAGGGCAAGTACATGGCCAGGGTAAGGCCCGCCGTACCCTTGAGGAAGCGACGGCGGCTTTGGTTTTCGATAGACCGGATCATGCTGATTACCTCGTTGCTCAGGCCAGCGACTTGGCCGCTTCATGGATGGCCGCACGAATACGTACATAGGTGGCGCAACGACAGACGTTGCCCCCCATGGTCCGGTCGATGTCGGTATCGGAAGGTGCGCGATTGGTTTGCAGCAAGGCCACGGCACTCATGATCTGGCCGGATTGGCAATAACCGCACTGCACCACGTCGAGGCGCTGCCAGGTGTCCTGGACCACTTTGCCAGTCGGGGTCTGGCCGATACCTTCGATGGTGACGATCCTGGCCCCGGTTGCTGCCGACACGGGCGTAACGCAGGCGCGTACGGCCTGGCCATTGAGGTGTACCGTACAGGCCCCGCACAGCGACATGCCGCAGCCGAATTTGGTGCCGGTCAGTTGCAAGGTGTCGCGCAGCACCCACAGCAATGGCGTATCGGGGGCGACGTCGACACGCATGTCCTGGTCATTGATATTAAGCGTGATCATCAAGGAGTTCTCCGACTCGTTAGTATTGCAACGGCTTATTCAGGGCAGGGCTGGCCTGCGGCGCCCCACACGGTCATGTCCTGCACGTGCGTCTCGAAGCTGCCGGGTGGGGTGGAGCGTCCAGGCCCTGGCGCCCAGGCCCAGGGAATGAAGCCGTCGACCTTGGCGTCATGGTGCAGGTGCTCGACCAGGCCCGCCGCATCCCGACCGCCGTTGCGCTTGGGGTCTCGCAGTTGTGTACAGATTTGGGCGCCGGTCTTTGCGAACCACTCGAAGGCCACCGGGGCAAGCTGCCACGGCAGGCCGACGTGGGGCGGCATATGTGCGGCGACGTTCGGCGTGGCGGAACTGGCGTGACAGCTTGAACAAGACAGGGTCTCCACGCCGATTCGCGAGTCGCCGGCGTGGACGTTCATGCCGTGCGGGCGGGTCTTGTTCTCGCCGGCTATCGTCCACATGGGAATGTTATCGGGGCCGACGTGGCAGTTGGCGCAACGCGGATGCGTCACCACCGCCTCGATCCGCTGCCAGGCTTTCAAGCCTTCGGCTTTACTGACGCTACCGGCAGCGGGCAGGGGAGCGCCTGTGCTGTCGGCCAGCGCCATGCTTGAAATGGGCAACGCCAGGAGAAAGGCGATCAGTCCTGTTTTCATAATTATGGTCCTTCAGGCGAACTCACGGTGCAAGACAGGCAGGTTAGGTGAGCCGCGCGGCCAGCGTTTGCACAAAAATGACGATTACTTGCCTGAACCGCAGGATTGGGCAAATCAGCATTTTTACCGGCAATACTTACTGCTACCCTTTGTCGATTCAGGCAGGTAATTCGCCAAGGCAGGGTGATTCGATTGAAAGACGCAGGTATGTCCCCGATTGCAGAGTTGTCTAACGCTATCGAGCGCTTTGCCAGGACCGACGGTGACTTTGCAACGGCGCTGCCTGCGCTGACGTTGCACCGCCGGCACGGTGTCAGCGAGCCGATGCCGTGCATCTACAGCCTGGGCGTGGGCATCATTACCCAGGGCCACAAGCACATCATGGTCGGTGACAGGTTATTCAATTACGGCCCTGGTCAACTGATGCTGTCGACCTTCGACCTACCGGTCACTGCCCACGTCACACGCGCCTCACGACGCGAGCCACTGCTGGGCATGATGTTGACCCTGGACATTGCGCAGATCGCCCAAGTGGCCTTCGAAATGGAGTCGACCCTGTCGCCCGAGGCCGGCTACGAACCTATCTCCGTCAACGTGCTGCAGCCGGCGCTGCTGGATGTCTTGTTGCGACTGGTGAGGCTGCTGGATGAGCCGCAACTGGTTGCGTCGCTCGCACCGCTGCTGCAACAGGAAATCATTGTGCGTTTGCTGGCAGGCCCTCAGGGCGCCCAATTGCGGCATATCATCGGCGACGGTACGCCGCGTCAGCGCATGGCGAAGACGCTTTCCTGGTTCAGGAAAAACTTCAAGCAAGCCTTGAGCCTGGACGCTCTGGCGGCACACGCGCATATGAGCCCAGCGACATTCCGTCAGCATTTTCGCGATATCACCGGCATGAGTCCTTTGCAGTTCCAGAAGCAGATGCGTCTGCAGGAAGCGCGGCAACTGATGCTCAATCAGGCCTTGGACGCAGGCCAGGCGAGCAGCCTGGTGGGCTATGAAAGCGCCTCGCAATTCAGCCGCGAATACAAGCGACTGTTTGGCGCGCCGCCCTTACGGGATATCCGGCGTATGCGTGATGGGGCGGATGCGGCTCAATAAAGGCTGATGGCAGCCACCCTGGCTTTTAGTCCCAGTCCTATTTGTTTCTTTTTTGGCGCTGATAAGCTTTTTCCCTGAAGAAATAGTCTCGGGAAAATCCTTGTCATGATCCTAAATGTCGCCGTGCCCAACGAGTTCAGCGCGTTACGTGTAATCACGCTGGCATCCGATGCGGCGTGCGCACATCGGCTTGCATCCGCCTTGAGTGGCTTGGGCGTTCTGCCTCTGGCCAACGTCGACTCCCTGGATGCGCTGCAAGCGTGGCTGGATGATTATCCGGTCGATGTCATCGTGTGTGAAATTCGTCCTGAATGCGGCGATGGCTTGATGTTGCCGAGCTTGCTCAAGGCCCGTCACGAGTCTGGCAAACTGGCCCAGTTTCCAGGCATTTTCTGGATGGGCGAAACCACGCTGGGCGCGCCGGGTGGGGCCGCTGACGGTGCACGTACGTCTGCACGTGAAAGGTCGGCCAAGCCGCTGTGGGTCAAGTACATGGGTGGAGTCGCCGTCAGCGCCCTGGAGTCCCATGCCCGTTTGGCGAGGGCGGCGGGCATTTTCGTCGAGATCGTGCGCGAAGGCGGCACCCTGGACCTGGGCGATGCATTGCGCGCCACGGTACTGACCCGCGTGCAACCCGACCCCTCGCTACGCAAAAACACCTTCGACGCCCTGGCCGAAGATGAGGTGATCCATGCGCTGACGACCGGCGACGGGCTGCGCTTTGTGTTTCAACCGCAGTTCGAATTGCTCAGCCGACGCATTGTGGGGGCCGAAGCGTTGGTGCGCTGGAAGCACCCACGCTTTGGTGAAGTACCGCCTTCGGTGCTGATGCCTTTGGTCAACCGCCTGGGCCTGGATTTGCTGTTGTTCAGCCTGGTGGAGATGTGGACGATCAAGGTCATGCTGTCGCTCAAACGCGCGAACATCCAGATTCCCATCGCCGTGAATGCTTCAGCCAAGACGATTTGTACGCCCAACTTCGCCGATCGCCTGGCGGCCAGAATGCGCCAGGCAGAGCTGCCCAATCGCCTGCTCAAGATCGAGCTGACCGAAGACGTCCCTGAACCCAATGAGCTGCACCTGTCGGCTTCGTTAACTGCGATTCGGGCCAAGGGTTTCCAGGTGTCGATGGACGATTTCGGTACCGGGGCGGCAACCTTTGCCTTACTGGCAAACCTGTCGTTTGACGAGATGAAAATCGATGGCTCGTTTGTCCGGGGTGTCGAACAGCATTCCTCGTCGCGCAATGTCATCGCCGGCATCGTCAACTGGGCGCGGCTGCTCAACCTGAGCCTGGTGGCGGAGGGGATCGAGGATGAGTCGACGATCCCGCTGCTGCACCGTTTGGGCTGCCGGATCGGACAAGGCTATGCCTTGGCGCGGCCAATGGAAATCGATGCTTTCCTCAACTTTGTGATTCAACAGAGCAGTCCCGGTACATCGCTGGCTGAGTGAGCCCTACGCTTTTAAGAGCAGTCTGATATTCATCTGAATGCAATTGCATTAAGTTTCGCATCGTCTGATTTTTCAATTGTTCAGTACTTTTGAATGTCCTGCTGCTGAGGCGTGGCCAGCTCGGCTGGCGAACTTGCGCTTGAGAAGTCGAGAACCAATTAACAGTCAATAAAGTTGCTGTTCTCGTCTTTTTGCTCGTTATAAAGAGTGTTCCTTGATCTATGAAACGTTTACACATTGCTTTGCTGGATGATCATGCAATTGTACGACATGGTTTAGTCAATCGACTGGTACAGGAACCGGATTTTGAAGTGGTCGGCGTGTACAGCCGTAGCCGTGACCTGATAACCGGGCTGGCGACAGCACCGGCCGAGATATTGCTGCTGGATTTTGTGCTGGGCCCCTGCGAGCTGGATGGTATTTCGTTGATTCGCGCGCTGCGCGTGAAGTTTCCAGCCTGCCGGATCCTGATCTTTTCCACGCACCATGACGCAGCGACCGCAATCCTGGCGTTACGGGTGGGCGCACGCGGGTTTCTGGGCAAGGGCGAAGACATGGAGCAGTTGATCTGCGCGGTCCGGCTGGTGGCCTCAGGCGCCGTGTACTTGAGCCCGGACATGGCCTACCGCGTGGCGGAGGCCACCGCCGTGAGCTATGACGGCGAGGCTAACGGCCGGGATGAAGCCCTGCGCTTTGTCAGCCTTTCTGCACGTGAACAGGAGGTGATTCGGTGTTACCTGGCCGGCATGACCATCACCGAGATCGCCGAGAAATTCAACCGCAGTATCAAAACCATCAGTTCGCAAAAAGCCGCCGCATTTCGCAAGTTGGGGGTGATGTCGAACAATGAGTTATTCAGGATCAGGCATATTATCGAAGGAATTTGAGCGGTGCGGATTCATCTGCTGTGCGCGTGTCATTTTGCGGTTATTGCATATACTCATGTGCGTATTAGACGTTGTATCGATGAGTTATCCCTGTGTTTCGACGGTGCGGCGCGCGCCGGGCCGAGAGGGTACGATCACGATGAAAACCATACGCATTGCGTTATTGGATGACCACGCCGTCGTTCGACATGGCCTTGCCAATACGTTGGCAGCCGAGGCGAACTTTGAAGTGGTTGGCATTTATGAAAAAAGTCGCGACTTGATTGCCGGCCTTGTTACGGCACCGGCAGATTTACTACTGCTGGATTTCTCTCTTAATCCCAATGAGTTGGACGGTGTATCACTGATCCGGGCGTTGCGCGTCAAATTTCCCGAATGCCATATTCTGATCTTGTCCAGCCATCATGATCCGGCGACAGTGGGCCTGGCCATGCGCGTGGGCGCACGTGGTTTTGTGGGGAAGGGCGAAGACATGAGCCAGTTGGTGAAAGCGATTCGCAAAGTCGCAGCGGGCGCCGTGTATTTGAACACCGACATGACCTATCGCTTGGCGGAAACGGTCACGGGTGAGACGCGTGAAAGCACCAACGTGGAGCGCGATGCGCTGGCCCTGGCGGAATTGACGAGCCGCGAGCAGGAAGTCATTCGCTGTTATCTGGCAGGCATGACCGTGAGTGAAATTGCCGAGAAATTCAATCGCAGCATCAAAACCATCAGCACGCAAAAAACTTCTGCATTCCGCAAGCTTGGGGTGACGTCTAACAATGAGCTGTTCAAGCTCAACAAGATCATCGGTACTCCATGAAAAGGGCGCTGTGTACCGTGGCGTTATGTAGCTTGCTGATAATGATGGTGCCTGCTGCAAGGGCCGGTCCGGTCGAGCTGAGTGCAGAGCAAAAGGATTGGGTCCAGACGCATCCAGTATTACGGGTCGGCGTGGTCGAAGACCTGATGCCCTTCGAATACATCAGCGACGCAGTCATGCGCGGGCGGTCGATAGAGTATTTGCAATTCGTCACGGCCGCGACCGGCCTTCAGTTCACGTTCGTACCTGGAAAAACGCTGGCCGAGCGCGAGAAAATGTTGCTGGAAGGCCAGGTTGACCTGCTGTCGTCTTATTTACGCTTCAGGTCTGAACCCACTACCAAGGGGCTTCGAACGCTTGCCTACGAATCGACCTCACCGGTCATTGTGACGCGTGTCGAGAGCCCCGATGTTTTCGATATTGACCAATTGCATGGTAAGACCGTAGCGATACCCGATGGTACGTATTACCAGCAGATCTTTCGCCGAAAAGGGGTGCAGGCCACTTTCAAAAAAAGCGCTTCAGCCTTGGAGATACTGACCAGCGTTGAAGACGGCAGTGCCGATGCGGCAATCGCGTCAGCCATCTTTCTAACGCCTTATCTGTATCAACGGTTCCAGGGCATTCTGGAAGTATCCGGTGTGCTCGGCAGCCAGGTGCTGGATGTGAGCATGGCGACCCGTACAGACCAGGTCATGCTGTATTCAATACTGGAGAAGGTGTTCGCCTCCATCACCGTCGAGCAACGCAACCGGCTGTATGGGCGCTGGTACCAGGATCTGGACCTGAATGTTCCATCGCTGCCCAGTATCGCCGCCCATTATTTGCATGTGTTGATCCTTGGCGCGCTGGTGCTGGTCAGCCTGTGCGCACTGCTGTATCGAGGCCAGCGTCAACGGCGCCTGGCGGTGCGTAACGAGCAGGAAAAAACCATGTTCCTGGCGGTGATGGGGCATGAAATCCGGTCACCGATGAATGCAGTGCTGGCGGCAATGGAATTGCTCGGGCACACCCGGCTCAACCAGCAACAGCGCCATTTGGCCCATTTGGCCAACAGTGGCGCCAACGCGCTGGGGCGACTGCTGGATGATGTTTTGGACAGGCCCGGCTCAATTGCCAAATCGCCAAGGCTGGCTGTCGAGGCAATCGACATTGAGGCATTGGTTCAAGGTGTAGTCGGGCTGCATCGACTGCGCGCGCGGGAAAAACACCTGAGCTTGAACTGTCATATTCAGGCGCAGTTGCCCTTGTTGTTGCTAGACAGCTCCCGGCTCACGCAGATTTTTCATAACTTGCTATCCAACGCCATCAAGTTTACCGATACGGGCGGTATCGACATCGACGTAGCGTTAGCGGTGTCAGCGGACGGCACCGCGCAATTGCAGATTGAGGTTCGCGACAGTGGAGTCGGTATTTCAGACGCAGCGCAGGCCGCCCTGTTTCGTCCTTATGCCCAGGCCCGAGAGTCTTCCCGGCGCACAGGGGGCACCGGGTTGGGCCTGATGATTTGCCGGCAACTGGTGGGTTTGATGCAGGGGACGTTGACGCTGACGAGCGAGCAGGGCTCAGGCACGACAGTGGCTATCCGCTTACCGGTGAGCATCGGCGAGGAGCCACCGGTCTTGATGCCGCAAGCGGCACCCTCAGCCCTGCCAACCGTAAGCGGCCTGCAGATTCTGGTGGTGGAAGATACCTATGCGAACCAGGAGGTTTTGCGTGCGCAGATCAGTGCATTCGGCTGCCAGCCAGTGATCGCTGCCGACGCCGCGCAAGCCTGGCCGCTGTTCAGGGCAACCGTATACGACCTGGTGCTGATGGACTGTGATTTGCCCGATGAAGACGGTTATGGCCTGGTGCGCAGGTTGCGCGCCCTGGAAATACAACTGGGGCGCACACGCAGCCCGATTATCGCGATCTCTGCCCTGACCGGCGACCGTCATCTTCAACGCTGTATTGAGGCGGGCATGGACGCGACGCTGAGCAAGCCCATACGCCTTGGGCAGCTGTGCGAAGTCATTGAACGCTGGTGCGGGGTCAAGCTGGCCGCCCCCAGTACCAGCTTGATGGCGCCTTTGCTGGATCAAGCCGCAATCAACCGTGAAATGGCCGGTGACCTGGCAAACCTGGTCAAAGCCATCGCCCTGTGCGACCGCGAATCGGCTCAACACGTGGCTCATCGATTGCACGGTGCGGCGTTGATCATGGAGTGGTCGGCACTGGCGCAGGCCGCCGAGTACATGGAGCGTCTGCTGTATGGCGAAACAGAGTGGGGACCGGTGCACGCCCAAGCCCTGCGGCCGTTGTTGCAGCATTGGGCCGCGTTGAGCGGCGATACAGTGCTCGACATACTGCCGGCGACGCGTGCGCAGCGGACGGCCCGCTGATGAGGCGCCTGCTGCTGGTACTGGCATTGGTGTGCCTTCCGGCGTCGGCAGGCGTGTACGCCAGTTCGCCACCGATGGTGTTGACGCAGCAGGAGGTGGACTGGATCGCCGCCCATCCGGTACTGCGTGTGGGTGTGTTCGAGGACCTGCTGCCATTCGAATACATGAGCGGCGGCCAATTGCGCGGTCTGTCGGCCAAGTACCTGAGGCTGATCGGACTGCGTACCGGTCTGCATTTCGAGCCGGTGCTGACCACCACGCGCAGTGCGCGCAAGGAGATGCTGATCAGCGGTGAGGTGGACATATTGTCCACTCGACGTCGTTCCGACGACCCGGCCCAGGATCGTGGGATGCTTTACACCCTGCCTTACAACACCAGTTCGACGATCCTTGTCAGTCGCTTTGGCGATCAGCCCCTGGCAGGCCTGGAACAGCTTGCCCACAAACGCTTGGTCATGTTGGGTCGCGAAGTCTATGGCGCCTTCCTGCGCGAAGAGGCGCCAGGGGTCACGCTCATCGCCGCCCAGAACGCGGTCGACATGATGGCGATGGTCAAGGACGGCAAGGCGGACGCCGCTATCGCTTCGGAGTGGTTGTTGATCCCGTATCTTTCCCGCCAGTACCAGGGCGTCTTGCAGATATCCGGCGTGGTGCCGCAACTGCACACCGGCGTTAGCATGGCGGTGCGCGATAGCGATGCGGTCCTGCTGTCGATCCTGGAGAAGGCATTGGCCTCCATCACCGGGGATGAGCGCAAGGCGATCTTCGATGCCTGGTTTGCCGACATGAACCTGGATATCCCGACCATCAGGTCCATCGCCGAACATTACGCGGGTGAGTTGTGGCTGTTGCTGGCCATTGTGCTGTTGCTCATCACGCTGGTGTGGCAAAGCCGGGTCCAGCGGCGGCGCGCGGTGCAGCGTGAGCGCGAGAAAGCGATGTTCCTTGCGGTCATGAGCCATGAAGTGCGCTCGCCCATGAATGCAGTGCTGGCGGCGGTCGAGCTGCTTGAGCACACCCCTCTGGACGAACAGCAGCGGCACTTCACGGACCTGGCCAATACCGGCGCCAATACCTTGCTGCGCCTGGTAGACGATGTGCTGGATATCTCCAAGATGGAGGCCGGGCAATTGCAGCTCAATCCTGAGCCGCTGGACTTGTGGTCACTGTTGCAACAGCAGGTGGATGATTACCGAGGCTATGCCGAGGAAAAGGGCCTGACGTTGACATTGACTGGCCAGCGCCCAGTCGCTTCAGCACTGCTCGATGACCAGCGGGTGGCCCAGGTGCTGCGTAACCTGATCTCCAACGCCATCAAGTTCACCGAGCACGGCCGGGTCGAGGTGCAATTGCTGTCGCCGGACACTCAGCCGGGGGCCAGTTCAGACGTGTTGATGCGTGTGGTCGACACCGGCATTGGTTTGTCCGACCAGGCGCAAGCTGCTCTGTTTCGGCCCTATGCCCGCGCCAGGCAATCATTCAAGCGCAGTGGCGGCACCGGTTTGGGGCTGGTGATCTGTCGCCGTTTGGTGAAGTTGATGCACGGCGAGCTGACCTTGAGCAGCGTCCCGGGGAGCGGCACGCAGGTCGAAGTGAGGTTGCCCGTCGAGTGGGCTGGAGCGCTTGAGCCGCCTGTGCGGGCAGCAGATCCTGATGCGGCGTCCAGGGAGGTTTCATTATGGGTGCTGGTGTCGGGAGGCGAATATGCCGATCAGCAAGCAGTAAAGGCCCTGCTTCAAGGTTTTGGCCTGGGCGTACGGCTGGCGGTCGAGGGTGACGAGACGCTGGCGCTCTTCAATCAGCACAGGGTCGATCTGGTACTGATCGATGAGCATCAGGCGTTCAACCTGAGCGGCCCTATGCGCGACGTGGAGCGCCAACAACAGCGCGGGCATTGTCCAATCATTGCGATGTCGCAGGTAACAGGTAATGACTATCTTGAACGCTGTTTTGAGGCCGGCCTGGACGGCGTGCTGAGCAAGCCGGTGCGTCAGGACAAATTGCAGCAAATGATCGAGCTGTGGTGCGATCAGGTCCTGATACCAGCGGCGCAGGTGCATGCTGCCTCAGGGCAAGAGCGGGAAGGGCAGCAAGAAGCACTGCGCCAGGATCTGAACCGTCTGTTCAGCGCTGTTGCCCTGCGTGATCGCCCGGTTGCCCTGCAGGCGGCGCATCGGCTAAAGGGGGCTGCACAGACGGTAGGCTGGACTGCGATAGCGGCCGGCGCCGAAGGGATCGAGTCGTTGTTGCACGATGAAGTGAACTGGCCAACCGTAGCGGTTGCGGATCAACTCAATCTTATGGCGCAAGACTGGGCTGCGGCCGGTTATTGAATAACGCGTCTTGCCTCGACAGTCTGGTTTTTAGGACCACTCCTATAGACGAAATAGTGACTCTCAAAACAAATAACATAAGTTGAAGTGCGTAAGTTTTTGTCGAGCGAAACAGACGTTAATTGTTGAAAATATTGAGTGGCTTAGTTGTTTTTAGGAGCACTCCTATATTGGGTGTTGCGCGGACTCCCTACACTTCACTGCGCAACAACACAGAAGTTATCCAGCACCGGAAACTTCTTCACTTACCTGGTATATCGCTCTCTCGGAGTTACTCATGAATTACAAAGCCCGCGTCCTCGCTGCATTGGTCGCCGCAACCGCCACCTCCGCTGCCATGGCTTCGGATGGCACCATCAATTTCAACGGTGAACTGAAGGCCGAGACCTGCCAGGTTGCAGTGAATGGGGCGGCCGGCTCGGCAGGCACCACCGTCACGCTGCCGACTATCTCCACTGCTTCCCTGGCCTCTGCTGGTCAGGTGGCGGGCCAGACTGGTTTCAGCATTCAGTTGAGCAAATGCTCGGCAGCGCTGAAAACCGCGGCTGCATTCTTTGAAGCCGGTGGCTCGGTTGACCCGGCCAGCGGCAACTTGAAGAACATCGGCGGTGGTGCCACCAAGGTCCAACTGCAATTGGTCGACGCATCCAATGGCAAGGCCATCAAGGCCGGCGACACCGCACAAGTGGCGTCCACCAGCCGTATCGACATCGATGCCACCTCACTCAGCGCAGACCTGCCATACGCAGTTCAGTACTACGCCCAGGCCGCGACCACGCCGGGCACCGTTATCAGCAACGTGACTTACTCCATCAATTATCAGTAAGTCGCCGGTAATGAAGGCACGCCCTGTTGTTTATTTAAAGGGCGTGTTTTCGGGGCGGCATTGGGACTAAGTCATGCCTTGCATACTTGCATTTAAACAATTGCTTCTGGCAAGCCTTGTGGCACTTGGGTGTTCCCAGGCGCTGGCAGGTGTAGTGATCACCGGCACCCGCGTGATCTACCCGGCGGACCAGAAAGAAGTCACGGTAAAACTCAATAACAACGGTACTCAACCCGCGTTGATGCAAGCGTGGATTGACACCGGCAGTGTGGAGTCCACCCCCACCAGCTCCAAGGCGCCGTTTCTGCTGTCGCCTCCGGTGGCGCGTATCGACCCGACCAAGGGCCAAAGCCTGCGAGTGCTATTCACGGGGACAGCGCTGCCCCAGGACAAGGAGTCGGTGTTCTGGCTCAACGTGCTGGAAATTCCGCCTAAACCCGAAGCCGGGGAAGACCTGAACACCCTGCAAATGGCCTTCCGTTCGCGGATCAAATTGTTCTATCGCCCGACCGGTCTTGCAGGCACCGCCAGCGAAGCGATTGAGCAGGTGCAATGGCAACTGGTTGCGGCCAGCGATGGCCAGGGCCTGGCCCTGCAAGCGTTCAACCCGTCGGCGTTTCACGTATCGCTGGTCGAGTTGGACCTGGTGGCCGGCGGTCAGCGCGCGCGCAGTGAGGACGGCATGGTGGGCCCGGGTCAAACCCGGCAATTTCCGCTGCCGACTCTTAAAACCCCACCCGCCGCAGGCGCACAGGTGGAGTTCAGTGCAATCAACGATTACGGCGCGCTGATCCCGACTCGGAAAGCACTCAAGCCCTGATCAATTCCTGACGTCTTTACCCGCGAGTCATTTATGCAGACCTCTTCCCGCTCCAGGCCGCCTCTGGGGGCGCAGCCTCGCTTCGCCCTGAATCCGCTCACCCGCTTGATACTCAAGGTACTGGCCGTCACGCCAGGCGCCTGGGGCGTACACGCCGCGATGGCGCAAGAGGTGCAGTTCAACGATGCATTCCTGCCGGAAGACTCACGCAATCTCGACCTCAGCAAATACCAGGCCGGTAACCCGGTGACCCCTGGGCAGTACCGTGCAGACGTTGTACTCAATGGCCAGTTGAACAGCCGCCAGGACATTCGTATCGAGGCCCAGCCCGACGGCAGCAAGCCGGTGGTGTGCATGGACCATAGCTTGCTGGAACGCCAGGGCGTGAACATCGCCAAACTGTCGCCCGAAGCCAGCCAGGCGCTTGACGGTCCAGGTTGCACGGCATTGAGCAGTTTGATCCCGGGCGCCAGTGCGAACTTTTCCCCGGAGAACCAGGCGCTCGACCTCAGCATCCCCCAGGCGGCCTTGAAGCGAAATTCGCGGGGTTATGTCAGCCCTGAGCTGTGGGACCGCGGCGTCACCGCAGGCCTGCTCAGTTACAACTTCAATGCCAATCGCAACCGCACCCGCAGTGGCAACAATGACTCGGCCTTCCTGGGGGTCAATGCCGGCCTCAACCTTGGCGATTGGCGCTTGCGTCACAATGCATCGGTAGGCTGGCAATCGCGCAACGGTAGCCAGTACCAGGCGTTGGACAGCTACGCCCAACGCGATATCACTGCGCTGAAAAGCCAGCTGACTGTGGGTGAGTCCAACACCAGCGGCGAGATCTTCGACACCTTGTCTTATCGCGGTGTGCAATTGGCCAGTGATGACCGCATGTTGCCCGATTCCATGCGCGGGTATGCGCCGGTTATTCGTGGCATCGCCCGCACCAATGCGCGCGTCACCATTCGCCAGGCCGGCAACGTTCTGCTGGAAACCACGGTCGCCCCCGGCGCCTTCGTCATTGACGACCTGTACTCCACCGGCTACGGCGGCGATCTCAACGTGAGCGTGGCCGAGGCGGACGGTACCGAACAAAACTTTATCGTGCCCTATGCCTCGGTCAGTCAGTTGCTGCGTCCTGGCACGTCACGTTTCAGCGTCACCGCCGGTGAAACCCGCAACAATTTCGTTGACGAGCAGACGCGCCTGCTGCAAGGCACGCTGCAATATGGCCTGAACAACACCTTCACCGGGTTCGGCGGTGTGCAATCGAGCGATCACTACGCGGCTGTCCTCACAGGCTTGGCGTTCGGCACGCCGATCGGCGCTTTGGCGGTGGATGTGACACACGCCCAGACCGACCTGGCTGCCGGTCGGGCGAAGGGGCAGAGCATGCGCCTGTCCTACAGCAAGAACATTCTTAGCACCGGCAGTAACTTTTCTGTGGCGGCCTACCGTTTTTCCACCCGTGACTACCTGGATTTCAGCAATGCCGTGCAGCTGCTCGATGCCGAGAAAAACGGTTGGGACACCACCCAGTTCGGCCGCCCGCGCAGCCGCTTGTCACTCACCGCCGACCAGAGCTTCGGGCCTTGGGGCCAGGTGTCGATCAGCGGCTATGCCCAGAACTACTGGAACCAGCAGGGCAGCGACGTGCAGTACCAGTTCAGCTACAGCAAGCAGTTCAACCGGGTGAGTTTCAGCGTGAATGCCAACCGCAGCCGCATGGGCCTGGGCGATATGGAAAACAGTTTTCTGCTGACCATGAGCATGCCGCTCGAATTTGGCGGCTCGGGCTATGGGCCGCAAGTCACCGCACAACTGGGCCGTGACACTCGCGGCAATTACAGCGAGCAGGCGGGTATCAGCGGCACTGCCGGCCAGGATCGCCAATATGGCTATGGCGCCACCTTCGGTCATGACGGCGCCAGCAACACCAAGAGTGCCGCCCTCAACGGCCAGTACACCGGCGCCCGCGCCATGCTCAGTGCCGCCCTGGGCCGAGGCGATGGCTATACCAGCGCATCGGTGGGCGCGAGCGGTACGGTAGTGGCCCATGGCGATGGTGTGACCATGACGCCTTACCGCGGCGAAACCATGGCCGTGGTCAGCGCGCCAGGCGCCGAGGGGGCGAAGGTCTCCGGCTACCCGGGCCTGAGGCTCGACGGCAGCGGCAACGCCGTGGTGCCGTACCTGCGCCCGTATGAGTTGAACGAGGTGGCGATCGACCCGATCGGCAGTTCCCTGGACGTTGAGTTGAGCGAAACCAGCCAGCAGACCGCGCCGCGTGCCGGTGCAGTCGTGCACCTCAAATACACCACCAACCAGGGCCGGGCGGTGTTGCTCAATGTGCGCCTGGACGACGGCAGCAGCCTGCCGTTCGGCGCGGGGGTGACCGACGGCGAGGGGGCCACCGTGGGCGTGGTCGGGCAGGGCGGGCAACTGTATGCGCGGATCAAACCCGAGACGCGCCGCTTGCTGGTCAATTGGGGCAGCCGGGCGCAGCAGCAGTGCGCCCTGACGATCCCGCCAGGCCCTGGCGATGGGCAACAGCTGCAACAAGTGGACGCCGTGTGTGCGGCCGGCAAACAGGTCGCTGACAGCGTGCAGCCCAACACCCAGCAAAAGGTAGCGTTATGAACATCGGTTCTTTTATCAAACTGGGGTTGCTGGGCATGGCCTTGTGGGCCTCGGCCGGCACGGCCATGGCGGTCACCTGTTCCTACATGGACGGTGTCCGGCCTGCCGTTGGCTCCATGCCGTTGCAGATCTCGGCGATCACCGTCGGGCGTGATGTGCCGGTGGGCACTGAGGTCTATCGTCAAAGATTCAATATGGCGACAAGCCAGGCGGTCAAGCTTGAGTGCCTTTTCGCGCCGTATCAACAGTGGACCGAACTCACGGTTGAATCCAGCTATGCCCTTGCCAATATGACCACTGGCACCTATGCCAATAAGGTCTACAGAACCAGCGTTCCCGGATTGGGCGTTGCTTTCAATAGCTACGGTGGCCTGCTGCCCAGGCAAAGCGCCAAGGCATGGACCACGTGTACGCCCGGGTGGCGATGCCTCGTGCCGTTTGACGGGCCTTCGAACTTTGAGCTGATCTTGATCAAGATTGGCGAGGTGACGCCGGGTGTGCTGGTGGGCAATACATTGCCGATTGTGAGTCTGTTCGGCAATTTCGGCGACGCCAGAATGAACGGCTTCAGGATGGGCATTTCCGGCAGCATCCAGATTGTTTCGCGAACCTGCAGTACACCGGATGTCTCGGTGCCCATGGGCACACACCTGGTCAATAAATTCACTGGCCTTAACAGCAGCACGGGCTGGACGGATTTTGCCATCGCCTTGAATGACTGCCCGGCGTTCAACGGCATGTTTTCCACTACCGGTCCCGGCTGGATTTCACAAAGCGGTAACTCACCCACCGGCACCGGCACCAGCGGGACCCGCGTCAACAACACACTGCAATACCGCATCGACCCGGCTCGGACGGCCATCAATGCAAGCAACGGCATTCTGAGCCTCGACCCGAGCACGGCCGGCAATGCGCCTGCCGCGACTGGCGTCGGCATTCAGGTCGCCACCAGCAACGGCGTTGCCCTGCCATTGGCGAGCAACCGAAATGCGGGCCTGTCCCTCAGGAGTACCGAAAGCAGTTATTCCATCCCGCTGCGCGCGCGCTACCTGCAAACCGGGGCCAAGGTTACGCCGGGGCCGGCGAATGCGTCGGCAACCTTCACGATCATTTATCAGTGAGTGGTGGGGACATGACCAATAAAGCGCTACGTATTCTGATTGCCGATGGGCAGCACTTCTACCGCTTGAAAATCGAGCGGGCGTTGAACCAGTTGGGCTATTACCGTATCGCGCCGATACACCGGCTGGATGAAGTCCTCAGTGCTGTGGAGTTCGGCGATACGCCGCTGGATGTGCTGATCATCAATGCCGCCCTGGCGCACAGCGTGAAATTCGATTTGCTCTGGTTCATCAGGGACAACCCACAGATTCGTCATGTGTTGATCTATGGTCAGGGCGAACGCGCTTCGCCCGCGCTTGCGTGGTGCCATGTGCCCAACGTGCTGATCAGTGCGGCGCCGTTGCCTGATCCGGAGGCGCTGGCGGCGTTTATGGGAAAGGTCGAGTGCAATACGGGCTGGAGTAATCAGGGCAGTGGGTCAAATAATCCATCAGGCGCCCAGCCCATCACTGTTTCAAGGTGACCTGTGTGTTCGTCCCGTTGCTCTCTGAGTGCGATAAAACCGTGCTTGTTGTAGAAGTGAAGGCTGGGAACATTCTGCGAATACACGCTCAGTTGAAGTGAAGTTCTGGATGCCTGCGCGTCCTTGAGCAATTGTGTACCGATACCACTGCCCTGATGCTCAGGCGCGACAAACAGCGCCGCCAGGGTGTCTTCATATACGCAACTGAAGCCCAGCACTTTCCCGTCGGCTTCAAACACACGGGTCACGGCGCTGGGCAGGTAGACCTCGCGCATGGCGCCCAGTTGGTCATGCCAGAAGGGGGGGTCGATAAAGTGGTGGGCCAGGATGGACGCGTGCAGCCAAATATCCAGGACGGGTTCCAGGTCGGCAGGTTGAAAGTGGCGAATCATAGTGCCTCAGTGTTTGAGTGAGCAGGCCGAACCCTGGCGAGACCGGCGCTGCCGCGCTTGAAGGTTCCTGCTGCTGCGATGGTGAGTAGGCGGCGAAAAGTCGGGCATTGTGCGTGGTTGGGGGCAGGGCAGGCGGCCGCATGGCGCAAGCCCCGGCTCATCGCCTGCAGGTGTTTGACCGTGGCATCAATCTCGTCGGCCTTGGCCAGCAGCACCGCTCTATCCACATTGGCCTGGCCATTGGGTGACAGCATGGCGTGTATCTCGTCCAGCGACAGGCCACCCGCCCGCCCGAGGGCGATGACCGCCAACTGCTCAACGACCGCTGCTGCGAAATGACGGCGAGCACCGGGCGGGCTGGTCGATGTAATCAACCCCTTCTTTTCATAAAAACGCAGCGTATGGGCAGCAATGCCCGTGCGTTTGACGACCTCGGTGATATCCATAGACAGACCATTGACTTGAAGTTGACTTCAACTTCTATGATGCCTGCGCAGGTTGAATGGGTCCATGACTAAGAGGTAGGTATGACAGCGCTGGAAGGGGTTGCACAGGTGGTGTTGTTGGGGGCAGGGGCTACCGTGGTGATGGATATGTGGATGCTGCTGATGAAGGTGCTTGGCGTTCCGACCCTGAATTTTGCGTTCGTTGGGCGTTGGGTCGGCCATGCGTGCCGGGGGCGATTTGCGCATTCAAGCATTGGGCAAGCGCTTCCCGTTCGAGGTGAAGTAGCCCTGGGTTGGATCGCGCATTACGTCACCGGAGTGGTGTTCGCGTGGGTGCTGGTGTGGATTGAAGGCGATGCCTGGTTGCTGGCGCCGACCTTTGTACCTGCACTGGCGTGGGGTGTTGTGACAGTGGCCGTTCCGCTGTTTGTGATACAGCCGGCCATGGGGGCCGGGTTTGCATCGTCCAGGACGCCGACGCCAGGCAAGAACCGACTGCGCAGCCTGATCAATCATGGCGTGTTTGGTGTGGGCCTTTACCTGGCGGCGTGGGTGATCGCCTGGGCCTGATGCAGATCAGCGCAGGAATTTGACGTACACGCACTCGGGGTCGTCTTCGTCGAGGTTCTCGATCTGCCCGCTGGGTATGAATCCGGCCTTTGTCATCAATGCCTGGGACGCGCGATTGGAGGCGTTGGTGGAGGCGAACAACTTCGGCGTCTTGCAGGCCGCCTCGGCCGCCGCCAGCAGGCGCAGGGCCACACCCTGGCGCTGGCAGGTCGGTGATACCACCACAAGGGCAATAAAGCCGTGATCGAAAAAGTCGTGGGTGAGCACCAGGTACCCGGCGCACGCGTGGTCGCTGACTGCCACCAGGCATTGCTGGTTAACCACGGCGTCGTGGATAAACACGCGGCGGTGGGCATGGGCAGCCGCGTAGGCGTCCAGTTCAACCAGGGCGTGTACGTCGTCGGGTTGGGCCTGGCGGATCAGCCACTGGGGAGTGGCGGGAGGTAGTTGTGCGTCAGCCATTTCGATCTCTATTCGACTCTACCGAGTGGACGGTTCGTGGTGTCATAGCTTGCGGGTTGTATCCATCCGGTCATGGAGGATACGAATGATTGAAATCCCATACGTAGTGATCCTGAAGTAAATCATGTGCTGCTCAATACTGCGCCGTCGATAGCCACTACGGATTTGGTCACAAGCCGGAGCTGTCTTAGGGTATTGCGCCAAAGACGGTATTCAGCCATGGACGTCCAGCATCCTCTGTTTGAACGCCGCAGGATCAAAGCGCCGAGGTTCGCCGCTGGCTTCACCTTCAAGCAACGCAGCGCGAATGGCCTCCACTTGCGCGCTACGATCTTGTTCGCGACGAATCAAGTCCCGGATGTACTCGCTGTCATTGGTGTAATGGCCTGCTTCGATTTGTGCTTTTATCCAGCCATCTTGTTGATCCGTCACGGTGATGGTTTTTCGTACAGTGGCCATGATGGGGGCTCCAGAAGAATCTTTGTGTGAACCTATCATACTACTGGTGCGATATTGAGCATCCGAGATGAGTGGTTAAAAGAAGTCGTGTTTGGTATGAGCCGTCCCCGGTGCGTGAGGACATGCGCCTACCCGAATGGCGCAAACCCACGGCAACGGTTATCCGATTTTATGAAAATTGCTCTGAACTATCGCGCTCGGCACGCCCTCGCAACAGTATCCATACACAGGAGGGAATCCGATGAACCACTACCCAACACCACCCTTCAATCCCCAGCAGCAGCCCGTTCCGGGCGACCAGCGCAAGATGGACCCGGTGCCGGATTGCGGTGAGCAAAGCTAAAGGCTCGGGGCGCCTGGCCAACAAGATTGCGTTGATCACCGGCGCCGACAGCGGTATCGGGCGTGCGGTGGCAATTGCCTTTGCTCGCGAAGGCGCGGACGTCGCGGTGTCGTATCTGGACGAGCATGAGGACGCCAAGGAGACCGCTCGCTGGGTCGAAGCGGCAGGGCGCCAGTGCCTGTTGCTGCCCGGCGACCTGGGCGACGCGGCGCAGTGCACGGCGATCGTCAATGACACCGTCGAGAAATTCGGCCGTATCGATGTGCTGGTCAATAACGCTGCATTCCAGATGACCTATAAGTCTCTGGAGGACATTCCCGACGAGGATTGGGTGAAAACCTTCAACGTCAATATCACGGCGATGTTTCGCATCTGCAAGGCAGCGTTGCCGCATATGGCGCAAGGCAGTTCGATCATCAACACCTCGTCGGTCAATTCCGATATGCCCAACCCGACCCTGTTGCCCTATGCGGCCACCAAGGGTGCCATTGCCAACTTCACCGCCGGCCTGGCGCAGATGCTGGGCGAGCGTGGCATTCGGGTGAACAGCGTAGCGCCGGGGCCGATCTGGACGCCGTTGATCGTGTCGACCATGCCCGAGGAGTCGGTGAAGCATTTCGGTGGCAACACGCCACTGGGCCGCCCAGGCCAGCCGGTGGAAGTGGCGCCCATCTATGTGTTGCTGGCGTCGGATGAAGGCAGTTACATCTCTGGCGAGCGCTATGGCGTGACGGGGGGCAAGCCGATTCTTTGAACAGGCACATAACCCTGATTCAAGCAGCTCTAAAATGTGGGAGGGGGCTTGCCCCCGATAGCCATGGGTATCTACACAACTTCGTAGCAGCCACCAGTAACCACGATGCGAAGCGAGCCGCTCTTGATCTTGATCTGCTTTTGATCTTGATCTTAGGCGCCCCGTTAAACCACGCTGGCCGGAATTCGACAGGGATTTGGGGGGTAAACCGGCAGGGATGCCGGTTTAGCCGCCCCGCGCCATGGATGGCGCGTGGCGGCGGCCCCCCAAATCCATGGCGGATTACGGGCACACCGAGCCTAGGCGAGGTGCCGAGTGGTGGGGCAAGAGCGCTTTGGTTACTTTCGCGCTTTTCGAAAGTGACCCGCTGTAAAAGCGGAACCAATAGCAGCCGTGACTCAAATAACGGATATGTACTCGGTCAAAGTCCAGCATCCTGGTCGGCTCTTAGGCCGCCATCGGGGCAAGCCCCCCTCCCACAGGTCCGGCGTCACACCAAAGGTGTGTAGACACCCATGCCCCGATAGCGACAAACCAGTCCACGCTTTGTTGACTGACACGCCCCGGACGGGGCGTGTCTTTTTTGTAGGAGCGAGCTTGCTCGCGAAAGACGCCCAAGCGCCGCGTCCGTCCAGATTATCCGCATCATCGTTGACGTTTTTCGCGAGCAAGCTCGCTCCTACGTTCTCATAGCCCGCCGTATACGCATCCACTCTCGATAAGCCGCAGTCCGCTGCGCATCCGCAAGCTTCTTCGCCTCCGTGAAGCGCGCCCAGGTCGTTGCATCGCCGCTGTAGTGTTCGATGATGTTATACGCCTGCGCATCCAGTCGATCCGCTTCGAAAAACATCTGGGTGTTCTGCGCAATCTCCTCATCCCACCTTTGACTGATTGTGTAATCCAGCACCTGACTGTTCATTGTGTGACACCCTCCGCCCACTGAATTTCTTCCGCCCCGCACCAGCGCACATCGGTAATGCCGTATTTTTCCGCCATCGGCTTGGACACGCGCTTGAGGTTGTTTTGACCGAACCTGGGGATGACCGCCACGCCGGCATCGCAACTGGCCCAGTGCCATGCTTCAGCATTGTTCATGCGTGCCGTACGCACGATAAAGGACCTCGGCTCGCCGTGAAGTTGATACTTGATGGTAAATAGCTCGTTGGTTTTCATGAGGCCTCCCTATGCTCATGAACTACAGATAATTGACGTCAAAAAAAATTCAAAGAACTTGTCGGGCAATTCGATGGCGGGCTGTCAGCGCTGTGGCAGTCAGTCATCCACGGTAAACGCTACCCACCCGGCTCCGTCAGCGGGCCGCTCTATCTCGGCGATTACACCGCCGACGGAGGTACCGTCTGGCAAGTTCACCATGACGAAATTGGGATGGCCGGGCCACTGCAGTGGAGTGTCAAAGTCCAGGCGAACCAGGGTTGGTTTACCACTACCTGTCAGATTTACGTCAACGTGTTCGTTGAGGCGTTCATCTGCTTGGGTTCCGAGGTGACGCGAAGCCGTGATGATGCTGGCGGGGCCTTGATAATCGTAAGACATGTTGCAATACCTCATGCAAAGGGCGGCGAATGCAGCCGTGTTCTTGTGTGGCAAGCGCGGGTCAATGATTGTTCAATCCAGATGACCCGGCGGCGCCGTCAGTGCCGGTGAGGCGTTGCGGTAGGGTCGTCGATCTGGATGATCGTGCCGTGGCGCCAGGCATCCGCCCCGGGTGCAATGGCCGGTGGGGCTATATCGGCGCGAGAGTGCTTCTTCTCGGTGCTGTCGATACCCAGGCGTTGATCGCGCTCGGCGACCATCCTTGGATCAGCCTGGCCGTCAGCGGTAAACCCCATCATCAGTTGAGGCACACCCAATGGCAGGCGCTTGTGCAGGTCGGTATGCCAGGTGTGCCAGGTCTTGCCGTAGGTGTGCACCAGCTTTTCCATCAGCGCGTGCTCGGCCACCGCGGGAATGCCGGGCGCGACCAGCTGGCCGGACTTCACCTCATGCACATGGCTGTGCCACAAGGCTTTCTCCGGTGCCGGCAGGCTGTTGAACAACTGCTCGCTGATGATGTATTCCACGCCCATCAACTTGGCGTCCTTGCGGTTGCCGTCGTAAATCACGCACTGGATCACCTCCTCATTGAGGATGGCGCAGTAGTGGTGCGCTTCCATCTGCACGTCGGGGTGGCCGTTGTAGAAGTGAAAGCCGTCCAGGTAGGCATTGAGCGCGTCGATGGGCGGACGTGACTGCAGCAGGGCGGCACCGGTATCGAGTGCTCGCGTGCCTGGCGATTTGGCATCACCCGGCGCCACCACGTTTGAGGCTGAGTCGTTGCCCGCGCACGCTGTCAACGAGGCGACGCAAATTGCCAGGCACAGCGATGGCAGTGCAGGTTGCAGGCGGTGAATGTTCATCGGGGATTCCCTCCATGGGCAGTTGTCGAGAACATCTAGAAAGCCTGCCGAGGAGGGTGTTCAACCGGATAGGGGGGGCGCATGGTTTGCGACGATTTGTGGAACAAGCGTTCAGCGTACCGGGTCATTTTTCATAAGCGTGCAGTTCGGTGCAAATAGCAGTCGCCACCACCGGTTTGCTGGGGCCTGACGGCAAGGACGGCATTCCGGCCGGGACCATCTGTAGCGAGTCCCTAGCCCTGGAGTTTGATGGTCACCAGCAGTTCATTGGCGTTGTTCTTGCCGGCATCAACGACAACGCCGTGATAGGTGCGGCCTTCGGTTTTGATCTGAACCGTATGGGCCTTCAATAGTTGTTCCGGCCACGGCGGCAGGATTTGCAGCGACACGCTCGCACCCGCTTCCATGACCTTCGCCATGCACTCGCAAGACAGGGGGTTCACTCCGAGCAGCGTGTCTTGAAGGTAGTCGATTTTGACGCGTTGCAAGGGGGTAGCAGCACCAGCGTGCATGGCAAGCCTCGTTGTTTTTTGCGTTTACTCCACGGAGGAGAGGCGGGACGATTGTCGCGAAACCACCATGTCTTCCAGGATTTCCCGAACGAGCCGATTGATCCCTGGCTCGCCGTGATACTGGGCACGGTTGATGTTGGCGATGGTGAACTGGTTGGCATCGGGCGCGAGCACCGTCACCGACAGGCTGTTATCCGGATTGATCGTGCAGGAGACACGGCAGTTGCACAGCCGCCTCGCAAGCGCGCGCTGGATTTGCGCTTTGGTCAACGTGTCCACGGGGTCACCGGATAGCAGGCCTTAACGGATCAAGGGTAGCTCAAATTGGTCGTGCGTAAAGGCTAGCGAGTTGATGGCAAGCCACTCGTCAGGGCCTCCCTCTATTTTTTGAACCCATACCTCCTGCGTCAGCCATATTTGATATGGCTGACGCTTAGCCTTATCCATCCGTTAAAGGTAAAACCTCATGAAGAAGCTCTATATGTGCCTGGGCCTTTGCAGTGCATTCATGCTCCACGGCTGTTTCGACAGTTCCGATAACACCACCAAAGACAATACCAGCGGCAGCAAGTCTTCCGTACAGATGCAGGAAGGCAAGGCGGACCAAAGCAAGTAAAAGAGCACCTGAGATTGTTTAATCTCCCAGCAGCGTCGAAACGAAAGTGTTGTGAAAGACTCCCTGCGGGTCGCATACCTTGCGAAAAGCGTTGAAGGCGTCGGTTCTCTCACTTCGGCGCTGTGCGAGGTTCTTCAAGAAGGCCGGATTGAACGGGGCAGAGGACGTCTGTGAGGGTTGGTCGGGATCATAGAAGCCGAACATTTTGCCGGTGTGGGGCATCCCTCCCAGGTCAACCCAGGCTCTTTCGATCTCTGCAAAAAAGTCCAGCAGGCGACCCGGGTAGTCAGATGCTGCGACGGCAGGCACGTACCCGATAAGGTCAAGGTTTACAAAAGTGGCATTGGGGGTTTGCGTGTACGTCCCGGCCAAGGCCGTGTCGCCGCCACGGACAAAGCGGAACTCCAGCGGGGCAACGACCAGGAAGTCGGAGGAGCCCTTGATACGTGTTTTAACCGCATCGAGCCCTTGCCAGGCTTTACTCAGGCCACTGTCATCCAGCGCCGGTAGCTCGATAAAGTAAGACATGAAAATGACGCGCGATGCCTTGGTCAGCCACAAGTCAGAGTAGACCGACGCGGCTTCATCGAAGAGCGTTTCGATCGTGAGGAACCCTGCATCAATGATCGCACTTGCGATTGTTGTGTTACCGCCATACTGAGCGGCGATAAGGGGAGGCTCGACGATAGGTTCAAACGGTATCAGATAGGGCGAGCCGAACACGTTTTCTCCCGCGAGGGCGCACGCATTGGGCACGTTTTTTTTCAGGTTCGGGATCTGTGTCGCAGGAGCTGCAACCACGTCCCACCACAAGGCCAGGAAGTTGTCGGTGTAGGGGTTGAGAAAGGACTCGACGCGGTCATGATCTGTGAGCAGCGCTTTGAACCTGGCGATGAATGCTTGCTCGTTGTCACAGACAATGTTCTTTTCTTTGCCTGAGTTCAGTGTCGTGGCCCACGGACGTGGCAACACTTCAAGGGTGACGGCTGTGACGATTCCCAGTGCACCCAGAGAGACGCGTGTGAACTGCAGAGGCGACCATCCATCGACTGCAGGCGTCTGAGCATCAATGGTACGCACTTGACCGTCCGGCCCCATGAGGGTGAACGCCGAGGCGGTTTCCGCAAAAATCGGTGCACTGATGGTGGCGCCATGGACATCGACGGCGGTCATCCCGCCAAGGCTGAAGAAGCCGCCGGCGGTCGCGGTCTGTAGCATCATGTCATGGGCGGTGAGGAAGGCATCCAGCTCATCCTCGCGAACGCCAGTGTTCACGGTGATCGTATTTTCCCTGGCGTTGAGCACAATCGACTGATCCCCGTGGGCACCCAAGTCTGCATAACAGGACAGGTCGATGAGCCAGCGAAGGGGGTTTGGGGCGATGCGATTGTCTTCGGCAACCAAGGCCGGCTGTGCATGTCGTTGGCCCGATACGCGTACTGTCGCGCCTGCCACGCCGGCCTGGCGAACGATGTCTTGAAGCTCTGCGAGGTGGGTTGGGGAGAAGTAGTATTGACCATCGATTTCCAGGGTGTCGACGATGTTCTGAGCCCAGTTTTTCCACGGTAGCGGCTGAACCCTGAAACTCAGGGTCGTGCCCGTTACTTCATAGGCGGCCAGCCTGCCGTTGTTGGCCGGCTGGACTAAAGGTTCTCCTTGATTCTGGATGCCAGCGACGGCGGACACATAAGGTGCGACGCCAATTGCATCCGCGGGAATACCGAGCAATGCAAGTGAAGGGCTGACCTTGTACAAACCATTTTCGAAGTTGCCACTGTTCCATTCGGAGGTATGCCATTGGCCTGTCGAATCCAGCCACTGGATTGAGAAGTTCATGACAAAAAGGCCGTTATTAAGGCAACCAATGCGCTCGACTTGTTTCATTTTGGTTTCCTGTTACGTGATTTTTAACGTCAGACGGGTTGAATGTGCAATCGGGGAGGCCGGCGCCAACTTCTAACGGCAAGTCACGAAAAGTTGGTTCCGGGTATTCCGTCGTAAAGAGCTTGTTTTATTCGATCAAGTTAATTGCAAAACCAATGAGGGTTGTTCCTACTGCATCATAAGTTGCTATCTGGCCGTTGGCGGCAAACCCCACAAACGGCGTGCCTTGACCTGATGACCCAGCCAGTGCATGCCCATATACCGTGACAGCCAGCGCGTCGGAGGGTACGCCGATCGTTTCCAGATTCGGTGTAGTCCGAGATTGCGCCACCGGGTAGTCACCGCTGCCCCATTGCGACGTATACCACTTGCCGTCGCTCTGGAGCCATTGGACTTTAAAGTTAAATACGTAGCCGCCTTTGTTATTGACGGTGATTTTTTGAACTTGTCTCATAGTTATCTCCGGCTATAGCAATGATGTGAGATGAGCACGTTTGACCTCTGTCTCTTGGCGACAGAGTGTTTTTTACTGCATAACTTGATTGCACTGCTCGGAGGCGATGGTGAACGCAGAAATCAAACAGGTCGCCTCGCGCCCTGTTTACTGATTACTGTCAAGTGAGTGAGCGGCTTAACGCCCACAGACCTACATCATTTATAAGACTAAAAGTGTTGTTTATGAGTGCCAACACGAGGTTGGTGGGCATCATGATGATATTGGGCGGGGATAGCCTCCTTGGCTGCAGGGTTGAGTCCTTTCTGATACTGAGGTGAGGTTAGTCGCGGTGCGGATGACCTGCCAGGCTGAGTAGAAAACTATTTAGCTATAAGCCCAATATCGGAAATAGCCGTCGCGGTAACTGTTCTCTTCGGTAATGCAGCGCCTCGGTCCGTCAATGGCCCGAGGCGTTGCACGCTTTCCCTCAGCGCATATGCAGGATGATCGGGCTGCTGCTCGCAGGGTCAGTATGCCCGCGCAACTTGCTCACCGCCTTCGCCTCGACCGCGCCACCGTTGTTGCCCCAGGTTCCGCGCACGTAGCTCAGCACATCAGCGATTTCCTGATCGGACAGCTGCTCACGAAACGCCGGCATGCGGTAGGCGTCCGGCATCCCGGCTGCCACCACGCGCTGCGAGCCGTTGAGGGTGATGTTGATCGCCGAGGCGCTTTCCTTGGCCAGTGCCGACGTGGCGCCGGCCAGGGGCGGCATCCATTCGGGCTGGCCTTTGCCGTCGAGGCCGTGGCAGGAGGCGCAGCGGGTCGCATAAGTGTGGGCGCCGGGCGCATCCTGGCTCGCTGTCACCGCCTGATACTGCCAGGGGCTGCCGTCGCGCTGCGGGTCGCCGGGCAGTGACTTGAGATAACGGGCGATAGCGGCCAGGTCCTCGTCCTGCATGAACTGCGTGGAGTTGTTGAACGCTTCGGTCATCGAACCGTAAACCACGGCATGGGCATTGCGCCCGGTCTTGAGGAACTGCACGATCTGCGCCTCGCTCCACCGGCCCAGGCCGGTGTTGTGGTCCTGGCGCAGGCTCGGCGCGTACCAGCCGTCGAGCAGGGCACCGGCAAGGAACGGCGCGCCGGACTCATCCAAGGCTTTCTCGTTGAAGGCCAGGCCACGCGGCGTATGGCAACTGCCGCAGTGGCCGGGGCCCTGGACAATGTAGGCGCCACGGTTCCACAGCGCGTCCTGGCCGGGCTTGGCTGCATAGGTGGCGGTAGGCGCGAACACACCGTTCCACAGGGCGATGGGCCAACGCATATTGAGTGGCCAGGGAATATCGCTGGGGATGTTCGGCTGGTTGGCCGGTTGCACGCCCTTCATAAAAAACGCATACAGCGCTTTCACATCGTCGTCGCTGAGCTTGACGTAAGACGGGTAGGGCATGGCCGGGTACAGCCGGCGGCCGCCCGGTGCGACACCCTGGCGTACGGCGCGATCGAAGTCGGCCAGGCTGTAGGTGCCGATGCCATGCTCGCGGTCGGGGGTGATGTTGGTGGCGTGGATCGCCCCCAGGGGCGTGGCCATTTCCAGGCCACCGGCGAAGGGCTGCTTGCCGGCCAGGCTGTGGCAAGCCACACAGTCACTCACCCGCGCGACGTATTCGCCGCGACTGACCAATGCAGGGTCGAAACTGGTGGCCTGTTGCTGTTCAAACGGCGAGGCGGGCTCGCGGGTGACGTACCAGGCCAGCAGGCCTGCGGCGACCAGGCAGGGCAGCGCCAGCCAGCCTGCGGTTCTTGCGAATCGGCGGTTGTTCATGGGCGTTCCCTGTGGGTTAACTGAAGGTGTGGCGGCTCAACGGCAAGCTGCGGATGCGCTGGCCGGTCAACTGTGCCACCGCATTGATCACCGCCGGTGCCACGGCGGGCAATGGCGGTTCACCGATGCCACCCATCTTTTCGCCGCTCTCGACGATCTTCACGTGGACCTGCGCCATACGCGAGGGCGGCAGGATCGGATACAGGTCGTAGTTACGCGCCCGTGGCATACCGTCCACGTACACCGCTTCCTCCAGCAACGTTTGCGACAGCCCCAAGGCTACCGCGCCGCTGACCTGGGCTTGAATTATCGCCGGGTTGACGATGCTGCCCGGGTCGATGGCCTCCCAGATATGGTGAACCTTGACCTGGCCGTTCTCGATCGACACTTCGGCGACTACCGCCGCGTGAGAGCCAAAGGGCGAAGCCATGGCCACCCCGCGTGCACGGCGCGTGCCGTCTTCGGCGGTGTAGGGGCCACGCTTCCAGCCACCGGACAGCTCGCCCACCGCTTGCAGCAAGGTGGTCAGCCGCGGGTTGTCGCGCAGCAGGTGCAGGCGCAACTCATAAGGGTCGTGACCGCCCTTGTCCGCCAGCTCATCCAGGAATGATTCGTAGAAAAAATCGTTAAGGGAATTACCCACTGAACGCCAGTAGCCGAGCATGGGCGCGCCCTTGACGTAGATCTGCGCAATACGCTTGTTGGGGATCGCATAACTCTTGCCCGACAGGCCCTCCAGGGCGGTGGGGTCGATCTGCTCGCCCTGTTTGCCACTGAGGGCTTCAGTAGGGCCTTCGGTGGCACTCACCGCTTCGATGGCTACCGGCAGGCCCTTGTCGTCCAGTGCGGCACGAAACTTCACCACGGCGAGCGGGCGCAACACATCGCGCAGGAACTCTTCTTCACGGCTCCAGATCAGCTTGATCGGGCGGCCGACCGCCTTGGCCAGCGCGATAGCCTGCGGGTACGGATTAGCCGAGTCATACAGGAAATGCCGACCAAAAAAGCCCCCCAGCAGCGGGGAGTGCAGGGTGATTTGCTCGGTGGCGAGGCCGGTGCGCTTGGCAATGTCGGCGCGGAACATATCCGGCGCCTGGTTGGGCAGCCACACCTCAAGCGTGCCGTCGGGGTTGAAGCGCGCCAAGGCTGAAGGCGGCTCCAGCTGGGCATGGTTGAGGTATTGGTTATGGTAGGTGGCTTCGACCCGAGTCTTGGCGCCAGCCAGGGCGCCGGCGACATCGCCCTGGTTTTCGTCATCGCGGGCCGGGCCCTGCTGGGCGGCGAGGAAGTCGAGGTATTTGTCGCTGGAAAAATCCGCCGGCATCGCCCGTACGGTCGAGTCGGCAGAGGCTTCCTGCCATTCAACCTGGATGGCCTCCACCGCACGCTTGGCGTGCCACCAGCGTTCGGCCACCACCGCCACGGCGCCTGGCAAGGTATGAACCGAATGCACCCCCGGCATGGCCTCGACTTGGGCCTGGTTGCGCAGGCTGCCCACGCTCATGCCCAGGCGCGGCGCGTGCTGGACGGCGGCGTGGAGCATGTTGTCGAGTTTAAGGTCGATGGTGTAAAGCGCCTTGCCGGTGGATTTGTCATAGGCATCCAGGCGTTTGACCGGCTTGCCGATCCAACGGAACTGGCTAGGGTCGCGCAGGGTGATGGTAGCGGGGTCGGGCACCGGCATATCGAGGGCACGACCGGCCAGTTCACCGTAGCCCACGGAGCGGCCGGAAGCGGCGTGTACCACGCGGCCAGGCTGGGTGGTCAGCTCGCTGAGCGGCACGCGCAGTTGCTCGGCGCCGGCCTGCATCAGCATGGCGCGGGCGAGGGCGCCGAGGCGGCGCATGGTCGGGTAGCTCATGCGCACCGACATGCTGCCGCCGGTGATGCGCAGGCCGTTTTCCATTACCACGTAGGCTTCACCCGGGGGGGCGGCTTCGACGATGAAGGTGGCGGGGTCGGCATCCAACTCTTCGCCGATGATCTGTGCCATGGCGGTGTGGGTGCCCTGGCCGCCTTCCATGAAGGGGCTGAGCAGGCGCACGCTACCGTCCGGGCGAATTTCCAGGAACGCCGGCACTTGGGTGCCGCGTTCAGCAGCGCCGGTGGCGGCCTGCACCCGCGACGAGCCCAGGGGCAAGCCAAAGCCGATGACCAGCGCACCTACGGCGGTACTGGCGAGAAAGCGCCGACGCGACAGGTTGATCGGCTCGTCCAATTTAACGCCGGGCAGGATCTCGGACATATTCATCAGGCGGTCTCCTTCCCGGCGGCCAGGCCATCCATGGCAGCATGGATGGCGTTGTAAGTGCCGCAGCGGCACAGGTTGACCATTGCCGCATCGATCTGCGCTTGCGACGGAGCGGGGGTGTGCTTGAGCAGCGCGGTGGCCGCCATCACTTGCCCGGACTGGCAGTAGCCGCACTGCGCCACCTGGTGCTCGACCCAGGCAGAGACCACGCGTTTGCCCACCTCGTCGGCCTCGATGGCTTCGATGGTGGTGATCTCGCGACCGACCACCCCGGCTACCGGCGTCACGCACGAGCGCACCACATTGCCGTCCACCAGCACCGAACAGGCGCCGCACTGGGCCAGGCCGCAGCCGTACTTGGTGCCGGTCAGGCCCAGGTTGTCGCGGATCACCCACAACAACGGCGTGTCTGCCTCGGCCTCGACTTGATAGGCCTTTTGGTTAATACGTAATTCCATGGCTGGCTCACCTGCTGATCATCGGTTGGTGCTGCAAAATTCTTATAGGAGCGGTGCGACTGTACGTCGCCCATCGTCGAACTCTAGACCACCGCGCAACAGCTATCTATGCAATCGACTTCAAGTTCAGAGGATCAGGCAAGAATTCAACAGGATTGGGTCACTGTCCTCTGTAGGAGCGAGCCTTCATCAGCCGCCAGTGAATTGAAACCCGCCTGACAGTTTTTCCTTCAAATACCCCACCAGCACCGTCACGGACCTGGGCACATGGGGCGAGTAGGGCCGAATCAGATAAATTTCATCGGCAAACGCGCCCTTGAGCGTCCAGCCCTTCAACACCTGCACCAGCTTGCCGCTGGCCAGGGCGGCATGGGCGCTGAAGTCCGGCAGCAAGGCGACGCCCAAGTGATTGAGCGCCGCGTCGCGCAAGGCCTCGCTGTTGTTGGTTGAAAAGCTGCCGGCGATGGGCACGGTGGTGCGCTCGATATTTTTGCTGCCGCGCTCGAAGGTCCAGGCCGGTTGGTCGCTGCCCCGAGGGTAGTAAAGGCAGTTGTGGGCGCCCAGGTCTGCCGGGGTTCGCGGTTCACCGTGGCGTTGCAGGTAGTCCTGGGTAGCCACCAGCACTGAGGTGGTATCGCACAGCTTCCACGCCACATGCGTCTCCGGCACCTGGAAACCGTGGCGCACCGCCAGGTCGTAGCCTTCGGCCGCCAGTGAGCTCAAGGCGTCGGACACGTCTAGCTGGATGCGCACTTGCGGGTACTGCTGCAAAAAACCGGAAAGGTGCGGCACCAGTTGTTGCCGGGCAAACGCCACGGGGGCGGTCAGGCGCACCAGGCCGCGAATTTCGCCGACGGAGTCGCGCACCGACGAGAAGCTGCGGGCAATCTGCGCATAGGCACTGCGCACTTCGCGGGTCAAAGACAGCCCGGCTTCGGTCAATCGCACGCTGCGGGTGGTGCGGGTCACCAGGCGCGTACCGGTGGCTTTCTCCAGATCGGAGATGCGCTGGCTGACCGCCGATTTGCTCACCCCCAACCGTGCCGCGGCGGCGGTGTAGGTGCCTTGTTCTTCCAGCACCGACAGCCAGTGGATATGGGTCCACAGCCCTTCGATCTCAGCCTTTTCCATGATTATATTGTTCGCATAAAAGGACAATAAGTTCTGGATTCTGCTCTGGTTTGGAACAAATCAAAAGCCTATCGTGTGTCCCAACGCTACCCACCTGGGATCCATTGCCATGACCACGACCATTGAGCACTACATCAACGACCAGCGCGTGAGCCGCGATGATCGCTATCAGGACGTCTACAACCCGGCCACCGGTGACGTCACCGCGCGCGTGGCCCTGGCCAGCCGCCAGACCGTAGGCGAAGCCGTCGCTGCCGCCCAGGCTGCATTCGCCGGCTGGGCCGACACCCCGCCGATCCGCCGCGCCCGCGTGTTGTTTGAATACCTGCACCTGCTGCGTGAGCGCAAGGATGACTTGGCGCGCATCATTGTCGCCGAGCACGGCAAGGTCTTCACCGACGCCCAGGGCGAAGTCGACCGTGGCATCGACATTCTCGAATTTGCCTGCGGCATTCCCAACCTGCTCAAGGGCGAGCATTCCGACCAGGTCTCCCGTGGCATGGACAACTGGACCATGCGCCAGCCGCTGGGCGTGGTGGCCGGCGTGACGCCATTCAACTTCCCGGTGATGGTGCCGATGTGGATGTACCCGATCGCCATCGCGGCGGGCAACACCTTCATCCTCAAGCCAAGCCCCACCGACCCGAGCGCTTCGTTGTTCATGGCCGAGCTGCTGCGTGAAGCGGGCTTGCCCAAAGGCGTGTTCAACGTGGTGCAGGGCGACAAGGAATCGGTGGATGCGCTGATCGAACACCCGGACGTCAAGGCCGTGAGCTTTGTCGGTTCTACGCCGATTGCCCAGTACATCTATGAGAGCGGCGCCCGCAACGGCAAGCGCGTACAAGGCCTGGGCGGGGCGAAAAACCACATGGTGGTGATGCCCGACGCCGATATCGAGCGCACCGTCGATGCACTGATGGGCGCTGCCTACGGTAGCGCCGGCGAGCGCTGCATGGCCATTTCGGTGGCGGTGCTGGTGGGGGATGTGGGGGATAAGGTCATCGCTGCCTTGAGCGAGCGCGCCAAGACGCTGCGCATTACCGACGGCCGCGACTTGAAAGCCGAGATGGGCCCGATCGTTTCGCGGGCCGCCCTGGAGCGCATCAGCGGCTATATCGAGCAGGGCGTACAGGCCGGCGCGCAATTGTTGCTCGACGGTCGTGACTACGTGCCAACCGAACCCGGCCTGGAAAACGGCTTCTGGCTTGGCGCCACGCTGTTCGACCACGTGACCCAAGACATGAGCATCTACCGCGAAGAAATCTTCGGCCCGGTGCTGGCCTGCGTGCGCGTCAACGATTTCGCCGAAGCGGTGAAGCTGGTCAACGACCACGAGTTTGGCAACGGCGTCAGCTGCTTCACCCGCGACGGCAACATCGCCCGCGAATTCGCCCGGCGCATTGAAGTGGGCATGGTTGGCATCAACGTGCCGATCCCTGTACCGATGGCCTGGCATGGTTTTGGCGGCTGGAAGAAGAGCCTGTTTGGCGACATGCATGCCTACGGCACTGAGGGGGTGCGTTTCTACACCAAGCAGAAGTCGATCATGCAGCGTTGGTCAGAGAGTATTGAACAGGGCGCGGAGTTTGCGATGCCGGTGTCGAAGTAAGGTCTCACGAGCACTGTAAGTCCAAGTGTGGGAGGGGGCTTGCTCCCGATAGCAGAGTGTCAGTCAGTCTCTATGTGACTGAAACACCGCTATCGGGAGCAAGCCCCCTCCCACATTTCGTACGCGTTTGTTCTGAATTGACGCGATGAGCATAAAAGTCCAGTATGGAATTATAAGTACAAAACAGCTGCTGTCCGTTTTTCTTCACTCTTGCCAAACCAACAACAACCCGCGAGAACCCGCTCATGAAGAAACGCCACCTTATTCCCGCCCTGGCCCTGAGTCTGTTCGCTGCCAGCCACCTGCTGGCCGCCGAGAAAACCCTGCGCATCGGCATCGAGGCCGCTTACCCACCGTTTGCGTCCAAGACCGGCGACGGCAAGATCGTCGGCTTCGACTACGACATCGGCAACGCCCTGTGCGCGCAAATGAAGGTCAAGTGCGTGTGGGTTGAAGGTGAGTTCGATGGTTTGATCCCGTCCCTCAAGGTCAAGAAAATCGACCTGGCGCTGTCGTCCATGACCATCAACGAGGACCGCAAGAAGTCGGTGGATTTCACCCACAAATACTACTTCACCTCCTCACGCCTGGTGATGAAGGACGGCGCAGTGGTGGATGACCAGTACGCCAGCCTCAAGGGCAAGAACGTCGGCGTACAGCGCGCCACCACCACCGACCGTTATGCCACCGAGGTGTTCGAACCCAAGGGCATCAACGTCAAGCGCTACAGCAATAACGAAGAGATCTACATGGACCTGGCCGCAGGGCGCCTGGACGCGATTTTTGCTGACACCATCCCCTTGAGTGACTTCCTCTCGATGCCACGCGGCCAGGGTTACGCGTTTGTGGGGCCGGAACTCAAGGATCCGAAATACGTGGGCGAGGGCGCGGGGATTGCGGTGCGCAAGGGCAATGGCGAGTTGGTCAGCGAATTGAATGCGGCCATCGACGGCATTCGTGCCAGTGGTGAATACCAGAAGATTTCACAGCAGTACTTCAAGGCTGATATCTACGGCGACTGATCCAGGGAAATACGCGGTCAATGTGGGAGCTGTCGAGCTCCCACAGGGGGGCGGCGCTGTCTTCAGAAAGGGCTCAACCCTTGAGTTCCTTCAAATGCTTGTAGACCGTCGCCCGCCCCATGCCCAGTACGTTGGCGACATAGTTGGACGCGCTCTTGCCCTTGAACGCGCCTTCGGCGTGTAACGCCAACACCAGTTCACGTTTGTGGTCGCGGGTCAGCAGGTTCAGGCTCAACTGACGCTCACGCAGCCAGCCATGCAGAAAGGTGTTGATGCGCTCCTGCCAATCATCGCGAAACAGCGCGTCCGGCTGGGCGATCAGCTTGCTCGGCGACAGGAACAGATCCAGCGCGGCCTTGGCGTTTTCCAGCAGTGAGATATTCAGGTTGATGCACAGCACGGCCAGCCGGCGTCCGTTGTGGTCGTGCAGCACGGTGCTCAGGCTGCGGATTTTCTGGCCGTCCCAGTTGAGCTTTTCATAAGGCCCGATATTCACTTCACTGACGTCACCGTCGAGCATGTCCTCCAGCGACGAGTCGTCACCCAGGCTGCGTTTGGACAGATTGTTGGCGATGTAATCGACGGTTTGCGTGCGCAGGTCATGCAGGACCACCTCTGCATGGGGAAAGAACAGCGTGGCGATCGCATCGGCAATCGCACGAAAGTTCTGCATGACGTTGTCGTGTTCAGCGGTGTTCATCAAAGGGGCTCCAGGCGGACGGGGGAGAGCATACCAGCGTCCAGCCCGAACTGTACGAGGTGCTCGGGCAGCGGCTCGCCGCGCACCAGTGCAGCGCTGGCCTGGCCCATGGCCGGTGAGGTCTGGATGCCATAACCGCCCTGTGCCGCCACCCAGAACAGCCCCGGTACCTGTGGGTCAAAACCGCTGAGCAAATCCCCATCGGCCACAAAACTGCGCAGGCCGGCCCAGGTGCGCGTCGGGCGGCGGATGGTCAGGGTGGTGGCTTCCTCGATCTGGTAGATGCCCATGGCGATATCCAGCTCTTCGGGTTGCACGTCCTGGGCCTGGACCGGGTCGGCATTGGCGGGCGAGCCGAGGAACATGCCCGCGTCGGGCTTCATGTAGAAGGCTTCGTCAAGGGCCACCAGCATCGGCCAGTCATGGGCATCGACGCCGTCCGGGCCGGCGAAGATAAATGCGGAGCGACGTTTGGGTTGCAAACCGATGGACGCCGCGCCTGCCAGGCCGCCGATATGGTCGGCCCAGGCGCCGGCAGCATTGATGATGACCGGCGCGGTGAAGGTCCCATCCTGGGTACGCACGTGCCACAGGCCGTCGATGTCGCGGCTCAAGCTCAGCACATGGCTGTCGGTGCGCACTTGGCCATTGTTGCGACGGATGCCGCGCAGGTAGCCCTGGTGCAGGGCGTCGGTATCGATGTCGCACGCCGTTGGGTCATAGATTGCGCCGTGGACTTTTTCCCGGCGCAGGATCGGCAAGCGTTTACAGGCCTCGTCGGCGCTCAAGCGTTGCACCTGTGCCACGGTGGCTTTGGCGCTCAGGTATTGACTATCGAGTTCGGCCGGGTCGCCGGTGAAATCGACGGTCATTTCGCCCCGCGGGGTGAGCAGTGGGTGTTCGCAGAAACCTGCTGGCGGCTGGTCGAAAAACGCCCGGCTGGCCAGGGTCAGCGCGCGCACTTGCGGGGTGCCGTATGCAGCGGTGTAGAGCGCCGCCGAGCGCCCCGTGGAGTGATAGGCCGGATGGTTTTCGCGCTCCAGCACCAGCACCTTGGCGTGCTGCGACAACCAGAAGCCGGTGGACGCGCCGGCAATGCCGCCGCCGATGATGATGAAGTCTGCGTGGTGCATGTGAATCTCCTGATTAGCGCTGGCGTTGGTACAGGGCATTGGCCAATGCAATATCTTCCAGGCCCAGGCCGATAGAGCGGAAAAACACATGGCGCTGAGGGTCCGGGCGCTGCGCCATATCGCTGAGCAGTTCGGGCAGGTCGCCGAGTACCGCACGTTTATCCCAGCCGTGCTGTTCGCTGGCAATCAGCATGTCGCCCGCCGCATCCGGGGTGGTCTGGCGATAATCGCAGTACACCTGCATCTGTTCCAGGCACGCCGGAGGCACTTCGTGGGCACGCGGCGCGTTGGTACTGATGGAGGTGATCAGCGCGGGCTTGCTCAGGCGCATCGGGTCGATCACAGGGCCTGCCGATGAGGTGCAGAGCAGAATCACATCGGCGTCTTGCAGCGCGGCATCGCAGCTGGCGGCGAGGCTCAGGCGCGGGTCCAGCGCGTTGAGTTGCGCGCGCGTTTCGGCGCTGGCACTGCCAAGGCTTGGGGAATACAGGCGGATGTGCTGCCAGTCACGCAGGTTTTGCACATAGCGCAGGTGTGCCTGGGCGACCTTGCCGCTGCCGATAATCGCCAGGCGCTGCGCCGACAGCGGCGCCAGCGCGTCGACTGCCAATGCGGTGGTGGCGGCCGTGCGTGCGGTGGTCAATTCAGCGGCATCGCACAACAGCAGCGGCTGGCCGCTGTGCATCGACATCAGCAGGGTCCACGCCGTCACCAGCGGGCCCTGTTCACGCACGATGTAGGGCGAGGTCTTGACGCCATACACGCCATCTTCTGCCAGCACTCCCAGGTAATTGATGAAATCTCCCGCGCCTTGGGGAAACTCCACCCACTGCTGCGCCGGCTGCACCGCCTGCCCGGCGGCGAGCTCGCGAAACAGCTTGCGCAGGATAGCGGGCACGTCGATTTGAGCCAGCAAGGTACGGGCCTGGGCCTGGTCGATGATGAGGGGGGTATTGGACATGGTTGCCTCTGGTTAAACTTATTTGTCCATTATGGACAAATAGTTTTTGCGCGCAATGACCCAAGGAAAAATCAGTCCCAGTAACGGTGTCTAATCCCGATTTTGGAATGTAGACGAATGTGGGAAGGGGCTTGCCCCCGATGGCGACGGGTCAGTCACAGATGTGCTTACTGACACTCCCTCATCGGGGGCAAGTCGAATCGTCGCACCGCCCCTCCCACAGTGTTTAACCGCGTTTAGGCAGGCGCCTTTGTGTTGGTCAGGCACTCGATTGAGCGATCAACCGTGGTCTTGGCAATTTCGAGCAAATGCCACACCGCCAGGATCTTCGCCCGTTCGGGGCTTTGCAGGAGCTCGCCGCAATCCAGGGCGGTGGCTGATGCGCTGTCGAGCAAACTGGCGGTGTAGAGCAGGGCGTCTTCGAAGCTCAGGTCTTCATTGAGGCAATGGAAGCCCTGGGTGGGCAGGTAGTGGTCGATGGCGCGGTTGAAAGCGGCGCGGTCTTTTGCGGGATCGATGGGTGGGTCGGGTAGGACTTTGTTCATGGTGTAGTTCCTGTCTGAATATCAAGGAGCTGACACGTTTCGCGACTAAACGAAGGTGGCGGCTGTACGCAGGTTAGTCGACCGGTCAGAACAGGAACCCGGCGCGCCCGAGGGCGCCCTGCGCACAGCCACCATAAAGCCTCATGGGAGCATGCGCCTGTTCTAAAGCCGGGCGACTAAACCCGATCACTGATTTGGCAGTGACGGAGCGCAGACTAGCCCCCGATTCCAGCAGGCACAAGGCGGCAGGGATTGTCTAGGAAATGTCCTGCAATTTAAAGAGACACGCCTTGCTGGCCCTTTAAAAACCATGACCAAATGCCACTCATCCTAACGTTGAAATGCAGACAAATGTGGGAGGGGGCTTGCTCCCGATGCGGCGGGTCAGTCACAGATGTGCTTCTGACACTCCCTCATCGGAAGCAAGTCCCCTCCCACCGTTTTAACCGCGTTTGGGCTGTGGCTTTTGTGCCGGTCAGGCACTCGATCGAGCGATCAGCTGTGGTCTTGGCAATCTTCTCTGACCGTTTACAGATCAAAGGGCTATTGCTTGCCCGCCATATTTCGAATCGTCCATGGCCAAGTGTGCAAGTGCAGCCTATTGGCTTGCTTCGTAAAGAGGAACTTGGCACGCTCATTCAGGGTTCGAATCAAGCTAAATACTTCATAAGGAAGCATTACGTTGAGCTGGGAAAAAATTGGAAAATTTTTGGTGGGGTTGCTGGGGGCATTGGCATCCGCGACGCTGATTTATGTGGCTTTTAAGAACGACACTAAACTTGAAGCAGATCTGTCCTACCGTTATCAGCAGGCGCCTCGTCAACTCTCTGAGCGCTTAGACGGTATGGTTGAAAAGCTCAAGTATACCAACCTGTATGATGGCATCAAGAGTATCGCCAATGGTGCGCTCAACCATGAGCAAATAGATAAGATAGTTGACATGAGTCAGTCCCCTTATCTTTCTATATTCAATACGCCTTTCGAAAATGGGCTTGATAATTATCCGGTGAGATTGCTTATTCATCTAAAGAACACCGGCAGTAAGGTCGTCAAGGACGTGCACATCAAGCTACCTGCCAAAGGATTGGTACAAATCAGAGATGATTCGCGTAGCGACACGGTGAAGCCCGAGCCGGTCAGCAGTGTGGTGATTCCATCGATTGTGCAAAACGGTGAGTATCTGCTCTGGATTTACTTCAAAGGTGACTTGAACACGCTAAGGGATCAGGGCGTCTACATCGGTTATGGCGACGGTGTAGCGAAGATTCGGGTGTACGAGCAAGTTATAGGACTTGACGCGGGAGTGGCCCGCTACAGCGTTGAGCTGTTGGGCGCTTTGGTACTATTTGCGTACCTTTTGCTGGTGGCCGGTTACGCTCTGTGGGTCGCCTATAAAAGCGATCACGAACCTGAGTAAAGTCCGAATCATCGTCCAAGCGATGATTGATCGCTTGGATAAGGAGACAACGCCTTCCCTTGCTCAGCGCCTTCCAGCCCGCGTACTCACATCCACCCACACCGCCACTACCAAAATGCTGCCCTTGACGATCATCTGCCAGTAACTGTCCACGTCGAGCATCGACATGCCGTTATCCAGGCTGGTAATCACCAATGCTCCGAGCAACGCGCCATACACCGTGCCCGAGCCACCGCGCATCGAGGTGCCGCCAATAAAACATGCGGCGATGGCGTCGAGTTCGCCCATGTTGCCCGCCGACGGTGACCCGGCGGCGAGGCGGGCGGTGTTGACCAGACCGGCGAGGGCGCACATCACGCCCATGATGCCGAAGATCCACAGTTTCACCGCTTGCACATTGATGCCCGACAGGCGCGTGGCTTCCATATTGCTGCCCACCGCATAGACGCGGCGGCCGAACACGGTCTGGCGAGTGACGTAGCTGAAAACGCCGAGCAGCACCAGTAACAACAGCACCGGTACTGGAATGCCGTCGTAGCGGTTCAGCGTGGTGACAAACCCGGCGAGCACCGCACCGATCAGCACCACGCGCAATCCATCACGCATCAGCGAGTGCGCGGCCAAACCATGCAGCGCGCGGTTGCGCCGTTGTTTCCAGGTGAGGAATACCGTCAGGGCAAACAGCAACACCCCGAGCCCGATACCGACGGTGTGGGGCAAATACCCCTGGCCCACATACACCAGCGACGGCGACACCGGTGCAATGGTGGTGCCGCCGGTAATCCCCAGCAAAATCCCGCGAAACGCCAGCATCCCGCCCAGGCCGACGATAAACGAGGGAATGCGCAGATAGGCGGTCATGTAACCGTTGGCCAGGCCGATCATCAACCCGCACAGCGCCACCAGGCTGAGGTTGGCCAGCAGCGGTACGTGATAGACCACGTCCAGAATCGCCGCCAGCCCGCCCAACAGTCCGAGCAACGAACCCACCGACAAATCGATCTCGCCGCTGATAATCACCAGCACCATACCGCACGCCAATATGCCGGTGATCGACATCTGCCGCAGCAGGTTGGACAAGTTGCGCGGCGTGACGAAGCCGCCCTCGGTCTGCCAACTGAAAAACAGCCAGATGAACGCCACCGCGATCACCAGGGCGAGCATTTTGTAGCGGGTGAAAAGCTGTTTGACCTGATTCATCTACGCGGTCTTCCGATTATTAGGGTGTTGGCTGAGCGCAGCGGCGAGCAGCTGTTCCTGGGTAAGCCCCTCGTTGATGAAGTCACCGCGCAGTTGGCCGTCGCCGATTACCAGCACGCGGTTGGATACGCCGAGCACTTCGGCCAGCTCCGAGGAAACCATGATGATCGACACACCTTCGGCCGCCAGCGCGCCCATCAGTTTGTAGATCTCATACTTGGCGCCCACATCCACCCCACGTGTGGGTTCGTCGAGGATCAGCACCTTGGGCTTGGCCATCAGCATTTTCGCGAGCACGGCCTTTTGCTGATTGCCGCCGGACAGGCTGGTGATCGGCAGCAACGGGCTGGCGGTCTTGAGGTGCATACGTGCGATTTGCTGGTCGATGCTGCCCAGTTCGGCCTCAGCGTCGATGCGGCTCAGGTGCGCATAGGTGTCGAGCACAGCCAGGGTGATGTTATGGCCGACGCCCAGGTCGGGAATGATGCCTTGGCGCTTGCGGTCTTCGGGCACCATGCACAACCCGGCGCGGATCGATTTGAGCGGCGTGCGCGTATCGACGATTTGGCCGTCCAGCCACACCTGCGCGCTGTAGCGTCCGGGGTAGGCGCCGAACAGTGCCGACACCAGTTCGGTGCGCCCGGCGCCCACGAGCCCTGCAATGCCGAGGATTTCGCCGCGCTTGAGCACAAACGAAATATCGTCGACGCGCTTGCGCTTGGGGTTGTCGACGTCGTAGCAGGTGACGTTGCGCGCTTCAAAAATCACCTCGCCCACTGCATGTGGCTCGGTGGGGTAGAGGTTGCTCATTTCGCGGCCGACCATTTGGGTGATGATCTGTGCGATGTCCATGTCCGCCATGGCGGTGGTCGCGATGTGCTTGCCGTCGCGGATCACTGCGATGGTGTCGCACACCGCCGCCACTTCATCGAGCTTGTGCGAGATATACACGCAGGCCACGCCCTTGGCCTTGAGGCCCTGGATGATGTCCAGCAGCACTTCGATTTCCGAGCGGGTCAGGGCTGAGGACGGCTCGTCAAGGATCAACAGGCGCGCTTGCTTGTTGAGGGCCTTGGCGATTTCCACCAGTTGCTGGTAGCCGCCGCCGTACTGCGACACTGGCAGCGCCACGTTCATGTCCGGCACCTTGAGTTCGCGCATCAAGGCTTCGGCCCGTTGCAGCATCGCCGGGTAGTTCATGCGCCCGCCGGGCAGGGTCAGCTCGTGGCCCATGAAGATGTTTTCGGCCACCGACAGGTCGGGCACCAGGGTCAGTTCCTGGTGAATGATGACGATGCCGGCGGCCTCGGTTTCGCGAATGGACTGGGCCTTGAGCGGTTGCCCGTCCCAGAGGATTTCGCCCTCCCAGGTGCCGTAGGGATAGACCGCCGACAGCACCTTCATCAAGGTGGATTTACCGGCACCGTTCTCACCGCACAGCCCGACGCATTCTCCCGGGCGTACCTTGATATCGATGCCATTGAGGGCGTTGACACCGCCAAAGCTTTTGACGATGCCGTTCATTTGCAGCAGGTAGTCGGCGGCCATGGCGGTCATTGCCCGCCGATCTGCTCTTTGGTGTAGAACCCATCCTTCTCCAGCACGTCGATATTGGCTTTGGTCAGCGGTGTTGGGGTGAGCAGGATGGTGTCGACTTTCTTGCTGCCGTTGTCGTACTGCGAGCTATAGGTCGGCTTTTCGCTGCGCGCCAGTTGCACCGAGAGTTTGGCGGCTTCGGTGGCGATCAGCTTGAGCGGCTTGTAGACGGTCATGGTCTGGGTGCCGTCGATCACGCGCTTGATTGCCGCAAGGTCAGCGTCCTGGCCGGAGATCGGCACCTTGCCCGCCAGCTTCTGTGCGGCCAGGGCCTGGATCGCGCCGCCGGCGGTGGCGTCGTTGGAGGCAACGATGGCATCGATCTTGTTGTCATTACGGGTCAGGGCGTTTTCGACAATGCTCAAGGCTTCGGTAGGGTTCCACTCCTTGACCCACTGCTGGCCGACAATCCTGATGTCGCCCTTGTCGATAGCCGGTTGCAGCACCTTCATCTGGCCTTCGCGCAGCACCTTGGCGTTGTTGTCCGTCGGTGCGCCGCCGAGCAGGAAGTAATTGCCCTTGGGCGCCGCTTGCAGCACGCCGTTGGCCTGCATCTCACCGACTTTTTCGTTATCAAACGAGATGTACGCGTCGATGTCTGCGTTGAGGATCAGGCGGTCGTAAGACACCACTTTGATCCCGGCCTTCTTGGCTTCGGCTACGGCGTTGGTCAGCACCGTGGCGTTGAACGGCACGATCACGATCACATCGACGCCACGGGAGATCAGGTTTTCGATTTGCGAGATTTGCTTTTGCTCGTTGGCATCAGCGGACTGCACGAAGACCTTGGCATCAAGTTTTTCTGCGGCGGCGACGAAGTAATCGCGGTCGCGGGACCAGCGCTCCAGGCGCAAGTCATCGATGGAAAAACCGATTTTCGGATGGGCCGGATCGGCCATCACCGGCAAGGCGAGCAGGGCCAGGGCAGTGGCGAGCAGGGTGCGTTTGAATGACTTCATGGTGGTGCGTCCTTTTATTGTTGTTGGAAAGACACTAGGTGAAGACTCTCATTGTGGCGCGAGAGCTTGCTCCCTAGCCACAGGACACTCAGGTGTAGATAAACCGATTCACAAGGCCCTCAAGCATCTCCTGTCGGCCACTCACGGCCTGCGGATTCAGTTCGTGGGCAAACGCATGTTCAGCCAGTGATTCCAGGCTGAACTCACCCGCCAGCACCGCCTGGCCCAATGGCTGGTTCCACCCGGCGTAACGCTGGTCCTTGAATTGCTGCAACGTGTCGTTCTGCACCATCGCCGCCGCACGTTCCAGGGCCAGCGCCAGCACATCCATGGCTGCCACATGCCCGTGGAACAGGTCCACCTCGTCCAGGCTCTGGCGGCGCACCTTGGAATCGAAATTGTAGCCACCGTTCTTGAAGCCTCCGGCCTTGAGGATTTCATAGGTGGCCAGGGTCATTTCTTCGACGCTGTTGGGGAATTGGTCGGTGTCCCAGCCGTTCTGCGGGTCGCCGCGGTTGGCGTCGATGCTGCCGAAGATCCCGAGGGACACGGCCGTGGCAATTTCATGATGAAAACTGTGCCCGGCCAGCGTCGCGTGGTTGGCCTCGATGTTCACCTTGATTTCGTTCTCCAGGCCGTACTCATGCAGGAAGCCGAACACCGTAGCGCTGTCGTAATCGTACTGGTGCTTGGTAGGCTCCTGGGGTTTTGGCTCGATCAACAGGTCACCCGTAAAGCCGATCTTGTGCTTGTGCTCCACCACCATGCGCATAAACCGGCCGAGCTGCTCTCGCTCACGCTTGAGGTCGGTGTTGAGCAGGGTTTCATAACCTTCACGGCCGCCCCATAGCACGTAGTTGGCACCCTTGAGACGCAGCGTGGCATTCATCGCACTGAACACTTGCGCGGCGGCGTAGGCAAACACCTCCGGGTCGGGATTGCTCGCGGCCCCGGCGGCAAAGCGCGGGTTGCTGAAGCAATTGGCGGTGCCCCACAGCAGCTTGATGCCGGTCTGTTCCTGATGGCGCTCCAGGTGATCGACCATCTGTGCGAAATGGTTGCGGTACTCCTTGAGCGAGCTGCCTTCCGGCGCTACGTCGGTGTCGTGAAAGCTGTAGTAGTCGATGCCCAATTTGGAGAAAAACTCAAAGGCCGCCTCCGCTTTGCTGATTGCCACCTCCATCGGATCGCCATTGCGCTGCCATGGGCGTTTGAACGTACCCATGCCAAACATATCCGCCCCCGGCCACACAAAGGTATGCCAGTAACAGGCGGCCATGCGCAGGTGTTCGCGCATGGGTTTGCCGAGGATCAGTTTGTTGGCGTCGTAATGGCGAAAGGCGAGGGGGGATGCGCTGGCAGGGCCTTCGAAGCGAACCTTGTCGACACCGGGGAAATACGGCATGGCGGTTTCCTTATTGTTCTGGGCGGTGTCTGGATACTAGCAACGGCGCCTTGGCCGCTGATTATGAAAATCACCAAAGGGGAGTGCGATTTTGAGTGAATGGCTCAGAACGGCTCAGGGAGTACAGGATTAAAGGAAACGTCTGACTTTACGTTGGGGATATGCCTCTTCAAAGTTTGGGGTGTCAGCTAAAACCAACCATTAAGGAAGAAACTATGAGCGCATCGCACTCCTTGCTGTTTACCAATGATGTGACGCCTGGATTATTAAACCAATTAGATAGCCCACCATTTACGGAGCAGCAATTATCCACCTTTGATGAGTGCGCTTTACAGGTCGTTAAAGATCAGCAGACTTATTGCATCGCTCACCCGCCCATTGCTATTTACCGAGTCGCTGCCGAAGGCAGTCAGACCCGTAACGGTGGTGTCATCAAGCACACCGCTTCGGCATTTGAATTTCGATTGGCGGATGGTTCGCAAATACGCGGTGCGCACAAGGGGGATTGTGTGGAATACCCCGACGGAACTCAAGCGCTTATTGTGACCGGCTCGGGCGAAGCAAATAGCAATCTCGCGTTGGTAAGCAGTTATCTCAGTAACGGTGATCAGATCATTAATACACCTCAGGACTCGTTAGTCTTTATCGAACGTCATGGCGTACCACTGGCAGAAGACTTCCTACCCACTATTGAGTGATGAACCGGCCAGGGCGCAACGCCCTATTGAGAACATGCTGGTTCATTCGAAATGAATTTAAGGGAACACAATGAGCATAGGTTATTTCATCGGCCTGGGTGATAAAACCACCTGTGGCGGCAAAGTGCTGGACGGTGACAGTCGCATCAACTTGTATGGCCTCCTTCACGCGCGTGAAGGTGATCGCGTCAGCTGTGGCAAAGATGGCAAAACCTATAAGATCGTCGGCGGCATTTACTACATGAACAGTCACGGCAAGCTGATGGCCGGCACGCTGGACAGCCATAGTGACTGCCCGTGCAAAGCCCGGCTGATTCCCTCGGTTTTTACAGCTACCTATGAAAGCCGAAACACCGCACTGCAAGTCACCCGTAGTGCAGCAGAACCGGCCCGAACAACGGCCAGCAGCAACTCAGTTGCGCACACCCCCTCAAGCAATTTGCCCCTGGCTATATTCCCCGGCCTGCAAAGCCAGGAGCCAGGTTTTTATATCGCGCCCGAAAGCATGACCCGCGAAGCATTGGAGGCCTCGCTGTTTCCGGCTCGCGACCTGGTGGTGATGCGCAAGTTTCAATCCTTGAACCCCAATAAAGGCCATGTCAAAGCCGGCTCAATGATCGTGCTCAGCGATCCGAGCAATACCTCCTGCACCTATCAGGAAGCGCAGCTGATGCAGGCTGCTCGACACGTCGATGCGTCCTTGGATGCCCTGACGCCAGACGAGGCCGACTTTCTGTATCGTCATGGCGCCGAGATCGCAGGCTTTATCGGTCATACCTCAACCTGGCTCGGCGTGAGTGCGGTGGTGATGGAGAAGCACCTGAGTAATCTGCGCGACACACTCCAGGCGATGGAGCGCCTGCACCAGGAAAGCTATCGGCAGCACGGCCATCTTAGATCTCCGCAGTTCTTTGCTGATCGTCAGCGGCTGATGAACCAGCTGGATGCCCATTTGCTCAACTCCACGCGCCTGCGCGGCCAAACAACCCTAGGCGATCACCCGAAGTTGAAAACGGCCCTGGGTATATCAAGTCGTAGCTTGGTGCATCACTGGGACAAGGCGGGCGGGCCGGGGCAGATTCCGGGGTATGCCGCTCATGTGGAGGCGGTTAGTCGTGCCACGAAGTATATGAAGGCAGGTGGTTACATCGGGATTGGTCTTGGCGGTGTATCTTCGTTGTTGGCAATTCAGCAGGTGTGTAATGGGGATTCTGGGGCAGCGTGTAAAAAGATTAAGTTTACTGAAGGGGGGAAATTTGGCCTTTCTACTGTCGGTGGTGCTTGGGGTGGCAGGATAGGTTTACAGGCTAGTGGTCCTGTCTGCCTGGCGCTAGGTATCTCCACAGGTATAGGAGGTGTTATTTGTGCCGCGGCACTGATAGGAACTGGTGCATGGGTGGGCACGACTGCAGGTGGGATGGGAGGGGAACTAGGTGGAGAAATTCTGTACGAGAAAACTGCACCATGACTGAGGAGGAATTCTGGAAGTCCTGGTTCGCTTTTTGGATTGTTGGCGGTGGCCCTTTTTTGCTTGGAATTATAAGCATTGGATACACGTTGTATCTGAGCCGCTGTCACTTGGACGCCATGAAGGACGCGTTGAAGAACAGCCGTTACATTTACTTATGGGGACCGAGTTTGGGGCGGCGGGGTGTGATTTGGTCCCTGTTGGAGATAGCGAAAATCGCAGGAATGGTGACGTGGTCGAAGGCGTATATCCGAATTGGAGATATAAACGCTGCTGATCTTGAAAGCTTTCCACCTTACCTAAAGCGTCTGCTGGTTATCGATACAGCTATGAAAATCATTGGTTTTACTTGGCTTGTCACCGTAGCTGTACTACTGAAGTTTAAGTAGTTTGAGGGAGCGAGAAAACCTCGGAACGGGCCTCACGCGAGGCCCGATATGCCCAGACAGTTTCCGGGATGTTAAATCTAGCTAGGTGTGCCGTTGTACCCAGGTTTAATCTGCACCCACCGGCCCCAGGACAAAAACAATGAAAACCCTACCGCCCGTGCACCGCATCGCCTTGCTCTTCAACGGCAGCAAAATCTACGACCGTGGCATCATCACCGGTATCGGCAATTACCTGAGCAGCACCCGCGCGTCCTGGGACTTGTTCCTGGAAGAGGATTTTCTCTGCCGTCTGCGCGGTATCGAGCGCTGGCAGGGCGATGGGATCATTGCCGACTTCGATGACCCGCTGATTGGCGAGGCGCTGGCCGGGAGTCGGATACCGGTGGTGGCGGTGGGGGGATCTTACGAGGACGTCAGCGCGTACCCCAAGGGCATTCCCTATGTCGCGACCGATAACCATGCCTTGATGAAGCTGGCCTACGAGCATTTGATCGAGGCCGGGCTGACGCGCTTTGCCTGTTTCAGCCTGCCCGAAGCCCAGGCTAATCGCTGGGCGCAGGAGCGTGAGAAAGCCTTTCGCGGCTTGGTGCAACGCGATGGTTTGCCGGTGGAGATCTATCGCGGCCTGGGCACCAGTGCGCCGTTGTGGGACAGCGCGGTGGAGCAGCAGATTGCCTGGCTGCACAGCCTGCCCAAGCCCATCGGCATTATCGCGGTCACCGATGCTCGCGCCCGGCAGTTGTTGCAAGCTTGCCTGACGGCGGGCATTGCGGTGCCGGAGGAGGTGGCGTTGATTGGTATCGACAACGACCCGCTGACTCGCACCCTGACGCGGGTGCCGCTGAGTTCGGTGATCCAGGGCACCGAGACCATGGGCCGTACTGCCGCGGCCTTGCTGCATCAGATGCTGCACGGCAAGCCCTGCACCGGCACGCAGGTGCTGGTGCCGCCGGACGCGATCAACGTGCAAGCCTCCAGCCTGCATCAGCCCTTGGGCAACCCTTATGTGATGCAGGCATTGCTGTTTATCCGCCAGTACGCGTGCCAGGGGATCAAGACCGACCAGGTCGCCGCCTATGTCGGGGTCTCACGCTCGTCATTGGAAGCGCACTTTCGCAAGGTGCGCGGGTGCAGCGTGCATGACGAAATCCTGCGCTTCAAACTCGCGGCCGCCGCCAAGGGCCTGGAGAACCAGGACCTGGCCATCGCCGACATCGCCGCCCGCTGCGGCTTCACCTCTGCGCAGTACTTGCATACGGTGTTTCGCCGCGAGTTTGGCTGTACGCCACGTCAGTATCAGCAGGGCAGGTCAGTTGCAGCGCCTGTTGCATGCTTGCCAGCTTGATCTGGGTTTCTTCGTACTCATTGGCTGGCAGCGAGCCCTCGACAACCCCACAGCCGGCAAACGCATGGCAGTGCCTGGGGGTGATCAGCGCCGAGCGCAGGGCCACGAGAAAATCGCCATTGCCTTCGGCGTCCAGCCAGCCCACTGGTGCGGCATACCAACCGCGATCAAAGCCTTCGTGTTCACGGATAAAATCCAGCGCAGGCGCGCGCGGTAAACCGCCGACGGCGGGGGTAGGGTGCAATGCCTGGATACCGTCCAGCAGGCGCTTGCCGGCGTTGAGCCTTGCGGTGATGGGCGTGCTCAAATGCTGCACGGTAGCAAGTTTCAGCAAGCCGGGGTGCGGCGCGGCGTACAGGTCGCTGACCTTGTCACCCAAGGCTTGGGTAATGGTCTGCACCACCAGTTGATGCTCGTGCTGCTCTTTCGGGTCGGCCAATAAACGTTCCCCCAGCACTTGGTCTTCATTGGGCTTGAACCCACGACGGGTGCTGCCTGCCAGGGCGTGGGTGGTGAGACGGCCCGCCTCGCAACTGAGCAACCGCTCGGGCGTGGCACCCATGAAGCAGTGTTCGCCCCGGTGAATCGCGAACAAGTGCGAGGCGTTACGCCGAGCGTGCAGGCGGCCCATCACCGCGCCAGTGTCGAGCGCGGCGTCCAGGTGGTGGTCGATATGCCGCGCCAGCACCACCTTGCTCAAGTCACCCTGGGCGATGGCGTGCAAGGCGGTCTCGACCTTGACCTGCCATTGATCCCGCGGCAGTGCGACGCGTTCCAATACATGGGGGGTAGGAGCAACGTGGGTGGCTGGGTTGAGCAGTTGTTCAAGGGCGGCCAGGCTTGCTTGCACCAAGGCCGCAGGATCGCTGCCGGGCTCGACCACGCGCTGGCAGCGTAGCCAGCGCCCGTGGGTGTCCTCGCTGAGCAACCAGTGGGCAAGGTGGAAACTGGCATCGGCAAACGGCGCCCAATGGGATGCGCAGGGCTGCTGCTCATCAAAGCGCATACCGCCCAGCAGCAAGGGCGGATGCGGGCCGTCCACCAGCGCATCGGCGCACAGTGCGAACCATTGGCGATCCACTTCGGCCATGCGCTGGGGCCCCGAGGCTTCGATCTGCCAGGTGCAGCCGAGGCCGAACAAACTTAAGTCCGGCGAGTGCGCACACCAGAAGAAACCCTGGCGATGGGCCTTGTACACTACCAAGGGCGCCAGCGTCGGCGCGGGGTAGGCGCTGACGGCAATAACGGGGCGCTGGTACGCCACCGCCCGTTGGTGCGCGGCCTGGAAGGTCTTGAGCAAATCGGCCGCGTTCATACGCACTGGCTCTTTTTCTGTAGCCAGAAGGCCGTCTGCTCGGCGATGTACCAGTGGATGATCTGGTTGAACAGGCCCTCGACAAATTCTCCATCCAGCCCGACCTCCTGCGCCCACTGCCGGCGCTGGGGCAACATCGCCGCAACGCGATCGGGTGCGGCAATGCTGGCCTGGTCGGGTTTGAATGCGGAGGCGGCCTTGACGTATTGCATGCGCAGGCCGAGGGCGTCGATGATCTGCTTGTCGAGGCTGTCGATGGCATGGCGAATGTCGTGAAGGCCAGTGCAGTGTTCCGGGGTTTTCATCGTGCGTCTCCCTGAAGGTAGGCGGTGCGCTGCAACAGGTGGTCGATCACCGGTCGCGGCTGATGCTTGAGGTAAAAGTGGTCGCCGTCGAACAGGCGGATGTCCGGGGTATGGCGGCTCAGGTCGGCCCAGGCGCGAGCCTGCTCCAGGCTGACTTCGGCGTCATCGCGGGCCAGCAGCACGTCCAGCGGTGCCGTTAACGGCTGCAGGTTCGCGGGGCGCCAGGTTTCGATGGCCTGGTAGTCGCTGCGCAATGCCGGCAGAAACAGCGTGCGTAACTGCGGGTTGGCCCACAGGTCGGCGGCCTGGGCGTCCTGGCGCAGGATGTCGGCAATCAACGCGCTGTCGTCCTGGCGATGCAGGTCGCTGGACGGTTGCCGGTGCGGCGGTGCATGGGCCGAGACAAACACGTGATCAGGGCCTACCCCGGCGGCTTCCAGCAGTGCGCCCACGGCATAGGCAAGCGCTGCGCCCATGCTGTGGCCGAACAGCCACAGGGGCCGCGCAGGCAAGGCCAGCAACGCTTGGCTGATGTGCTCGGCGAGGGTCGCCAGGCACGGGATATGCGCCTCGTTGAAGCGCTCTTCGCGCCCGGGGTACTGCACCGCCAACAGGTCAATGTCGCCCGGCAAATGCGCGAGCCACGGCCGAAAAAAGCTCGCGCTGCCACCGGCGTGGGGCAGGCACACCAGGCGTGCGCGGGGCTGTTGTCCCTCACGCAATACACGTAGCCACGGGCTCATAAGGCCAGCACCTGTTCCGCCAGGGCCTTGCGGTTGACCTTGCCCAGGCGCGTCAGCGGAAACTCGCGCAGCACCTGCAAGCGGTCGGGCAACTTGTAGGCCGCCAGCCCACGCTCGCGCAGCCAGGCGTTGATCGACGCCAGGTCCAATGGCGCGCCGTGGGCCAGTACGCAGGCGCAACTGCGCTCACCCAGCAACTCGTCGGGCAGCGCCACCAGCGTCACATCGCGGATCAGCGGATGGCCGAGCAGCAGGTTCTCGATCTCTTCCACCGGAATCTTTTCGCCGCCCCGGTTGATCACATCCTTGCTGCGCCCCTCGACGATCAAATGCCCTTCGGGCAGGCGCCGTACCAGGTCGCCGCTGCGATAAAAGCCATCGGCGGTAAAGGCGCGCTGGTTGTGCTCGCGAGCGTTGTAGTAACCGCGAATGGTGTAGGGCCCGCGCACCAGCAATTCACCGACGGCGCCGGGAGCCACCGGCACATCGTCGGCATCGACGATACGGATCTCGTCTGCGCCGGTCAGCGGCAGGCCCTGGGTGTCGAAGACCAGCGCCTGCGGGTCATCCAGCCTGGTAAAACACAGCAATCCTTCGGCCATGCCGTACACCTGTTGCAGGCCACAGCCCAGGGTGGGGCGGATGCGTGCGGCGATCTCGGCCTTGAGGCGTGCGCCACCGACTTGCAGCCATTGCAAGCTGCTGAGGTCGTTGTCGGACCATTGCGCCACTTCCAGCCACAGCAACACCAATGGCGGAATCAACGCCGTGTGGGTAATGCGTTCGCGCTCGATCAGTTCGAAGGCGGTGTCGGGGCTTGGTTCCGGCGCCAGTACCAGGGTGGCGCCGACACTGAACACCCCGAGTGCCCCCGGCGAGGCCAGCGGGAAGTTATGTGCCACCGGCAGCGCCGCCAGGTAACGGGTGTGGCGGTCGAAACCGCAGGCTTGCGCCGCCAGCCGGGCATTGCACGCATAGTCGTCATGGGTGCGTGGGATCAGCTTGGGCAGGCCAGTGGTGCCGCCGGACAGCAATAGCACCGCCACATCGCGAGCGTCCGGCGCCGGGAACGGGTGGGGCGTGGCGACGCAGTCGGCCAGGGCCACGAATTCCTCGGCTGCGCCTACCACCCACACCTGTTGCAGGCTCGACACCTGGCTACGCAACGTACGCGCCAGGGGCCGATAATCGAAGCCCAGGTGCTGGTCGATAATCACATAGGCCACCGCTTGGCTAAGGTGCGCCAAGTGGGCCAATTCATGTTCGCGGTGGGCCGGCAACGCAAACACCGGGATCGCTCCAAGGCGCAACAGAGCGAAGGTCAGGCTGAAAAACTCGGCGATATTGGGCAGTTGCACCAGCACTCGCTGGCCGGCGACCAGCCCGCGCGCGGCGAGGCCGGCGGCCAGGCGGTCGGCGTGTTGGTCCAGCTCGGCGTAGCTCCAGCGTCGGTTGCCGTCCACCAGCGCCTCTTGCTGCGGCGTACGCTGGGCTTGCTCACGCAGCAGTTGGCCCAGTGGCACGCCTTGCCAGTAGCCTTGCTCGCGGTAGCGGCGGATAAAATCTTCGGGCCAGTCTGTGAATCCATCAAGCATGGCTATCTCCATGTGCAGTCGGGCAGCTCAGCAATTGCGCACCGTGTAACGTCAATGGTTGCGCCAGGCCGGCGACTTGCACCGCCTGTACGCCGGTAAATTCGGCGGGTTGCAGGTGCAACATCGGGTCTTCGCCCGCGAGCAGGTTGAGGGCGCTGTGATCGGCGGGGCTTACGCCCAGGTGAATGGCCGCCAGCCCCGTGGCGCCGTTGGGATGGATCAGTCGCTGCGGGTGCTGGGAGGGCGAATAGGGCGTGACCAGAAACGGCAGGCGCTCATGCCGTGGGTAAACAAACCGAAAGCGCGTCTGGCTGCCGTCCGCACAGGTGCGTTGCCACTTCACCACACGGCCCATGGCCACGCCGCCGGCCGCCAGGTTTGTCAGACGGGGTGCCAGGGCCAGGTCATCGCAGAGCAGCGCCAGGTCGCAAAACCCCTCACCCTGGGCAGCCCAGCGCAACATGCGCCGCCCGGCGCCACGCCCGGCCAGGCAGTCGATGGGCCACTTGAACAACCAGGCATGACGCGGGGTGGTGAGCAGCTCGATGATCGGCCCGCGGCTGAACCAGATATGCGCATGTTGCGCGCGGGCCTCGGCGGTGGCGTAGATGACCTCGAAACCGGCGGCGCGAAAGTTCGCCACCGCCTGGTGCAGGTCGCGAACCCACAGCAGCACATGGCTGCAGGACGAACGGGATTGGGCAGTGTTCAAAAGGGCAGGGCTCCCACGAGTTGCGCGCTGGGGTCAGCGCCAGGCGGCTGTACGGCGTCGGCGCAGCGATGCAGTTCGGTCATCGGCAGCGCACGGGGAATCGGCGGTTCAATCAGTTCCGGCATGCCGATCAGGCTGTTCATTTCACGCCAGGCCATCGACACCTCGGTGGCCCACATGCCGCTGCGCAGGCGCTGCGCCGGTTCGGCGATGTCGGCGCACAGCGCATCCAGGGCGAGGCTGACCGCATCGGGCCAGAGCTGGTTGAACACCTGGTGATAGCTGGCGGGTATGTGCGGGTCGAGCACCACCATGCTCGGCCCGGCCAATCGTTCACTGCCTTTGCCTGCCATGATCAGGCGGTCGGTGTCGTCCCGTGGTGCGTGCAGGCGTGGGTTCCACAGCACCGGGCCGTGGGTGTCGCACAGGCTCAGCACGCCGCCTTCACAGCCGACTTCAAGGCGATGCAGCAGGAACGAGTGGTTATCCGGGTCTTGGGGGTGCACCTGGTTTTGTACGCGCAGGCTGATCGGCACGCCATTGAAGCTGGCGTTCAACCGCGTGAAGGGTTGCGCACCGACACTGGCGGCCGGCGCCGCAAATACCCAGGGCCGCAAACCACCGGCCAGGCGCCCGAGAATATCCAGCAACGGGTAGGCCACCTGGCTGTTACAGGCCGCGTCGATATAGGCCAGCCCTTGTTGCTCACGCAGGTACGCGGCTACCGCCAGAAAACGCCGGATCGCAAGGATATTCGGGTACAGCGTATTGACCGCATAGGCCGCCTGGCCCTGACGCGCCGCCTGCATGCACGCGGCGATTTCGCGGTGATGCACCGGGTGTTCCTGCAATACGTGAATGCCACGGCGCAAGAACTGCTGGGCCAGTTCGCTGCCCACGCCACCGGTGGCGCCGGAACGCACCACCACGCAGGCAATGTCGACGCTATCGGGCACCTGCTCGACGGCCTCGTACAGCGCCACCCCGTAGTGATCGGCGCAGGCCTTCGAATAGGCATTGCCACGCGACAGGATGCCGACCAATTCATAGCGCTCATGGGCACGAGCCAAGGCTTGCAGGTAGATGCGGCCGAACGCGGTGCCGGCGACGATCACGCGTGGACGAGCGCGGCTCATGACCAGGTCACCGGCAGGCAGTGGGTACCGCGAAAGAACGTCGCCGTTTTCCACTGCACCTGCCCGCAGCGTTGCAGGTTGGGCAGGCGTTCTACCAAGGCTTGCAACGCCTCTTGCAACTCCACCCGCGCCAGCGCCGAGCCGATGCAGTGATGCAGGCCGTGGCCGAAGCCGAAATGGCCGCCGGCATTGCGTTGCAGGTTGAGGGTTTGCGGGTCGGCAAAGCGCGCCGGGTCATGGTTGGCCGCACCGATGGACGCGAAAACGGCTTCGCCCTGGCGAACCAGGGTTTCACCCACCTGGATATCTTCGAGGGCGTAATGCACAAACATCGCCGCCGACGCCAGCGGGATATAGCGCAGCAGTTCTTCCACCGCCTGCGGAATCTGCTCGGGATGGGCCTTGAGTTGTTGCCACTGTTCGGGGTTGTCCAGCAACACCAGAATGAAATTGGGGATCTGCGAAGCACTGCCTTCGTAGCCGGCGACGAGGATGGCGATGCACAACAGCAGCAGTTGGTCTTCGCTCAGGCGCTCGCCTTGGTCATCGGCCTGGGCCAGGGCGGTCATGAAATCGTCCTGAGGCTGACGGCGCCGCTCGGCGACCAGGCCCTTGATGTACTCGGCCAGTTCACCCAAGTGCTGTTGGGTCAACGCGGCGTCTTCGGCGCGGGTCGACAGCAATGAGTCGTTCCATACCTTAAAGCGTTCACGGTCTTGCAGCGGTACGCCCAGCAGCTCGCAAATCAACGCCAGGGGCAACGGTAAGGCATAGTCGCTAACCAAGTCGGCGGGCGGGCCGGCGGCGAGCATACGGTCGATCAACTCATGGGCGTAGGCCCGGGCATGGGGGCGCAGTGCTTCGACGCGCCGCCGGGTAAACGCCTGGGCGGCGCGGGAGCGGATCCGCGTGAGTTGCGGCGGGTCCATCATCACGATGCCGCCGGCAATTCGCGGGAATGCTCGCGGGGCATCGTCGCGGCGAAATGCTTCGCTGCGGCTGAAGCGCCGGTCGCCCAGCACCAGGCGCACATCGTCATAGCGGGTGGCGAGCCAGGCGGGCGCGCCGATGGGCATCTGGATACGCAGCAGGCCCGGTGCTTGCTGGGCATGGCGGTAAGGCTCGGCGAGCTCCAGGTCGGTGAAGGCATTGAAAGGGTAGGCCAGCGGGGTCATGGCAAGTCCTTGGCGGTAGGCAGGTCGGGCAAACGGTCGAGCAGTTCCAGGTGCAGGTCTGGGTGTTCCAGGTGCGCGGCCAGCGCGGCGCGGCTCAAGCGTTGGCAGGGCACTTGGGCGACGAACACACGATGGCCGAGCGACGCCAGCGGGTGGTCGGCGGCGGGCAGGCTGCGATTGCCCTGGAACCCGGCGCGGGCCAGGGCGGTTTGCCATTGGTTGAGGTCCAGGAAGGTACTGCTGCTCAGCGCGCGCTCATCGCTGGCCTGGTTGAGCATGAAAGCCTGGGAGGCCATCACCCAGAACTCCTCCTGGGTCGGCTCGCTGAACACCAGCCAGCCGCCGGGTTTGAGCAAGGCGAGCAGGGTGGCCAGGGAGCGCTCGGTGTCGCGGGCGGCATTCAGCACGCCCCCGGCGACGATCAGGTCCCAACTCTGGGTGCGATAGCCTTGGGCAGGGGCGGGGCGGTCGATATCAAACACCCCGTGGCGCACCCACGGCCAGGCGTGCAGACGCTCGGCGGCCTGCTCGCTGAAGTAGCGCGACACGTCGGTGCACAGATAGTCCACCGTGACCTTGGCCAGGGCCGGCACTACGGCCTGGGTGGTGGAACCGGTGCCGGCACCGACTTCCAGCACCCGCAAGGGCTCGGTGCCGCTCTGGCGCGCAGCCCAGGCGCCAATCCAGTGAGCCACGGCGCGATGCTGGTACTGCGCCGCCAGGCTTTCGCGGTACAACGCCGCCGCACGTTCGGTGCGGCCTTCGGGAAACAGCAGGTGCACCGCCGCGCACTCACCGCGCATCAACGCCGGCAACTGGCGAGCGTTGTCGCGAGCGTAATCGAGGGTGGCGCTGCCGCCGGTGTTGCGCGCCCAGTCCAGGCTCAACTGTGCCCAGATGCCCTCCAGGCTGGCGTCGCTCCAGGTGCTGGCGTCGAGGCTGGGATGCAGGTGGTCGCCTTGGCAGCGCAGCAAATCCTCGGCTTGGAGCACGTCGAGCCAGCGTGCGATGAGCGGGCGGTGGCCGGGGGCGATGCCGGCATTGGCGAGGCTGTGCGCCACATCGTTGAGTGGTGCGGGCAGCAGGTCGCACTGCTCCAGGCCATTGAGCATCGACAGCAAAGCGGCGTGGCTCAAGCGCTGGTTCAACTGTACGGCGTCGGTCAGTTGCGTGACGCTGAACTGCTGATCGACGGCGGCTGCGGTCGCGTCCAACTGATCGTCCACTGTCGCCGGTTCGCACGGCTGGGGCACCGCGAACAGCGTCGTGCCGTGCAGCGCCACCGCATTCACCTGGGGATGTTCCAGTGCCCGCTGGCACCAGCGCTGGTGCTCACGCTTGACGCTGACCAGGTCGCGCCCGTCATCGGTAAAACCCTCTACGTGGCAATCGAGCTGCGCCGCTGCCCGTTCCGCCAACTGCCAGTCGCCCGGTCGGGAACTGATGAATAACAGCTGTTGCAGATGGCTCAGATCACTCAGAGCCAGGGCGGGAAAGTCCAGCAGACGCTCCAGTTGTTCGGCGCTCATCATTACCACCGCCGGACGCTGGCGTTCGAGCACTGCCAGCAAACGGGCCGGGGCCTGTTGATGCAGGCCCAGGTCGGTAAAGACCGGCAAGCGCCAGGGGTGCTTGCCGGCGGGCAGTTCGATCAGCAAGGTGTCGATATTCATGCTCAAACTCCTCTGGCCTGGAACAAGCGCTGCCCCGCAGCAGCGAGCGGTTCGCCCGCGTCAGGCCACACCTCCAGCAACTCAAAACCTGCAACCTGCAAGGCCTGGCGCCACGCGTCGACGGCCATGAAGGCTTCATCGCCAGCACGCAGCGGCGCATCGGCCGGCGGCGACAGCAACAGGTGCATGAAGGTCAGCATCGCCGGGTTGTCGGCGATGGATTCACTGAACAGCAAGACGCCGCCGTCGCGCAGACTGGTGCGGATCTGGCCGAGGCAGTCGGGCAGGTCGCGGGCGTTGTGCAGCGCGTTGCCGGCAATCACCAGGTCTTGGCTGCGGGGCGCTATGCCCTGGTCGCTGAAGCGGCGATTGAGATCGAGCAGGCCGAACTGCATCCCCGGCTCAAGACGAAACTGACGCTGGGCCGCACTGGTGAACAGCGAGCTGATGTCGGTAAAGCGATAATCCTTCTCGCGTTCTTGCAGCGCCGTCAGCACCGTAGCGGTGGTGCAACCGGCGCCGCCGCCCAGCTCCAGCACCTGCAGCGGCCCGGCAGCGGCGCTGACTTGCCGCGCCCGGGTGCCCAAAGCGTGATTGACCGCCGCAGTGAAGTGGTTGTGCTGGTAGGCACCCATCACCTTCACCGGGTCCCCGCCAAGCATCAGCAAGTGGGTGAGGGTGAATTGATCGCGCAGCAGGTCGGGCAGGCATTCGATCACTTGGGTATGCAGGCGCGCCATGCTGGCTGGAAAGCCCAATGCGGCATACAGGCGCGGCAGTTCACCCACTTGCGGGTCATCGGGGGGCACTTGCCAACCCAGGCGTTTACCTTCCTCGTGCAGCAGGCCGGCACGGGTCAACGCGGCCAGCCAGCGGCGTACCACCCAGGCATGGCGGGCCGCCGTGCCCAGGGCCTGGTTGATGTGCTCGGCAGTGCGCCACGCCTGCAACGGCAACGCCTGGCTGTGCAGTAACACCTGGGCCATCACGCCCAGGCTCAAGTGTTCCAGCTCGTTCAGGGCGGTGTTCATAGGCAACCTTCTTGGGCGACATGCAGTTGATCGAGCGGGCCGTGCAACAGGTTCAGGCTACGAATCGCCGAGGTGCACAGCAGGCGCTCCAGGCTGGCGGCGGGCGGCAGGGCCTGGGCCGCTTCATGGCAGCCGGCGCTGATCTCTCCCTCCACCACGCTGATCACCGTGATCGCGGCCATGGCTGCGGTGAGCGCCGCATTGCCTGCGCCACTGAGCACCAGGCTGCGGGTCCGGACCTCGCTATCGTGCAGGCCCTCCAGTTGCAGCAGCAGGGTGACGAAGGGCGCCTGGCCGCTGAGATCCAGGCGGCTGGCTTCGCACAAGCGCTGCACCGCTTCTGCCCTTGGCAAGCCGTGAGCCTGGTCAAACGCCTTGAGCACGTAGCCGTCGGTGATCACGTTGAACCACTGGCCGACGTCCAGGTTCAGGTCCATGGCCAGACGTTCACCCTCAAGGTTCAGGTAGGGCAGCAGGTGAACCGAGCCGGGAAAGCACGGCACCGACACCTCGCGCCGGCGCCGCAGTGCGCGGCTGCGACGCCCGTGTTGCCAGGCCGCCAACGGCTCGCTGCTGCCGTCCACCGCACCGTGCAAAAAGTCGTCGGCAGCCACGGCGGTAAAGTGATCGCGCAAGCCGAAATAGCTGGTCAGGCTGCGCACCTGGGTGAATTCCTGCTCGGCCAGCCAGCGCGGCAGCAGGCCGGTGAACCCCGGTTGCAGGCCTGCGCCCAATATCGCGCAGCGGCCACGCCATTGGGCGGGGTCGAGGTGCATATGACCGGCGGCGTCGACGTAATGCGCGTCGGCCTGCAACGCTGCCTGCGCGGCACGGTCCTGCACGCGCCACGAGGGGCCCGCGCAGTTGAGCAGCACAGCGCAACCACGGGCGAAGGTGGCCAAAGCCTCGGCATCGTTGAAGTCCACTTCGGCCCATTGCAAACGGGCTTGGGGCCACTGCTGCTGGAGAACCTGCACGCAGTGCGCGCCCTTGGCGGCATCGCGCCCGCCCAGGCGCAGATCGTTCACTCCCAGCGTCAACAACGCCTGGGCGCTGGCCAGCCCCACGTCGCCACTGGCGCCCAACACCCCGATCAGCATGGCTGCGCCTCGGCTTTCAAGCGCCAGCCGCCGGCGCGCTGGCGGTCATGCCAGAACCCTGCGTAACGACCGTTTTGGGCAAGTAATTGTGCGTGCGTCCCCGATTCCACCAATCGGCCTTCATCCAGCACCAGTATCTGGTCGGCGGCCATGATGGTGGGCAGGCGGTGGGCGATCACCAGCACTGTGGCGTTTTGCATCAGGGCGTGAATCGCCGTCTGCACGAAGGCTTCGTTGTGCGGGTCCAGGGCTGCCGTGGCTTCATCCAGTAGTACGATGGGCGCCCGCTTGAGCAGGGCCCGGGCCAGGGATACCCGTTGGCGTTCGCCGCCGGACAGCGCCGCGCCACCTTCGCTTACCGGGGTGTTCCAGCCCTGGGGCAGGCGCGCGACGATTTCATCCACACCGGCCAATCGCGCCGCTTCGGCCACTTGCTCGGCGCTGGCGTCCGGGTTGCCGACGCGAATGTTGGCCTCCAGGCTGTCGTCGAACAGGTAGACGTCCTGCATCACCAGGGACAACTGCGCCATCAGCGCTGCGTTGGACAGCTCGCGTACGTCTACACCGCCAACCCTGACGCTGCCCTCGCTGGCATCGAAAAAGCGCATCAACAAGCGGGTGACAGTGGTTTTGCCCGAGCCCGAGGCGCCGACAATCGCGGTCATCGAATGCGCCGGTGCGCTGAAGGTCAGGTTATGCAGCACCTTTGGCCCGCTGGGGTACCCGAAGCTGACCTTGTCGAAGGCCAGGGTGCCGGGTGCCGTCAGCGGTTGGCTCACCGCGGGTTCCGGCAGCGGCGGCTCGCGCAGGATGCCCACCAGTTGCTCCAGGTCGTTAGCGGCCATGCGTAACAGACCACTGCGCGCCGCCGCTTCGGCCAGCGGCCCGACAAAACGTGCCGCCAGCGCGAGCAAGGCGACCAACTGGATGGCGTCGATTTCGCCATGGGCGGCCAGGGCGATGCCCACGCCCACCAGCAACGCAAACGCCAGTTGTACGGTCAGGCCACCGGCCAGCAACTTCGGAAAGGTCTGCGACAGCATCGAGCCGCCCGCGTGTTTTTGCGCCAGGTTGGCGGCCTGCAACGGCGCGTAGCCGTCCTGGGTGCGACCAAAGGCGCGCAGCACTGGCTGGTAGCGGGCGAACTCGACCACGCGGTTACCGGCCAGAGTCGCGGCGGCTTCCACGCGCGCATCATTGCTGCCGATGGCGGCGGCCGACCAGTGATGGGTGAAGTAGATCAGCGGCGCGCACAATGCGGCGGTCAGGCCCAGGCGCCAGTCGAACACGAACAGGGTCAGCGCCACGGTAGCCGGCACTACCACGCCAGACACCACCGGCCCCAGGTAATGGGCAAACAAGCCGGTGACCATCAGCGTGCCGCTGGTAGCACTGCGCGACAGACGCCCGACCTTCTCGGAGTTGAACCAGCCCAGCGGCAGGCTGACCAGGTGCTGGCCAAGGCGGTCATGCAAGGTGGTCAACACCAGCAGCGCCAGGGCAAAGCCCTTCATGGCCTGCTGGTAATGGGCGATGCAGGTCAGCACCACCATCGCCGCCAGGCCAGCCAGCCAGAGGGACGCGCTGTGCAGGTCAGCGGCAAACAGCGCGTGCAGGATCGGCACCAGCAACGCCACGGCCAGCCCTTGCAACACGGCACTGGTCACCAGCCAGGCCAGGTAGCGGTACAGGCGTGCGGCGTGGGCCGGGCCCAATAAAGTCACGAGGCTGCGGATCACAAGGACATCTCCAGGTCGGGGGCGGTGGTTTCGGTGCCGGCGCGCCACAGGCGGGCATAGGTGCCGTTCGCTGCCAGCAATTGCTCGTGAGTACCGTTTTCCAGCACGCGGCCCTGGTCGAGCACCACGATCTGGTCGACGCCGCAGATACTCGCCAGACGGTGGGCAATCACCAGTACCGTGCGGCCGCGGGCCAGGGCAGAGAGGGCATCCTGGATCAGCGCTTCGGATTCGGGGTCGGCGTGGGAGGTGGCTTCATCGAGGATCAGCACCGGCGTATCGGCCAGCAGCGTGCGAGCGATGGACAAGCGCTGGGCTTCACCGCCGGAAAAAATCGCGTCTTCGCCGATCACCGACTGATAGCCGCGGGGCAGGGCGCGGATGCGTTGATGAATCTGCGCGGAGCGTGCCGCTGCCTCGACGTCGGCATCGCTGGCCTCGGGGCGGCCCAGGCGCAGATTGTCGGCGACGGTGCCGTGCACCAGTTGCGCGTCCTGCAACACAAACCCCACGTGTTGATACAGCTGGCGCGGGTCAATCTCGCGCACATCCACACCACCCACGCAGACCCGCCCGGCGTTGACGTCGTGAAAGCGCGGTACCAACTTGGCCAGGGTCGATTTGCCCGCGCCGGAGGCACCCACCAGCGCAGTGACGCTGCCGGCCGGGCAGTGCAGGTCGACGCCATTGAGGATCAGGTGCTCGGGGTCATAGCCGAACTGTACCTGTTCAAAGCGAATATCACTGCCCTGGGGCATCCTGCACACCTTGGGTGTGGGCAGTTCCTCAACCTCAAGCAGCGCCTCGATGCGGTCGGCGGCCGCGAGGGCAGTGCGCTGGGCGGTGAGGCTTTGGTTGATCACCAGCAACGACTGCGGAATCACCACGGCTACCAGGGTTTCGGCGAACAACTCCAGCGCTGTAATCCAACCCTGGGCCAGCAACAGGCTGCCCACCCCCAGGCTCACCAACAGAATTACCGGCACGCTCAGGGCCATCGATGAAAACGCTTCCAGGCGCAGCAGCGGCCGCACCCAGCCAGCGTATTGCGTGCTGAACTGGTCGACCGCCTGCTGATAGCTGCGATGGGCCTGGCCCACCTGGCCGAACGCCTTGACCACGGCAATGCCGTGGACAAACTCGACAATCGCCGCGCTGACCCGGGTCATGCTCTTGTCGAGCAACTGCATCTTGGCGCCGAAGCCGCGCATCATCAGGCTGTAGGCCACCGCGTAGATCGGCAGGG
>NZ_SPKQ01000038.1:76441-118716 GCF_023127895.1 Pseudomonas sp. NCIMB 10586
CCTGCCAGCGGGGTGACTATCGCCGCCGTCACTTCCACTGCGTGATGGGCAACCAGGTGGTGCAGGTCTTCCAGGTCGTCCTGCACCACTTTGCGCACCGCGCCGGAGGTGGTGTCGGTGTACCAGCCCAGCGGCACGCGCCCCAGCTTGCGCACCATGGCTTCGCGCAAGCTCGATTGCAGGCGGTGGTCGGCCAGGTGGGTCAGCCACAGCGCGACGCCGCTGGCCATCCAGCCAAGGCTCAGGGCGACCACTACCAGCGCCGCCCACAGCCACAACGTGTGGCTGTGGGCATTGCCGGCCAGCAGCAAGCGGCCCAGTTCGGTCAGGCCGATAAAGGGCACCAGGTTGACCAGTGCGCCGACGGCGGCGAATACCACACCGAGGCGGATCAGGCGGTTGACCGGGCGTTTGAGGGTATCGAGTGCGGTGCTCATGAGTTTTTCCGAAGGGCCTCAAGCAGGTGCGCGGTGACGGTGTGCACGTGGGGTGGCTCGATGACGCTGAAATGGTTGCCCGGCACGTCGATCAGGTTGAATTGCCCCAGGCACGCGTCCTCCCAGAACGGCGCCGCCAGATGGCCGACGCCGCCGGTGATCCCGAACGATTGCTGCTCCAGGCAGCGCAGGTAGGTCATGTTGCCGAGGAACGGCGGCGGGTCGAACCGCGCCGCCCGCATGCTGTGGCGGCATACGCGGAACAGCGTGGGCACCAGCTCCGGGCCGATGGGCACCCCGGCCTGGCCGGACGCCAGGCGCGCATACTCGGCCAGGCGTTCTTCCTGGCTGCGCGCCGACTGTTGCCGCACCGCCAATGCCAGCGCGTCCAGGCCCGGGTCGCCGCCCAAGGCAGCCATAGCCCCGGCGGGTACGCGGCGGTTGTCGCGGGCCATCAGCAGGTCGATGGCGCGGTACACGTCGTAGTCTTCGATATGCGCGCCGAACACGGTCTTTACCGGGTCCAGGTTGAGGTTGGGCACGAAGATCGCCTCATAGGCCAGCTCTTCGTCGGTGTCGATAAACATCGGGATACTGTCGATCAGGCTCAGGTCCACCACCTCCATGCCACGTTCCAGCAGGCGCCGGGCGACTTCGGTGGCGAGCAGGCCGCCCAGGCAGTAGCCGATCAACTGGAAGCGCTGATGGCCGTCGGCGATCAAGCGTTCGGTGTAGTCCTGGGCCACGCTTTCGATCAGGCGCTTGGGTTCCAGGGCCAGGTACTGCGCGGTGTCGGCCACCGCAAAACCGATCACCGGGCCGGCCTGCTGAGCGGCGAGTGAGCGGCCCAGGTGCTGGAAATAATCCAGGGTGCCGAGGGCCGCGTGGAACATCACCCGCACCGGGCCGACGTCGCCGCCGCCAAAGGGCACCACCAGGGCGTTGCTGTTGGATGAACGCTGGGATTGGCCGGGCTTGACCGCAGACGGTGCGCTTTCTCCATGGTTGAGCAGGCGCGCCAGTGCGCTGACAGTCGGCTCGTTGAGCATCTGCCGCAACAGGGTGTCGTAGCTCAGGCGTTGCGCCTGGGGCAGTTGTTCGCGCAACTGGCCGGCGACCCGGGCGAGGATCAGCGAGTCGGCGCCTTTTTCGTAGAAGCTGTCGTCGGCACCGATCTGCGCCAGGCCCAGGGCCTCGGCCCACACTTGGCACAGCTGCGCGGTGAGTGGGTCACTGGGTACCTGCTCGCTGCTGGCGGCTTGGGTATCCACGGCGGGGCGCCAGCTGGCCAGAGTCTTGCGGTCGACCTTGCCGTTGGCGGTCAAGGGCAGGCGGTCGAGTACTTGCACATGCGCTGGCAGCATGTAGTCCGGCAGGCGTTGCGCGAGAGCGCTGCGCAGGCTGTCGACGCTCAGGCGCTGGAACCCGGCCTTGAAGCGTGCGGCAAACACCTGCATACCCAGGGCCGCCAGCGGGTGGTCGGCGTGGGGCAGGGCCGGCAGGCTTTCGCCGCCGAATGCCTGGATACGCTCACGCCAGGTGTCGGCGCTGCACAAGCCGCTGCGGCCTTGGTCGTGATCGCTGTCTGACGGCGTCATCATGAAGCCCTGGGTCAGTAGAATCGGCGGCCATTCGCCGGTCGGCTCGCTGAACACCAGCCAGCCACCCGGGCTGAGCAGTTCGGTGATCTGGCCGAGGGCGTTGTCGATGTCCTTGACGCTGTTGAGCATGCCCGCGCACAGCACGATATCCACGCTGTTGCTGGCCAGGCCCTGGGGGCGGATGGGCTGATCGATGTCCAGCACGCCATAACGCACCCAGGCGTGGTCGGCAAAGCGTTGCCTGGCCGCCGGCAGGAAAAACGCGGTCATGTCGGTGAACAGGTAATCCACTTCGAGCCCATCGAGCAGGCTGATCACCGGCGCACTGGTAGCGCCGGTGCCCGCGCCGATTTCGAGGATGCGCAGCGGGCCGTCGCCGTCGTGGTGGGTAGCAAGGCGGTTGATCAGCGCAGCGATGCTGTGGTTGTTGTAGCGCGACACGGCATCCCCGCCATACAGCTGCAATGCCAGGTCTTGCTCGCCCTGAGGGAACAACAGGTCGAACGGATTGACCTCCCCGCGCAGCAGTTTCTGCAGTTGCCCGACGTGATTGAGCTGGTAGTCGAGCAGCGTCTGGCTGCACAGCCCGGACGCGACCGCCTGTTCCACCCGGCCCCATGCCAGCGCCGGGTTTGGCGCGCTGTCGAGCAGGCGATAGCGGGACTGTTCACGGTGCAACAGGCCCGCGTCACACAAGGCCGCGAGCCAGCGCCGCACCAGCCAGTGATGGCGGGGCTGCGCTTGCAGGGCCTGCAGGATGGTGGGTGCATCCGGCTCGGCCCACGCGCCGCTGAATAGATTGGCCTTGAGCATCACGTCCAGCATCGAACTCAACGCTGCGCCACTGAGGTCCGCCTGATAGTCACGTACCTGTTGGGGGTCAAAGCTGCCGACCTGGCTGTCGGCGTAGCGCTGCACCGCCGTCAGCAACGGCGCACCGGATAGCGGTTCGGGTTCGGCCCGCGCAGGCGTGACGAAGGCCAGTAGTTCGTCGCTGAACAGGCTGACCGCGCTGTCCACGCCCGGGGTGGAGAGCAGTGCGGCGTCGATTTCGCCCAGTTCCACCCGATGTCCACGGATCTTGACCTGGCCGTCGTTACGGCCGAGGAACTCCAGTTCACCCCCCGGCAGATAGCGGCCACGGTCACCGGTGCGGTACAGGCGCTGACCGTCGAGCGGGTGTGCAAAGAAGCGTGCCTCAGTCAACGCCGGGTCGCCCAGGTAACCCTGGGCCAGGCCGACGCCGGTGATGTACAGGTCACCCGGCACCCAGGTCGGCACGTCGCGCCATTGGTTGTCCAGCACGCGAAAGCCCTGGTTGGCCAGCGGCAAGCCGTAGGGAATGCTGCGCCACGCGGGGTCAATTGCGCCGATGGGGTGCAGGTTGGACCAGATCGAAGCCTCGGTGGCGCCGCCCAGAGCCACCAGGGCCAGGCCCGGCAACAGCGCGTGCAGTTGCGGCGCCAGGTTCAGCGCGATCCAGTCACCCGACAACAACGCCAGGCGCAGGCTGTCGAGGGGGCGCGGCTCGGCTTGCAGGTAGTGGGCCAGCATCTGCAATTGCGCCGGTACCGAGTTCCACAGCGTCACCTGATGGCGCTGCACCAGCTCGGCCCAGTGCGACGGGTCGGCGCCGCGTGCCGGATCGGGCAGCACCAGGGTGCCGCCCACCGCGAGGGGGCCGAACAGGTCATACACCGACAAGTCGAAACTCAGTTGCGCCAGGCCCAGTACGCGGTCGGCGGCGTTGACCGCAAAGCGCCGGTTGATGTCCTGCACGGTATTGAGCGCAGCGCGATGGCTGATCATCACGCCCTTGGGTTCACCGGTGGAGCCTGAGGTGTAGATCACATAAGCGAGATCGTCGGGGCTGCCGTGCGGTGCCGGGAAGTCCGAAGTGGTCGGCGCCAGTTGATCCACGGCATGCCAGTGCAAGCCCTCCGGCAATGGCGTGTGGGGCAGGGCCTGGGACTGGCCGAGCACGTGGCGCACCTTGGCGCTGTGCAGCACGCGGTCGCGGCGGGCGGCCGGGGCATGGCTGTCCAGAGGCAGGTAGGCGGCGCCGGCCAGCAGTACGCCGTAGGCCGCCACCACTTGGTCACGGCCCTTGGGCATCAGGATCGCCACCGGTTCCTGGGCGCGGCAACCGGCGGCGCTGAGGGCAGCAGCGACTGCCAAGGCACGCTCCATCAGGGCGGCGTAGGTCAGGCTGCCGTGGGCATCGATCACTGCCAGGGCCTGCGGCTGTTCCCAGGCCATGCTCAGCAGGCTGTCATGCAGGCGGCCGGTGGGCAGCGGCGCGGCGGTGGCATTGGCGGCCAGGCGCTCACGTTGTTGCCAGGCCGGCAACGGCACTTGCATGGGGTGGTCCCAGGCGGCCGGGTCGAGGGCCAGTAACTGCAACTCGGCGACGAATGCCTGCTGCATGTCTTCGATCAGGCCGTCGGGGAACACGCCTTGGCGCACATCCCAGTGGATGTGCAAACCCTGCGCGTCGTCCATCACCTGGCAGTCGAGGGTCACCTGCGGAGTTTGGGTGATGCCGTGGCCGACCTGTCGCTGGCTGGCGGGAGGTGGTTCGATCGCCAGGCCGATAGCACTGGTGAACACCACCGGCATGGACGCCGCTTCACGCCCGCGCCGGCGACCGATTTCGCGCATCACCTGGATGCCGGAAAACAGCCGGTGCTCCAGGTCGGCAAACAGTTGATTGCCCAGTTGGCGTGCTTGGCTGGTGAAATCCTGGCCCTGGGGATCATTGACCTGCAACAGGCTGACCGAGGTGAAATCCCCAACCAGTTGACCCACTTGCGGATGCAGCGGCAAGCGGTTGAGCAGTGTCAGGTTGAGGCTGAAGGTGGGTTGCTGGCTCCAGCGTTGCAAGGTGCCGACGTAGGCGCTGAGCACCACGATGGACGGGGTGAGGCCGAGGGCGCCGGCGGCGCTTTTCAAGGCTGCCCATGGTTGCGCGTCGAGTTGCGCGCAGTGGCGCTGGAAGCGTGGCACGCTGGTGTCTTCGCCGCTCAGGGGCGCCGGCAGTTGCGGGGCGGGGGGCAGTTCATCGATACGCGCCATCCAGTAGTCACGGTCGCGTTGGTGGCGGCTGCCTTCGAGCAGGCCCCGTTCGGCCAGCAGGTAGTCGCGAAAGGTGATGTCCAGGCTGGGCAAGCTGGCCTGGGGGTCGTGCAGTAGCTGTTCCAGTTCATTGAACAGCAGTTGCGCGCTGGCCCAGTCGGCAATCAATGAGTCCATGGAGAAGTGCAGGGTGTCGCCGCTGTCACTGCGGCTCAGGCGCAATTCGAACAACGGCCAGATATCGGTAGGGTAGAGCTTCTGCTCCATGGCCTCACGTATCTGCTGCACGGCGTGCTGGTGCTGTTCACGAGTGGCGCCGCGCAGGTCGGCGACTTCCACCGGGTAATGGGCGACTTCGGCCAGCACGCGCTGGGAGCCTTCGCTGGCGATCACCGCGCGCAGCATGTCGTGCCGGGCAATCAGGCGGTTCCAGGCGTGTTCGACCTGCTGCAGGTCGAGGCTCGGCCAGCTCAGTTCGAGGTAACCGTGGCAGGCCACGTTGCCGTAGCCGAATGATGACTGGCGGCCGAGCAGGTAGGCGTTCTGCACATCGGTGAGCGGGAACGGCGCGTGGCGCTGTGCCGGGTCGGCCATTACCTGGGGCCGCTCCTGGGTTTGCAGCAGGTGCAGGATCTGCTGCTTGTGCTCGCGCAGTTGCGCCAGGCGCTCGGCGTCGAGCAGGCCCTGGGGCGCGCGGAATTTGAGTTGACCATCCTGGGGCCAGAGTTCGACGCCCAGGGACTTGAGTTCGCTTAACAGTTTGGCGGCGGGCATGGGGGCAGCTCCTGGGATAAGGGCAGGTTGCGCGGGCATCAGATGACGCCCTCTTCAACGGTGTGCGGGGTGGGTTGGCGCTCTACCGCGTGGGCCACTTCCATCAGGCTGGCGGCGCCGAACAACTGGCCCATGGGCAATTCCAGGCCAACACGGCTGCGCAGCATTTCGAGAAACCGCGTGGCCAGCAGGCTGTCGCCGCCCAGGCGGAAAAAATTGTCGTGGCGCGACACGCTGGGCACGTTGAGCAACTGCTGCCACAGCTCGGCGACCAGTTGTTCTGCGGCGCTCAGCGGGGCTTCATCCACGACGCAGTGGGACCGGGCAGCCGCCAATGGCGCAAGCAAGGCACGGCGATCCACCTTGCCATTGCTGCTCAGGGGAAGGCGTTCCAGCACCAGGATCTGTTCCGGGCGCATATAGGCGGGCAGGCATTGCACCAGGTGCTTGGCCAGCACCTCGGCGCAGGTGCTGGCGGTGACAGCAGCCAGCAGGCGCTGATCCTCGACCAGCACCACGGCACGGTTCACGCAGGGATGACGGGCCAGCGCGGCTTCGATTTCCCCCAGCTCGATACGATGGCCGTGAATCTTCACCTGGGTGTCGGCACGCCCGAGAAACTCCAGCAACCCACCCGGGTGGTAGCGGCCTAGGTCGCCGGTGCGGTACCAACCCTCGACAAAGCGCTCGGCATTCAATTGCGGCGCATGGCGATAGCCGCGTGCGACGCCGGCGCCGCCAATCCACAACTCGCCCGTGACCCAGTCCGGGCAGTCGCGGCCAAGGGCGTCGACCACGCGGTAAGCCTGGTTCGCCAGCGGCACGCCGTAGGGGATCGAGCGCCAGCCCGGCAACAGTTGCCGTACCTCGTAATGGTTGGACCAGATCGCCGCTTCGGTGGCGCCGCCCAAGGCAATAAAGCGGCAATCCTGGGCTTGTTGGCGCAGGCGTTGCGGCAGGTCGAGGCCGATCCAGTCGCCCGACAGCAGGGCCACCTTCAGCGCCAGGGGTTGGCGCTCAAGGGCGTTGGCTTCCAGCAGCATGTCGAGCAGCGCCGGTACGCTGTTCCACAGGCTCACGCGGTGGTGTCGCAGGGCCTTGAGCCAGGCGCGGGCGTCGCGGCGCTGGTCTTCGTCGATCAACACCAGGGCGGCGCCCACCGAGAGCAGGCCGAACACGTCATACACCGACAGGTCGAAGTCCAGCGCCGATAGCGCCAGGCCGCGGTCCGACGCGTCGATGCCGTAGCAGCGGTTGATCTCGGCCACGGTGTTCATGGCGGCGCGGTGGGTGATTTCCACGCCCTTGGGCTGGCCGGTGGAGCCGGAGGTGTAAATCACGTAGGCCAGTTGGTTGGCGCTCACGGGTAACGGCGCGTGCAGCGGTTCAGCGCTTTGCGCCTGGGTCGGCTTGAGATGTTTGACGCCCGGCAGTTGCGGGTCGTGCTCGGCAAGGATCAGGCTGACGCCGGCCTGTTGCAGGATGCGCTGGCAACGCTGCAACGGCTGGTCGACACCCACTGGCAGGTAGGCGGCGCCGGCGGCCAGCACGCCCAATACACTCGCGATCTGTTGCGGGCCCTTGGCCAGGGACACCGCCACCAGGTCACCGGCTGTCACCCCTGCGTCTATCAGGCTACGGGCGATGCGCAACGCCCGTTCGGCCAGTTCGCCGTAGCTCAGGCTGTCATGCTCACCCCACAACAGCGCAGGGCGATGCGGGGCGTGGTGCGCATGCTGGAAAAAGCCCTGATGCAAGGTCGGATCACCCGGCACGCCGGGGCCGGGTGCATTCAGCTGGGCGCGCAGTTGCGCCTGGGCCAGGGGCAGCAAGTCTGGCGGCGCGTCGTCCCAGGCGTGTTCGGCCAGCCAGTGGAGGCTGCGCAGGTAGGCGTCGAACATGGCTTCGACCAGCCCTTCGGGGAACAGGCCGACCACGCGGTCCCAGTTCAGGGCGATGCCGCCGTCGGCTTCCACCACCTGATGATCGAGCCATACCTGTGGGGTTTGGGTCAGGCCGAATACCTGCCGGGCGAACGGCCCGTCTACCGGTGCGGCGGTGCCATCCGGCACCCCCAGGGCACTGGTGAAGACCACCGGCATGTTGACCTGCTGTTCGCCGCGTTGCCGCGCCAGTTGACGCAGCAAGTTCACCGAACCGATGCAGCGGTGTTCCAGCGCATCGCCGAGTTGCTGCTGGGTGCGCCGTGCGCGGTCGATCCAGCGTTCGCCGACCTTGGGCGTATAGCCGAGCAGGGTCAGGGAGGTGAAATCGCCCATGACCTGATCGATCTGCGGATGCACCGGCCGGCGGTCAAACAGGGTCAGGTTGAGACTCAGGTCGGGGCGCGCACTCCAGCGCCCGAGGGTTTCGGCAAACGCGCAGAGCAGTACCGCCGAAGCAGTCAGGCCGTGTTGCTGGGCCTTGGCCAGGATCGCTTGCCAGGCATCGGCCTTGACCTGCCCTTGCAGGCGCTCGAAGCGCGGTTGGCCCAGGTTGGCGGGGTCGGTTGCCAGGGGCAGTTGCGGGTGCGTCGGCAACGTGGGCAGGCGTTCCTGCCAGAACTGTTGCGCGGCGTGCAATTCGTCAGGTTCCACATGGGATTGCACTTGATAGTCGCGAAATGAAAGCTGCAGCGGTGCCAGGGCCAGCGTCGGCTCGCGGTACAGCGCGTCGAGTTCGGCATAGAAACGCAGGATGCTCAGGGCATCAAGAATCAGGTTGTCCAGGCTGATCGCCAGCCGCGTGTGCCGGCCCTGGGTCACGGCCTGCACATCGAACAGCGGCCATTGGGCGGGATCGAACACGCGGTGGGCACAGTGTTCGCGCAGGTCTTCAAGGCAGGCGTAGCGCTGGCCGATCACGAAGGTGGGCACCTGGGGGAGGATGCGTGCCTGGCCTGTGTGGTCGAACACTGTGCGCAGCGTTTCGTGGCGTTCGATCAGGCGTGCCAATGCGTGTTGCAGGCGTGGCAGGTCGAGGTCTTCGACGTCGTATTCGCGGTAGAAGTGGCAGCTCACGCCGCCCAATACCAGGCTGGGGTCGCGGCCCAGCCAGTAGGCTTGCTGCACCTCGGTCATGGGGAAGGGCGCGTGACGTTGGTCGAGGTCCGGTACCACGGTGCGTTGTGTTTCGGCCTGGGCCTGTTGATGCAGGCCTGTGCAGAACTGCGCCAGCACCGGCTTGGCAAACACCTGGGCGATCCGTGCGCCCCCCAGCCCTTGTTCGGCCAGCAGGCGCACCAGGCGCGTGGCGCTCAGGGAGTCACCACCGAGGGCAAAGAAGTTGTGCTCACGGCAGACCTCGTCACAGCCGAGCAATTGCTGCCAGGCGCGGGCCACCTGTTGTTCGATGGCTCCGCAGGGTGGCGACAGCTGGGCAGGGACGGCGCTGCTGTGGTCGGCCAGCCAGCCGTTGAGTGCGTTGCGATCCACCTTGCCATTGCTTGTCAGGGGCCACTGCGCGCAGCCGAGGATCAGGCTGGGAATCATATAGGCCGGCAGGCGCTCGGCCAGGTCCGGCAGCTCCAGCACTGTGGGCTGCACCGGGCCATTTGCAAGGCGCACCGCCGCTGCCAGGTGCTGGCCGACCAGCAGCGCCACCGCCTGTTCGACGCCGGGGCACGCCAGCAGCGCCTGTTCTACTTCACCGGCTTCGATGCGGTAGCCATGCAATTTGAGTTGGAAGTCAGTGCGCCCCAGAAACTCGACCGTGCCGTCGGGGTGGTAGCGCGCACTGTCGCCGGTGCGGTACCAACGCAGGCCCTGGTGCTGCACAAATCGTTCGGCGCTGCGTACCGGGTCGCCACGGTAACCCTCGGCCACCCCGGCGCCACCGATCCACAGTTCACCGGCCACCCAATCCGGGCAGTCATGGCCATGCCGGTCGACGATGCGCAGGCTGACGTTATCCAGCGGCTTGCCGTAGGGCAGGCAATGCCAGTGCAGTGCCTGGCCGGGGGCGACTTCGAACAGCGTCGAGTGAATCGCCGCTTCCGTTGCGCCGCCCAGGGCCATGAAGCGGCAACCGGGCGCCTGGGCCCACAGACGTGGCGCCAACTGCGGCGCGACCTTGTCACCACCGAGCAATACAGCGCGCAGGGGCAGTGGGGCGTCGGCGCAACTCAGCAACATGTCGAGTAGCGCCGGCACGCAATTGAGCACAGTGGCGCGGTGCTGCACGGCCAGTTCACGCCAGCGTGGGGCGTCGCGTTGCGATTGGGGCTCGATCAGGATCACCGCAGCGCCGTTGGCCAGCGCGGCAAACAGGTCAAACACCGACAGGTCGAATTCCAGCGCGGAGAGCGCCAGGATTCGGTCTTCGCCATTGAGCTGCAAACGCCGTTGCAGGTCTTCCAGGGTGTTGGCGGCGGCCAGGTGGCTGACCTCTACGCCCTTGGGCTCACCAGTGGAACCGGAGGTATATAGAACATAGGCCAGGTCGCTGATCGCACCGGGGCGCGGCGCTTGCAACGTGGTGTCGGCGTGCGGCAAGCGGGTGAGCAGCAAGCGTGCGCCGGACGACTGGCAGATCTTGCGGCAACGCGCCTCGGGCTGGTCGGCGCCGATGGGCAGGTAGGTGGCGCTGCACGCCAGGATGCCCAGCACGGCGATCACCTGCTCGGGGCCTTTGGGCAGTTGCAACGCCACGATGTCACCGCGCTGCACGCCCTGGCCTTCGAGGTAGGCGGCGACGGCGAGGGCTCGCTCGGCCAGCTCGCCGTAGCTGATGATGTGGTTGCCGTGCAGCAGTGCGGGCAGGGCGGGCGTCAACTGCGCCAGGGTGAAAAAACCTTCGTGCAGGCGTGTTACCGGTAATGCTGTGTGCTGGCCTTGGGTGGCGCGGCGTACGTCAAGCTGGCTGGCGGGAACCAGCGCCGGCACCGTCTGATCCCAGGCCGCAGCATCATGGCACAGGCGCTGCAACAGGCCGGTATAGGCATCGAACAGGCCATCGAGCACCCCCTCGGCGAACAACCCTTCGCGGGCGTCGAGGTTGACCAGAATGCCGCCGTCCAGCTCGGTGACCTGGGCGTCCAGCCACACCTGCGGGCCCTGGGAAATGATCCAGGCCGGCTGGCCGAAACTCTCCTGCACGCCCTCGGCGAACAGTTCCCCCAGGCCCAGCGCGCTGGTGTACACCACCGGCGCCAACACTTGCTCGCCGCGATGGCGGGACAGTTCACGCAACACCTCAAGGCCGGAAAACGCACTGTGTGCGGCATCGCCATGAAAGCGTCGTTGCAGCGCTGTGGCTCGGGCGGCGAAGGTGCCGGTCATGCGGCCGTCCCAGGCCAGCAGGATCGAGGAGGTGAAGTCGCCGACCAGGCGCTCGACATCGGTATGCAAAGGCACACGGTTGAACAGCGGCAGGTTGAGCAGCAGCTCAGGCGTCTCGCACCAGGCGCCAAGGGCTTCGCAAAACACCGCGGCCAGGGCCATGGCCGGGGTGAGGGCGTGCTCGCGGGCGTGGCGTTCGAACGCCTGGCGTTGGGACGGCGACAACCAGTGGTGACGGCGGCGCACCTGGCGCTCATCGCCCTGGCTCTTGATGGGCAAGCGTGGGGCGCCGGGCAAGGCGTCCAGGCGCTGCAACCAGTAGTCGCGGGCGTGTCGATGGCGCTCGCGGTGCTCGGGGCTGGCGTGCTCCAGGCGCAGGTCGGCCAGGTAACGGGGGAAGCTGTAATCCAGCGCGGGCAGCGGCTGTAGGCGGTACAGCTGCACCAGGTCGCCGAGCAGGGTACGCAGGCTCAAGGCGTCGGCGGCGAGCATGTCGAGGTTCAGGTGCAGGCGCGTGCCCTGGGGCAACAGTGATAACTGGATGTCCAGCACCTGGCCGTGTTCCACGGCCAACTGGCGATGGGAAAGTTCGGCGCGCAAGGCGTGCAGATGGTGTTGCCGCTGTGCGGCATCGGCCTGGCGCAGGTCATGCACTTTGAGTCCCGGCCATGGACTGCGGGGCAGGATCTGCTGGCGGCCATCGTCGAGGAACTGCGCCCGCAACATGGGGTGGCGGGCCAACAAGGCGTGCACGGCGGCTTCCAGGCGGGCCGGGTCAACGTCGTGACCGTCGAATTCGTTATAGAAGTGTGCAGCCACACCGCCCAGTGCCTGGCCAGGGGCACGGCCGATCCAGTACGCATGTTGCATGGGGGCCAGTTCGAAGGGCTGGCCATCGTCGGCGCTGTGATTGACGGGCGCGGCAGGAGCCGGCGCGGTGTCGAGCAGGGCCAGCCAGGTGCACAGGCGCGGGTCGGCCACCAGCTCGGCGAAACGTGCGGCCAGACCCTGACGCCGCCATTGGCCTGCCAGGCGGATCAGGGTGACCGAATCCAGGCCCCATTCGATCAGGTTGGCCTCCAGAGGGATCTGCTCGGCAGGCTGTCCCAGGGCTTCGGACAGGGAACGGCGCAGCAGGGTTAGGGTTGAGGTGCTGGGAGTGGCCATGGCTCAACGTCTTCTCATCGCTAGGGCCCGGACCGGCGTTGGCCCAGGCGCTGAGGGGCAGGTAATTGCGTGGAAGGAGATGCTAGTCATTCTCATTGTCTCGACTACCCGGATCGAATCGTTTTTGCCCCGTATCCGTTTCCCTCGCGCGGTTTCGGGCGTGTGAGGGGTGGGGCATAACGCCGATCAGCGTGCGGGATACGGTTGGAAAATGACTTGAATCGGGTAGAGCCGCGCCGCCGCCCTTGACTACCGTCGCTCGCCGCCCTTTTGCAGGGCTTGTCCTTGAGGGAGTTGTGGATGTCAGTCGATTCGGGTTTGCAGGTGCGCGGTTTGTGCAAGCGCTACAACAATGGCGTTGAGGCGCTGCGCGGTGTTGACCTGAATGTGGGGCCGGGCATGTACGGTTTGCTCGGCCCCAATGGCGCGGGCAAAAGCAGCCTGATGCGCACCCTGGCGACCTTGCAGCAGCCGGACGCCGGCAGCATCCACCTGGATGGTGTGGATGTGTTGGCCGATGCCGAGCATTTGCGTCGTCGCCTGGGTTACTTGCCACAGCAGCTGGGGGCGTATCCGGGGGTGAGTGCGCGGGATTTGCTTGATCGGTTTGCCTGGCTCAAGGGGCGTACCGACACTCGCCAGCGCCGCGAGGAAGTCGAGGGCTTGCTGGCCAAGGTCAACCTGCAGGAAGCCGCGCACCGGGCGCTGGCCACCTATTCGGGCGGCATGTTGCGCCGCTTCGGCATCGCCATGGCCCTGATCGGCTCGCCGCGCTTGCTGATCGTCGATGAGCCGACCGCCGGGCTCGACCCGGCCGAGCGCAACCGTTTTCACCGAGTGTTGGCGGATGTGGCGGCCGAGTCCATCGTGTTGCTCTCGACCCATATCGTTGAAGACGTCGAGAACCTGTGCAGCCGCCTGGCGGTGCTGGCCGCTGGGCAGATTATTGTCGAAGGGCGCCCGGCGGATTTGCTCGATGCTGAGCAGGGCCGTTTATGGGAGGCGTCGTTCGGCCGTGGTGAGCCGCTGCCCCACGCCTTGCATGTGGCGGCGAGCCCCGACGGCAGCCGCGTGATCGTGCACGGCGAACGTCCGGCTGATCCGCGCTTCAGGCCCCACGCGCCGCGCCTGGAAGACATCTATTACCTGGCGCTGGCCCAGGCTGGCGAGGCAGTCGCGGCATGAATACCTTTGCTCTCTTGATGCGCGAGGCCTGGGTGCAAGTGCGCGCCGGACTGCGCAGCGGCATTCCACTCCTGGTGTTCCTGGGCCTCACCGGCTATTTGCTGATGTCCCTGACCAATGCCGACTATGTGCAGAAAATGGGCGCCAGCGACATCGCACGCAATGCGCCGAGCCTGATCTACCTGATGTCGTGCGGTTGCATGTTTTTCCTGTTTTTCGCCTGGGCCTGGGTGTTCGCCCAACCGGCACTGCGCGACCGCGAGGCGCAATTGGAAGAGGTGCTGCTGGCCTTGCCGCTGTCGCTGCCGGCGCTGCTGTGGGGACGCTTTATCGGTGCGGCGCTGGTGGGTGGCTTGCTCGCCAGTTCGCTGATCGTGGGCTTTCTGGTCAGCCCGGTACTGGGCTGGCTCGGCTGGGTGCCGGCCGCGAGTATCGGTGCACCGATGTGGTCGGCGCTGGGGTTTGCCTGGGTTGCGTTGCTGTTGCCGGTCAGCACCGGGGTTGGGGCCTTGTATTACCTGCTGGCCTTGCGCAGCCGTGGCCTGGCGGCACCGTTTGGGTTGGCGACGGTGTTGATGCTGCTGTGGATGTTTGCCGTGGTGGTGCTCAAGGGGGGGCATATAAACCCGCTGTTGGCTGCCAGCCTGGACCCGTCGCTGTTCACCTTTGCCCAGGCCCAGGTCGAGACCTGGAGCGCCGCGCAGAAATCCCAATCGCTGTTGGCCTTGACCCCGGGGTTCTGGCTTAACCGGCTGTTGTGGTGCGTTGTGCCGCTGCTGTTATTGGCCGCTGTATTGGCGCGCACCACGCGCCAGGGCTTGATGGGCAAACGCAGCGGGGCAGTGCTGGCGGAGCCGCCGATGTTACTGACAGGCGCAGTGACCTTGCCTGGCCCGCTGACCCATGGCCAATGGTCGCGCGCCCTGGGGCATGAGGCACGTTGGCAGGTACGCCAGCTGTTTGCCCGGCGCCTTTGGTGGGTGGCGCTCGGCTTGCTGTTGGTGATGGGCGTGCTCAGTGGCTTTGTCCACGGCGTGTGGCATGCGCGAGGGCCGATGGTGCCCCGGGCGGCCCTGACCCTGCCGTTGTTGTCGAGTGCGTTGTTCCTGGTGATCGCCTTTATCGTTGCGGCGCTGGTTGGGCTGGTGTGCCGGCGCGATGACGTCGAAGGGTTTGGCGCTATGTTGCAGGCAACTGCGGCCCCGGCGTGGTTGCGATTGCTGGGGCGGGTGGCTTGTGTGCTGCTGGCGACCTTGACGCTTGCGCTGGTGCCGGGCCTGGCCAGCTTGCTGATCAGTGCGATTGCCGCGCCCGACAGCCTGGCGCCGGGCTTTGTGCTGGTGTATCAGGCGTTGGTGTTCGCGCCTCCATTGGTGGAGCTGGCGATGCTCACAGTGCTGGTGCATGCGCTGATCCGCCGATCCGGGCTGGCGTATGCCGCCTCGATGCTGCTGACGTTTTTCCTGGTACTCAACCATGAGTTGGGCCTGGTCACCTATCCGGCCTATGCCATGGCGATTCCTGCGCATGTGAGCGTGTCGCTGCTGACCGGCTGGGCGCCGTGGCTGGCGTTTCTGACGACCTTGGCCGGTTGGAAACTGGCCGGTTGCCTGGTCATGCTCGCGATCGCGGCACTGGCCTTGCCCCGTGGGCCGGAGCATCGTCGATTGAGCGACGTGCGCCGCGGTTTGCTCGGCTTGCCCGGTGTGTTGCTGGCTCTGGGTGCTGTCGGCTTGCTTGGCAGCGGCGTGTTGTTGCAGCGGCATTTGGTGGAGCAGGGCGATTACCAGTCTGTCGCCGAGCAACGCGCCGAACGCGCCGACTGGGAACGGCGCTGGCTGCCCGGGGCGAGTGCCTGGCAGGTGGCGGGCGGGCAGTTGCAGGTGCAGGTCGATTCGGCCGCCCGGCAGGTGGTGGGCCAGTGGACGTTGGATGGGGTGCTCACTACCGGCCTCGATGCCGAGTTGCCACCGGGTATGCAGGTGATCGCGGTCAGCGTGATGGGGCGCCCCGTTGTGTTTGAACACGCCACCGAGCACCTGCGGGTGCCGTTGGAGGGGTGCGCAGCGAGCGGTTGTCAGGTGGTGTTGAACTGGACGGTGAGTGCTGACGGCTGGCCTGCCGAGGGTGAAGCATTCTGGCTTGGGCCTCAGGGTGTGTGGCTGCAAGCGCACCGTGTGGTGCCACGCTTGGGCCTGGACAGCGAGCGGTTGTTGCGTGCACCGGCCCAGCGCAGCGAAGCCGGGTTGCCGACAGCGGTGCCCCGGTTGCCGACGGGCGCTGCGGTGGCGGTGGATGCCGTTGCACCGGCCGGGCACTGGCAATGGCAGCTTGAGGTCGATGGCCAGGCCATTACCGGCAGCAGTGAGGGGCCGCTGGACTTTGCCTATGCCACGTCGGCTCAGAAGGATATCAGCCGCGAGAACACCGCCCGTGAAGTGCAGGAGGACCTGGACGCGATGAGCGCCTGTGTGGCGCGGCGTCTGGGCAGCCGTCCCAGCGTCGAACAACTGAGTCAGTGGCCTGTCGGCATGGGTGCCAGCCGTCTGAGTCATGGCCATTTACTGCTTGGCCAGTCACCCAATTGGGACGTGGCGCCGACAGGCGTTGGGCGCTGGACGCGCCGTGCCCATATCGCCGAACTGCTTGCCCGCCAATCGCTGGTCGAGGCGAGCAACCTGCGCCAAACCCCCGGCTACCTGTGGCTCAGCCAGGGTGTGGCAGGTGCGCTGGGCCTGCTGTGTGTGGAGGACATCGACGGTGCTGATGCCCGTGCAGCGCTGGTCAAGCTGATGGCCGACGACCTGACCCGTGCCCTGGGCAATGACGGTGAGCCCGTCGGCACCCTGGCCGATGCCCGCGAACAGGGGTGGGCCGCCAGTTATGCCGCACTGGTCAGCCTTGACTGGGTCGCCGGGCAAACTCCCGAACAGCTCACGGCGCTGACCGCCGATGTCCGTAACGGCCAGGGATGGCCAACCGCGATCCAGGGCCTGCTGGGCGCGCCCTCCGATCCTGTGATTGCCGCCGCGCTCAAGCGCTGGGGGCCTGTGCAATGAAGTTGAATCATCCCTGTCTTTTGGAGCTTTGCCATGTCATCTGAACTGTCTATCCAGCCGCTGCGTCGTCCTTTCGGTTGGCGCGCCAACGTATTGACCCAAGCCATGGCGCTGACCTTGTCCAGCCAGATGTGCACGGCCTATGCCGCTGACTATCAACCCGCCGCCAGTAGCGAGACCATCGAGTTGGCGCCGGTGACGGTCAGTGCGCGGTTGACCCAGGAAAGTGCCAAGGACATTCCATTCGGTCTCTCGGTGCTTGATGGGAAAACGCTTGAGACCCGGCGGTTACGCACCCTGGAAGATGCCTTGCGCACCACGCCTGGGGTGGATGTGAACTCCTGGGGCGGCGCCAACGACGCCAACGTGCGCATCCGCGGGGTCGGCTCGCTGAACCAGATGAGCATGGATGACGGCTCGGTGGTGCTGAACGTGGACGGCGTGCCGATGTCGGTGCGCAACGCGGCAATGGCCACCCTCGACGTGCAGCAAGTGGAAGTGCTCAAGGGGCCGCAAGGCACGTTGTTCGGACGTAACAGCGAGGCCGGCGCGATTAACGTCACCACCCGCAAACCCACCCGTGAGCTGGAAGGCTATGTGCGCGGCGAAGTGGGCAACCAGGGCCAGTTCATGACCGAGGGCGCAGTGGGCGGGCCGCTGACCGAGTCCCTGGCCGGGCGACTTGCCGTGCGGCGCAGCGGCTTTGATAACTGGGTCGATGACCAGCAGGATGGCGACCCCCTGACCAAGCCCCGCGACCTGGCATTGCGCGGCAGCCTGTTGTGGGACAACGATGAAGGGACCACCGGCCTGCTGACCGTCGAACGCCAGCGCGCCGATCATTATGCCGGCTCGGAGATCCTGCGCCCGTTCGGCAATCGCCCGAGTCTCGATTACACCCCGGGTACGTTCAACGGCAATAAGAAGACCAACGAGCGTTATTCCTTCGAGCTCAACCATGACCTGGCCCAGGCCCGGATCACCTCGATCAGCGCCTACACCAGCACCGACTTCAATGCGGTCAAGGGTTATGACCGCAACATCACCCAGGCGCTGTATGGTCAACCGTTTGAATACCTGATCGAAGACTCGGCCCACGAGCGGGTCTGGAGCCAGGACCTGCGGCTGGGTTCGCTGGCGGATGCCGAGGTGTTCTGGGTGACCGGGGTGAACCTGTCGCGCTCCGAGCGCAGCTTTGACTCCAACAACTTCACCAACGGCGCGAAGCAGTTGCGCGACTTCACCACCAACAGTTATGCCGCCTACGGCGAAGTCACCTTCCCGATTGCCGAAGACTGGAAACTCACCACCGGCCTGCGCCATACCTGGGACCGCAAGACCTACGGCGCCGACTACAGCGGTGGCGGCAAGCTGGTCAGCGACAGCCGACGCTTGCAGGACGACTACAACACCGGGCGCGTGGCCCTGAGCTACGTTTGGACGCCGCAGACCAATGTGTATGCGGTGTTGTCGCGGGGCTATAAGTCGGCCGGGTTCAACGACTACGCCACCTCGATCAAGGACAGCGAACCCTACAAGGCGGCCAAGGTGAACTCCGCCGAGGTCGGCTTCAAGCATGAAAGCGAAGGCGGTGCACTGAGCCTGGAAGGCGCCTTGTTTATCACTCGTGTGCAGGATGACCACCTGCTGGGGTATGACTTCAAGAGCATGGCCGTCAGCGCCGTGAATGCCGACACCCGCAGCAAAGGCGCCGAGTTGTCGAGCACCTGGCATGTCACCGATGAACTGACCCTGGGCAGCGCCATCAGCTACACCAACGCGGTGGTCACCTCCGATGCGCCAGGTGTTTCCGGTGGTGATGTGGCCAAGGGCAGCCGCGTGCCGGATGTGCCGTTGTGGAGTGGAAACTTCAGTGTGGCCTGGAAGAAGCCTTTGGGTGAACTGCTGGGCTTGCCCGCGCCGCGCTTGAACACCTTGCTCAACTACCGCGTACAGAAAAACCGCCCGGCTGATCCGCAGAACCACTATGACCTCAAGGGTTACGCCAAGTTGGACTTGCACCTTGGGCTGGAGAGTGGGGGGTCGGAGGTTTATCTGTGGGGCGATAATTTGCTGGATGCGCGGTATGACCTGTATGGCGCGTACTCCACCGACACGGTGCTGACCGGGATGCCGGGGCGCGGGCGTTCGGCGGGGGTGGGGTATAGCTATCAGTTCTGAGGCAGCCACTGGGTGCAATGTGGGAGGGGCTTGCTCCCGCTGGCGACCTGAGAGCCTATAGCTATCTTACTGATGCCCTACGATCCAAATGTGGGAGGGGGCTTGCCCCCGATGGCGACCTGACAGTTGACCAGGATGTTGGATCAGACCGAGTACATATCCATTATTTAGGTAACGGCCACTATTGGTTCCGCTTTTACAGCGGGTCACTTTGAAAAGCGCAAAGTAACCAAACGCTCTTGCCCCACCACTCGGCACCTCGCTTAGGCTCGGTGTGCCCGTAATCCGCGATGGATTTGGGGGGCCGCCGCCACGCGCCATCCATGGCGCGGGGCGGCTAAACCGGCATCCCTGCCGGTTTACCCCCCAAATCCCTGTCGAATTCCGGCCAGCGTGGTTTAACGGGGCGCCTAAGATCAAAAGCAGATCAAGATCAAGATCAAGAGCGGCTCGCTGCGCATCGTGGTTACCGTCGGCTGCTACACAGCTGTGTAGATACCCATGCCCCGATGGGGGAGTGTCAGTCAGGACATTTGTGACTGATCCACCGCCATCGGGAGCAAGCCCCCTCCCACATTTGAACTCAGGACAGCCGGCCGAATCGCGTCGGTTCAGAATTGATAGGTATAGCCCACGCCCACCGTCCTCCGACGCGACGGCCCACCATAGGCCACCGGGTCACTGTAGAAACCATAGGTGTCATACGTCTGGTTCAACAGATTGTCGGCAAACGCATACACCTCGCCAAACTTGCTCTCCAGGCCCGCCCGCAGGTCGAGTTTCTCGTAGTTGTCCAGGTTGAAGTGGTTCTGCGGGTCAGCCGCGCGTTCACCAACCAGGTGGTAGTTGAGGCTGGTGTTGAGGCTGGTCTGGCCAAGGCTGGCGAAGTTGCCCAGGGGATGTTTCCAGCTGGCGTTGACGTTGCCGCTCCAGCGGGGCACATCCGGGGTACGGTTGCCGGCGGCGACGTCGCCAGCCTGGATGCCTTGCACACCGCTGGTGATCTTGGCATCGAGGTAGGTGGCGCTGGCGGCCAGGGTCAGGCCGTAGTCGAAGCGCCAGCTACCTTCCAGTTCGGCGCCGCGGGTGCGGGTGTCGGCGTTGAAGGCGTTGGTGGCGAAGGTCGCTGCGTCGTAACCAAGCAAGTGATCATCGTGCACGCGGGTGTAGAACAGTGCGCCGTTGAGGCTGCCGCGACGGTCGTCGGTCTCGCTCTTGAAGCCCAGTTCGGCGGCCCTGCTGACGGCGGCCTTGTAGGGTTCGCTGTCGCTGACCTGGGAGGCATAATCATTGAACCCGCCGGATTTATACCCTCTTGCCAATTGCACGTAGACGTTGGTCTGTGGGGTGATCGCATAACTCAGGGCGACGCGGCCGGTGCCATAGTGGTCGGTGAGTGCGCGCGAGTCGTCCACGGCGCTCGAACCTGCGAAGTATTGGCCGTCGTAGGTCTTGCGGTCCCAGGAATGGCGGTAGCCGGTGGTGAGTTTCAGGCGTTCGGTGAGCGGGACAGTCACTTCGCCGTAGCCTGCGTAGGTGGTGGTAGTGAAGTCGCGGAACTTGGCGCCGGAGGTGCCGTAGGTGTTGCGTGGGGTGTCGTAGCTGCGTTCACTGCGGCTGGCGGCGACGCCGGCGACCCAGAACACGTCGGAATCGGGCAATGAGCCCAGGTGTATATCCTGGCTCCAGCTGCGCTCGAAGGATTTGTCCACCACCCAGAACTCACCGGGCGTGCCATAGAGGGCGCCCATCAGCTTGCTGTCGTAGGCGATCAAGCCGGTGAAGTCGGCAGTGCCAGTGGCGGTGGTGGAGGTCAGCCGACTGTTGGCGAAGTCGTGGTCGACCTTGATCGTGTAGCGCTCGGTGGTCTTTTCGTTGTCGTCGAACAGGCCAGGCGTCAGGTCCAGGCTCGGGTGGCTGCCGTAGGGGCGCAGTACCAGGGAATTGGTGGCGCGTTCGGTCTGCTGGCGTTCGGCGCTGAACAGCACGTGGGTGTCATCGTTGAGGTCCCACAACAAGCTGGCGCGATAGGCTTCGTTGCGCGGTTTGGTAATGGGGTTATGGGTCTGGTCGTTGTCGATCCAGCTGTCGTAGCCGGCACGTCGCACCGCCAGGCGGCCGCTGAGGCTGTCACTGAGCGGCCCGCCAATGGCGCCTTCGGTGAGGAACTGGCCTTTCTGGCCGACTTCACCACGCACGTAACCTTCGAGTTCCCGGCTGGGTTGGCGAGTGGTGATATTCACGGCACCGGCCTGGCCGATTGCGCCGGACAGTGTGCCCTGCGGCCCCTTGAGCACTTCGATGCGGTCGACGTCGAGGGTGCCGAACCCCAGGCTGCGCGACGACACAGGTACGCCGTCGATATTGAACGCGACCGAACTGTCGTCCATGGACATCTGGTAAAGCGAACCGACACCGCGGATCAACACGTTGAAGTCGTTGGGCCCGCCGGAAGAGTTGACGCTGACCCCTGAGGTATTGCGCAGTGCGCTTTCCAGGGTATCGAGGCGTTGAGTACGCAGTTGTTCGCCATCGACCACACTGACGCTGATCGGTACTTCCTTGGAATCTTCCTGGGCCAAGCGCGCCGTTACCGTGGAGGCGGGCAGTTGCAGGGGTTCGCTGAGGGTGGCGGCGAAGGCGGTAGGGGTCAGTGTCAAAGCAATCGCTATTGTTATACTATTACGTTTGTAGCAAGATTGACGGGTAGCCGCCGTGTTGCATCGTGCAGACATGATGGGACCTTGACTGAGAGTTCTGATCGGCGTGCGTTGCTCAGGGGCAGCAGCAATCTGGCTTGGCACGTGCGGTGCGCCAAATGCTAATAATTATCAATTGCAGAGTTCTACCCCGATGTGGTCTGATTCGAGCCGTATCCGGTCAGCCAGGAGATTTACGATGTCAGCCGTTCAGGGAGGCGCAGGAGAACCGATGCCGGTCTCGCGAATCATTACGGGAGGGTTTGGTAGCGATCTCGGGCCGGGAGCGCATTGCCGGGTCACGCGTATGACCCTGCAGGAGGGCCTGGACATCGTGCGTTGGCAGAGCACCTTTGAGCAGCCGGTAGAGTTGCCCTTGCAAGACGACAGCGAGTGCATTCACTTCAGCTTCACCAACCTGTTAAAGGGCAAGGCCGCGTGCAGCTTTCGCGATGGGCGCCGGCAACGTCGCTATGTGATTGATGAAGGCGCGGGCAGCATCAGCTTTGGCCGTTGCCGCCACGGCCTATATCACCAGCACGGCGAGATCGACAACATCACCGTCATGATTCGCCCCGAGTTGCTGGCCCAGTGGGAATTGAAGCTCGACCCGCTGCTGAACAAGGCATTGGCCTGCGAACATTGCTTCCTCGACGGCCATCGCAGCGGTGAAATGAGTGCTACCGCGCACATGCTCGGCCTGGCCATGGACCACGGCGCCAGCCTGCCATCGGCCCCGCCGCGCAGCAGCCTGTGGCTGTACGGGCAAAGTGTCACGCTGGTCAGTCTGTTCCTCGAAGCGCGCCAGGATGGCGAATGCACCTGCCGCGTCAGCCACACCGACCGCCAGCGCCTGGTGCGGGCCCGCGATCGTTTGCTGGAAGATCTGGGCAAGGCGCCAAGCCTGTCGGAGTTGGCCCGTGAATCCGGCTTGAGCCAGCCCAAGCTCACCCGCGGGTTTCGCCAACTGTTCTCCAACAGCGTCTATGGCGTGTTCCAGCAGACGCGCATGATCCAGGCGCGCAGCCGCTTGATGAGCGGCAATGAATCGGTGATGCGCATCGCCTCGGACCTCGGTTATGCCAACGCCAGCCATTTCGCCACGGCGTTCCGCAAGCAGTTCGGGATCAATCCGTCGATGTTGAAAAATGGCGGGCGCGGCAGAGCCCTGGATGTCGGCTGACTAGAAGGTCGCTTTCACCTGCAGTCCCAGCACCAGCGCGTTGTCGATGTTCTGTGCGGAAAACGCCCCCGGCTCGATGATGTATTGCACGTCCGGGCGCAAGGTCAGCCACGGTGTGGCCTGGTAGCCGTAGCTGAGTTCGATCAGCTGTTCAGCGTTGTCCAGGTTGGCGTAGGCCGCATCCGCGTTATCCCGGCTGCGCGGGTTGGGCACTGCACGGCCATAACCGAGGGCGACGGTATCCCGTGGGCGACTGTCGAACGGTTTGTACAGCACCAGCCCCGCGCCATACCACTTGGTGAACGGCGAAGCCGCTTCGCTGGCGGCAGAGTATTGGCCGAAGGCGTGCAAGCTGCGGCCTTGGGAGGATTGGGAGGCCCACACCGCCTGGTCGATCAACAGGTAGTGACCGCCGCGCCCGCTGACGTCCTTGTTGCTGCCAATGCGTTTTACATCGGAACTGTCGTAGTAATAACCGAGTTTGTATTCACCCGGCAGGCTGCCCGCGTGCTTGTAGATCAGCTCGATGGGCACCACGGTGCCGGTGGTGTGCTTGGGCCCCAGGTGCCAGGCGCGGCTGGGGTTGCCATTGCTGGAAGGGTCGACGTTGAACGCAGCCACCCGCAGTTGCCAGTTTGGCGAAAAGTCATATTTCACCCGCGCGCCCAGGTGCGCATTCGGGTAATTGGCCCATCCACTGCCGCCCGACATGTTCAGCGGATGCCCGCAGAAGCCGGCGTTCATGAAATTGCACAAAATGCCGCTGTCCAGGCCGCCGAGGTCATTGCCCATGGCCATGTAGCCGAGCTTGATGTTGAGTGCGGAGGTGAACAGCGTGCGCTCGTAGCTCAACTCGGTGAGGCGCGTGTAGAGGCCGCCGTAGTTTTCCTGGATCGGCAGGCGGTTGCCCACCAGGTCTTCGGAAGCGCTGTTGCCGCGTCGGTCGTTGATGGTTAGCTGGATGCGGTCGCCGTTGTTGAAGCCGTAGAGCTTGCCCAGGTCGAACTGCACGCCGAGCTTGAGGTTTTGCGAATAGCGGGCCGAGCGATGCTGGCCGCCGTGGGCGTTGTAAGCGGTTTCGCCGCTGTAGTCGCCGGTAAAGCGGATGCCTTGTGCGTCGAGTTCACGGCGCAGGCCGCCCCAGTCGCCGGTCAGGGTGGTGTCGTCGGCTTGAACGGGCAGGGCAGCAGTCAACGCCAGGCCGAGCACCAGGCGCCCAAGGGAGGTATGAGAAGTAGGGTTCATGCGGAGTTCCAAACGCAAAGCGCGGTGCGGGAGCACCGCGCGAACAGAGAGGGGTTACGGCAGGGCGTAGGCGATCACGTAGTCGCCGCGGTCGGTGGACTGGCGCGCGCCGCCGGCGGTGACGACGATGTACTGCTTGCCGGTTTTTGGCGACACGTAAGTCATCGGGCCACCCTGGCTGCCGACCGGCAAACGGGCTTTCCAGATTTCGTCACCGTTGCCACTGTTGAAGGCGCGCAGGTAGAAGTCCTGGGTGCCGGCGATAAAGATCAGGCCGCCTTGGGTGGACAGCGTGCCGCCCAGTGTCGGCAGGCCGACTTTGATTGGCAGGTGCATGCGGATGCCCAGGGGGCCGGTGTCTTCAACCGTGCCCACCGGCACTTGCCAGGCAACTTTTTGCGTCTTCATGTCGATGGCGGTCAAGGTGCCGAATGGCGGTGCCTGGCAGGGAATGCCGGCCACCGACAGGAAGCGGTTCTTGTTGACCGCGTAAGGCGTGCCCTTGAGCGGCACGGCGCCCATACCGGTGTTCAGCGCTTCACCACCGGAAGAGGCCTGGGCCTTGTTTTGCGACGGCACCATCTGGATCCACAGCCCCAGGCGCATGTCGTTGACGAAGATAAAACCGTGTACCGGATCGGTGGAGATGCTGCCCCAGTTCATGCCGCCCAGCGAACCCGGAAAGCTCAGGGATTTATCGGTGCCCGGCGCGGTGTACAGGCCGTCGTAACGCATACCTTTGAAGTCGATACGGCACAGCAACTGGTCGTACGGGGTGGCACCCCACATGTCCGATTCGGTCAGGGTCTGCGCGCCAATCTGCGGCATACCCACCGATTTTGGCTGGGTCGGGGAGTATGGTTCGTTGGGAATGTTCGCGGCCTTGACCGGCACTTCCTGCACGTCGGTCAGCGGTTTGCCGGTGGCGCGGTCGAGCACGTAGATCTGCCCGGCCTTGGTGCCGATCACCACAGCCGGTACCGTTTTGTCGCTGCCTGGCGGGGTGAAGTCGATCAGGCTCGGCTGCATCGGCAGGTCGAAGTCCCAGAGGTCATTGTGGACGGTCTGGTAGACCCACTTTTCGGCACCGGTGGACGCGTCGAGCGCCAGCACGGAGGCGCCATATTTGTGGTTCAGCTGGGTGCGTTCCACGCCGTAAATGTCGGTGGAGGAGCTGCCCATCGGCAGGAAAACGGTGTTCATCAGCGGGTCGTAGGACATCGGCGCCCAGCTGTTCGGCGTGCTGCGCACATAGGTGCTGCCCGCGGCCGGCGCTTGCTTGTCTTCAGGGTTGCCTGGGTCGAACGCCCAACGCATCTGGCCGCTGATCACATCAAAACCACGGATCACGCCGCCTGGCATATCGGTCTGCACGTTGTCGGCGACACGGCCACCGACAACGACGGTGGTGCCGGCGATCAAAGGCGCCGAGGACAGTTGGTAGTAGCTGTCCGGCACATTACCCAGGCCGGCTTTCAAGTCCACTTGGCCATGGGTGCCGAAGTCTTCGCAGAACTTGCCGGTGTCGGCATCCACGGCGATCAGGCGCGCATCAATGGTGTTGGTCAGCAGGCGACGCTGGCACTGCGCACCGGCAGGCACGCTGGCGGCAATGATCGGCGAGCTGTTGGGCTGGGTCGGCTGGGCAATCGGCGCAGTGGCGTCGAAGTAGGCCATGCCACGGCAACGCTGCCACACCGCTGACTGGGCGTTGACCTCGTTCTTCCACAGCTCTTTGCCGGTGTCGGCGTCCAGGGCGATCAAGTTGTTGTGCGGGGTGCAGATGAAGACTTTGTTGCCGATCTGCAAGGGCGTCAACTGGTCTTCGGCGCCGTTGCCGTCGCTGATGGCCACGTCACCGGTGTGGTAGGTCCAGGCGACTTTGAGTTTGTCGATGTTGTCGCGATTGATCTGGTCCAGCGCGGCGAAGCGGCTGCCGCCCTCGGTGTTGCCGTAGTGCGCCCAGTCTTTCTGTGCATCGGCTTCGGCTACCGGGGTGATGCCAGGGCCGGCACCGGTCGGCGCCACGCTTGGGTGAGCGACGAACATATTGCCTGCCGCCACCGCCACGTCGACTGCCAACAAAGCCGCGACCGCATAAGCGCCACGCGCCGGTTTGCCGGCCAGCAATGGATATACCAGCGCCACCACCACGCCGATCACTGCGAACATGAACAGCCGCGAGAACAGCGGCCAGTACACCAGGCCCACGTCGGCCACCGCCCATACGGCCGTACCGACGAGGAACGCGGCAAACCACCACGCCCCGGCAGGCTTGCGCCGAGCGATCAGCAGCCCGGAGACGGCCATGGCCACGCCACCTGCCAGGAAGTACCAGGAACCTCCCAGGCTGACCAGTTTGGCGCCGCCCACGGCAAGCGCAAGGCCGAGCAGGGCGATGACAACGCCCAGGCCCAGGAGTAGAAATCTAGAGACGCCAGCGGCGCGCGATGCTCGTTTCATGTCGAATAGACTCGAGTGAGAGAGGGCAAAGACGCGATTTTAGCAAGATAAGTAACCGGTTAGTACATTGTGCCTCGTAATAGTCTTTTACAACTACGGCGACGATGCCTTGGCTCAGGCCAACGCATCGCGCTGCATCGATTGCAGGTTCTTCTCAATGGTTTCGCAAATCGCCTCCATCTGGATCTGATGCTCGCTGGAGTGAAACGGGCTTTGCAGGTCGGTGCCGATCCGCTCGATGGCCAGCAGCATAAAACCCACTACCGTGGAAGCCAGCGGGGTAAACCAGCCGAGAGATTCCACCAGGCCCACCGGTACGATCAGGCAGAACAGCGAGATAAACAGCCGCGGGAAATACACGTAGGGGTAGGGCAGTGGCGTATTGGCGATGCGCTCCATGCCGCCTTGGGCATTGGACAGGTCGACCAGGGTCGACTCCAGCCGCGCCAGGCGAATACTGTCCAGGTGACCGGCCTTGTATTCCTTGGCCAGCAACGCCGCTGACCCGGTCAGGATGTCATTGGCAAAATTGTTGGTCGCGCCATTGCGGGCGAATTCCTCGGCGGGGATAAACGCTCGCACTTCATCCGGGCAGGGTTCGCCCTTGAGGTGGGCGGCCAGGCAATTCACATACGCCACATGGCGGCGCAGCAATGTGGCTTTGATCGGATTCACTTCGCCGCCGGGGTCATCCAGCAGCGTCAGCACCTGGCGCGCAAAGCTGCGCGAATTGTTGACCATCGCCCCCCATAATGTGCGCGCTTCCCACCAGCGGTTATAGGCGCTGCTGTTGCGAAAACTGATCAACACCACCAGCGCCGAACCCAGCAATGTCAGTGGCATCAGCGGCAGGTTGATCTTGGTGGTCAGAAACAGCATGAAGTCCACGGTTACTGCCACATCCCACAGCAATAGCCAGAACAGGGCCCAGCCCACATAGCCCATGGTCTTGATGATCAGGCGGTATTTCTTCAGGACGGCAGCTTTCAAACGAGAACCTCGCGGCGGGCGGTTGGCGTCAATGCTCTGTTACGACGCCATGCAAGGGAGAAAGGTTCGCCGGTTGCTGAATCGATTCGTCGACCAGTCACTCGCTTCGGAGGATGTAACGAGAAGTTACGCGCAGGTGTGCGCAGAGGGTCCACTTGAATCTGGAACAACTTTGGTACTGATGACGTCTTGTCCGGCAATCGCTGTACATTGCGTTCGAGGCAAAAAGCCATTAACCGTAGGGTTTACCACGTGATTTGTTTTGGGGCCGGGCTGCAGGGATTTCGTAGCTGAGATCAGTGGAATCAAGTTGGATGATCAGGGCTCTTTCATGCATGTCAGTTCGTTGAAGTCGGCTATGTGTAATACCGCGCAAGCGCTCGAACGTCATAAGGATTTTGAATCGTGCCTGAGAGCGCATTACCACGTGCTGCTCGTGCCCTATTCCCGAAGACCGTTTTTCTACAAGAGTGCACTTAAATACAGCCGTTTGATGGTGTCGTTTGCCTTATTGAGTGAATACTTCGCCACACCCTTACCGTTATTGTCGGAAGTTAAGACCCTGTGTGTGACGCGCAGGTATTGTTCAAAAAACAGCCTGGAATCAATGTTCCTTTTATTGCGGGCGCTGGGCTTCATGGACGTCGCGCCGCACCCCGAAGACAGTCGCTTCAGGGTCTACGCGCCGTCGGATGAGGCCTGTCGCGAAGCGCGTTTGATGTTGACCTCGCTCACCGAGTCATTGGCGCGGCTTTACCCTGAACGGGCGATTTTCCGGCAAATGCGCGAGTTGGATGACCGTGGCTTCCTGTCCCTTTATTTCAAGGGCTTTGCCATTATCCTCGACGCCGATCTCACGGTGGATGTACTGCTTCCCGAGTGTTACTGGTTGGTGAAAAGAGACGCCGGGCATCTGTTGATGCTGGCGATTTATAACGATGCCTTCGCGCCGGAAAATGATCGGGCCACGTTCCGGTCATCGTCTTATCTGGCCTTGGCCAAGCAACTTTCCGTGTCCAAGACTCACATTATTCGAATGGTCCAGGAGGGTGTCGAGAAGGGGTATTTCAAAGCTCACTCCAAGACCCGGCTGGAAGTGCTGCCGCCTTTTGTCAGCCTGGTAAAACGCTTTATGGCCTTTTCTTTTGCGCTGGGCCTGCATGCTATTGAGATGGGAGCGTAAGGATGCCTGCTAACTTGAAGTTAAGGCCCAGGATGCGCAGGTTGTTGTCGCCTGCGGTGACCCAAGCGGAATGGATCGGGATCATTGCCTGGGTCGGTATCTGGCTGATTCATCCGGCCATGCAGTTCGACCTGTCCATGTTGGGTGTCACCATTGGCCTGTTGCTGGTGTGCCGGTTTCACTCCAAAACCGCCAACTTTCTACTGTGGCGGATGCTGGGAGTGGCCTATATCGTGATGTTATCCGTGGGGTTTGCCTATGTCATTGGCCTTAATCAGGAGTTGCGTATCTACGGCTTGCCCCTGGCCGTCACCCTGGTGGTCGGCAGCGCTATCTTGTTTATCAGTGTTCAGGATTATCTGGTCGGCGCCCTGTTGGTCTGGTTCATATTATGGTCGCCGATGCAGGCCGATATATATGCAGGAACACAGGCTTATCTGCTGATATTTTGCGCATCTTCGGTCTCCATCGGTTTTATCCTGAGTTATTCGTATTTGAAGAACCTGCGTTCGGTGTTGTTGGTGGAAAGCGAGTTTCGCGCCTTGGCCGAAACCGATTATTTGACCTCGATCCTTAACCGTCGCGCTTTTATGCAAAGCTTCGAACAGTTGCTCGACAGCGGCCAGGCTGGCTACTTCATCATGTTGGATATCGACAGCTTCAAGGCAAAAAATGATCTGTACGGTCACGATGTCGGTGACAAGATCCTGCGGGCCATGGCCGTGTGCCTGAAAAACGCCAAAGGCAGCCACAGCTTTGGAAGAATCGGCGGGGAGGAGTTCGGCGTGTTGTTGCAGGACGATGACCCGGTCTTCGCCCGTGAGTTCGTGCTGGGTTTGTTGCAGGCCATACGCTCAAGTGTTGCCGCGCCTCACAACTACACCTGCAGTGCGGGCATGGCACGCTTCGCGCCAGGTGACGAGTTATCGGCGGTGCTCAAGATGGCGGACAAAAATCTCTACGGCGCCAAGCGCAATGGCAAGGACTGCGTGCACCTTAATGGCGTGTTGCTGCAGCCTGTTGCGTCCTGAGGGGGCAAAACGCCGGCTAGGATTGCGCAAGAACACTCGCCAGCAACCCGGGAAAGCGGCTCTCAAGCTCTTCACGGCGCAACGAATTCATATGGGTGGTGCCCACATTGCGCGTGTGTACCAGGCCTGCATCACGTAATACCCTGAAGTGGTGGGACATGCTGGACTTGGGTCGCCCGCCATCCAGTTCACCACAGCTGGCTTCGGCCACGCCGGCCAGGCAGCGCACGATGTCCAGGCGCACGGGGTCGCTGAGGGCGTACAGCACGCGCTCAAGCGTCAATTCTTGCAGGGTAGGGTGTTTGAAGGCTCGCATGGGGCGGATCATAACAGGGGGGTAGCGTTCAATACCATAGTTCGATTACCATCGAACTATCGAATCACACACGCTTCTCTCGGAGTATCTGATGTCCGCATTGTTCGAACCGTTCAAACTCAAAGACGTTACCTTGCGCAATCGCATTGCCATCCCGCCGATGTGCCAATACATGGCCGACGACGGCATGGTCAACGACTGGCACCATGTGCACCTGGCCGGCATGGCCCGGGGCGGTGCCGGCCTGCTGGTAGTCGAGGCCACAGCAGTCGCACCGGAGGGGCGTATCACCCCAGGCTGCGCCGGTATCTGGAGCGATGCCCATGCCCAGGCGTTCGTGCCGATGGTCAAGGCCATCAAGGCCGCAGGTTCGGTACCGGGCATCCAGATCGCCCACGCGGGCCGCAAAGCCAGCGCCAACCGCCCATGGGAGGGCGATGACCACATCCCGGCTTCCGATGCCCGCAGCTGGGAAACCATCGCGCCGTCGGCCATTGCATTCGGCGCCAATTTGCCCAACGTGCCGCGTGCCATGACCCTGGAAGACATCGCCCGCGTCCAGCAAGACTTCGTCGATGCCGCCCGTCGCGCCCGCGATGCCGGTTTTGAATGGATCGAACTGCACTTCGCCCACGGTTACCTGGGCCAAAGCTTTTTCTCCGAGCACTCCAACCAGCGCACCGATGCCTACGGCGGCAGCTTCGATAACCGCAGCCGTTTTCTCCTGGAAACCCTGGCCGCCGTACGCGAAGTCTGGCCGGAAAACCTGCCACTGACCGCACGCTTTGGCGTGATCGAATATGACGGCCGCGACGAGCAGACGCTTACCGAATCCATCGAGTTGGCGCGCCGCTTCAAGGCCGGTGGCCTGGATCTGTTGAGCGTCAGTGTCGGCTTCACGATTCCTGACACCAACATCCCGTGGGGTCCGGCGTTCATGGGGCCAATTGCTGAACGTGTACGTCGTGAAGCCGGTATTCCGGTGACGTCGGCGTGGGGCTTTGGTACTCCGCAACTGGCCGAAGGCGCGCTGCAGGCAGGTCATCTGGACCTGGTTTCGGTAGGGCGTGCGCATTTGGCCGATCCGCACTGGGCGTACTTTGCCGCCAAGGAGTTGGGCGTGGACAAGTCCTCCTGGACCTTGCCGGCGCCTTACGCACATTGGTTGGAACGCTACCGTTGAGGCCAGCCAGCCGGTGATATGAGCCACTCGATTGAGTGGCTTTTTTTCGCCCGTGGTTTTTGCAGTGCCCGCTCGATACAACGCCGATACTCGAAAAATAACAAATGAGAACCGATATCAAGCGAGAATGTGCTGAGATATGATGCGCGGCGAATTATTGGCAGGTTTGCCGCCCCATCTGGCTCATTCACTAGGTTTACATCCATGCGTCGTACCCTGATCTCAATCTGTGTGCTCCAGGCGTTTTCCCCTTTGACCTGGGCAGAGGATGCCCCTGCTGAAAAAGCCAGTATCGAGCTGCAAGCCACCAATGTGACCGCTACTGCAGATTTCGAATCGGCGCAGGGCCCGGTGCAGGGCTACCACGCCACCCGTTCAGCCAGTGCGACGCGCACCGACACCTCGATTCATGAAACCCCGCAGTCCATCAGCGTTGTCTCCAAAGACGTGGTCGAGGATATCGGCGCAACCCGCCTGCAAGATGCCCTCGACTACGCCGGCGGCGTCGGTCGCGCCAACAACTTTGGCGGGCAGGGCCTGACCACCTTCACCGTACGTGGCTTCACCACCGGTGAGTTCTACCGCAATGGGTTCCCGATCAACCGGGGCTACCCGAACATGCCGGATGCCAACACCATCGAACGCCTTGAGGTGTTGCGCGGCCCTGCAACCATGCTCTACGGCCGTGGCGACCCCGGTGGTACGTTCAACGTGGTGTCCAAGCAACCCTTGGCCGAACGCACCGTCACCCTGGGCAGCCAGGTGAATGACCAGGGCATGAAGCGCGGCACCCTGGATGCCTCCGGCCCTCTGGACGAAGAGGGCCGTCTGGCGTATCGCCTCAACGTGGTGGGCGAGGGTGGCGATACCTTTCGCGATCATGTCGAGACCGAGCGCTACGGCGTGACGCCGGTGATCACCTGGCAGGCCACCGACGCCACCAAGGTGACCTTCGAAGGCGACTTCATGCGCAACAACCACCCGCTGGACCGTGGCCTGACGCGTTTCCCCAACCAGCGCGGCACGCCATCGCGCGATACGTTCTGGGGCGACAAGGATGCCGGCAAGCTGCACAACGACAACAACATGGCCCAGTTGCGTTTCGAGCACGCGCTCAACGACAACTGGACCCTGGGCGGCGGTTTCCAATGGTTGGACGGCAGCTTGAAAGGTAACGCCATTGAAGCCAATGGACCGAGCAGCCTGGGCGCCGATGGCCGTACCCTGCAACGCAACTTCAACTACCGCAAGCTGGAATGGACCGACAAGGATTACCAGCTCAACCTGACGGGCCACTTCTCCACGGGCGGGTTCGAGCACACCTTGCTCACCGGTATCGAGTACGAGGATTACGACTACAAGTCGATCATCCAGCGTTCCAGTGCGGCCCTGGGCACTTACCCGATCGACATCTTCAATCCGGTGTACGGCCAAACGCGACCGGCGCTGACTCGCACGCCCACCCACGATAAAGAAAACCTCAAGACCTACGCCGCCTTCGTGCAGGACCAGGTGGCACTGACCGAGCGTCTGAAAGTCTTGGCAGGTGCGCGTTTCGAGCGTTTTGAACATGACTACCAAAGTTATGTGGCGGGAGTAAAACCGTGGACCGCCGCCGACAACGCCGTCACCCCGCGTGTGGGCGTGATCTACGACCTCACCGACACCGTCGCGGTCTATGCCGACGCCGCCCGTTCGTTCAAACCCAACACCGGCGCCAGCCGCGAAGGCGGTGGTTTCGCGCCGGAGAAAGGCAAGTCCTACGAGATGGGCATCAAGTGGGAGGCGCTTGATCGTCAACTGAGCGTCGACGCGGCGATCTACCAGATCGAAAAGAAAAACGTGCTGGCCACCGACCCTTTGGACAATACCCTGAGTGTCGCGACCGGCCAGGTACGCAGCCGCGGATTTGACCTCAACGTGGCGGGCAACCTCACACCCGAGTGGCGTGTGATCGGCGGCTACGCCTACGTGGACGCCGAAGTCACCCGCGACACCACCCTGCGCGCCGGCACCCGCTTGATGAACATCCCGCGCAACAGCTTCAGCCTGCTCAACGTCTACGAGTTCCAGGACGGCGCACTCAAAGGGCTGGGCCTGGGGGCCGGTGGCAAGTACGTCGACCAGCGCGCCGGCCAGACCGCCAATACGGCCTTCTCGATGGACGCCTACACCGTGGTCGACCTGCTGGGTTACTACAAGGTCAACGAGCAGGTGCGTCTGAATCTGGACGTGAAAAACCTGTTCAACCGCGAGTATGAGGAAGGCGCGTTCGGCAATATCTACGCTTACCCAGGCGCACCACGCACCGTGCAGGTCGGAATCTCCTACACCCTATAAGGCTATACACAGTACTCAATGTGGGAGGGGGCTTGCTCCCGATAGCGGTGAGTCAGTCTCAATGTTTTTGACTGATACACCACTATCGGGAGCAAACCCCCTCCCACATTTGCAGCTGCGTTACTGTCAGGTTTGACAGTAGACAGTGAAGGGCGATGGAGGGATGTTTGCCGTTAACGTGTCAGCGTAGTGGTCGGCGCTTATTATTTTTCCAAGCCACGCTTAATAGGGATATTAAAAATGGAACAGGAACTCATAAATGAAGTTGAAGAACTGATTAAAAAAACCAACGATGCGGAGCGTCTGTTCACCCGGTACGCCACCAAGTGCTACACGTCAGCCTTGCAAAAATACGCCAAGGAAATCAGCGAGACCTCATACACGTATCTGTTGGCCGAGCTTGCCGAAAGTTCGTTGAGCTCCGAAATCCTCGGCCGGCCAGGTGCCAATATCAGCCTGGTCAGGATCGAGATAGAGGAGGTTATGCTCGAAGCCGACGTGATCAAGAAATTGAAACGGGCCGAAACCCACTATCTGGAAACGTTGGAATCGGTGCGTAAGTTCGAAGACCTTAAACGCTTTGAAAAGATGCAGGACACGTCCGATATCGTGCGCTCGATAAAACTGGGTGTGTCACGTTTCAATATCCTGTTTGTCATCCTGCTGATCGGCGGCTTGACGTGGGCGGCGATCAATCTGCCTAAAGAAGCCCTGGCGCTTATATCTGCCGCTATCGGCGGGGCTATCACCCACTTGTTGTCCGAGCGCCAGGCGGTGCTGGCGCTGAAAAAAGAGGGCGATAACACCTGCCCCAGAGCCAACAATAACAATCAGGAGTGAGTGCGACGGGGTGGGGTTACAACGGCGTCAATACATTCATCACCGTATCCAGCGCCACCCGCGTGTCATCCAGTTGTACCAGCGAAGCATGCCTTGCGCCCAGCGCATCGCGGTTCTGGATCGCGGTGAGGATTGCCTTGTGCCGGGGCAGGCTCAGGCCCTGGATATCCGGGCGGCGGTTGGTGATATTGATCGACTCGCGCAGCGGCAACGAGAGCATGTTGCACATATAGGCGAGCAGGTCGTTGCGGGTGGCGTCGGCAATCGCGCGGTGGAAGTCCAGGTCGGCCTGCAACAGGTCCTCGTGGGTCTTGGCGGTTTCCATGCCCTGGTAGGCTTGTTCAATGATGGCGATGTCTTCATCGGTGGCGGTGGTCGCGGCCATGGCAGCGATTTCCGGTTCGAGGATGCGGCGCACCCCGGCCAGTGTATTGAAGAACTCACTGTGGGGCGTGGACTGCATCAACCAGGACAGCACATCCGGGTCGAGCAGGTGCCATTTCAAGCGTGGCCGTACCACCGCACCCACCCGTGGCTTGGAATACACCAGGCCCTTGGCGCTAAGCACCCGCGTCGCCTCGCGCAACACTGAACGGCTGACCTGGTATTCCTCGCACAGCGTGGCTTCCATGGGCAACCGTTCTTCGGGCTTGAAGCGACCGGAAACGATGTGCATGCCCAGGTCCTGAACGATCTGGGCATGCTGGCTCTTGCGCGGCTTGGGCGGCTGGTGATCCATAACGACGGGCAGGCTCTGGCTTGAATTCGCCGCATCATAGCATCCCAATTAGTGGGAATGCCGTGGGACTTCCGCTCCGCGACAGCCCACCAGGAAGTCAAAGTCGCAGCCCTGGTCGGCTTGCAGCACATGGTCGATGTACAGTTGGCGATAGCCACCGACGATCAGCTTTTGCGGTGGCGCCAGATCAGCCATGCGCGCCGCCAGCTCGGCGTCGGGGATGTCCAGGTGCAGGCGGCCATTGGCGCAGTCGAGTTCAATCCAGTCACCTTCCTTCACGGCCGCCAACGGCCCGCCGGCAGCGGCTTCCGGTGCCACGTGCAAGACCACCGTGCCGTAGGCGGTGCCGCTCATGCGCGCATCGGAAATGCGCACCATGTCAGTCACGCCCTGGGCCAGCAGTTTGGCCGGCAGTCCCATGTTGCCGACCTCGGCCATGCCTGGGTAACCCTTGGGGCCGCAGTTCTTCATGACCAGGATCGAGTTGGCGTCCACGTCCAGCTCCGGATCGTTGATGCGCGCCTTGTACATGTCGAAGTTTTCGAACACCACCGCACGGCCACGGTGTTGCATCAGTTCGGCGCTGGCGGCAGACGGCTTGAGCACCGCACCCAACGGCGCCAGATTGCCGCGCAGCACGCAGATGCCGCCGTCGGCGCGAATCGGGTTGTCGAGGGTGCGGATCACTTCGTCCTGGCCGTAGATCGGCGAGTCCTTGGTGTTCTCGCCCAGGGACTTGCCGTTGACGGTCAAGGCGTTCGGGTGGGGGATCAGGTTGGCCTCACCCAGGCGACGCAACACGGCAGGCAGGCCGCCAGCGTAGTAGAACTCTTCCATCAGGAAGCGCCCTGAGGGTTGCAGGTCGACGATGGTCGGCATGCCGCGCCCGATGCGGGTCCAGTCATCGAGGTCCAGCTCCACGCCGATGCGCCCGGCGATGGCTTTAAGGTGAATCACCGCGTTGGTCGAACCGCCGATGGCCGCGTTCACGCGAATCGCGTTTTCAAACGCTTCTTTGGTGAGGATCTTCGACAGCTTCAAGTCTTCGCGCACCATCTCGACCGCACGCATACCGGACATGTGCGCCAGCACATAACGCCGCGCATCCACCGCTGGGATCGCCGCGTTGTGGGGCAGGGACGTGCCCAGTGCCTCGGCCATGCACGCCATGGTCGAGGCGGTGCCCATGGTGTTGCAGGTGCCTGCCGAGCGCGACATGCCGCCTTCGGCCGCGAGGAAGTCATCCAGGGTGATGGTGCCAGCCTTGACCTGTTCGCTGAGCTGCCACACCACCGTGCCCGAGCCGATGTCCTGGCCCTTGTGTTTACCATTGAGCATCGGCCCGCCGGTGACCACGATAGCCGGCACGTCGCAACTGGCGGCGCCCATCAGCAGCGCCGGGGTGGTTTTGTCGCAGCCGGTCAGCAGTACCACACCGTCAATCGGGTTGCCACGAATCGCTTCTTCCACATCCATGCTTGCCAGGTTGCGGGTCAGCATCGCGGTAGGGCGCAGGTTGGATTCGCCGTTGGAGAACACCGGGAACTCCACCGGGAAGCCACCGGCCTCGATCACGCCGCGCTTGACGTGCTCGGCGATCTGGCGGAAATGCGCGTTGCACGGGGTCAGCTCCGACCAGGTGTTACAGATGCCGATGATCGGCTTGCCATGGAACTGGTGGTCGGCAATGCCCTGGTTCTTCATCCAGCTGCGGTACATGAAGCCGTTTTTGTCGGCGGTACCAAACCATTGGGCGGAGCGTAGGCCGGGCTTTTTGTCAGGCATGATCGATTCTCTTATTGTATGACTATATGTTCTATGCGTGCTTAAACATAAGCGCAAAATCGCTGCTTTGGAAGTGTTGTTTTGTAAATAGTCATACTATATAGTCTTTCTCAACTGAGGTATGACCCTGGCGGATTTCGCGAGAGGCGTCCCCCCGAGCTTCTATAAAAACAACAATCGGAGATCGACCCCATGAGCCAGGAATTGCGGCTTATTCGGCGCATCACGCTGAAACTGATTCCCTTCCTGATCCTGCTGTACCTGATCGCCTACGTAGACCGTTCCGCCGTAGGGTTCGCCAAGCTGCACATGGGCGCCGACGTAGGTATCGGTGACGCTGCCTATGGTTTGGGCGCAGGGTTGTTCTTCATCGGCTACTTTCTGTTCGAGATCCCCAGCAACCTGATGCTCGACCGCTTCGGCGCGCGGCGCTGGTTTGCGCGCATCATGATTACCTGGGGCGCCATCACCATCGGCATGGCCTTTGTGCAGGGGCCGCACAGTTTCTATGTGATGCGCTTTCTGCTGGGCGCGGCGGAAGCGGGGTTCTTCCCCGGCGTGCTGTACTACATCACCCAGTGGTTCCCGGTGCGCCATCGCGGCAAGATCCTTGGGCTGTTCATTCTCTCCCAACCCATTGCAATGATGATCACCGGGCCCGTGTCCGGTGGTTTGCTCGGCATGGACGGCATTCTTGGCCTGCACGGTTGGCAGTGGCTGTTTATCGTGATCGGCACCCCGGCGATCCTGCTGACCTGGCCGGTGCTGCGCTACCTGCCGGACGGTCCCAGGCAGGTCAGCTGGATGAGCGAGCAAGAGAAAACCTGGCTTACCGGCGAGCTGGAAAAAGACCTGCAAGCCTACGGCCAGACCCGTCACGGCAACCCGCTGCACGCGCTCAAAGACAAACGCGTGCTGTTGCTGGCGCTGTTCTACCTGCCGGTGACCCTGAGCATCTACGGCCTGGGCCTGTGGTTGCCGACCCTGATCAAGCAGTTCGGTGGCAGTGACCTCACTACCGGCTTCATCTCGGCCGTGCCCTATATCTTCGGCATCATCGGCCTGCTGATCATCCCGCGCAGTTCCGATCGATTGAACGACCGCTATGGCCATCTCGCCGTGCTCTATGTGCTCGGCGCCATTGGCCTGTTCTGCAGTGCCTGGCTGAGTGTGCCTGTGCTGCAGATGGCCGCGCTGTGCCTGGCGGCCTTCGCGATGTTTTCCTGCACTGCGGTGTTCTGGACCTTGCCGGGACGGTTTTTTGCCGGTGCCAGCGCGGCGGCCGGCATCGCCTTGATCAACTCGGTGGGCAACCTTGGCGGCTATATCGGCCCGTTCGTGATCGGGGCGCTCAAGGAGTACACCGGCAACCTCGCCTCGGGCCTGTATTTCCTATCCGGCGTGATGCTGTTCGGGTTGCTGCTGACCCTCGTGGTCTACCGCTTGCTGGAGCGCAAGCACGTACTGCCCGTCGATCAATTTGCCGCCAGCGCCCGTGGCGCCACACGTACTTAAATCCAGGAGAACCTGCATGCGTTTAGTTCAGTTCGAGTTGAGCAACGGTGAGCGCCGCGTCGGCGTGGTGGAAGGCGACACCCTGCGGGAAGTGCAGGGCGCGCACAGCGTGCGCGAATTGGCCCTGGCCGCCATCGAAGCCGGGGTCAAATTGCAGCAACAGGTACAGAGCCTGGGCCTGGGCGCCAGTCATGACTACGCGGCGCTGCTGGCCGAACTTAAAATCCTGCCACCGCTGGACCACCCGGACCCGGCCCATATGCTGATCAGCGGCACCGGTCTGACCCACCTGGGCAGTGCCTCGGCCCGCGACAAGATGCACCAGCAGGCCGGTGATGACAGCGCGATGACCGACACCATGCGCATCTTCAAATGGGGCGTGGAGGGCGGCAAACCCGCTGCCGGCCAGGCCGGTGTGCAGCCGGAGTGGTTCTACAAGGGCGACGGCAGCATTGTCGTGCGTCCAGGCGCCGCCTTCCCGGTGCCGCCGTTTGCCGAAGACGCCGGCGAAGAGCCGGAAATCGGCGGCCTGTATGTGATCGGTCACGACCGCAAGCCTTATCGCCTGGGCTTCGCGGTGGGCAACGAGTTCTCCGACCATGTGATGGAACGCAAGAACTACCTGTACCTGGCCCATTCCAAACTGCGCAGTTGCAGCTATGGCCCGGAGTTGCGCGTGGGCGAGTTGCCCGTGCATCTGGCCGGTACCAGCCGCATCCTGCGTAACGGCGAGGTGATCTGGCAGAGCGAATTTCTCAGCGGCGAAGCCAACATGTGCCACAGCCTGGAAAATCTTGAATACCACCACTTCAAATACAGTCAGTTTCTCAAACCGGGCGATGTGCATATTCACTTCTTCGGCACCGCCACCCTGTCATTCGCCGACGGTATACGTACTCAACCGGGCGATGTGTTCCAGATCAGCCAGGCTGAGTTCGGCGCGCCATTGATCAACGGCATCGGCATGGTCGACGCGGTATTCGAACCCGGCCACGTCATCACCCTTTAAGGAGACCTACATGACCCAGTTCCTCGGCCACAACTACATCGGCGGCCAGCGCAGCGCCAACGGCAGCGTCAAGCTGCAGAGTATCGATGCCACCACCGGCGAAGCCTTGCCCCAGGATTTCTACCAGGCCACCCCGCAAGAGGTGGATGCCGCCGCCAAAGCCGCGGCGGCCGCTTACCCGGCCTACCGCGCCTTGAGCGCCGCACGGCGTGCGCGGTTTCTGGACGCGGTGGCCGATGAGCTGGACGCGCTGGGCGATGATTTCGTCGAGTTGGTCTGCCGCGAAACTGCGTTGCCTGCTGCCCGTATCAAAGGCGAGCGCGGGCGTACCAGTGGCCAGATGCGCTTGTTCGCCACCGTGCTGCGCCGTGGTGATTTCTACGGGGCGCGTATCGACAAAGCCCAGCCCGACCGCCAGCCGTTGCCGCGTCCGGACCTGCGTCAATACCGTATCGGCCTGGGCCCGGTGGCTGTGTTCGGTGCCAGCAACTTCCCCCTGGCGTTTTCCACCGCCGGTGGCGACACCGCCGCTGCGCTGGCCGCCGGTTGCCCGGTGGTGTTCAAGGCGCACAGCGGGCACATGGCGACCGCCGAGCGCGTGGCCGATGCGATCATTCGCGCCGCCGAGGCCAGCGAGATGCCGGCGGGCGTGTTCAACATGATCTTCGGCGGCGGTGTCGGTGAAGCGCTGGTCAAGCACCCGGCAATCCAGGCGGTGGGCTTTACCGGTTCGCTCAAGGGTGGTCGTGCCCTGTGCGATATGGCGGCCGCACGCCCGCAACCGATCCCGGTATTTGCCGAAATGTCGAGCATCAACCCGGTCATCGTGCTGCCCCAGGCCCTGCAAACGCGTGCCGAGAGCGTCGCCCGCGACCTGACTGCCTCGGTGGTACAAGGCTGCGGCCAGTTCTGCACCAACCCCGGACTGGTGATTGGCATCGCTTCGCCTGCGTTCACCGCGTTCACGCAACAGGTCGCGCAATTGATCGGTGAGCAACCGGCGCAAACCATGCTCAACACCGGCACCCTGGACAGCTACGGCAAGGGCCTGGAAAAACTCCTGTCTCACCCGGGCATCCAGCATCTGGCAGGCAGTACGCAAGTGGGCAACCAGGCTCAACCGCAACTGTTCAAGGCGGATGTACGCTTGCTGATCGACGGCGACGAAGTGCTGCAGGAAGAAGTGTTCGGCCCCACCACGGTGTTTGTCGAGGTCGTCGACCAGGCTCAACTCAGCGCCGCCCTGCATGGGCTGCACGGCCAGTTGACCGCCACGATCATCGGCGAACCGGCTGACCTGCAACAGTTCGCCGAGTTGACGCCGCTGCTGGAGCAGAAGGTCGGGCGCATCCTGCTCAACGGTTACCCCACGGGGGTGGAAGTCTGCGATTCGATGGTGCACGGCGGGCCGTATCCGGCGACCTCCGACGCCCGCGGCACCTCGGTCGGCACCCTGGCCATCGACCGTTTCCTGCGGCCCGTGTGCTTCCAGAATTACCCTGATAGCCTGCTGCCCGACGCGTTGAAAAACGCCAACCCGTTGCGTATCCAGCGCTTGGTGGATGGCGCACCGTCTCGAGAATCGCTGTAAGTCATCAGGAGGCCTCATGTCGTTGAGCGCAGTCACCCCACACCGTGCCCGCTTGGGCGAAGGACCGTTCTGGGATGTTCGATCCCAGGCGCTTTACTGGGTGGATATCGCCGCCAAACAGGCACTGCGCTGGATGGACGGGCAGTTGCAGGTGTGGCAGTTGCCCGAGCATGTCTCGGCGTTCATTCCGTGTGAAAGCGGCGATGCGCTGGTGACCTTGAGCAGCGGTGTGTATCGCCTCGACCTGGCTACCCAGGCGCTGACCCTGCTGTGCGTGGCCGACCCGCAACCGGGCAACCGTGGCAACGAAGCGCGCTGCGATGCCCAGGGCCGGCTGTGGCTGGGCACCATGCAGAACAATATCGGTGAGCAGGGCGAAGACCTGCCCATCACCCGGCGCTCCGGTGGCCTGTTCCGTGTCGATGCCGATGCGCGGGTCACGCCGTTGCTGACCGGGCTGGGCATTCCCAACACGTTGCTTTGGAACGAGGAGGGTAGCCAGGTGCATTTCGGCGACAGCATGGACGGCACGCTGTATCAGCATTCGATCCAGTCCGACGGCCAGCTCGAACCCGCCCAGGTATGGTTTGCACCCCATGAGCGCGGTGGGCCGGACGGCTCGGCCATGGACAGCGAGGGCTACATCTGGAACGCCCGTTGGGACGGCAGTTGCCTGCTGCGCCTGACGCCCGCAGGTGAGGTCGACCGCATCATCGAGCTGCCGGTCAGCCGTCCCACCAGTTGCGTGTTCGGTGGGCCCGACCTCACCACCTTGTATATCACCAGTGCCGCGAGTCCCTTGGATCACCCTTTGGACGGTGCGCTGTTGGCCATTGAAGTGGATGTCCCTGGCAAGCCTTGCCATCGTTTCGCCGGTTAAACCCAAGACTCAAAAACAACAACAAGAGGTGTCGTTCATGAAAAAGGTTCTACGCGTTCTGGCTGCCGCTGTTGCGTTAAGCAGCCTCAGCAGCATCGTATCCGCCGAAGAAGTGAAGATCGGCTTCCTGGTCAAGCAGGCCGAAGAGCCGTGGTTCCAGACTGAATGGGCCTTCGCCGAAAAAGCCGGCAAGGAGCATGGCTTCACCGTGATCAAGATCGCCGTGCCCGATGGCGAGAAAACCCTCTCGGCCATCGACAGCCTCGCCGCCAACGGTGCCAAGGGCTTTGTGATCTGCCCACCGGACGTGTCCCTGGGCCCGGCCATTGTCGCCAAGGCCAAGGTCAATGGCCTGAAAGTCATGGCTGTGGATGACCGCTTTGTCGATGCCAAGGGCAACTTCATGGAAGACGTGCCGTACCTGGGCATGGCCGCGTTTGAAGTGGGCCAGAAACAAGGAGCCGCCATGGCCGCCGAAGCGAAAAAACGCGGCTGGGACTGGAAGGACACTTATGCGGTGATCAA
>NZ_SPKQ01000039.1:0-1440 GCF_023127895.1 Pseudomonas sp. NCIMB 10586
CCGCTCTCACCTCAGTCTAATCCCGGATCAAGACACAAGCGGGCTTGCTCGCTCCTACAGGTCGGTTGGACGTTACCACCGATCGGCAACCCACACGCAAAACCCTGAGACTTCCCGGCGAAACGCTTCATAATGGCCGCCAATTTGTTTAGCTCGTTATTCTGGTGTGCCCGCATGGAAATTAAGGTCAACTTTCTCGACAACCTTCGGCTTGAAGCCAAGTTCGATGACTTCACGGTCATTGCCGACCAGCCCATCCGCTACAAGGGCGATGGGTCGGCACCGGGGCCATTCGATTACTTCCTGGCTTCGTCGGCGTTGTGTGCGGCGTACTTTGTGAAGTTGTACTGCCAGACGCGCAATATTCCCACGGAGAATATTCGCCTGTCGCAGAACAACATCGTCGACCCGGAAAACCGCTACAACCAGATTTTCAAGATCCAGGTCGAGCTGCCGGCGGACATCTCGGACAAGGACCGTCAGGGCATCCTGCGTTCCATCGACCGTTGCACCGTGAAGAAAGTGGTGCAGGCCGGGCCGGAGTTCGTGATTGAGCAGGTGGAAAATCTCGACGCCGACGCCCAGGCGTTGTTGATGCCCAATTCCACGTCCGAGGCGGGCACCTACATTGCTGGCAAGGACCTGCCGCTGGAGCAGACCATCGCCAACATGTCCGGCATCCTCGCCGGGCTGGGCATGAAGATCGAGATCGCCTCGTGGCGCAATATCGTGCCCAACGTCTGGTCGCTGCATGTGCGCGATGCGCATTCGCCGATGTGCTTTACCAACGGCAAGGGCGCGACGAAGGAGGGCGCACTGGCGTCGGCGCTGGGCGAGTTTATCGAGCGGCTCAACTGCAACTTCTTCTACAACGACCAGTTCTGGGGCGAAGAGCTGGCCAATGCGCCGTTTGTGCATTACCCGGATGAGCGCTGGTTTCAGCCGGGACCGGACGATGAGCTGCCGAGTGAAATCCTCGATGCCTACTGCCTGAAGATCTACAACCGCGAGGGCGAGTTGCGCGGTTCGCACCTGTTCGACACCAACTCGGGCAATGAAGCCCGTGGCATTGTCTCGCTGCCGTTTGTGCGCCAGTCCGATGGTGAAGTGGTGTATTTCCCTTCCAACCTGATCGAAAACCTCTACCTGAGCAACGGCATGAGTGCCGGCAACACCTTGGCCGAAGCCCAGGTGCAGTGCCTGTCGGAGATCTTCGAGCGGGCGGTGAAGCGTGAAATCATCGAAGGCGAATTCGCCCTGCCGGACGTACCCGCCGAGGTGTTGGCCAAATACCCTGGCATCCTCGCCGGTATTGAGGGGCTGGAGGCCCAGGGGTTTCCGGTGCTGGTCAAGGATGCATCCCTGGGCGGTGAATTCCCGGTGATGTGTGAATCGCCCCGGATTTTCTAGACACCTTTCAAGCTCATTGCGTAACGCTTT
>NZ_SPKQ01000040.1:0-16053 GCF_023127895.1 Pseudomonas sp. NCIMB 10586
GCCCTATTGATGTGTCCAAATTCATTAGGCCAGTTCAAGCCCCCTCCCACATTTGCATCTTCAGTGTTTTGGGGAGTGGTGTACGGCCTGGCTTTATGTGGCGGGGCAGGCTTCATCCAGGACTTTGTCTACCAGCAACTGCGCGCCTTCAGCATCCGGCAGACGCCCAGCGTTCATCCAGGCTGCCTGCGTCATCCTTGACGATCTTCGCGAGCAAACTCGCTCCTGCAGGAATCTAGCGACGTGGCTTTTTGAGGCGCGGCACAATCATGCCCACCTCACGCCTGTAGCGTCGATACCGCTCACCAAACAGCTGCACCAGATCCCTTTCTTCGAAACGGGCACCCACGAACAAATAAACCGACATCCCCAGCGCAAACAACAGATGGCCTGCCGTCATATGCGGGGTTGCCCAGAAAGCGATCAAAAATCCCAGGTACATCGGGTGACGCACGACACGGTAGAACAGCGGCGTTTTAAATATCGCCGCCTTTTGTGGGGTGTTTCGCCAATGATCAACGGACTGTTTTAACCCGAACAGCTCGAAGTGACTGATCAGGAAGGTTGCCAGCAACACCATGCCCCAGCCCAGCCAGAACACACCTGACAACAGTGCCTTGGCCCAAGCCGCTTCAACCTCCCAGACGGTGTATGGAATGGGTTGCCACAGCCAGAACATCAACCCAAGCACCAGGCTGCTGAGCAGCACATAGGTGGAACGTTCAGCCACGGGGGGAATGAGTGTGGTCATTGTGTTCTTGAAGCTTCTACGTGCCATGAGGCTATGCTGGGCAGCGAACAGAATCATCAGCAGGCCGTTACTCAGCGCTGCAAGCGGCCAGTTGACAGGTTGCCCATCGTTAATGGCTTTGGGCACCAGCACGCTACCAGTGAAGCCTATAAGGTATAAAAACACGGTCAGGAAAATCAGATAGCAGGCAATGCTGTAGAGCAGCCAGGCCAGATGTACCGTGAGGTCGTTGGTTTGTTTTTGCGGACTCATGACGATTCCTTTCGCACATGGTGAGGGGATAAGTGAGTCAGACTAGTGGAATTTGTGCGGCCCTTAACCTGTGAGAATTGACAGTTGCTTAGATGGATTGGCGATTATCTTGCGTGGATTGTGGTGTGCTTGCCCAAACAAAAAATGCGCCCCTGGGGGCGCATTTTTTGTCAGTCAGCAATCACCTATTCAGGCAATCGCATCCCAAGCGCGATCACCGTTCTCGTCCTTGATCCGAGTCGGTAAGCCCATCACGTCCAGCGCTTTCAGGAACGGCTCAGCCGGCAGTTCCTCGACGTTGGCCATGTGCTTCACATCCCATTCACCACGCGCAACCAGCAGCGCTGCGGCTACCGGTGGTACGCCTGCGGTGTAGGAGATGCCCTGGCTGTCGGTCTCGGCAAAGGCTTCTTCATGGCAGGCCACGTTGTAGATGAACATCTCGCGTGGTTGGCCGCCTTTGGTGCCTTTGACCAGGTCGCCGATGCAGGTCTTGCCGGTGTAGCCCGGGGCAAGCGATGACGGGTCGGGCAGCACGGCCTTGACCACTTTCAACGGCACCACTTCCAGGCCTTCGGCGGTCTTGACCGGTTTTTCCGAGAGCAGGCCGAGGTTTTTCAGCACGGTGAACACGTTGATGTAGTGCTCGCCAAAGCTCATCCAGAACCGCACGTTGGGCACGTCGAGGTTTTTCGACAGCGAGTGCACTTCATCGTGGCCGGTGAGGTAGAGGTTTTGCGAGCCGACTACCGGCAGGTCGTCGGTACGTTTGACTTCGAACATGGTGTTGCTGGTCCACTGGCTGTTCTGCCAGCTCCACACCTGCCCGGTGAATTCGCGGAAGTTGATTTCCGGATCGAAATTGGTGGCGAAGTATTTGCCATGGGAGCCGGCATTGACGTCGAGAATGTCGATCGAATCAATGCGGTCGAAATGCTGTTGCTGCGCCAGCGCGGCGTACGCGTTGACGACACCCGGGTCGAAGCCCACGCCAAGGATGGCGGTGATGTTCTTCTGTTTGCATTCTTCCAGGTGATTCCATTCGTAGTTGCCGTACCACGGCGGGGTCTCGCAGACCTTGCCCGGCTCTTCGTGGATGGCGGTGTCGAGGTAGGCAACGCCCGTGTCGATGCAGGCACGCAGCACCGACATGTTGAGGAACGCGGAACCTACGTTGATGACGATCTGCGACTCGGTCTCGCGGATCAGGGCCTTGGTCGCTTCCACGTCCAGGGCGTTCAGCGCAAAGGCCTGGATATCGGCGGGTGCCTTGAGGCTACCCTTGGCCTTGACGCTGTCGATGATGGCCTGGCATTTGGAGATGTTGCGCGACGCGATAGCAATACGACCGAGTTCGTCGTTGTGCTGCGCGCACTTGTGGGCCACCACCTTGGCGACACCTCCTGCACCAATGATAAGAACGTTCTTTTTCAATTGCTTTATTTCTCCTATATCCGCCAGCTTAGGAAAGGCTGGACAGGTAGTCGTCGTAACCAAATTCACGAACCACCTCGACTGTACCGTCGAGTTGTTTCACTACGATGGACGGCATTTTCAGGCCGTTGAACCAATTTTTCTTGACCATGGTGTAGCCCGCGGTGTCGATGAACGACAGCCGATCGCCGATGGCCAGCGGACGATCAAATTGATACTCGCCGAAGATGTCCCCGGCCAGGCAGGATTTGCCGCACACCATGTAGGTATGTTCGCCCTCGCTCGGCGCCAGCTTGGCGTTGAGGCGATAGATCAGCAGGTCCAGCAGGTGGGCTTCGATGGAGCTGTCTACTACGGCGAGGTTCTTGCCGTTGTAGAGGGTGTCGAGCACGGTGACTTCCAGGGAGGCGCTATTAGTGATCGCTGCTTCGCCGGGTTCCAGGTACACCTGCACGCCGTACTTCTCGGAAAACGCCTTCAAGCGTGCGCAGAACGCGTCCAGCGCATAGCCTTCACCGGTGAAATGGATGCCGCCGCCGAGGCTGACCCATTTGACCTTGTGCAGCAGCTCACCGAAGCGTTCCTCGATGGTGCCGAGCATCTTGTCGAACAGGCTGAAGTCGCCGTTCTCGCAGTTGTTGTGGAACATGAAGCCGGAGATCTGATCGATCACGGCATCGATCTTCACCGGGTCCCACTCGCCCAGGCGACTGAACGGGCGCGCAGGGTCGGCCAGCAGGTAATCGGAGCTGCTCACCTGCGGGTTTACGCGCAGGCCACGGGTCTTGCCTTCGCTGCGCTCGGCAAAGCGCTGCAGCTGGCTGATGGAGTTGAAGATGATCTTGTCGCAGTTCTCGAGCATCTCTTCGATTTCATCGTCGGCCCAGGCCACGCTGTAGGCGTGCGCTTCACCTTCGAACTTCTGGCGACCGAGCTTCAACTCGTACAGCGACGACGAGGTGGTGCCGTCCATGTATTGCTGCATCAAGTCGAACACCGACCAAGTGGCAAAACACTTGAGCGCCAGCAGAGCCTTGGCGCCGGACTGCTCGCGCACGTAGGCAATCTTCTGCATGTTGACCAGAAGCTTCTGTTTATCGATGAGGTAGTACGGCGTTTTGATCATTTTTGAGAGCCTGCGGCGGTGCCTGCCAAAAAAGGACACGCATTGTGCCCGCACTTGGGGCAGATCGAAAGGTTAGCGGGCGGAAATTGCGCGCTTACGTTTAAGCATACGGGGCGAGTGTGACCGTTCGTTAGGATGACGGTAATAACTGCCAGTGCGGTTATGGGCAATCCGCAGTCGTACGAACATGAATGGATCTTGTGATGATCTAGAATTAAATGAGTTTGTCTCACTATTGCCGACTGCCGACAATGAGCGCCATAAACATCGACATTGGAGCTTTACGTCATGGCAGTCGCTCATTCCCTCGGATTTCCGCGCATTGGACGCGATCGTGAACTGAAAAAAGCGCAGGAAGCGTTCTGGAAGGGCGAGCTCGACGAAGCCGGCCTGCGCGCCGTTGGCCGTGACCTGCGCAAGACCCATTGGGCGCTGCAAAAACAGGCTGGTATTGAACTGCTGCCTGCTGGTGATTTCGCCTGGTACGACCAGGTGCTGACTCACTCGCTGATGTTTGGCGTGATCCCCGAGCGTTTCCGCCCGGCCGATGGCCACGCCACGTTGCACACCTTGTTCGCCATGGCTCGCGGCGTCAGTGACAACTGCTGCGGCGGTGCTCACGCCCAGGAGATGACCAAGTGGTTTGATACCAACTATCACTATTTGGTGCCGGAGTTCAGCGCCGATCAGCAGTTCCACCTGGGTTGGGATCAACTGTTCGAAGAGGTCAAGGAAGCCCGTGACCTGGGCCACACCGTCAAGCCTGTCGTCATTGGCCCACTGACCTACCTGTGGCTGGGCAAGGCCAAGGGCGACGCTTTTGACAAGCTTGATCTGCTTGAGCGCTTGCTGCCGCTGTACGGGCAGATCTTCCAGCGCCTGGCGGACCTGGGCGTTGAGTGGGTGCAGATTGATGAGCCGATCCTGGTGCTCGACTTGCCGCAGGACTGGAAGAACGCGTTTGAGCGTGCCTATAACCTGATCCAGCGGGACCCGCTGAAAAAACTGGTGGCTACCTACTTCGGTGGCCTGGAAGAAAATCTCGGCCTGGCGGCCAACTTGCCGGTGGATGGTCTGCACATCGATCTGGTGAGAGCACCGGAACAGTACCCGACTATCCTGGATCGCTTACCGGCCTATAAGGTGTTGTCCCTGGGCGTGGTCAATGGCCGCAACGTGTGGCGTTGCGACCTGGAGAAGGCCCTGGCCACGTTGCAGCATGCCCATGAGAAGCTCGGCGATCGCCTGTGGGTCGCGGCGTCCTGCTCGTTACTGCACAGCCCGGTCGACCTGGGCCGTGAAGACAAGTTGGATGCCGAGTTGAAAAGCTGGCTGGCCTTTGCCGTGCAAAAGTGCGAAGAAGTGGCGCTGCTGGCCCAGGCTGTCGACCAGCCCGAGGCACCCGCTGTACTTGCCGCCCTGGCTGAAAACCGTGCCGTACAGGCTGCTCGCCAGGCATCGACACGGATCCACAAGCCTGCCGTACAAGCCCGCGTCGCCGCCATCAACGAGCAGGACAGCCAGCGCCAATCGCCGTTTGCCCAGCGTATCGAGAAGCAGCGCGCCGGCCTGAACCTGCCACTGTTGCCGACCACCACCATCGGTTCGTTTCCGCAGACCGCGTCGATCCGCCTGGCGCGCCAGTCGTACAAGGCTGGCAAGTTGAGCGAAGCCGAATACGTCGAAGCCATGCACAGCGAGATCAAGCACGCTGTCCAGGTGCAGGAAAACCTCGGCCTGGATGTGCTGGTGCACGGTGAGGCCGAGCGTAACGACATGGTCGAGTACTTCGCCGAACAACTGGATGGCTACGCGTTCACTCGTTTCGGCTGGGTGCAGAGCTACGGTTCTCGTTGCGTGAAGCCGGCAGTGATCTTCGGTGACCTGAGCCGCCCGAAAGCCATGACCGTGGAGTGGATCCGCTACGCCCAGGGGCTGACCGACAAGGTATTGAAGGGCATGTTGACCGGCCCGGTAACGATGCTGATGTGGTCGTTCCCGCGGGAAGATGTGAGCCGCGAAGTGCAGGCCCGGCAACTGGCCCTGGCGATTCGTGACGAAGTGGTGGACCTGGAAGCCGCCGGCATCAAGATCGTGCAGATTGACGAAGCCGCGTTCCGCGAAGGGTTGCCGTTACGCCAGGCGCAGTGGCAACACTACCTGGACTGGGCTACTGAAGTGTTCCGCCTGTGCGCCTGCGGTGTGCGCGATGAAACCCAGATCCACACTCACATGTGCTACAGCGAGTTCAACGATGTGATCGAGTCGATCGCGGCGATGGATGCCGACGTGATTACCATCGAAACGTCGCGTTCGGACATGGAGTTGCTTGATGCCTTTGAAGCCTTTGACTACCCGAACGACATCGGCCCCGGTGTGTATGACATCCACTCGCCACGGGTGCCGGATGTATCGCAGATGGCTAACTTGCTGCGCAAGGCCGCCAAGCGGATTCCGGCAGAGCGTTTGTGGGTCAACCCCGATTGCGGCTTGAAGACCCGCGGTTGGCCGGAGACGGAGGCGGCGCTCATTCACATGGTCACCGCCGCCCGCCAACTGCGCACCGAATTGGCCTGATATTGTCTGCAAGTGTGGGAGGGGGCTTGCCCCCGTGGCGGCCTGACAGCCGAAGCATCTCTACCTGACACCCCAGGATCTAAATGTGGGAGGGGGCTTGCTCCCGATGGCGGCCTGACAGCCGACACAGTTATACCGAGTACATATCCATTCCTGCGGTAACGGCTGATATTGGTTCCGCTTTTACAGCGGCTCACTTTTGAAAAGCGCAAAAGTACCCAAACGCTCTTGCCCCACCACTCGGCACCTCGCTTCGGCTCGGTGTGCCCGTAATCCGACACTGATTTGGGGGGGCCGCCTAAGATCAAGATCAAAAGCAGATCAAGAGCGGCTCGCTTCGCATCGTGGTTACGGTCGGCAGCTACAAAGTTGTGTAGATACCTATGCCCCGATAGCGGTAGTTCAGCCAAGGAATTGGAACTGATCCACCGCTGTCGGGAGCAAGCCTCCACCCACATTTTGAGCCGCGTGAGGCCCCGGTCAGAGGTACTTGAGCCAGGCGATATCGCGCCGGCGCGCTTTGAGCCCGGCAAACCAACGTACCGGCGGGTATAGCACCAGCGGCAACACCAAAGCTGTCAGCCACACCGCACCGATGCTGTCGAAGCCGAAATAGTTGCCGTGGTTGAGCCCAAGCCACGCCACACAGGCGACATACAGCACCTTCAACACATACAGATGCAGTAGATAAAAGAACATCGGCGCTGCGCCAAACACCGCCAGCACGCCAATCCAGCGCTTATGCCCAGCGCGTTCGAATGCCAGCAACAGCAACAACCCAACCCCCAACGTCAACGCCAGGAACAACAGCGACGGCGGGTACTTGGTGATGTTGAAGAAGCTCATCAGGGTCTGCACGCCATTGTCATACACGTACCAAGGCTGCTCGCCGTAGCCATTGACTGCCCGCAGCAGCACAAAACCCATTAATGCCGTCACGCCCGCGATCAGCAAATGACGCTGACGCACAGCCGGTAGTGCGGTAGCGGCAAACCATGGCCCGAATCCATAACCCAGGGCGATCACACCGATCCACGGCAGCACCGGATAAGTCACGCGCAGACGCAGGTTTTCCGACGCCTCGATCCAGCTGCGCTCATGCAGGATTGACCAGCCACTCTGCAACGCCGAATTCTGGGCAAAGTGCACTCCGTCGAGCAGGTTATGCCCGGCGATGATCACCAGCGCCAAGCTGATCAGCAGCGGGCGCGGCAACCACACCAGTGCTGCGAGGGCGATCATGCTCACGCCGATGGCCCAGATCACTTGCATATAGATCACACTGGGCGGCAACTGGAAGGTCCACGCGAAGTTGACCAAGGTGAATTCCAGCACCACCAGAAACAGCCCACGTTTGAACAAAAAGGCCGACACATCGCGTCGCCCCTGATACTTCTGGCCGTACAGCCACGCCGACAATCCGGTGAGCAACACAAATACCGGTGCACAGAGATGGGCGAGGGTGCGGCTGACAAACAGCGCAGGCTCGGTGCTGTCGATGCTTATGGGGTCGCTGACCTGGCGATGCAACAGGAAGGTTTCACGCACGTGGTCCAGTAGCATGAACAGGATCACCAGGCCGCGCAGGGCGTCGATGGACTGCAGGCGTTGGCGTAAGGTAGTAGCGTCAGTCATAAGTGGGAATCACAAGCGGGCAAATAATTGACGTTATCCTATAACATTTATTGAGGCACATGATGATCAGCATGAAGACGCAATCAGCCGAGGCCGTGATCGAATTCTGGAAACAGGCGGGGCCCAAGCGTTGGTTCGCCAAGGACGATGGCTTCGATACAGCCTTTCGCGACACCTTCCACGCCACCCATATGCAAGCCGCGCGGCGCGAGCTGGACGGTTGGCTGGCCACGGCCGACGGCGCACTGGCGTTATTGATCCTGCTGGACCAATACCCGCGCAACGCCTTTCGCGGCACTGCGCATATGTTCGCCACCGACCCGCTGGCGCGTCTGTATGCGCAGCAGATGGTGGACGCCGGGTTGGATCAACAGATCGATCCCCAGTTACGCGCGTTTTGTTATTTACCGTTTGAGCATTCGGAAGACCCGCAAGACCAGCAGCGCTCGTTGGTGCTTAACCAGCAGTTGGACGCCAGCACCTATCACTGGGCCAGGGAACATGCCGATATTATCCAGCGGTTTGGGCGCTTTCCCCATCGCAATGCGGTGTTGGGCAGGGTCACCACCGAGCAGGAGCACCTGTTCCTCAAAGCGGGTGGTTTCGCTGGTTGATGCTATTCCCACCAGGAATGCCCCCATAAAAACCCTGCATTGTCCTTATCGACCTGAATCTCGTAGCGTGGCGTTTCATCTTCGGAGATAGCCCATGAGCCAACCCCCGCTGCGCCTCTACGTTGATTCGCTGTTCACCAGCCCCTACGCCATGTCGGTGTTCGTTGCCCTGCGGGAAAAAGGCCTGACGTTCGACACGGTCCCCCTGGACCTGGATGCCGGGCAAAACCAGTCGGCAGATTACGCCCAGCGCTCCCTGACCCAGCGGGTACCGACTCTGGAGCACGGTGATTTTACGCTGTCGGAATCTTCGGCAATCACTGAGTACCTGGACCAGGCGTACCCCCAGATCAGCGTTTACCCGGCTGATCTGCAGCAGCGGGCGAGGGCGCGGCAGGTTCAGGCATGGTTGCGCAGCGACTTGCTGCCGATTCGCCAGGAACGCTCGACGCTGGTGGTGTTCTGCGGGCAGAAGATGCCGCCTCTATCGCCGGTGGCTCAGGCTGCTGCGCGTAAGTTGATCGGCGCGGCGCAGGTTCTCCTGGCAGGCAACCCTGAGCATTTGTTTGGCGAGTGGTCGATCGCCGATGTAGACCTGGCGGTGATGCTCAATCGCCTGATCCTCAACGGCGACCCCGTGCCGGCCGAGCTGGTGATGTACGCGCAACGCCAGTGGCAACGGCCGTCAGTGCGGGAGTGGGTCAACCTGCGACGGCCTGTGCTCTAGCTGCCACTCTTCCTCGACACGTCGGTCCAGGTCCTCCCAGTGGGCCATGCCCAGCACCCGCATGGTGTTCAAGCCCCGCAGGTAACCACGCAGTTGCTGGGCGCTGGCCGAGCGTTGTTTGGCGTCGGCACTTGGGTCCAGCAACACTTCTTCATACTCGACCAGGTAATCGGCGACCCGCTCGCGAAATTCCGGCAGTACGGCATCGCGGATACGGTCGAAGGTTTTCTGGTAGGGCTTCATGGCGGGGTCCTTATAGGTTTTATGGGCTGCCTGACACTATCGGTTCAAATGATAGTCACCATCAAGGATCACAAGTTCTGTTTTTTCGCCAAGCGCGCAGAATCTGCTCATCCAGACGCAGCTCAAGGAAATGCGCGATGAGGACGATTATCCAGCTTGCTTTAATGGCCCTGATGTTGGGCACCACCCTCATGACCACCCCGGCGATTGCCGATGAGCTGCGTACAGGCCATTTGCTGCCGCTGGCCGCTAGCGTAGAATCCCTGCAACGCACTCAGAGGGTAGGGGTGTTGTTCAGCGAAAATACCCGCGACAACCTCATCTACCTTGAGCGCTACCATGCCATGGCACTTAACGGCGCCAAGGATGCTCTGGATGGGCGGATTCGCCAGGCGTTCGTCAACAGCTCCGATCCCGAGCTGGCCATCGACTGGTTGATGAACTCGCTGCAGGGCGCTTTTTTCTCGGTGACGGTCTATGGCAGCCTGGATGACATGGTGCAGGCGCATCCGGATGTGGTGGTGGTGCTCGATACCCATAACCAATTGCTGACCCAGCGTAACGACCGGGTCGAGGCACGCTTTGCAGCACGCTTCTATGACGCGAACCTGCAATACATCGCCAAGGCCGAAGGTTCGGTGGACAGGCAAGTGCCGTCAGTGTGGGTGCACGGCAAGGCGGCGCCGGAGATTGCCGCGCTGATCGAGCAGCAGCGAGATGTACAGCAAGATGCCCTGAAGCAGTTCGATGTGTCGCTCAAGGCCCTGGTTCGCGCAGGTTGATTCGCGAGTGGATGTGAACCCTATTGGTTATTTTCAGGAATCTGTATGCGCTCTTTTTTCGCTCCGGCCCTGGCTTTTGCAGCCTCGTTGCTGACCGGTTGTATCACGGCTCCCAATGCCCCATCGCTGACCCTGCAAACCGACAAGACCCCAGAAGGCTATGTGCAATGCGTATTGCCCAAGCTGGAAAAACACGGCATCACCTCGACCGTGACGCAGAATTCGCGTCACGCCAAGGTGCTGTTGACCAGCAAGATTGCTGCTGATGATGTGCTGGAAGCCTATAAGTCCCAGGACGGCACCAAGGTGTTCCTGTATGAGCGCAAACCGCTGGCCTCGGCGATCAAACCGTCGCGGCTTGAGCAGGCGGCCCAGGACTGCAAGTAAGCCCGTTCTGAAAGGCAATGCATTTCAAAATGTGGGAGGGGGCTTGCTCCCGATGGCGGTGGGTCAGCTACAGATGAGCTGACTGACACACTGCTATCGGGAGCCCCCTCCCACATTTGGACCAACACTCGGCTCAGGGTTTGGCTTCGTTGCTGAAACTGCTCACGGTCTTGATCAGCCCCAGCGCCGCCAACGCCACCAACTCACCGCCTTTCTCCACCGTCGCCAGCGCCGGGTCCGAACCCATGCGGCCATCGGGGAAGCGCGCGCGAAAGTCCAGCGCCTCGCGGATCGGCCCGGTGTTGGCAATTTGCGGTGAGTAATCGGCAGACTTGATCGACTGCGGGTAAGCCCACTGCGTCACCGCAATCTCCGACGGCGTGGCGTGGCTGCCGTGGCCGACCGGGAACTGGCGCTGGGCCAGGTCGGTGACGCCTTCCAGGTCCCACCAGTTCACCAGCTTCAGCGCAAACCCGGCCGGGCGGCGGGCGAAGCTGGCTTCGGCGTACAGCTCGGAAAACGCCGCTTCGATCGTGGCGATATTGCCGCCGTGGCCGTTCAGGAACAGGATTTTCTCGAAGCCATGCCCGGCCAGCGAACGCACCCAATCGCCAATCGCGGCGATAAAGGTGGAAGGGCGCAGCGAGATGGTGCCGGGAAACCCCAGGTGGTGCTGGGCCATGCCGATATTGAAAGTAGGGCCGATCAGAATGTCGGCGTTTTTTTGCGCCTCATGGGCGATGATCTCCGGGCACATCCAGTCGGTGCCCAGCAGGCCCGTGGGGCCGTGTTGTTCGTTGGAGCCGATGGGGATCACGACCGTGCGGCTGCGTTCCAGGAACTGCCCGATTTCGATCCAGGTGCTGGTGTGTAGAAGCATGCGAGGCTCTCTTTTATCTGTGGGGACAGGCTATCCGCCACGGATTGTACGACTACTCGCTACCTGTTGGGGCTTGCAATTGAGGTACGCCGAGGACTTCAACCAGCGCTGGTCGGGGTACCAGGAAAACATGAACTGCCCATCCTTGAGCTTGTCTACCACTTGACGGGCGACCTGCGGGCGTACTGCCGGGCAGCCCTGGCTGCGGCCGATGCGGCCTTCGCGCTTGCTCCACAACGGGCTGACGTAGTCGGCGGCATGGATCACGATGGCGCGGTCGCGCGCCAGGTCATTGAAGCCGGGCTCCAGGCCATCCATGCGCAGCGAGTAGCCATGAGCGCCGAGGTAGCTTTCCTGGGTGCGGAACAAGCCCAGGCTGGATTGATGGCTGCCTTCGAGATTGGAGAACTGGGTGGCGAAGTTTTCCCCGGACTTGGCGCCATGCGCCACCAGGTCACGCAGCAGCAGGGTCTGTTTGCGCAAATCGAAGATCCACAGCCGACGGGCGGTCGAGGGCTGGGAGTAGTCAATAACCGCTAGGCGATCGGAACGTTCTTCGCCGTTATTGACAGCGCACTGCACCGCGCTCAGGGCGCTTTTGAGTACAGTGGGATTGAGTTCTGGAGCCGAGCGCGCCAGGCTGCTATACAAGGAAGGTGGGGTGCCAGTGGCCGCGAGCGCAAAATTGCTCAGTAAAGCCAGGCCCCCGGTGATCAAGCCGAGGTGGCGCATAAAAGTCAGCATCTACAGTCGATTCCCCCGCTGTGGAGTGGAGCTAAGTCAATTGTTCAAAAAACACGCATGTTACTTGAGCATTTGCCTGCTCGTTGCACCATTGGTCGCGACAGCCGATGCGCTGGCGCCTGAGCCGCTGCCTGTGACCACGCCTGCGCCCGTCGACCTGGCGCCGGTACAGCAGGCGCTGGCGCAACTGCCCAGCGTCTGCCCCCACCTGGTCTCGCGGGTCGATGCCACCGCCCAAGTGCGCCTGCAAGCCTTTTACCAGCAGCAAGGCAATGCACCGTTATGGTCGGCCGACGAGTCCCGGCAAGCCTTGCAAACCCAGTTGTTGATGCTGGCCGACGACGGCCTGGACCCCACCCACTATAGCTTGCCTGCGGTAGATGCCACGGCCAACGTGCTGTGCAGCGATATCGCGACCAGCCAGCAATACCTGCAAGCCCTGCACGATTTGCATTACGGGCGCCTGCTGCAATCGCGCTATGAACCGCTCTGGCATTCGCAACCGCCTGCGACGGATCCGAACACCGTAGTATTGGCATTTGCCGCCACTGGCTTGCAGGACATGGCCAAAGCGTTTGACCAGGCACGCCCAAGTGCAGACTTGTACCGCAGCCTGCGCAACGTCTATTCCAGCCTGCGCCAGCAGCCTTTACCGCACTGGGACGTGGTGGGTAGTGGCCCGTTGTTACGCCCCGGCATGGAAGACCCGCGCGTGCCGGAGTTGGCGCGACGCCTGCACAGTGGCGGCTATCTGGCCAAGTTGCCCAACGGCAAGCAATATCAGGGCGACCTGGTCAAGGCGGCGAAGGCGTTCCAGCTCAGCCACTCGTTGCAAGCCGATGGCGTAATCGGCGCCGGCACCGTGGCCGAACTTAACATCAGCCCGGCGGTACGCCGCGAGCAACTGCGCATCAACCTGGAGCGTTTCCGCTGGCTGGCCCAGGACCTTGAGCCTGAAGGCGTAGTGGTCAATGTGGCCGCCGCGCAATTGAGCGTGTACCAGAGCGGCATCCCGGTGTGGCAAACCCGCTTGCAAGTGGGCCGCGCCGAACGCCAGACACCGCTGCTCAAGTCGCGCATCACGCGGCTGACCCTCAACCCCACCTGGACCATCCCGCCGACCATCATGCGCGAGGACAAACTCCCGGCTATCCGCCTCAACCCCGAGTACCTGCGCCAGCAAAACCTGCAAGTACTCGACGCCGAAGGTCATCCGCTGACCCCCGAGCAGGTCGATTGGGCGCGCCCTGGTAATATCCTGCTGCGCCAACAGGCTGGCCCGCGCAACCCGCTGGGCAAGATCGTGATGCGCTTCCCCAACCCGTTCTCGGTGTACCTGCACGACACGCCCAGCCAGCCGCTGTTTACCAAGGGGCCAAGGGCGTTCAGTTCGGGGTGTGTGAGGGTCGAGCAACCGCTGCTGCTGCGTGACCTGCTGGTGACCCCGGCCGAACGCACCCGTACCGATGAACTGTTGGCCACCGGCTTGACCCATGAATTCAGGCTGGCCACCCCGGTGCCGGTGCTGTTGGGGTATTGGACGGTGGAAGTGGATCGTCAGGGGAGCCTGGTCTATGCGCCGGATATCTATGCGCTTGATCCGGTGTTGATCAAAGCCATGGGAAGTGTGCTCTAGGCACAATGTGGCAGGGGTCTTCATGACCCCATCTGACCTATTCAGGTATCAACTGCTGGCGACATTCCAGCACCAGTCGGGCGCCGCCCAGCTCACTGGTACCGACGTCGAGCTTGAAGCCATGCAGGTTGATGATCGCCGCCACAATCGACAGCCCCAGACCAAAGCCACCTTGCTGATCGTTTTCATCCACCCGATAAAAGCGCTGGAACACCGACGCGCGTTCAGCCGCCGGAATTCCGGGCCCCGAGTCGAGCACTTCAATGCGCGTACTGCCCATATCATTGACCGCTCGCAGGATGACCTTGCCATTGGGCGGAGTGAACTTGATCGAATTGCTCAACAGGTTGGCCAAGGCTTCAAACAACAGGGCGCGGTCGCCCGTTACCCACGGCAGCGATTCGGGAGCCTGCAATACCAACTCCATTTCACCTTCCTCCGCCAGGGGCAGATAAAAGTCATGCAATTCGCGCAGCAACGGCAGCGGGTCCAGCACCAGGAAGCCTGACCTACGCTGGTGATCTTCCAGTTCGGAAATGCGCAGCAGCCCGCGAAAGCGCGCCATCAGCGTGTCGGTTTCGGCAATGGCGTCATCGAGTTTCACTGCGTGGGCTGAGTCTTCCTCGGCTTGCTGCTTGATGCGGTAAAGCTGTGCGCGCAGGCGGGTGAGGGGGGTACGCAGGTCATGGGCGATGGCGTCGCACACGCCCTTGACCTCGTTCATCAGTTTCTCGATGCGTTCGAGCATGGCGTTGACGATGGCCGCGAGCATGTCCAGTTCGTCGCGCCGATTGGACAGCGGCAAGCGGTGCGTCAGGTCGCCGGCGACGATGGCTTCGGCGCTGGCCTGGATCCCGCGGATGCGCCGCAACGGACGCCGGCGCAGCAGGTGCCAGCCCGCAGCGCCGGGGATGATGGTCAACGACAGCGCCCACAGCAGGGCATGCCAGATGATCCGCGTCACACCGAACAACGACCCGTTGGCGCGCACCAGCACAAGCCAGCGCCCGTCGTCGGTGTGGGTGGCCACGGCATCGCAGCTGTCCTTGGGCAGCTTGGGGTCATCGGATTCGACGCAATTGGCCAGGGTGTGGATCTTGCCATCCAGGGGCAGGTCCGCCGGTACCGTGCGGATTGGCCCGCTCAAGGGCCGAAACTGCTCATCGAACAAGCCATAAGCATCCACGCCCTTCATGTCGAAGGTCATGCTGGTGGTCAGCGCTTCCACCAGGGCTTCGCCGTCGAAGCGCTGGAACAAGTGCTGGCGTTGCAGAAGAGAATGGCGCGAGAGGTCGCTGAGGTAGCCCGACACCTCGTAATACAGCACCCCCATGAGGATGCAACTCCACGCCACGAACAACGAGCTGTACAGCGCCAGCAGGCGGCTGCTGGAAGAGCGCCAGCCCTTAGAGGGGTTCAGCAATGACATACCCGGAACCTCGTACCGTGCGGATCAGCGGCGTGAGGCCCGGGGGATCGATTTTCTTGCGCAGGCGACCGATGTGCACATCGATCAGGTTGGTGCCCGGGTCAAAGTGATAACCCCAGACTTCCTCGAAAATCATCATCCGCGACAGGATCTGCCCGGTGTTGCGCATCAGGAATTCCAGCAGTTTGTATTCGGTGGGCAACAGGGTCAGCGGCTGCTCGGCGCGGCTGGCTTCGCGGCTGATCAGGTTCAATTCCAGGTCTGCCACGCGCAGGGCGGTTTCGAACTCCTTGACCGTGCTTTTGCGCCGCAGCAGCACTTCGACACGGGCGGCCATTTCGTCGGAGGCGAACGGCTTGGTCAGATAGTCATCACCGCCGGCACGCAGGCCACGTACACGCTCGTCGACATCGGAGAGGGCGCTGATCATCAGGATCGGCGTCGATACGCCAATCGTGCGCAAGGTGGTAACGATGGCCAGGCCATCCAGTTCGGGCAACATGCGGTCGAGGGTGATCAGGTCGTAATCGCCGCTTACGGCGCGGACCAGGCCCTCGCGGCCGTTGTCTACCCAGTCTACGTCCAGTCCATGGCTACTCAGCTCGGCGACGATCTCGCGGGCCGTTACGGCGTCATCCTCGATGGTCAAAATGCGGGTCATAGGATTACCTGGTGAGCGTTCACACTAGAAGTGGACGTCATTTTGCCAAGAAGTTGCTGAATGTTTCCTAAATAAAACTTCATCTTGGCAAAACTGCCACCTGTTCATGACTGGCACGAATCGATGTGGGAGGGGGCTTGAACTGGCCTAATGAATTTGGACACATCAATAGGGC
>NZ_SPKQ01000041.1:0-22416 GCF_023127895.1 Pseudomonas sp. NCIMB 10586
ACCGACCTGGGCACCAGTCTCAATACGTCCATTACCAACCTGGGCAACAGCTTCAGTACCCAGCTTGGCAACATCATCAACAATGGCGCCGGCATCAAGTACTTCCACAGCAACTCGGCCCTGGGCGACAGCACGGCCACCGGCACCGACAGCGTAGCCATCGGCCCGGTGGCAACTGCTTCGGCCGACAACGCCATTGCCTTGGGCAACGGTGCCAATGCCAGCATCGCCAACTCCCTGGCCCTGGGTAATGGCGCCACCACCGCTGCGGCCACTGCAACTGCCAGCGGCGTGATCAATGGCACCACTTACAATTACGCCGGTACTGCGCCTGTGGGCGTGCTCAGTGTCGGTGCCGTCGGTGCCGAGCGGCAGATCAGCAATGTCGCCGCTGGGCAGGTGTCAGCCACCAGCACGGATGCGGTCAACGGCAGCCAGTTGAATGCCACCAACACCTCGGTCACCGACCTGAGCACCAACGTCAATACCTCGGTCACCAACCTGAGCACGCAGATCAGCAACCTCGCCAACAGCGCCGGCAACCAAATCGGCCAACTCGGCCAAAGTGTGAGCAACGCTCTGGGTGGCGGTGCGCAGGTGGATCCGACTACTGGCGCCATGACCGCACCAAGCTTCAGCACCACCACCATCGACGCGGCTGGCAATACAACCACTGCCACCACCAGCAACAATGTCGGCGATGCCTTGACTGGCCTCAGCAACAGCCTGGCCAACACCGCTGCAGTGGGCGTCAAGTACGACAATGTGAGCACCAAAACCCGGGTCACCTTCAACCCAGGCGGCACAGCAACGACCCTGAGCAACGTCGCTGCCGGCAGCCTGAGCGCTACCAGTACAGACGCGGTCAACGGCAGCCAACTGTTCAATACCACCGCCCAGCTCAATAACTTGATTGCCAACTCCGGGAGCCAAAACCAATACGTCGTCAATGCACTGGGCGGTGGCGCGCAAGTGGATCCGGTGACGGGTGCTGTAACCGCGCCCAGCTTCAACACCACCACCATCGATACGGCAGGCAATACGACCACCGCCACCACCAGCACCAATGTCGGCGATGCCTTGACGAGCCTCAGCAACAGCCTGGCCAATACCGCTGCGGTGGGCGTCAAGTACGATGACGTGAACAGTAAAACGCGAGTGACCTTCAACCCAGGTGGCGCTGCGACCACCCTGACCAACGTCGCCGCCGGCAGCCTCAGTGCTACCAGCACCGACGCAGTCAATGGCAGCCAGCTTTTCTTGACCAATAACACCGTTGTCGGCCTGACGACTCAGCTCAACAACATCGTGAACAGCGGCTCAAGCATCAAGTACTTCCACGCCAGTTCGTCCAAGACCGATTCGCTCGCCACCGGCACCGATGCCATGGCAGTAGGCCCCAATGCCCAAGCCAGCGGTACGGCGGCCATTGCCGTGGGCAATGAAACTGTTGCCAGCGGCAGCAGTTCGGTAGCGCTGGGTGACGGCGCGAAAGCCACCGCTGCCGGCAGTGTCGCCATCGGCAAGGGCGCCAGTGACGACCAGCGCGGCACCGAGACCTATACCGGCAAATATTCGAATGCAAGCAACACCACGGCCGGCGTCGTATCGGTAGGCAACGCGACCACCGGCGAAACACGCGTAGTGAGCAACGTGGCTGATGGCAGCCGGGCTACCGATGCGGTCAATGTGCGTCAGCTCGATGGTGCGGTGGCCGAGTCCAAGGCCTACACCGATACCAGCCTGAATCAGATTCAAGGTTCGATCAAAAATGTGGACGGCGCGATTGCCAACGTCACCAGCAGCGTGACCAAAGTCGAAGCAGCGGTGACCAGTGTGCAGAACGGCACCAGCGGTGCATTCCAGGTCAACAACACCCGCGCCGCAGCGCAACCCAAGGCAAGCGGTACCAACGCGGTAGCCGGTGGCATGGGCTCGCAAGCCTCGGGTAACAACAGCATGGCCGTAGGCAGCAACACCGTGGCCAGCGCTGAAAATGCCACGGCAACGGGTAACGGCGCCCAGGCCACGGCACAAAACAGCGTGGCCCTGGGCGCCAACTCGGTGGCCGATCGCGAGAACAGCGTCTCGGTAGGTAGCGCGGGTGGTGAACGCCAAATCACCAATGTCGCAGCCGGCACCCGTGGCACGGATGCCGCCAACATTGACCAAGTGAGCCGCGGCATCATGAATGCCAACATCAATTCCAAGGCTTACACCGATCAGCGCTTTGCCGATCTCAAACACAACCTCAAGCAGCAGGACGATACCCTCAGCGCGGGTATCGCCGGCGCGATGGCAATGGCCAGCCTGCCGCGCTCGTCGGTGGCCGGCGGCAGCATGACGTCGGTGGCGATGGGTAATTACCGCGGGCAATCGGCACTGGCTATTGGCGTTTCGCACGTGTCCGAGAATGGTCGCTGGTCGACCAACTTCATGGGCACTACGAGCAGCCAGAATGACACTGGCGTGGCCGTGGGGGTTGGTTATCAGTGGTGATTGCGAACCGAACCGATAATGAAAAAAGCCCGGCCTGCGCGTAATGCAGGTATCCAATGTGGGAGGGGGCTTGCCCCCGATAGCAGTGTGTCATTCACAGCATCAGTGACTGATCCGGCGCTATCGGGGGCAAGCCCCCTCCCACATTTGGTTCACCTGCCTTCAGATTTGCATCAGGCTCGCACAGGGCATTTTTCTTCTACGCTGAGTTACATCCCTATGCCCACCTACGGATTGCCCACGACAGGATCCCCTGAATGAAAACCCAACTGCCGCTATGCTTTGGTTTGATCGCTTGCCTGGGCCTGGCCGGGTGCCAGGAAAAAACCTCTCCCCCTACTGCCAGCCAGCCCGAGTGGCTCGCCGTGCCCGCCCTGCCCATCCTGCAAAGCGCGGTGTTCAGCCTGGCAGACGCCCTCGTCCCGCATAAAAACCCCTTGGCCATGGAACAGATCTGCGCCCTGGCCAAAGGCGAGACCCAGCAGGCAAACGTCAACCACTTCATCCAGCAGCAAGGCGGCAACGCACAAAGCATTCCCCCACAGGGCCACCCATTGTCGTTGCTGGTAAACGGTGACCGCCAGGCGCAGACCCGTGCCTGCGCGGCGTATCTGGCAATCAGCGTGCTGTCACCCTTGAGCTTGAACGGTTTGCTGGTCGAGCAGGCAAGTGCCCCGCCCCAGGACAAGAGCAAACCGGTAGAAAAACGTGAGCCTCAGATCGATCAGGCAAAACTGCTGGCGAGTCTGCCGGGCAAGCTGGCGATCGCACAAACCAATGCGGATTTTTTCGCGCTGATCGCCACCGAGCTGCAACAGCGTCCAGGGCTGACGCTGGAACAATACCGCCAGTTATCCATGGAGATGTTCGCGGGCCTGGCAGCCGACTATCTGCTGCGTTTGAAAGAGCAGACGCCCCCGCCCGGCACCGAATATAAAGTGCTGAAGCTGGACGCGGATCAGTTCATGTTCGTCAGCAGTACCCGTACCCTGTTCGAGTATGATTTTTCCGGGTTGAAACTGCAGCAGAATGGCATGACCTGGTTTGGCGAGGGCAAGCTGTTGGGCAAGGATTACTTTTTGAAGGTGGCCTACCTTCCCGGCACCGCCAAACAACTGAAGAACACACCAACGCCCTAGGGGCGTTGCGTGGGTTGAGCAGTGGAGCGACTTGGGGAGGGAAGCACGTAGCGAATGCGCGCGCCGCCCGTTCAGCGGGCAGGCGTGAGGAAAAAATACCGTGAAGGTGTCGGTCGTGCGGGGTCGATCTGGTCCATAAAACCTTTGATGGCAGCGGTATCCGGAACGCCCGGCAGCTTTTTGATCACCCTTGCCGGCGGTTTTCCTTCGGCCTTTGGCACCGCCAGGGGCAGCCCTTCGTAAATCAACGCATGGTGCACACTCGGGCAATCCTGGCAGAACGCTTCAAGATCAAGCATGGCGCCACCGACAAATGCGCTGTTGATGAGCAACAGATCGAAGGGCTCAATGGCATGGTCGATCATCGCCAGCAACTCCTCCAACGAAGAGACGGGCGCCACTCGATGGTAGCCGCAGTAATTGAGCATCCGTTCGAGGTTCAAGCGCTGCAGGTGGACGTGATCGGCAATCAAGATGCGTAAAGAACGTGTGGGCATTTATATATCCTTCCAAACCAGCCAGCAGACCGTCAGACGCGCTTTCCAGAGGGGGCGCGCGCTCCCAGCCAAGTCAAAAAATCTTTTTCGGTCATGGGTTTTGCAAAAAAATAACCCTGCCCCTGCACACACCCAAGCTCCAGCAACTGTTGATATTGATCTTGTTTTTCAATGCCCTCGACGACCACCGACATGCCCAGCGCCCTGCCCAGCTCGAGCGTGCACTTGATCACCGCAACACATCTTGGGTCATGGTCCAGCCCCCGAACGAACTCGCGATCAAGCTTGATCTCGTTGAAAGGCAACTGGCACAAGCGCTGCAGGGAGGAAAACCCCACACCAAAATCATCGATGGATAACCGGCACCCCATCATGCGCAACCGCACGAGGCTTTCCAGGCAGGTGGCCGAGGCTTCGAGCAAACCGCTTTCAGTCAATTCAAATGTCAGACTGGAAGCCGGTAGCCCGAAGCTGCACAAGATGCCGCGGATGATGGAAACCAGCTCGGGATTGGAGAGCTGTACCGGCTCCAGGTTGAACGCGATATTCAACACGTGCCCGCGACTCGAAGCCTCGCGGGCCAACGCGAGGCCCTGCCTGATCTGACCGAACAGTAACTCATTGAGCAACCCGCAACTTTCAATGGCAGGCATGAACACCGCCGGAGAAACCACCCCTTTGGTCGGGTGGTTCCATCGTGTCAGCGCCTCGACGCCAATCACATCACCATTGAGCAAATTGACCTTGGGCTGGAAGTACGTTTCCATTTGCTTTTGATGCATGGCCGAGCGAACTTCGCCAGCTTGCGCCAGCTCCAGGGGCTTGAGGCTCATCGGCGCGATCCTGGGATCGCTCAAGTGTTTATGCAACAGCTCGTTCAGGGCTTCAGCGTGCAGCGGCTTGCCGAGGTCGCCCAATAGCGGCAGCCCCAGCAGCGTCACCAATTGCCGAGCGGCCTGGCGTACGTCTCCCGAGAGGGAACTGCTGAGAATCACCGCGCCCACCAGGCCAACGCGAGCCACACGTTGCAAAAACTCCAGGCCATCCATGCCTTCCATGCGCAGGTCACACACCACAATGTCCACCGGACCGACCCGTTGCAGGGTCTCCAGGGCCTGGGTGCCGTTGGAAGCACTGAACACATCCTGACAGCCAAGCTTCTTCAGCAGGTTGACGGCGACGGTTTGCTGGAACAGATGGTCCTCCAGCACCAGCACTCGCAGGGGCAACACTTGCATCACTGATTCTCCACAATTGGGTTGCAGCACGAACGCCCGATACGCCCTGATTGCTGGTGGTAGCCGATGCCCACTCAAACAAGGTTGATGGACCTCAACGCCCGCTCCCCAAGAGGGAGCAGGTGTATTCAGGTCATCCATGACGCAAATTCATTAACGTTGCGGGTGCGTTGCTTCGGCAACGTCAATGAAAGATGGGGTCGCTCCCTAGCGGATTCGGTATACGAGAGGTCATCTCTGTTCTTTGAGCCGAAATTATCCTGGGATTTTCCTGACCGAAATGTAGGAAATTTCCCGGAGAGCAATTTAGGTCAGAGACCTTACAGTCCTGTCTCCGCGCCCAAAATCAGTCAGTCGACGGATTGGGCGATCCGTTGCGTCAACACCTGCGTCAGCGCGTCCATCGTTTGGTGCAGTGCATCCACTGATTGGGTCAAACGTGCGGCATCGTGCCCGTCGCAATCTATCTGCAACTGCTCGCAACAGTGAATCAAGCGCTTTGCCTTGACGATGCGCGCGCCACCCTTGACCCGATGGGCCAGGTCGGCCAGCCCGGTCAGGTCGTTCTGGCTGAAGAGTTTGAGCAGCCGTACTTGATCCTCCTCGTTACTGCTGAGCAGGTCCTGCAACAAGCTGCGGATTGACGCCTGATCCCCGTAGGTCAGTTGCTCAAGGCTGACCAGGTCGATCTCGTCGTCCAAGTGCGTCACATCATCGTTATCGGGCATTGGTTCAAACGACGACTCAACCCCCGACAGGCGTGCGGCCAAATCCTTCATGCTGATGGGTTTGAACAGGCAATCATCCATGCCCGCAGCGAGACAGCGTTCGATCTCGTCGGATTGCGCATTGGCGGTGAAGCCAAGAATCAGACACGGCGGCTTGCCCGAAGCCGCTTCATCGTCACGGATCGCCTTGGCCAGTTCATAACCATTCATCACTGGCATGTTGCAGTCGGTGATCACCACATCAAAGGAATGGCTGCGCCAGGTGCGCAAGCCATGGGCGCCGTCCTGCTCGTCTTTGACGCTGTGCCCCAGATAGCTCAGTTGTTGCAACAGCAACAAGCGGTTGGCGGGGTAGTCATCAACCACCAGAATGTTCAACTCACTGGCAGGCAACAGCTCGGTCGGCTCAGGCTGGCTGCGGGGCAATGGGGCCAGGATGGGCAACGTCAACAGCACCTCGGTTTGCGTGCCCAGACCCGGCACACTGCTCAGCTTCAACTCGCCGTCCATCATCTCGCATAACGTACGGCTGATGGTCAGCCCTAACCCCGATCCGCCGACAGTCAACTGGCTCTGACTACCAACCTGGGTAAAGGGCGCAAACAGTTTCAACTGGTCTTCGGCGCTGATGCCGATGCCGGTATCGCGTACGCGCAACTGAATACTCATCTGCTGATTTTCTTCGTCGAGTGTCGCCTTGACGCTGACCAGCACCTCGCCTTTTTCGGTAAATTTGATTGCATTGCTCAGCAGGTTTGCCAGCACCTGCTTGAACCGCATCGGGTCGATCAACACATCACGGTTGGCGAGCTCATCGAACTCCAGAATCAGCGGCAGTTGCTTTAGCCGAGCGCTGGCGCCCTGCACCCGCACCACCTCCTCCACCATTTCCTTGAGGGCAGCCCTCTGAGGGGTCAAGGTCAAACGCCCGGATTCGATTCGCGCCACATCCAGAATGTCGCCAATCAGCTCCAGCAACGCACGTGCGGCGCTGGAGGCCACTTCAATGGCAAACCGGTCGAGAATGCCTTGATCAGCCTTTTTCATCGCCAATTCCAGCATCCCGACCACCGCGTTTATCGGCGTGCGCAGTTCATGGCTCATGGTTGCCAGGAACGTGGTCTTCGCCCGGTTGGCGCCATCGGCCTCGTGCTTGGCCTCTTTGAGCTGGCTGAGCAAGCGTGCGCGCTCACTGATATCGATCCACCCGGCAATGATGCCTTTGACTTCACCGCTGCTATCGCGAAACGGCAGGATCCAGTGATAGGCATCAATCGTCTGCCCGTCGGCCAGCAACAACTGACGGTCCTGAATCTGCTCCTGGCCGGCCTCCATCACCTCGCGGTATTGTTGCTCGAACGCATGGGCGTCAGATGGCGCAATGCCCACGGCCCCTGCGAGCGCAGTACCCATCGCTTGTTCTTCGGTACGTCCAACCGCCTCCAGGTAGCGGGTATTGCACAGCAGCATTCGGGCTTGCCGGTCTCGAACGTAGATGGGGTGCGGCAAGCCGTCAATCAGGACGTGCAGGAAGTCCATCTGCTCCTTCAATGCTTGTTCGGCAGCGGCACGTCGCTGAATCAGGCGGCGCAGATAGATGATCCAGCCCGCCGCAGCGAGCAACAGGCCTATCGCCACTGCCAGCCACTTGAGAAAAGCCCGCCGGCTGGCCTGGGTACCGCGATTGTCCAGCATGACTTCGCCACGCCAGCGATCGGACAGGTCGTCGAGCTCTTCGCGGGAAAAACTGCGCAGGGTTTTATCGAGGATCGAGTAGAGCTCCAAAGACCTGCGATCAGTCGCCAATCTCAACTGGGCTGGAGGCTCTCCCATCGTACGCGTGATGCGCAGGCGGTCACGGTAGAACGTAGAGATCATATAGCGCGAGCCCAGCAGGATACTGATAGCGGCATCCGCCTTGTTCTGGGCAACCAGCGCCATCATGTCGGCACGGCTCCCCGCCTCCATCAATGTAATATCCGGGTAATGCCTGGGCACATAGGTGACCCAATAGCTGCCAGGATTGACGACCAGACGCTTGCCCGTCATGTCGTCCAGGCTTCGGGGCTGGCCATCGCCCACGCGGGTGACCAACACGTCGGGGTTGGACATGAAAGGCCGGGTATATCGCAGCTCACCCATTCGCTCATCATGCCTGAACGTGGGCGCCAGATCTGCCTGCCCCCCCACCAACAGATCAGCCTGCTCATCAACGGAGCGCGCGCGGATCACTTCAAACTGTATATGGGTTCGCTGGCTGATTTTCTCCAGCAAGTCGGCGTTGAGGCCCCGGAGCAGGTCATTTTGATCAAAAAAAGTAAACGGCGGGTTGCCATCGATCACCGCCACCCGCAGTTTAGGATGCTCTGCCAGCCATTGCTCCTCTTGCGGACTGAGGCCAAGCTCAAGGCCCTCTCCGGCGGTGGCCCGCAACCTCCAACGCCGCGCAATCGACTGCTTCTCGGCAGCGGGAATCGCGTTCAGCGCCTGGTTGACCACATGCAACAACTGCTTGTTGTCGGCATTCAAGACAAAACCGATACCGCTGACCTTTTTATCGGCTGAGGGCCTCAGGTGCATATCGGTGTAGAAGTTTTGCCCAATCAGATAGCTGGATGTGATCCCCGCGCCCACGAATGCATCCGCCTGACCGAAGGCCACCGCACTGATGCCCTCCAGCGCCGTGGGGTACAGTTCGATTGTTGCTTTTGGGTAAAGCGCCTGGATAACGGAGGGCTCAACGTAGTATTTGGACATCGCCAGCCGCTTGCCTGCAAGATCTTGCTGCACGTCGCTGTCCGAACCGCGGCTGGTTGCCAGCACCATCTGATCCAGAAGGTAGGGACGCGACATGACCAGCCCTGCTTGCGCCACTTCATATTCCCGTGCGGAGCCCAGCAGATCCAACTCCCCGGTCTTGAGTGCCTGCAAGGCCAGATCCTTGTTGTCATAACGCCGGATCTGGACATCAACGCCTAACACAGCAGCCAGCAGCCCGACGTAATCAGCCGTCACCCCCTCAAAATCGGCAGGGTCGGACGACACCACCAAGGGTGCCGGATCGCTGCGTGCTGTGCCGACCACCAGGACCTTTTTATTGCGTAGCCACCGCCAGTCATGGTTCTGCAGTTCAACATCAAAATCAGCCGCAGGCTCGCGCCCCAGCAGGGTCAGCGACTCAAAGCCCCGCTCAGCGGCATGGGATTGGCCGAGTACTCCCAAACAAAGGAAAAAAATGAAGTAACCCGACAGGCGCCTCATTCAGATCAGGTGATGACGTTTGGCAAAGTCGGCCAGATAGACCACCGACTTGACCTTGAGCTTTTCAATCAGCCGGGTTTTATAGGTGCTGATCGTCTTGTTGCTCAACAACATAGCGTCACCGATCTCCTTGTTACTGTAACCACGGGCAAGCTGCTGCAGAATGGCCAGTTCGCGATTGGACAACTGCTGAATCAGCTCATGCTCGGGTGTCTGGTTATCGACCGGGCGCACCGAGCTGTTGGAGAGCACCGGAAAATAACTGAAGCCCTCGCGAATCACTTTGACTGCACGCATGAGTTCCTCAAGATCATCGCTTTTGGAGACATAACCGGACGCGCCGATGGTCATGCAGCGATGGGCATAAAAGGTCGCGTCCAGCGAGGTCAGCACGAGGATTCTGATCGGCAGGTCCAAGGCGCAAATGCGACTGATGACCTCCAGGCCGTCGAGCAGCGGCATCGAAATATCCAGCACGATCAAGTCCGGCACATGCTTGCGAGCCAGGTAAACCGCCTCGACACCATTCTCGGCTTCGGCCACCACTTCCACCTGCCCTGCCTTGAGGAGCATTTTTACAGACGAGCGAATAAACGGATGGTCGTCGACGATTAATGCTTTCAACATACAAACCTCTTTTTCATCAGCATAAGGAGCAGCATCTGCGAGACCGGCACGTCAAACTATTAAGGTAGCTCAGTTTCACGTCGACAAAACACAGGCCTGAAATATTTTAATGGCCTGACTGCGCCAGCAAGCCCTACCGGTTTTGGTAGCGCTCCAACCAACCGCAAAAGTCAGCACCGGGCATGGGCACCGCCAAGTGAAAACCCTGGCCAAAATGGCAGCCCAGGTCAACCAGTGTATCGAGTGCCGATTGGCTGCCAACCCCCTCGATAATCAGGTCCATCTGCAATGCCCGGGTCAACGCGAGACTGCTGGCAACCACGGCCCGGTTACCCGGGTTGGCAAGGTCCTGAACGAACACGCCGTCGAGCTTGATCTGGTTGAAGGGCAGCTGCGCCAGCAACCGTAGTGAGGAAAAACCCAGGCCAAAGTCATCGATCGACAACCCACACCCCGCCTCGCGCAAGCGCAGAAGGTTTGCCAATGCCGATGCCGGCAGGTCCAGCAGGCTGCTTTCAGCGACTTCGAATGTCAGGCCCGAACCTGGCAGGTCATACCCTTGCAAGCATTGAATAATGTAGTCAACCAAGTCATTTCGAACCAGTTGGGAGGCTGTCAGGTTGAACGCCATTCCCAGGTCAATACCTTGCGCGCGCAACTGCAGCAGCAATGCAATACCCTGGTCGAGCAGTTGCTTGAGCATCTCGTCAATCAAGTCATAGGCCAGTACGGCGCCTAACAGATCACGGGGCAGCAACATCCCCCGTGTGGGGTGACGCCAGCGCACCAGCGCTTCAACGCCAAACAGCCGACGCTCGACAAGATCGAATTTGGGTTGGTACCAGGCCTCGAATGCACCCACCGCCAAACCGTGTCGCACCTGGTCTTCAGGGATCAGTTCAGGTACCGACAGGTCGGGCGTCGTCAAGACATGGTGGCGCAGCTTGAAATTTTCCAATAACCGCTGCAAATCCTGCATATCCAGCGGCTTGTCCAGAATGCCCAACAACTTCAGGCCCGACAGCGTCTTCATCTGCTTCACGGTGCGATAAAGATCAGCCTGCAACTCGCTGTAGGCCACCAACGTCTGGACGTTTCCCAACTCGCCGGCCACTTTCAGGAACGCAGAGTGGTTGATCGAACCGTCTGCCAGGTCGAAAAAAACGATATCGACCCTGGGCAGCTGTTTCAGCAGGTCAATAGCCTGCTCGGCATCGCTGGTCGATAGCACATTGCCTACCCCCAGATTGCCAAGGGCCTTGACCAGCACGGCACGCTGGAACGCATGATGTTCAATGACCACAACACAATCAGGAAACATATTCTTCAACCGATTCGACTTTAAAGGAGAGGTTTGAATAGCCACGCCAGGCTCAGCGTTCCCGCATGGCCTCCTGGGCCTTGTTGAACGGCTTGATCAGATAGTCCAGCACGGTCTTGGAGCCGGTCTTGATGTCCACCGTTGCGATCATCCCCGGCACAATGGCGAAGCGCTCACCGGCCTTGTTGGTCAGCACGTTAGAGTCCGTCTGGATGAACACTCGGTAGTAGTAGTTCTCCGGCTTGACCTTGTCCTGGATGGTGTCCGGAGAAATCGTCACCACCTTGCCGTCCAGCCCGCCATAGATCGAATAGTCATACGCGGTGAGTTTCACTTTGGCGGCCTGGTCCGGGTGGATGAACGCGATATCCCTGGGTGAAATGCGCGTCTCGATGAGCAACTGATCATCCAGCGGCACGATCTGCATCAACTTGCCGTTAGGCGAAATGACACCGCCAATGGTTGTCACCTCGATGCCCTTGACGATGCCGCGAACCGGCGACAGGACGGTCAGGCGCGTCAACGAATCTTCACGCCCACGAATCACCGAACTCAACGAGCTGACCTCGGAACGCGCCTTGGCCAACTCTTCACCCGCCTGCACCTGATAGGAAGAGCGCAGTTCGGTAGCTTTGAGTTGCAGCTCGCTGCGCTGACGCTGCAGGCGGATCACTTCGACGTTGCTCGCGGCGCCGGTCTTGGCCAGTGACTGGGTGATTTTCAGCTCACGGTCGACCAGCCCGAGCGAATCGTTCACCCCGGCCAGGGATTCCTTGAGCCGGCTGATACGCTCCTGATACAGCCTGGTTTCGCGCTTGATCAGCTCGGGGTAGGCCTGCAGTTCGTCAGGAAAACTCAGTGGTTTACCGTCCACCTCCGCCTGCAACCGTGTGGCGCTGGCCAGGACAGCCCGGTAGCGCGCAGCGCTCTCTTCGACATTCGATTCGGACTTCGTCGGGTCAAGCTGGGCCAACACTTGCCCCTGCTCCACCAGGTCACCTTCGGCAACGTTAAGCTCCGCCAGAATACCGCCTTCCAGTGATTGAATGACTTGCTCATGGGAGCTTGGAATTACCTTGCCGTCGCCCTTGGACACTTCATCGAGCCGCCCCAGCCACGCCCAGGTGCCCAGGATCAGCACGATCAACACCAGGCTGCCGATGATCCGCGTCGAGCGATGCAGCGCAGCGTCATCGGCCGGGTCCATGGCCTCCAGTGATTTTCTATTGCGTAGATAGGCACGCAACCGCGCCAGTTTTTCGTGAACATCAGCCATGCTGAGATGCTCCATTGGAATGAGTGGCGCTGAGTCGACGGATCGCTTCCTCCTTGGGTTCATCCAGCACGATTTTGCCGTCATCGACGACGATGATTCGCTCGACCAACTCCAACAACGCCAGGCGGTGGGTGGCAATCAGCAAGGTCTTGCCCTGTGCCCATTGGTCGAGGTTTTGCAGAAACAGGCGCTCTGCCCCTTCATCCAGTGAAGAGGTCGGTTCGTCCAGCAACAGCACGTTGGGTTGGCGCAACAACAGGCGAGCCAGCAACAGCGATTGTTTCTGGCCGCCGGAGAGCCCCAGCCCGCCTTCCAGAATCAAATGATCCAGGCCCGTCGGCAGCTTTTTGATAAACCCATCGGCGCCGGTCAGGGCCAGTGCCGAGAGCATTTCCTGGTCAGCGGCCAACGGCGCGCCCAGTTTCAGGTTCTCGCGGATGGTGCCGTGGAACAGGTGCGAGTCCTGGGTCAACAAGGCCACATCCCGCCGCACGTCTGCCGGGTCCAGGTGTTGCAATGCCACGCCATCGAGGCTGACCAGGCCAGAGCGTGAATCCACGCCCCCGACCAGCGCCTGCAACAGCGTGGACTTGCCTGCGCCGTTGCGGCCCAGCACGGCAATGCGTTCGCCGGCACGAATCTTCAGTTGGCTGACTTGCAGCACCGGGCTGTCATCGCCATAGGCAAATACCGCCTGGTCCAGTACATAGTCGCCGTACAGGTGGGCACGGTGGACTTTGTGGCTGTGTTCGGGGTGGTCGGTGGGCAACTGCATCAGTTTGTCCAAGCCTGCCAGGGCGGTCTTGGCCTGCTGCCAGCGAATGATCACCTGGGTCAACTGGGCCATCGGCGCCATCATGCGTGAGCCGAGGATCGATGCCGCCACCAGTGCGCCGGTGGTCAGGTCGCCGGCCATCACCATCGGCGCGCCAAAGAAAATCACCACGGCAAACACCAGGGTCTGCATCGATTGCGACCAGTACTGCAAGCGATGGGTCAAGGCCTTGAGCCGCAGGTTCGCCGAGGCGGTGGTTGCGTTGTAGTGGTTCCAGCTCAGCTGGAATTTCTGCTCGGCTTGCAGCGCCTTGACGTCCTCCATGCCCTGGATGGTTTCCACCAGCAAGGCATTGCGCAGGCTGGATTCGCGCAACGCTTCATTGGCCAGGCGCCCCAACTTGGCCTGGCACAACAGACCCGGGGTGACCATCAACACCAGCGCGCACAGCGGCACCAGCACCAGCGGGCCGACCAGCAGCCAGAATACGCCGAGGAACAGCAGGAAAAACGGCAGGTCCGCCAGCGCCGTGATGGTGCTGGAAGTAATCAGTTCGCGAATCTGTTCCAGCTCGCGAACCTGGGAAATGAAGGTGCCGGTGGAACGCGGCCGGGCCGAGTTGCGCAGGCGTATGGCGTGGCCAAAGACCTTGTCGGAGAGACGTGTGTCCGCACGCTTGCCCAGCAGGTCGGTGACATGGGAACGGGCGTTGCGGATGGTGAAATCAATACCCGCTGCCAGCAGTACCCCGATAAACAGGACGTACAAGGTCGGCATGGAACCGGCAGGGATCACCCGGTCGTAAGTCTGCATGGAAAACAGCACCCCGGCCAACCCCATCAGGTTGGCAACCAACGAGGCGAACATCACGTAGCGATAGGACTTCAAGTCCTGCAGGACGATGCCCTTGAACCAGTTTTTGTCATACGGCTTGATGTAGTCGTCCACACGCACGTCGGCGCGATTACCCACCGGGCGCAGCAGGATGACCCGGCGGCACTGCTCCAGCAGTTCCTGGCGCGACAACACCGTGGCCAGGCCATGGTCGCCGCTGAGCCGCACTTGCAGCGAGTCCTCGGCGCGCAAGCCTTCGATCAGCGCCAATTGGCCATCGGCCAATTGCACCAGCAACGGTAAACGCCATTGAGTCAGGTCTTCGGCCTGTAACTCTTCATCAATCTTGACCGACAGTCCCAAGTGTTTGGCAATGGCATACAGCTGGTCATCGGAATGCGCACTGCCCTGCCAGGCAGCGGCCAGCCGCGCATCCTCGGGGGAGAAGCTCAGGTTGTAATGACCAGCAACCAGCAACAACATTTCCAGCCAGGGCGGGGAAACAGATGGCGGACTGGCTTGCAGGGGTTCTTGGGCACGGCGGTTCATGGCAAACGCTCACGGTAGGTGGCGTCGTTGGCAGCACCAAACGCCTGACTGAGATGGCCTGCGCTATACAGGCAGTTGATCTGTAACCGACGCAGGCTATTGAGCGTGGTCTGCTGCTCGACCCGCGACAAATACGCCTCTTGCTCGGCATTGAGCAGATCCAGCAGCGGCCGGGTGCCCAACTCAAGGTATTGCTGGCGGTAGAGCACGCGAGTTTCATTGATCGTGCTTTCGCGCACGGTTTGGGCACCCAGGCTGGCATGTAACTTCAGCACCTGGCTCTGCGACTGCTGCATTTCCTGGCGCGCGCGCAAACGGGCAGTATCGAGGCCGGCCTGGGAGGACGCCAGGGCCCTCTCGCTGGCCGCCTTGCCGGCCTGGATCGCGTTACCCTGATAGATCGGCATGCTCGCGTTGAGGAAGACGCTGTAGCGGCTGCGGTCCTGGTCCGTACCTGGGCTGCCATCCAGCTGGTGGCTGAATGTCGGCTCCAGGGACAGTGTCGGTAGCCCGGCTGCCTTGGCGGCGCTCACTTCGGCCTCGGCCCGGGCTACCCGCGCTTGGGCGGACTGCACCTCAGGGTTGTCCTGCATCTTGGCATCGACCTGCTGGCACGACTGCTCCAGTTCCCGCGGGAAATGGTCGGACACACCCTCGACCCGAGGTTGCCCGATCAGGTTCGACAATGTGGCGAACGTACGCGCCAGGCTGGCTTGATGCTGGAAGCCGGTGACCTTGGCAGCTTCAATACGCGACATGGTTTGCACATAGTCCGAACGGGTACTGGCGCCCATGTCCAGACGCTGGCGCGCCAGGTCGGAGACTTTTTCCAGGCTGTCGATCTGGTCCTGGGTGATCGCAATCAACCGCTGGTAATACTGGCCGTCAAGAAAGGCCAATGCGGTATTCATGGCAACCTGTTCGACACTCAGGCGCACGTCTGCCTCGCGCTCGGTGACACCGGCCTGGCTGGCCTCGACAGCGCTGGACACCTTGCCGAAGTCATACAGCATCTGCGAGGCACTGACGTCGAAGACCTGGGCACTGTGACTGCCAGGCACACCACTTTGGTAGCCGCTGCGCACGCCACCGCTGATCCTGGGGTAATAGCCGGCCTGCGCCACTTCTACCCGCTGCACTTGTTCATTGACCCCTTCCCGCGCCCGCAGGATATCCGGGTACGAGGTTAAGGCCTGGCGCACGGCCGCCCGCATATCCAGCGCCGCGGTGCCGGCAGTGGCTAAGGTGTTCACGCTCAGTTGGGGAGCGGAAGGTGGAAGAAACTGCCCGGCTTCAATCAATGAAACCAAAGAGGGCGCGGGCACCGTTTCTTGCACTTGACTGTTCTTGATCGGATGCACGGTAGGCGCAACCTGATCTTGGGGTTGGTCATGCACAGAGGGTGCATTGACCTGCCCGACCACACCGCCCGAACTGAACGATAAGGCTATCGTCAGGCAGGCAATATCACGCCGGGGATGGAATATCCGGAACATAATTGACACTCAGGGAAAATAACCCTGGGCCATACGGCCCAGGGCTCTGTCATTACGACTTAAACAACGGAAACACCACTCTCGACCCAGAGGTCTTTCTTCGACGTTTCATCGATGTAGTGCACATACTCATGGCCATCCAGCGGCGCCTTGACGCCATCGGGTTTCCACGAATCCGGCAAGTCCAGGGTCGAGGCAGATGTCGACTTCGACACCGTGCCATCGGCTTGCAAGATATCGTTCAAGGTCACCGTCAACGCGGGCTTGGCCGGATCGTCCTTGGCTTGCAGGCTGACCAGCTTGTTGACGTCCAGGTTTGGCCCCTGACCCAGGTTGAACGACGGCAGTGCAGTGTCGCTGTCTACGTCTGTCTGCACCTGGCTTTCCGGCTGAGCGAGTTGCGCCGCCAGATCAGGCGCGGGGGCCACACTGGTCGACACCTCGTTGAGCTCGGTGACGAGCTTGGAGTCGGCAATCTTCACCGCCAGGGTGGAGGTCACCGTCTCGCCGTTCGTGTGCCGTACTTGATACGAGAAAGTCTCGACTTCATTCAGACCCGTCAGGCTGAGTTTTGGCGTGTAGGTGTAGTCACCGTTCGCCGCGACTTTCAAATCACCGTATTTACCGGCAATGGTTTCCTGATTGATCGAAGGCACCGATTTGCCATCGACGCTGACGATGCTGGCATCATCACTGTCGATCAAATCACCCGAGACGGAATACGCCTTGATATCAATTTGGAAGGTCGAGGTGAGAATGGCTCCCCCAGCAGTCCTGGCCTCATACGAGAACGTCTCGGTCTGGTCCGAAGGGGTGGCATTGCTGTTCTGCCTGTAGGTGGCTTGACCATCGGCGCCGATGCTCAGGTCACCAAACTGGCCTTTGACCACCGTGCGCACTTCATTGGCAAGTGTCGTATTGTTGACCTTCAACAACGTTGCGCCTGCCGGCAGAATCAGGTCACTCTTTATCGCACTGTTGGCAAAACCACCAATGAACGAGGTATGAACAATGCTGGTGGTATAGGTCTTGATCCCGACACCCAAAACGTCGAAGTTATCGACCGTGACTCGGTATTCACCCGGCATTTCATAGGCCAGGGAGATACCCGACTTGGTCGCAATGATCGGCAGGACCGACACGTTGCCAAGGCCGATCCCCCTGCTGTCCCTCACATCAACCCATTGACCGTTGACCAACTTTTCCAGTTTCACGCCATTGAAGTTCACCACATCAATGTTTATCGGTGCCGAGCTACTGACCGCAATCTCGACCTTTTCACTGTCACTGACAACGAAGTGATAAGTGGCTGAAATCGGCAAGACATCCCCGCCACCCAACTTATTGGAAAACCAATTAACAACGCTGTTCACGCCCGAGCTGCCCGGTGTGACGAAGCTAGCGGATTTGGTCTGCTCCAGGTTGGCGATGTTTGGATCAATAAACTGGCTGACGGTGACCTCATTGTGTTCCGCCACCAATTGATAAGGCGCTGTTACCGACACTGAACCTGTGGAGGTGGACTGGTTATCCAGGGACGCTGAAGTCACCTGCAACACTGTCCCGCCCATCTGTGCTTTTACCGGCACCTCATAGTTGCCGTCGGCATCGACAGGTTGTTCGCCCAGGGTCTCGCCTGCGGCATTTTTCACCACCACCTTGGTATTGGGCGTGGCCTTGCCGGAGACGAGTTTGCCATCGGCACTGATCATCGCGCTCAACGGCGCCGGGATGGCCTCGCCCGCTACCTGAGGTGCAATCAGTTCGGTTGGCAGCGACTCCTTGCCTGCCAATTCAGCCACCACCGAAACCTTACTGCCCGCAGGCTGCCTGGTAATGGTTGCGGCGAACGTACCATCCTCGCCCGCCACGATTGGCCCGGCCAGCAACTGGCCGTTGGCGTCCTTGACCGACACGCTCGCACCTGGCAGGGTCTTGCCGGTGATCTGGGTGCCAGCGGCATCCAGGTGAGCTTCCGGTTGTGCAGGTCGATCAACCTCAGTGACCGGTGTTTTCACATAGGCCGGTGCAGACTCCACGCCCTGCCCTTGTGCCGTCACCGCCAGGGTGGTGCCATCGGGCTGTTTCGGGATGTTGACCACAAAGGTGCCATCCTGCTGGACAACCCCGGAACCGATCTCTTTGCCCTGGGCATCCTTGACGCGGATGGTTTCGCCCGTGTTGCCCTTGCCCGTCACCTGGGTGCCGGCTTCGTCGACTTGCACCTCTGTCGGCGTATTGGAGGCAATGTGCGGCGTCATGACCGATTCAGAAGCGGACACCTTGTCGTTGTTCTGCAACGCGACATTCAACAGTTGACCGCCCGGCTGTACGGGGATAGTGACCTCGAAAGTGCCGTCCGGCCCGACGATGCCCTTGGCGATCACGGTTGTGTCGTCCGCTGCTTTGATCAATACGATGGTGTTCGGCGCACCTTTGCCCTGCACCTTGGTGCCGGTGGCGTCCACACTCACATCGAAAGGCTTGGCTGGCGTGTCTTCGGCGCTCAGGGGTACCAGCAACAGCGCAGGCTCCGACACCTTGTCACCCTTGACCGCGCTGATGGCAAGCCTGTCACCGCCATTCTGCGCGGGGATATTGGCCGAAAACATACCGTCGGGCCCAGTTGCAAACGTGCCCAGATCCTGTTGAGTCTCGAGGTTGACGATCTTGACCGTTTCACCTGGCTTGACCTTGCCCAACACGCGAGTGCCGCTGGGGTTGATATTCAGGTCGGTAGGTGGCAATGGCAGGTCCGCATCGATAAACGGCGCCACGACAGAAACGCTTGGCGATGCCTTCCCCTCGTCGTAGGCCGTCACGCTCAAGACGGCGCCGGTCTTCTGAGGCGTGCTCAAGGCAATCTCGACAGAACCGGTCTTGTTCACCACGCCACTGCCCAGCTCCTTGCCGCTGGCATCCATGACCTTGATGATTTCTCCCGGCTTGCCCTTGACCGTTACCGCACTGCCGGTGTCATTGATCACCGCATCACGGGGCGCCAGCACAGGTACCGACAGGGTGGCAGGGGCCGACTCCAGGCCGCCCAGGCTGACCATCGCCTTGAGGTCTTCACCGCTCGCGCCGGACGGCAACAGCACACTGCCCTTGCCATTTGCATCCAGAGGCACACGAACGATTGTGCCGTCCGGGTTGTTGATTTGCACAATAGCGTTGGGCTTACCTTCTACGCTCACCTGCCCGGTGACCGCATCGACCGCGCCGAACACTGGCGCCAGCAACGGCACTTCGAGCGCCGCGGCCTGCGACGTAATACCTGCCGCTTGGGCAACCACGCCCACTTCCTCACCTCCCAGGGCATGGGGCAACTTGATCACGGCATGGCCTTGTGCATCTAGCTGTACCGGAGTGCCGACCGGATTGCCGTCTTTGTCCTGCAACTGCACAGAGACGTTTGGCTTGCCGGTGACCGATAGCTCCTCTTTGGCCGCATCAAATGCCAGGGTTGGCGCAAGTAGCGGAACCACCTGGGCATCGCTGACAGGCGACTTGACCTCCTTGAAGGTTTGAACCGCCTGCAGAGTCTCTGCGCCAAGGGAGGCCGGAATCGAGATCACGCCTTTGCCTTGGGCATCCAACGTCACAGGCGACCCCACCGGTTTGCCGTCCTTGTCTTGCAACTGCACGCTGGCGCCCGCTTTGCCTTCGATCGCCATCTGGCCGGTTATTGGATCAACCGGGCCCAACACCACTTTGAGCAAAGGAATGGCAGTCTGTACTGTCGCAGATTCTTCCTGCCCATCCTTGATGGTTACGCTGACCGACTCTCCACGCAATGCCGGAGAAAGGACCAGATTGCCCTTGCCATCATTACCCAACGTGAGGCGTTCAACCACTTCACCCGCAGCGTTCTTGACCTCTACTTGCCCACCCGGCATACCGACGATCTCCAGGGCGGTGCCGTCTTCGCTGAAAGTCAATTTCGGCTCGAACAGCGGAACCTCAATCGATGGGGCCTTTTCTGAGCGCTTGGCCGGCTTGTTCGGTTCGACCGTTTGCAGCTCCGGGTTATCAAACTGTGCGTCAAGCGCATCCGTGCGGCTGGTGGTAGCAGCGTCTTCCTGGCTGGCGCTGATTCTTTGTCCGCTGGCGTTGAAGGGCAGCGTTACCGTTGCCTTACCGTCCGGATCGAAAACACCTCGAACGTAGACCTCGCCTGTTACGTCGTTAAATACCTGGAACACGGCCCCAGGTTTACCGTCCAGGGTGACATTTCGCGTTCCTCCGTCAACCTGGCCCAGTATCGGTGTCAGCATAGGTACAGCCACGCCGGAAGGGCCAGACTCGGTACTGTCGACCACCTGAGTGACGGTCAGATCCAGGCTGCTCAATTGCGGGCGCAGTGTGATCTGGCCGTCGCCTTGGGCATCCAGCGTCACCGGGCTGCCGATCGGCTGGCCAGTGCTGTCTTTCAACTGCACGGTCGCGTTCGGTTTACCTTGAACATTCAACAGGTTGTTGGCCGCATCGACAGCGCCCACAACCGGTGCAAGCACCGGCGCCAACACGGTATTACTGACGGGCGATTGCACAGTGCCCGAGGTTTGAACGGCCTGCAGATTTTCGCCGCTGGCTTCCTGGGGCAGCGTGATCAGGAACTGGCCCTGCTCATCCAGGATCACTGGCGCGCCAATCGGTGCTCCTTCGCTGTCCTGCAATTGCACACTAGCGCCTGGCTTACCGGTAACCAGCAACTGGCCGGAGGCGTTGACATCACCCAGTTCGGGTTTCAGCAACGGCGCAGTCAGCGCGGTGGTGGGTGGTGACTCGATGTTGTCCACGGTCTGGGTGACCGTCACAGGCAGGTCGCTCAAGGTCGTCGGGACTTGCAGTGAGCCCTGGCCTTGCGCGTCCAGCGTGACTGGCGTGCCCACGGTGCTGCCTGTGCTGTCCTTCAACTGCACGGTGGCACCCGGTTTCCCCTGCACCAGGAGGGTGCCTTCCGGATCGATTGTGCCCACGACGGGGGTCAATACGGGGACAGTCAGCAAGTCGCTGGCGGGCGATGTGGCCGTACCCGACGTCTGCACGGCCTTCACGCTTTCGCCTGAGGTGTTTGCAGGCAACGTCAGCACGCCTTCGCCCTCGTCACTCAGGACGATTGGAGTACCGATCGATTTGCCAGTGCTGTCTTGCAACTGCACGGTGGCACCTGGTTTGCCGGTAACCGTCAACCCGCCGGTGGCGGCGTTGACATCACCCAGCTCTGGCTTCAACAACGGCACGGTCTGTGGAGCGGTGGCCAGGGACTCGTTGTTGTCCACGGTCTGGGTGACCGTCACGGGCTGGTCGCTCAGGGTGGTCGGGATTTGCAACGTGCCTTTGCCGTCGGCGTCCAGGGTGACCGGAGTACCCACGGTTTTGCCCGCGCTGTCTTTCAACTGCACGGTCGCGCCTGGTTTGCCCGTCACTTCGAGGATGCCGGTTTGCGGGTCGATTGCGCCCACGGTAGGGGTCAATGTGGGGATGGCCAGCGTTGGGCTGGTCGGCGATGTGATGGTGTCCGACGTCTGCACAGCTTGCACGCTTTCGCCAGCGGTGCTTGCAGGCAGCGTCAACGTGCCGTTGCCCTGGGCGTCCAGGACGACAGGATTACCAATCGAGGCGCCAGTACTATCTTGTAACTGAACGCTGGCTCCTGGCTTGCCGATGACCGGCAACAGACCGGTGGCAGGATCGACAGGACCCAACTGCGGTGCCAACAACGGCACGTCAAGGTTGGTTGTGAGCGGTGGGTTGATGCCGTCATTGAGCACCACGCCGACCTTTTGGTCACTGGAATTGCCAGGCAGTGTGAGAGTGCCCTCGCCTTTATCGTCCAAAGTGACTGGTTTGCCAATTGGCTTGCCGTTTGCGTCCTGCGCCTGCACGGTCGCACCTGGCTTGCCGGTGACCACTACATTGCCGGTGGCTGGATCGACAGTGCCCAACTGCGGTGCCAGCAACGGTACTTCGACATTGGTCGTGAGCGGTGGGTTGATGCCGTCATCGAGCGCCACGCCGACCTGTTGGCCGCTAGTGTTGCCTGGCAGCGTTATGGTGCCCTGACCTTTGTCGTCCAGAGTGACTGGGTTGCCAATTGGTTTGCCGTTCTGGTCTTGCGCCTGCACGGTCGCACCTGGCTTGCCGGTGACTACTACGTTGCCAGTGGCTGG
>NZ_SPKQ01000041.1:22426-22497 GCF_023127895.1 Pseudomonas sp. NCIMB 10586
AGCCAGCAACGGTACTTCGACGTTGGTCGTGAGCGGTGGGTTGATGCCGTCATCGAGCGCCACGCCGACCT
>NZ_SPKQ01000042.1:0-429 GCF_023127895.1 Pseudomonas sp. NCIMB 10586
GCCATTACGACTACGACGCCTTCGGCAACCTGATCCGCGAACGGCGCGGCAAGGGCCATCAACTCGTTACTGAGTACCGCTACGACTGCCAGCATCGGTTAATAAGCATCACAAAACCGAACGGTGAAACCGCTAGTTATCGCTATGACCCGTTTGGGCGACGTGTCAGCAAAACCGTGGATGGCGAGACCACCGAGTTTTTCTGGCAAGGCGACAAGCTGATTGCCGAGCACCACGCAGAACGCCATCGCAGCTACATCTATGAGCCCGACAGCTTCCGCCCATTAACACTGCTGGAAGGTTTCGGCCCAAAAGAGACCAAGCCCTACCACTACCAACTCGACCACCTCGGCACACCGCAAGAACTCACCACGCCTGAAGGCGAAATCGTCTGGTCCGCCCACTACCGCGCCTACGGCCAGATCGCCC
>NZ_SPKQ01000042.1:439-440460 GCF_023127895.1 Pseudomonas sp. NCIMB 10586
ACACCATGCAAACTGTCATCGCAGCTACATCTACGAGCCGGACAGCTTCTGCCCGTTGGCACTGCTGGAAGGCTATGGCCCAAAGGGCACCACGCCCTACCACTACCAACTCGACCACCTTGGCACACCGCAAGAACTGACCGACACCGAAGGCGAAATCGTCTGGTCCGCCCACTACCGCGCCTACGGCCAGATCGCCCGGCTCGACGTAGGCAAAATCGACAACCCGCTGCGCTTCCAAGGTCAGTATTTCGATCCGGAAAGCGGCCTGCACTACAACCGCCATCGCTACTACAATCCGGATGTTGGTCGTTACCTGACGCCGGATCCGGTGAAGTTGGCGGGTGGGATCAATGGTTACCAGTATGTGCCCAATCCTACTGGGTGGATTGATCCATTAGGTTTAGCTTGTGCGCCTTCAGACTGTCCTAATCCAAGCACGGGAAACAGCTGGAAACTTAACCCAGATGTCGATCTGGACTGGAGAAAACAAGCCGGCGACAGCTACCAACAAATGCATAATGGTTTGGATGAGGCTTTTCGCAGAACGGGTATACCCAAGACCGAGTACAGCGTATCGAAATGGAGCAAAGACCAATATGGAAAATCATTTCCAACGGAATGGCGGGTACAAACGGGTCCCAATAGGGGAGCTGAAGTGAATATTGACGATCCAGTACTCGTGCCAAGTAAGGAAGGCCCGAAATCCCCTCATATTGGCTATCAAACGCCTGGAAAGAGAGGTGAGGGAGGAGCAAAAAGAGGCCATATCCTGCTTCAACTCGTTCCCGTCAGCCGGTCAAGAATAGGTGTCCCCTGATGAGCTATTTGGAAGACGAAATAGACGCAGCCTTTAATACCTTGAACATCGGCGCTGGAAAGCTTGACTCAAGCGAACTCAACTTATTGATAAACGCCCTGACGAGAAAATTCTTCAAATCGCAAAGCAATGTGCTTGATCCCATCGAGCTGAACGAAAAAAGCACGGAGCACAACCCTGACTTTTGGAAGGAAATACCGTATCGCATCAGCGAGAGGGATCTAATTCTGGTGGTATTTGACTCAGCATATACCGCCTGGAAAATTGATAACTCTCGAGTTCTAGCATCTGTTTTAGGCGAAACCACCGGCTATCCATTTTGGATAACCGATAGCGAAATAACGTTTTTGGTGCATATGGATGATCATAACTGCGTCATTTGGGCATGAGGATCACTCCGCCAAACTGTTCTCTATAACCCTAATAGCCAGCCTTGATTCGCTACCCCGCCCGTGCGCACCTAAACTCTGTCCAAGTTGTTCCAACGGACAGAGGACTCACCACCATGGGCAAACGTCACCCCAATCTCCCCGCCTGGCAATGGCGTCATTACCCACAAAACCATCAGCACCCGACCAACCTGGCGTTGCACCTGATTGCCGTGCCGCTGTTTATCGTCGGTTTCCTGCTGATCGTTTCAGGGGTGTTCAGCCTGAGCCTGGCCAGCTTGGCTATCGGTGTGGTCGGCATCGTGGCGGGCCTGGCGTTGCAGCGTCACGGCCACAGCCTGGAAGCCCAGGCCAGTGAGCCGTTCAGCGACCGTAAAGATGCGGTGCAACGCCTTGTTGTCGAGCAGTTCGTGACCTTCCCGCGCTTTGTGTTGAGCGGTGGCTGGTGGCGTGCCTGGCGGCAACGTCACCACCACTGAAGGGGCTTAGGCGAACACCACCACGGTCTGGCGGCTGAGGGCGATCAACTCGCCGGTCGGGCTCCACAGCGCAGCGGCCGCATGGCCGTAGCCGTCGCGGGCATGTTCGATGTTGACGTGGTATTGGCACCAATCGAGGGTGGTCAGGTCTTGCAGCGGCTGGATGAACTCGATGGTCCAGGTCAGGGTGCTGCCTGGCGCAGGCTTTTTCAGGTGTGGCAGCAGGGCCGGCGGCCAGGCGTCGACCAGGGCGAGGATATGCGCCTCGGTCAGTGGCTCTTCTTTCACATCCCCGCGCAACCGTACCCAACCGCCCATGTCGCGGGATTTGTTACCGGTGAACGGCAGGCCGCCGACACTCCAGCGCATCGCCAGATGGCGCATGAATTCAGGGGTGACGCCCTTGATGTAGGGCAACTCCTGACATTCATCCCAATGTTTGAATACCGGCGGAGCTTCGCTCGCCACGTCAATTTCCGATGCTCGAGACGCGCCAAAGCTGGCCTGGACCAGGGTCGCCACTTCGCCGTTCTGCAACACGCGGCCGAGCAACTGGCTGACGGCCTTGCCTTCGCGCAACACTTCGACTTGATAACTGGCGGGCACATCCGGCGCGACCGGGCCGACAAAGGTGATGGCCAGGGAGCGCAAGGGGCGATCCGCCGGCACCTGCGCGCGCAGGGCCTCATATTGCAGGGCGGCGACCAGGCCGCCAAAGGTGGCTCGGCCCTGAGCCCATTCGGCAGGAATGGTGACGTCCAACGGGTTGCTTCGGGCAGCGTCGAGCAAATCACTAAAGCGCATGGCGACCTCACATCAAGAAAATCGATGGGGAATCTTAACCATCGAGACGGACCGGCACACCGCCCATTCCGGCCAAAAGCCGGACCGCGTTAAAAACAATCGGCGCTGAGTTTGTCCAGCACACGGTCAGCCTGCCCTTGAGCCTTGAGCATGGTGCGCTGCCAGATGGCAACGCAGGGTTGCAGATCCGCCTGCTGCCCGGCCTGGGCCAGCCACTGCCAGCAGTCATGCCAGTCGCCCAGGGCGCTTTGGGCTTTCTTCAATCGCGACATGGCGTTGGGGGATAGCTTGTCCAGTTCGGGGTAAGCCTCGGCGGCGTAACGCACGCGCTTGATCAGCAACCGCAGGCGGTGGCGATCATGCTCGGGATCCTTCAGGGCTTCATCGAGTTTCTGCCATTGCTTGGCCAGGCGTTTCTCGATGCGCGGGCGCAGGCCTTTGAGCAGTTTCTGGTGCTGGGAGGCGCGAATAAAGCGTGGGAATGCATCCAGAATCAGTAACAGGTGCGCCAGTTCCGGGCTTTGCGCCACATGACGATAGGCCTCGGGTTGCAGGCGCAGGCGCCGATCAGCCGCCTCGTGATAACCGTGCTGATGCAGATACGCCGCCAGGACCTCGCGGTCACGCAGCGGCGTCGTCAATTGGCCAACCGTACTGGCGGCCAATTCAAGCTGTTCCACACCGGGCAGCCCGCGCAAAGGCCGCAACAAGCTGCGCAAGCGCCGCACGGTGGTGCGCAAATCATGCAGGGCTTCATCGTCAGTGACGGCGGCGAGGCGAGCCTGGCAGCTCAGTAACCCTACTTCCAGGCCTATGACCTGGGCGACTAACTGATTGACCAACGCTGACATCCTGCCCTCACTTTCCAATGAATAATCCTACTCGCCGCTACAGGTCAACGCCCGGCGCGAGACTCACGAATATAGAACCGCGCCTTCTGGGCTTTGTTGGAGCACCCTTCAAACGCTTCAAACTGCTGCTGGGTCTTGGCGCCAGTCAATAGCGACAGAGCCTTGGAGTAGCTCACGGTGCCAGCAAAACCTTCAGCCTTGGCCAGATCGAGTTCTTTCCAGGCGGCATCCAATTGGGAACCGCAGCTGTCGCGGTAGGCCGTCTTGCCGGCACAGCCGGCCAAGGCCAGCACGATCACAGGCACACACATCCAGGCTTTCATTGATGACACCTCAAAATAAGCAAAATCATTCGTAGCCTGTAGACGTTGCCCACAGGGAAAAGTGCCTTGTCCCTAGCCTGAAATCGGTCGTACCTATTGCCAGAGCATACCCGAGCGCAAAGGTTATCCTCTAAAAATAACCGAAGATTGAAGCCGCCCCCCGGATGGGTGCATTGTGGGCACCTGTTTTGCGAAGGACTGGGACATGAAAAAACGTGTTGCCTTAGTGCTGGGCTCCGGGGGAGCCAGGGGCTACGCCCATATCGGGGTGATCGAAGAAATCGAACGACGCGGCTATGACATCGCCTGTATCGCCGGCTGTTCGATGGGCGCGGTGGTCGGCGGTATCTATGCCGCAGGCAAGCTGGACGAATATCGAAACTGGATCGAAAGCCTGGACTACCTCGACGTATTGCGCCTGGTAGATGTGAGCTTTCGCCTGGGTGCGATTCGTGGCGAAAAAGTTTTCGGGCAGATTCGCAAAATCGTCGGCGAGATCAATATCGAAGAGCTGCGCATCCCCTACACCGCTGTGGCCACCGACCTTACCAACCAACAGGAAATCTGGTTTCAGGAAGGCTGCCTGCACCAGGCCATGCGCGCATCGGCGGCGATCCCAAGCCTGTTCACCCCGGTGATGCAAGGCAACCGGATGCTGGTGGACGGCGGGCTGCTCAACCCGCTACCCATTGTGCCGGTGGTGTCGAGCCACTGTGACTTGATCATCGCGGTCAACCTCAACGCCACCAACCAGAAGCACTATCAGTTGCCGGTGATCCAGCGCCCGCCGGCGTTCAAAAGCCGCTTCAACAGCCTGGCCAAGTCACTCGGATCGCACCTGCCATTTCGCCGCAAACAGGCCGAGCAGTTGATGAAGCTCGAACAGGAAGCCTTGCAGGCCCAGGCAGCAGAGATCAACCCGTGGCTGGAGTCGGCTGAACCCGAATCCCAGCAACCCGCTGCCGCGCCGGAAAAAGCCGGCGCACCGAAGTCGGCGACCGGCTCGTTCATCATCGATAACGTCGGGCCTGCGTCGCTGCTGGACCTGATCAACCAGAGTTTCGAGGTGATGCAAACCTCATTGGCGCAGTACAAGATCGCAGGCTACCCGCCAGATGTGCTGATCAACGTGCCGAAGCGAGTGTGCCGGTTCTTCGAGTTCTACAAGGCGCCGGAGCTGATCGCCTTGGGGCGGGAGATCGCCAGTGATACGTTGGATCGGTATGAGAGTGAGCAGAGTTGAGCGCGTGGGTGTTGCTGATGGCCTCATCGCGGGCAAGCCCCACATTTTAATCTGTGAATACACTCAAAATGTGGGAGGGGGCTTGCTCCCTCCCACAAAAACTCAAGCATTCAGCAGCCGATACCCCACCCCCGCCTCGGTCACGATAAACCGTGGCTGCGTCGGGTCATCCGCGAGTTTCTGGCGCAGGTGCCCCACCACGATACGCAGGTAATGGCTGTCTTCGGTGTGAGTCGGGCCCCAGATGTCCTTGAGCAATTGCTGCTGGGTAATCACCCGCCCCGGATGCCGGGCCAGTTGCGCCAGCACTGCATACTCCTTGCGGGTCAACGCCACTTCGGCACCGTCCAGCAGCACGCGGCGATAAGCCAGGTCCACCGTCAGCGGGCCGAAATTCAAGGCGGCTTCCTGGGCCTCTCCCGCCGGTGCCTGACGCAACAACGCACGCACCCGAGCGAGGAATTCCTGGATGCCGAAGGGCTTAGTCACGTAGTCATTGGCGCCACCGTCAAGAGCCTCGACTTTCTGGCCTTCACTGGCCCGCACCGACAGCACCAGCACCGGTACCGTCGACCACTCGCGAAACTCGCGCAGCACCTGCTGGCCGTCCATGTCGGGCAGCCCCAGGTCGAGCACCAGCAGGTCCGGTTTGTTCAGGGCCGCTTGCGCCAGGCCTTCGTTGCCGGTGCCGGCCTCGATCACCTTATAGCCCTGGGAGGCCAGGCTGATGCGCAGGAATTTGCGGATCTGCGGTTCGTCATCTATGACGAGAATCGTCGCGGTCTGGCTCATGGTGTCCGTCAAAATTCGTTAAAGAATCACCCCATTCAGGAGCCATTCAAAGGTCAGTGTCCAAGCCAGGTTGAGATTGTAGCGGCAGAAACAACGTGATGCAGGTACCCCGCCCATCAATGCCATCGGCCACGCTGATATGCCCACCATGCGCACCGACCATGCCCTGGCAGATCGCCAGGCCAAGGCCGGTGCCCTGCCCGCCCCGATCACCGCGGGCAGCGGTATAGAACATGTCGAAAATCTTCGCACGCTCCTCCTCGGGAATCCCCGGCCCTTCATCCGCCACGGCAAAAAACAACTGCTCATCCTGCACGCCAGCGCGCAACTGCAAGCGACCCTGGGGCGGCGAAAATCGGGCGGCGTTTTCCAGCACATTGACCAACGCCTGTTCGATCAACGCCGCATGCACATACAACAAGGGCAGTTCCGACGGCACCTCGGTGCTCACTTGCAATGGCGCCAGCACCGCGCGCAAACGCCCGAGGGCACTGCCGACGATATCACCGGGCGACACCCAATCGCGCGCCAGTTTCAGCGCGCCGTGGCCCAGCCGCGTCATGTCCAGCAGGTTCTGGATATAGCGGTCCAGGCGCTCGGCCTCATCACGGGTGCCTTCAAGCAATTCGCGACGATCCTCCATGGGAATGGCTTCGCCGAGGGCCAGCAGGCTATCGATACTGCCGCGCATGGAGGTCAACGGCGTGCGCAAATCGTGGGACACCGACGCCAGCAAGGCGCTGCGCAGTTGTTCGGTTTCACCGTGCAGACGCGCCGACTCCAACTCTTGCCCCAACTGCGCCCGCGCCAGCGCCTGGGCCAGTGGCTGGCTCAAGGCAGTGAGCAAACGTCGGCGTTGCCCGCTCAACTCCAGGCCCGGTTTGGCGCTGACACCGAGCAAGCCCAGCGGCCCCTCTTCACCCGACAACGGCCACCACCACCAACGTCCGAACGGCAAGGTGCCGGTGCCCATACCGGCAGGCTGATCATGCTGCCAGGCCCAATCGGCGGCAGCGCGTTCGGCTTCGGTGAGGGTCAGCGGGCCACCGGTCTCGACCGTCCAGCCGCCCTGACCGTCGCGATTGACCAGACACAAGTCAAGATCGCGCCAGCCTTGCAGATGGTGGGCGGCGGCGCTGATCACGGCTTGGCGATCGGTGGCCGCCGTGAGCTTGCGCGACAGGTCGAGCAGCTCGCTGGTTTCTTCCTGGGTATCGCGCAACGCCTGCAGCTGGCGGCGCTGGCGCGCGGCGAGGTTGCCGGTCAGGGCTGCCATCAGCAGGAAGAACAGCAGGGTCAGCACATCCTCTTCGCGCTGAATGGCGAAAGAAAAGTTCGGCGGGATAAACAGAAAATCGTAGGTCATGAACGACAGCGCCGCGCACACCAGCGACGGCCCCAGGCTGCTGCGCACCGCCACCAGCAATACGGCAGCGAGAAACACCAGCGAGATATTCGGCAGCGGCAACACACTGGACACGGCCCAAGCCACGGCCGCAGCAACCACCGTGGCAACCACCGCCAAAGCGTAATCGAACCACACTAACCCGCGCACATCCGGCAAGCGTGGCGCCGCCGGAATGTCATCGCTGTCGAGGACATTGATTTCCAGGCCACGGGCATTGCGCAACAGCCGCGCCGCCAAGCCACCACCGAACAAGCGCCGGCGCCAGCGCATCCGCGACTGCCCCACCAGCAACAAGCTGGCACGGCGTTCGGCGGCGTGCTGGATCAGGGTCTTGGCGACCTCCCCGGCCCGCAGTAACACCACTTCGCCGCCCAACCGCTCCGCCAGTTGCTGGGCGTTCTGCAGACGCAGGCGCGATTGCTCATCCCGCGCTCGGCCGTTGTCGACGTGCACCAGGCTCCAAGGCAAATGCCGACGCTGGGCCACGCGACTGGCATGACGCACCAGGCGTTCGGCTTGCGCATCGCCATCCACGCCCACCAGCAAACGCCCACGTACCGCCGGCGCGGCCTGTCCGAGTTGGCGATAGCCCTGGGCCAGATCATCGTCGACGTGGGCGGCGGCGGTTTGCATCGCCAGTTCGCGCAGGGCCATTAGGTTGGTCTGGGTGAAAAACGCATCGATAGCCGCACGCGCCTGTTCGGGCACATACACCTTGCCGTCACGCAGGCGTTCGAGCAGTTCGCGCGATGGCAGGTCGATCAGCAACAGTTCGTCGGCCTCTTGCAGCACCCAGTCCGGCAGGGTTTCGCGCACTTGCACGCCGGTGATGCCACGCACCTGATCATTGAGGCTTTCCAGGTGCTGGACGTTGACCGTAGTGAACACGTTGATGCCGGCGGCGAGCAGTTCCTGAATGTCTTGCCAGCGCTTTTCATGACGGCTGCCGGGGGCGTTGCTGTGGGCCAGTTCATCTACCAGCACCAGCTTGGGCTTGGCGGCGAGCAGGCCGTCGAGGTCCATTTCTTCGAGCATCACGCCGCGGTATTCGCTGCGCAACAGCGGTTGTTGCGGCAGGCCGCTGAGCAAGGCTTCGGTCTCGGTGCGGCCGTGGGTTTCGACCACCCCGGCAATCAGCCGTACGCCCTGACGCAGTTGGGTGTGGGCCGCCTGGAGCATGGCGTAGGTCTTGCCCACGCCAGGCGCGGCGCCGAGGAAGACCTTGAGCCGGCCACGGCCAGCCCGGGGCAGATCGGCTAACAGGGCATCGGCGCGGCCGGAGTCGCTCATACGGGTTCCTTCAGGTATTTATAGAGAGTCTTCAAGGCCGCCATCGCGGGCAAGCCCGGCTCTCACAGTGGAATGCATTCCAAATGTGGGAGCCGGGCTTGCCCGCGATGGCGATCGCCTTGCTTACAACACTTCCAAAGCCATATTCAACGCCAGGACATTCACCACCGGCGGCCCTACCAACGGGCTTTCGATGTGCTCATCCAGCAACCGCTGCAAGGTCGCCACCGGCACATTGCGCGCTGCCGCCACTCGCGCCAGTTGATAGGCAATCGCCTGCGGTGGCAAGTGTGGATCAAGGCCGCTGCCGGAGGTCGTCAGCGAGGCCAGTGGCACCGGGCCCTGGCCAGGCACTGATTGTTTGCCGGCTTCCTCGACTATGCGGGTCGCCAAGGCCGGATTGCTGGGGCCCAGGTTACTGGCACTGCTGGACACCGTCGCAAAGGCTCCTGCTGACGGGCGTGGATGAAACCAGCGGTCGCCGGTAAAGTCCTGGGCGATCAGGCTGGAGCCGCGCACCTTGCCGCTGGCGTCGTGCACCAGGCTGCCATTGGCCTGATCGGGGAAGGCCACTTGCGCCACGCCCGTGACCACCAGCGGGTAGGCGACGCCGGTGATCAGGGTCATGAGTACCAGCAGACTCAGGGCGGGGCGGATGATGTTTGTCATAGTCAAATCCTCAATAAATCAGACAGGTCAAACCAGGTGCAGCGCCGTCAGCAGCATGTCGATGGCTTTGATACCCACGAACGGCACCAAGAGCCCGCCCAGGCCGTAAATCAGCAGGTTGCGCCGCAGCAAGGCCGCCGCACTCGCCGCTTGCACCCGTACACCGCGCAGCGCCAGGGGAATCAGCACCACGATAATCAAGGCGTTAAACACAATGGCCGAGAGGATCGCGCTCTGCGGGCTCTGCAAGTGCATGATGTTGAGCACGCCCAGTTGCGGGTAGATCGAGGCGAACAGCGCCGGCAGGATTGCGAAGTACTTGGCCACGTCGTTGGCGATGGAAAAGGTCGTCAACGCGCCACGGGTTACCAGCAATTCCTTGCCGATCTGCACCACGTCCAGCAGCTTGGTCGGGTCGCTGTCGAGGTCGACCATGTTGGCCGCTTCGCGCGCGGCCTGGGTGCCGTCGTTCATGGCCATGCCGACGTCAGCCTGGGCCAGCGCCGGGGCGTCGTTGGCGCCGTCGCCGCACATGGCAACAAGGCGACCATCGTTTTGTTCATGGCGAATACGCGCGAGTTTCTTCTCTGGCGTGGCTTCGGCCAGCACGTCATCCACCCCGGCTTCAGCGGCAATCGCGGCGGCGGTCAGGGGGTTGTCGCCAGTGACCATCACGGTGCGAATCCCCAACTTGCGCAACTCGGCAAACCGCTCGCGGATGCCGGGCTTGACCACGTCCTTGAGATGGATCGCACCGAGCAATTTGCCATCGGCGCAGACCAGCAATGGGGTGCCGCCGCTTTGGGCGATCTTGTCGATTTCCCGCGACAGCGCAGGTAAAAGCTCGCTGCGTTGCTGGCCGATAAACGCCAGCAGCGAATCCACGGCGCCTTTGCGGAACACGCGGCCCTGATAGTCGACACCCGACAATCGGGTCTCGGCGCTGAAGGGTACGGCGGTCAATTCATCCAGGGTTGGCTCGGCCTGCGGGTGCAAGGCACGCAGGTATTCAACGATGGATTTGCCTTCCGCCGTGTCATCGGCCAGGGATGCCAGCAGCGCACCTTCAGCCAATTCCCGACCACTGACGCCAGGCGCCGCGACCACGGCCGAGCAACGACGGTTACCAAAAGTAATGGTGCCGGTCTTGTCCAGCAGCAACACATGCACGTCCCCCGCCGCTTCCACGGCGCGACCGGACTTGGCGATCACATTGAGACGCACCAGGCGATCCATGCCGGCAATCCCGATGGCCGAAAGCAAGCCACCAATGGTGGTGGGAATCAGCGTCACCAGCAGTGCGACCAGGAACACCAGAGGCAGGCTGCCATTGGCAAAATGCGCGAACGGCTGCAAGGTCACCACTACCAGCAGGAAGATCAGGGTCAGGCCGATCAGCAGGATATCCAGCGCGACTTCGTTGGGGGTTTTCTGGCGTTTGGCGCCTTCCACCAACGCAATCATGCGATCCAGCGTGGACTCACCCGGGTTGGCGGTGATGCGAATCAGCAGCCAGTCCGACACCAGCCGTGTGTTGCCGGTAACGGCTGAGCGGTCACCGCCGGACTCGCGGATGACCGGGGCGGATTCGCCGGTGATCGCCGCTTCGTTGACCGCCGCAATACCTTCGACGACCTCGCCGTCACCGGGGATCATTTCCCCCGCGGCAACACGTACCACATCGCCCTTGCGCAGGCTGGTGGCCGGCACCACCTTGAAGCTGCCATCGGCCTCCTGGCGCCGGGCGCTCAAACCTTCGCTGCCGGCCTTGAGGCTGTCTGCGCGGGCCTTGCCGCGGCCTTCGGCGAGGGCTTCGGCGAAGTTGGCGAACAGCACGGTGAACCACAGCCACACGGCGATTTGCACCGCAACAAAGGTGGGCACGGTGGTATCGGGCACAAAGCACAATACGGTGGTGAGGATGGCGGTCAGTTCGACCACCAGCATCACCGGCGAGCGTTGCAGTTGGCGTGGGTCGAGCTTGACGAAAGCCTGGACCAGCGCCGGGCGCCAGAGCGCCGAGATGGCGGTTTTGGCAGGCTCCTGGGTTTTGACCGGGGCCGCGTTTTTTGCAGGCATATTCATTTTCATGTCCCTTTAGAAGCCCATGCTCAGATGTTCAGCGATAGGCCCAAGCGCCAGCGTCGGCAGGAAAGTCAGGCCGCCCACCAGCAAAATGGTCACGGTCAACAAGGTCACGAACAGCGGGCCATGGGTGGGGAAGCTGTTCTGGCCAATCGGTGCGGCCTTCTTCATCGCCAGGCTGCCGGCCAGAGCCAGCACCGGGAGGATGTAGCCAAAGCGGCCGATCAACATGCCCAGGCCGAGCATCAGGTTATGGAACGCGGTGTTGGCACCGAGGCCGGCAAACGCCGAACCGTTGTTGGCACTGGCCGAGGTGTAGGCGTAAAGCAACTGACTGAAGCCGTGGGGGCCAGGGTTACTGATCGCGCCCGCCGGGCCCGGCAGGCTGGCGGCGATGGCACTCAACACCAGCACGCCGACCGGCATGACCAGCAGGGTCACCACCAGCAATTGCACTTCCTTGGCCTGGAGTTTCTTGCCCAGATATTCCGGCGTGCGGCCGATCATCAGGCCGGCGAGGAACACCGCGATCAGTACGTTAAGCAGCATGCCGTACATGCCAGCACCGACGCCGCCAAAGATCACTTCGCCAACCATCATGTTGACCAATGCCACCATCCCACTCAGCGGGCTGAGGCTGTCCTGCATACCGTTGACCGAGCCGTTGGATGCCGCGGTAGTGGTCACCGACCACAGCACGGTGCCGGTGGTACCGAAGCGTGTTTCCTTGCCCTCCAGCGGTGCGGTTTGCTCCACGGCCGGGTTGTTCAAGGTCGGATTGGGCTGGTATTCGGACCACAGCGACGTCGCGCCGCCGATCAGGAACAGCGCCAGCATACACGCGAGGATCGCCCGGCTCTGACGCAGGTCTTTGACGTAGTGGCCGAAGGTAAATACCAACGCCACCGGGATCAGAATGATCGAGGCCACTTCGAACAGGTTGGCCCAGGCTGTCGGGTCTTCGAACGGATGCGCCGAGTTCACCCCGAAGAAGCCGCCGCCATTGGTGCCCAGTTGCTTGATCGCAATCTGGCTGGCCGCCGGGCCCAAGGGAATCACTTGGTCCACGCCCTGCAGCGTGACGGCGTCAACATAGTGGGCGAAGGTTTGCGGCACGCCCTGCCACACCAGGAACAGTGCGAGCACCAGGCACAACGGCAGCAGGCCGTAGAGGGTGGCGCGCGTCATGTCGACCCAGAAGTTGCCCAAGGTCTGGGCAGATTTGCGCCCGATCCCACGGCACAAGGCAACCAGGACGGCGAGACCGGTCGCCGCACTGACGAAGTTCTGCACAGTGAGGCCGGCCATCTGGCTGAGATAACTTAGGGACGCCTCACCGCTGTAGTTCTGCCAGTTGGTATTGGTCATGAAACTGACGGCGGTGTTGAACGCCAGGGTCCATTCCTGGCCCGGCAACTTCTGCGGGTTCAGTGGGAGGGAGCCCTGGAATAACAGGATCGAGAACAACAACAAGAAGCCCGCCAGGTTGAACGCGAGCAAGGCCAGCATGTATTTCTGCCAGCTCTGTTCCTGCTGCGCGTCCACGCCCGAAAGGCGATAACAGGCCTTTTCGACAGGCCCCAACACCGGCGTCAACCACGTGCGCTGGCCTTCCATCACCTTGTAGTAGAACCGCCCCAAAAACGGTGCCGGCACCAGTACCACGGCAAAAAAGGCGATGATCAGCCAATAGTCATAACTGTGCATAGCCCGCTCCTAGTTCCGATCCGCGCGTAACAGCGCAACCAGCAGATAAATGAACAGCGCCACGGCCAATAGCAGTGACACTCCGTCCAGAACGCTCATGGAAATTTCCCCGTCTTGCGGCGATTGCCGCGTGTGGGGCAATTGTCGGCAGGAGTGGTGTAAAGGAACGAGAGCGAGGTGTTGGGTGGGGCGTAAAGATGGCGTAAAGAGTGGGTTTATGCCGGGTTTACAGGAGATTCGCAGTGGCAGGGAGGGCCTCATCGCGGGCAAGCCCGGCTCCCACAGTGGAATGCATTCCAAATGTGGGAGCCGGGCTTGCCCGCGATGGCGGCATGTCAGACACCACCGCCCTTATCTGGTGCGCGCCAAGCCACATTCAAACGCCAAACCGTCCCGCAGGCGACACCAGCACTGCTTTGCGACAGGGTTTCGTAGCCTGGCATAACCACTGCAACACCCTGAATCATTCCAAACGATTCAGGGAGTACCCCACAATGAACATACAACTCAAACCCACCTTGGGAACCCTGCATCTCTGGGGCATCGCCGTGGGGCTGGTGATTTCCGGCGAGTACTTTGGCTGGAGCTACGGCTGGGGCGTGGCCGGCACCTTAGGCTTTCTGGTCACTTCGTTGATGGTCGCCGCGATGTACACCTGCTTCATCTTCAGTTTTACCGAGCTGACTACCGCCATTCCCCATGCCGGAGGCCCCTTTGCCTACAGCCGTCGCGCCTTTGGTGAAAAAGGCGGCTTGATTGCCGGGCTGGCTACCTTGATCGAATTCGTCTTCGCCCCGCCCGCAATTGCCCTGGCCATCGGCGCCTACCTGAACGTGCAATTCCCGGCACTTGATCCCAAGCACGCCGCCGTCGGCGCTTATATCGTGTTCATGGGCCTGAACATCCTCGGGGTCAAACTTGCCGCGACCTTTGAGCTGGTGGTGTGCGTACTCGCCGTCGCCGAACTGCTGGTGTTCATGGGCGTGGTCGCCCCGGCGTTCAGCTTCAGCAACTTCGCCCTCAACGGCTGGGCCGGTTCCGACACCTTCGGCGCGCCGGCGATTGCCGGGATGTTTGCCGCTATTCCCTTCGCCATCTGGTTCTTCCTCGCCATCGAAGGTGCCGCCATGGCCGCCGAAGAAGCCAAGGACCCCAAACGCACGATTCCAAAAGCCTACATCAGCGGCATCCTCACCCTGGTGTTCCTGGCCATGGGCGTAATGTTCTTCGCCGGTGGCGTAGGCGACTGGCGCACCTTGTCGAACATCAACGACCCACTGCCCCAGGCGATGAAAACCGTAGTCGGCGAAAGCTCCGGCTGGTTGCACATGCTGGTGTGGATTGGCCTGTTTGGGTTGGTGGCGAGCTTCCACGGCATCATCCTCGGCTACTCGCGCCAGTTCTTCGCCCTGGCCCGCGCCGGTTACCTGCCGCCCTTCCTGGCCAAACTGTCGCGTTTTCAGACACCCCATCGAGCAATTATTGCCGGCGGCCTGGTCGGCATCGCGGCCATCTACAGCGACGGCCTGATCAACCTGGGCGGCATGACCCTGACCGCCGCCATGATCACCATGGCGGTGTTCGGTGCCATCGTCATGTACATCATGAGCATGCTCAGCCTGTTCAAACTGCGTAAGACCGAGCCCCTGCTGGAACGCACCTTTCGCGCACCGGGCTACCCCATCGTGCCGGGTATTGCACTGGTACTGGCAGTGGTGTGCCTGGTGGCGATGGCCTGGTTCAACGCCCTGATCGGGCTGATCTTCCTGGGCTTTATGCTGGCAGGCTTCATCTATTTCCAACTGACCGCGCAAGACCGCGCCGACGCCCCGACAGATGCGATGTTGACGGGACTATAGAGCGCCCGCGAGGCAGAACGGGCCTACACTGAACTACTCAGAAAGCCCGTGACTCAAAGCAGTCATTACCGTGGGAAACTTTCCCACGGACATCTGCCTCAAGGAGAGCCTTATGCCGTGGTATGCGTGGTTGATTATGGTAGTCGCAATCGGGTCGATCGTCGGAGGGCTGATGATGCTGCGCGACAGCGCCAACAAAGTCGAACTCACCGACGAACAACGTAAACGCGTGGCCGAGCGCAATGCGCAGGCGGATGCCAAGGATGCGCAGGATCGCTGAACCTTGAGTTACTCCCAATCCGCCTTGGCGATATGCAAACCGTGCTGCCCCTTGTAGGCAGCACGTTCCGGCTGGCTCCAGCCATTGAGCAACTCATCCTCCAACCGGTAGATCTCCACCCCCAACGGACGACACACCGTCAGCGGATCCTGCGCATCCGGCCCCCACATCGGTAGCGATAAATCCCCGCCAGGGCACGTCGACAACGCACACAGCAAATCAATCTCGGCAAAAAACTCCAGGTAATCACCCTTCTGCGCCGGACAGGCTTTCATAAAGTACATGTCATCGTGATTGAGGCCCGTGCACTGGAAAATATTCAACACGTCATGCACGTCGAATTCCGTCAGCCCATGGGGCAATACCGCACGGGTCAGGTTCGAGTGGCAATGGTGATGAAAGTCCTCCCCAGTCAGCATCCGGTTCACATAGGGATCGCAGCGCGTACCGAGCAAATCGTGCAAGCGTCCGCCGTATTCATCGATGCCGTAACTGGCGAGGCTGTCGTCGGTGATGGTCACCAGTGGCCGTAGAAAAGGCAGGTTCGACCACAAGCGATCATGGGTGCTGACATGGGCACCCTGAAGCTGCCGAGTGCGCGCAGCCCACAAACGCTCGCGCGGGTCATTGGCGTTCCATACGTTGAAGTCCCCCACCTGCGGGCCCACCGGCGTGGTCACACGGAACACATGCCCGGCCGGCACTTTCCATGCCCTGCCCGTACGGATAGGTACCTCGAACTGTTCGATCAACGTGCGCTGGGTTTTCTGATCACGAATGCGCTCATAGAACGCCGTATCCACCTGCAATGCTGAGCCTTTGCTGACTTGGTACGCGGCCGGATAGTCTTTGTACATGGGGCAATCCTCCATCAAGGGTGATCAAACAAGGCCAGGGAAAGATGTTCCGAATCATCCAGGTACAGGCTCATCGCCTCGCTGGCGGCCTGGGTTTGGTTGCGGGTTAACAGCGTGTATATCTCATGGTCGCGCTCCAGCCAGGGTAACTGGAAACTCTGCTCATCCGGCGCGGCGCAAAACACCAGGCGCAGCTGGGCGATCACCTGGGCAAAAAACTCGTCGAACAGTGGGCTGTCCATCAACGCGACGATCTGTTGGTGGAAAACAAGACTGTGGGTAGCCACCGCTCGCCAATCTTCGCGCTCCCGGGCCAGGGTGGTGGCGTCGATAGCGTTTTGCATGCGGCCTGATTGAGTGTCCGTCAGCGGGCCGCTTTGGGCTATGGCCTGCAGTTCCAGGGTGCGGCGGACTACGAAGAGGTCACGTACTTCTGCCCGCTGCAGGCGCCGAACCATTACGCCCTTATTGCGGACATAGCGGGTAAGCCCTTCTTGGCCCAAGCGATGCAACGCCTCACGGATAGTATTGCGCGAGGCGTTGTAGCCCTTGACTAAGTCGGCCTCGACGAGCGACACACCCGGCAGCAGCCGCCCGCCGATAATGTCGGCGCGTAATTCCAGGACGATTTGGTCGGCTAAAGACAAGCTGGACGTCATGTACACCTCAAGATTGTTGAACAATCGTTGAGTTGGATGTAATCACGTTTCATGCCAACGCGGCCTGAGAGTAAATAGACGCAGCTTTGATAAAGGAAAGGCCGGTCAATGACCGGCCTTCTGGGGCTAGCTTCGCATCTTCAATTAATAACCAATCTGTCGCGATTCTTCTCCAGCAGTGCTTTACCGATGCCTTTTACTTCCAGTAGCTCATCCACCGCCGTGAACGGACCGTTGCTTTCGCGATACGCAACGATTGCCTTCGCCTTGGAAGCGCCGATACCGAACAGGTCGCGGCGCAGGGTTTCGGCATCGGCGGCGTTGAGGTTGACCTTGGTGGATTGCTCGATCTTGGTCATTTGGGTGGAGATCGGGGCGGGGGCTTCCGGCTTGATGGAAGGCGCAGCGATGGTGGCGACGGAGAGGGAGGTGAGGAAGGCGAAGACGAGGGACGAGATGTAGAGGTTTTGCATTGGTGACGCTCCATGACATGAGTGAGGTAAAGCAGCTTTTCCGAAGCTGCTTCTCTAACTTAGGCGAATGTTGGAGGGTGTCAAAAATCGGTGAGTAACAGAGTATGAATGATGCCTAACTCATGACCCAATGATAAAGTTGCGCCTGATAATGAGACTCTAACCAAGGACTGCGCGGTGAAAAAGCAATATTTGAACCTGATCGGATTGGCGCTTTTCATCCTGTCGATGGTCTCGATTTTCTCGTTTTATCCAGGTGCGATGACATGGGACAGCATGGACCAGCTCAGACAAGCGAGAGCCGGGGAATACAGCGATTGGCAACCGCCCACAATGGCTTACGTATGGAGTTGGTTGCTGCCCCTTACAAATGGTCCGGGAGGAATGTTCCTATTGCAGTGCGGCCTGCTATGGGCAACCGTGCTAATTTTATATAAAACGTGTATTAGAGAGGGATACTCCTATGGCATGCTTTTCTTGCTGATACCCATTGCTCCCTGGATCTTAAACTTCGAATTTACCCTCTGGAAAGATGTGGCCATGGCCTACTCCTGGGGCCTGGCTACTGCGATCTGCTTATATTATAAAGACCACCAAAAATTCCCCAAGACTGCTGCGCTCCTTGTCTCAGCATTATTTATATACGGTGCGTTAGTGCGAACCAACTCTTTAAGCGCCGGGATCTTTTTACTGCCATTCCTGATCAACTCTATTTTAAAAGTTCACACCATCAAGAGCACAATATTTTTTATCTTCATCAGCAGCGCGATAATCGGCCTGGCGCATTTATGCGTCACCCCTTTGATTGGGGCAAAAAAAGCCAACTCAGTTAGTTATGTGATGTTCGATGACATCGTTGCACTCAAAGTCAGAGGTGTGGAAGTGCCTGTAAGCTTTTTGAGCCCGGACGACATGAATGCCATCAAACAGTGTGAGTATCTGAATGTTCATGAAGTAGGCGCCGCCTTTTGTCTGAGCAATGAAAAATTCACCACCATAACCCAAGCTCATTATCAGGAACTCAAAGACGCGTGGATCCAGTATGTGCCGCGAAATATTCTGGAGTATGGAGCATTCCGGTTGAATGCTTTTTTAAACTTCATACGCTCGCCCTCCCTCCCTCCATATTACCCTACTGAATTCCGTGTCATGAATCAGCCGTATGAGCCCAATGCAGGGATCAGGTCGGTCTCGCCGGTAGAAAAATATATCGCTGATTACGTTACAACCTCGATAATAATACTTCCCGAACTGTTCAAACCTTATAGCTGGCTTATCATATCCATATTATTGATTGGCGCATTTCAACTCAGCCGACACTGCAGGGCACATTCACTTTGGCTTTTACCCCTGTCAGGGCTGTCCTACACGACAAGCTATCTACTCATCACACCGGCCAACGACCTGCGATACGCCTACTGGATGATTTTTATAACTACTCTTTCAATCGTTCTGTTCATAAATATCCACTTTAAAAAACCGGCCACATCCGGTTGAGTCGAAAGCTGCGCTCCCTCCCCTCCGCCCCCATTTTTTCCGTAAACGAGCGCTCGCCCGAGTCTGAAGCTCTCTTTACGTACCGATCATGAGGGTTTCAGTACGAACGCGGATCCGGTAGGGTCGCTACAGGCTAGCGACTCGACCTCAAACCGCATCAAGGCCGATTGCCTGCATGTAGGACAGATACCATCATCATATGATTTAATTACACGTCACTACTTGGACCGACAGTCGGCATTCGGTCGTGTTCCCAGGACGAATGCCGATAACTCTGCCTGAGCCAAAAAACCAAAATGGGTAGTTGTTGATGCAAAATTATGAAATTCACGGTATCGGCATTGTTAATATTGGTAAAAACTGTTCGATTGGCAATAACGTAAAGTTCATCTTCAAGAGTAACAGAACGCTAACCCTGGGTGACTATGTCATCCTGGGAGATGGTGTAAAAGTCATCATTGAAGACGGCGATGTATTAATTGATGATTGGAGCACCCTGCACTCGGACTGCCTTGTATTAAGTACGAAGGGCGTATCAATAGGACAACACTGCTGGTTTGGCCAAAACTGTGTGATTGACGGCACAGGCGGCCTGACGATCGGCAATGGTGTTAGAGTTGGTATGTATTCGCAGATTTGGACGCACATAGCCGCAGGTGAACAGATTGAAGGCTGCCTCTTCTACTCCGCCGACCCGGTAGTCATCCAGGACAATGCCTGGTTGGTGGGCTCATGCACTGTCGGCTCTGGTGTCACGATTGGTAAGAGAACCGTGTGCCTCAGCGGCTCGAACATTATCAAGTCGGTGCCAGAAAACGTTACGGTTGCTGGCGCCCCCGCCAAAGTCAAAGAAAGTATCAACGCTTACGCGCACAAGTCGCTGGATGAGAAGTTTGAAATGCTTTGCAGTTGGATCAAGGACTTCTGTGATGCATCCAACCATGCTTTCGCGTTCAAAAATGAAGACAACGATAAGCTGACAATTCACTCAACCGGCGACTTGAACGACCAAATCATTATGTTCAAGTACACTGAAAGCTACAGCGCTGCGGTCAATCAAGAAATCAAATCCAAAGCCTGCATCGAAAGCAAAACCTACACCAAAGGATTTACACTTTCCGAAGAAAGGGTAATGCGCTACCTGTCCGGCAACAAAGCACGGTTTCTAAGGGGTTAACTAAAACTGGCGTGCTTATCACCATGCGGTGATAAGCACCGGTTTCACGTCGACACAGGCTATCGAGCCAACCACATAAACGCTACATCCCGATTCGACCTCATCAGGCGAACTGCTCATATGAAAGAGCCATCGCATATCGACCTGTTAACGAGGATTGTAACTACCGAAACATGACTTAAACAACACCGTCAAGACAGACAGATTACCCCTCACACTGCTAATTTTTGTCGGTACTTCACCTTTAGGGTATCGCCGCACGGTAGGCAGTTCAACACAACGATATCCCAACCTTGGGGCCCGACATGACAGGTAAGCGAGTAATTCATACGTCATAAAGACATCACGGAACACAGCCAACTTGGGATCCAGTAGCATTTTCCGGCTATACGCCCGAAAGCCCTGAGTCGTGTCTGTCCACTTGAACCCGGAGAACTGGCTCAACATCGGAGCATGGATAAAGCGAATGGCGAAGTCTCTTGATTTGGGGGTATTTTCAGCCACGCCCCCTGCAACGAATCGCGAAGCTTGTACAAAATCAGCGCCCTGCTCCAGCGCTGCTATAAAGCGCGGAATGGCTTCTGGATCATCTTTATCATTACCATCGATGGTAACGATGCCCTCATAACCCTGATCGAGCGCAAAGGAGTAAGCGCAACGAAGCTGTGCACTAAGTTTTCCTACGGCCGTCTTGACCAGTAGCCCCCGTACGCCAAGCGGCTCCAAATCCTGCAACTCCAGCGAACCATCCGTGGTGCCGCCATCAACAATGATGATGTCAGCAATATTCTCGACGTGAAGTGCGGACATCCTCGCGAGCAAATTTTTAATTCGTTCACCTTCGTTAATGACAGGGATTACGACGCACGAGGAGTGTTGGCGCCCAAGCCAGAGTGGGGTGTCATACGCGGGTACTTGCCATGTTGCGCGGACAACAGCAATATCCGAAAGGATCATTTGGATTTCCATCAAGTCACGCGAGCTGTGATCAGCCCGACGCCGGCGATTATCAGTACGATCCCGACCGCTGTGGTCCAGTGGAAGGATTCACGAAAAAAAACAACCGAAAACACAGCAACGGTCGCAATCGCTCCAGCCGTCAGGACCGGGTGGGCAACATTCATCGGGAGACGCGCCAATGCTGCTGCATAAAGAACAAACGCCCCACCATACAAACCAAGCCCTAGCCAAAATGGCCAGTTACTCAACGCGGTCATGGGATCGCTGGGGGATGGAAACTTACGTGGTGGAATCATGGACATCTTCACCAACACGCTTGCGGACGCATTGCAAAGAATACCAAGAATGAGAATGAGCCATTTCATACTCATACACTGACCCCACGGTAACGAAGAGTGGCTACCTGGATAGCGCGTTTAATCGACGCTAAATGTGGCTCGTTCCCGGTTGCTACCATTTCTATGGAAACGAGATGAGCCGGCAGGTAGCGCCCCAGCGCGGCGGCCATTGCCACGTGGTCAGTATGGCCATCGCCCAAAGGTAAAAGATTGGGCTCGCTGGCATGCACATGCCCGATCAATTGAGCACAATCTCCCAGGACCTCCAGCGGATCTTCCCGGTTAATCGCGAGTGCGCCTGTGTCAAACTGCATACGGATAGAAGGATGCGCGACAGCACGAACCACCCTGGCAGTCTCAACATTCGTGGTCATAAAATTCGCGCCGTAACACGCGGGGTTGGGCTCCAGACAGAGCGTCACGCCGTACGCCTGAGCGAGATCGCCCAACTCGCGAAAAAAGGGAATCGCAATGTCCAGCGCCTCTTGATCATCCAGTCCAGCGCGATCCCGATTTCTCGGTGAGCCAAAAACTAGTCGCGTCCCGCCCAAGCCGGCACCGATCCGACATATTGCGGCCAAGTGTGTAAGCAGATCAGCCCGACTTTGCGCGGAACCAAAGATATTCAGTCCCGCCGTACCAAACAACAACGCCTGCATACCGGTGATTTCGACTCCTCGCTCAGCCCACCAAGCTTTGACTTGAGCGATATCCTCACCTGTCGCTTTGGTAGGTTCAGGAAAATACTTGCCAGGGGCAATATCTATCGCGTCTACAGCAAACTGCCGAAGCAAGGCAGCGACGGCTTCATCCTCGCAAATGTCCCATGCAATGTTGGATATAGCCAACCTCATGTCTTCGACCCTATGTCAGGTTTAATCGTGCGGGACTCAGACTGCGCGTATGCTCTGACCGCCAGCATAGTTTCGCGAACACTATTTTGATAGAAACCAGCAGCATCGAATATGTGAGCGTATTTGGTACGCAGGTCATACGACGCAGGCGAGTGGCTCAAGGTATGGGAAAAAGGCCGACCAAAACCTTGCAGCGAAATCTGCTCCACACTGACGGGTGCCGCCGTCAGGTGGATCAACTTGAGCTTGGCATCAAGCGCTGTTTGGATGTCATGCCAGAGGTTGACCATGGGGTAAAATTGGAACACGCCCCGGCTATCCACTGCGTGAAGATTGTGGTCATTCAAAAAATCAAAAATAACATTCTTACGTAGCCCCGGGCCCACGAGTCCCGGCAAACGCACAACAAGACAACTCGAAAAATGTTTCTCAACAAACACTTCCAATATCCGACGATGCAAACCGTAAGCGTGCAAACCTGATTCGTCTACAGGAGCATCCTCATCGACCCCTATAGGATGCTTGAAAACATCTACCGTACTGATCAAAATAAAGGTCTTGCATTCTATGGTTTTAAGATGATCAATCAATGTCTCAATCTTCTTGAGGTCATCTTCAGGCTCCCGGTTAGCAAGCCATTTTTGCGCGGGAGCAGCCGCACACACGACGCTATCAAATGACTGATGATCGATGTCACCGATATTCGTTGAGCGGTACAACGACGCGAAGGCAGTTTGCTTGAGGAGTGTGCCCCCTACATATCCAGAATATCCAATCAGCGCGTTACGCATCCGTACCTCCAGACATCGACGTGGCTCGATCGCTATCGGTGAAAAAACTCTCAGCATCCAGCTTTTCAAGCACGTCATAAATATTGTCGATTTTACCACCCAGCACTGAGTAGGCGCCTGGCAAACCAGTGTGTTTCTCAAATAGAATCGGCCTTCCGTCGTCGCCTTCATTCTTCAGTAAAACGGTTTTAACCTCAAATAATGAGTCAATATGTTTGGCCTTTAACGCCTCAGGAATATAGCGACCTACGTCCCTGAGCATCTTATCAACGCGCGTGGCACGATCGTATTGGCCAAGTTTCTGATAAGGATCGAGCCCTTGCCGATCATTCCAATGAAGGTGCGGTGTATAGCGCACATGAGACAACGTATGGAGCCCGCGTGCGGGAAACGGCATCATCGAGAAGAACGGACCATCCATCACTGTGACGCCCACATTCTCAAGTGCAGGCGGCATCTGGAGCAGGGCCATTTCTGTAATCTCTTGCTTTAGGCCTAAACCGACGCCTGGAAAGTCTCCGCCAAATTGGTTTAGTCCGCTATACGTACAGTTGAATACATAGCGACAGGCGATGACTTGCTGCCCTCCCTGCACAGGGTCAGCTACCACCGCCAGCGGTGCCAGCCGCCCTTTTGAAATAGCCACAACGCGGGTTTGATAATGAACCTGCACGCCACACTCTTTAAGTTCCCGCGAAGCCCACGTGGAAAGTTGCGAGGTGTCAAATGCGCACTCATTGACCCAATATACCTGCTCAATTAATCGAGGTTCAAACAACGCACGTAAAGAAGGCTCAGCCGGCTTGATGCCTGCGCCGATCTCCCGGCAAAATCGCTCAAACTGTTTAGCCGTAACTTTTGAGTTGCGTCGGGCAATAGCATAGAGCTTGGTGAAGTCTTGCTTTATGGCGAGCGGCCAGTCCCGAACAAATTTCGGCAGGTTTACTCGACTGCGATAGGCAGTGGTGAAACTGCGCGGGTAATGGTAGCCGTTATGGACACGCGCCTGGTTGTTATAAGACGCACGCATCAATAACGCCGACTCGCGCTCAATTAATAGAATACGCTTGAATCCACGTTGCCTGGCCAGATAAATAGCGATAGCGGCGCCGTAGAACCCCCCCCCGATGACTATCGCATCGTGGCATATGTCGCCTTGGTTTAGCCCCGACATCAGGCACGGTCACTGGTCGGAATTACCTTATCCGCCGACTCTGACACCCACTCCTCAACATTCAATTTTTCACAACGGGTCATCCGCGCACTGGTGAACTCTTGCCCAACATGATAAAGAGGCCCCTCGTTCGACAGGCTTGCCATGTTTAGAATGTATTCACCCAATACCAACAACACCAGAGAGATGAGAAAGAACATACCAGATTGTTGCAACGAGAGACTGATCCAACCTGGGGCAACATCGCTTTTTAAAATGCCTACGGCAATGACGTAAATGCAGTACAGCAGGTTTGCAATGGCCCCAAACAACGAGAGAGACGTGACCAATCGCATTGGAGCGCGTGTAGTCGAGATCAGCAAGCGCATGCCACGATCAATGCTTTCACCCAGGCGTTTACGCTGCGAGGTTTGCGGGGTAGAACTGTAATTCAAATATGCTTTGGCAAAACCACCCGTTGCAGGTAAGTGCCTATAGGTCATTACAGGCTGCGGATGCTGAAGAATGAAATTGATTACTCGCTTGCTCAAAATGCGATACTGCGGCGCCTCCCTGGCCAGATGCACGCCGTTAAATCGGTTGTAAAGGCTATGAAAAACAAAATTAGCCGCTCGGTACATTGGCCCCTGCGCGGGCTTCATGGCGTTATTAGCAAATACAACATCGGCGCCGCTCAGCGCTTGATCAAGCATAGTCGGGATAAAGGCTACATCATCGGCTAATGGGTCAATTACAACGACGAAATCTCCCAGCGCATTTTCCAGGCCAACCCAAAATGCGGTGTCCGTATCCACTTCCTTGGTAAGTGCATACACCTGCAGATTTGCGAGTCCGTTTTCAGCCGTGAGTCCTTTCAATACCGACACGCTGTCATCGTCGGAGGCATTATCCACCACAATCAATTCATAATCCGCGACAGTATCAGCAATGATAAGCGCTGCATCAGCGAGAATTCTCGCCACACTGCCCGACTGATTTCGTGCCACGAACACGACAGACAAAAAACAGGGGAAATAATCCATGCCTAACTCTCAAAAAACTAATGCCGAAGCCGAGATCTAAAGGGGCCACTAATCGCCCCCCCCACCAACGTGTCCGAAATGGCCACATACCATGACCATCACTTTCGGTCTGGACCCAATCACCTCAGCTCACTTGAGCTTCATTCTACGCTGCTGGTGAACCCAATCGACGATGTCGCCATCCGGCGCATAACCGCTTACGGTCTCGCGTAGCAATTGGCGTACCTTAGGGTAGTCATGCACTTCTATCGCGGACAGCAGATCTCTGAGCACCCCTTTCAGTACATCCCATTCGAGATAGTCTTCAGAAGCACTCATAATCATTGGATGCTGGGTGGGGGCAACGTTATCGCCGATCAACAACTCTTCATAGAGTTTCTCGCCTGGCCGAAGTCCACTGAACTCAATAGAAATATCGCCGTGCGGGTTTTTCTCGGAACGAACACTCAGCCCAGAAAGATTGATCATTTTTTCAGCCAACTCCACGATCTTGACCGGCTCGCCCATATCCAGAACGAACACGTCGCCGCCCAAGCCCATCGATCCTGCCTGAATGACAAGTTGTGCAGCTTCGGGAATGGTCATGAAGTATCGGGTAATTTTCGGATGCGTCACTGTCAGGGGGCCACCTGACTTGATCTGTTTGTGAAAAAGCGGAATGACTGAGCCTGAGGAACCCAATACATTACCAAAACGTACCATCGTGAAGCGCGTTTTGTTAGCCGTGCCTACAGCGGTTAAATCACCGTGCAATTGCGGATTTTCTTCACGACTAAGCGCTTGCAGTATCAGTTCGGCCAACCGCTTTGTACTGCCCATCACATTAGTAGGACGCACCGCTTTGTCCGTTGAAATGAGTACGAAATTTTGGACTTCGGCCTTGAGTGCCGCCTGCGCCGCACTCAAAGTACCCATCACATTGTTAAGTATGCCTTCAGCGATATTGTGCTCGACCATCGGCACATGTTTATAGGCCGCAGCGTGATAGACAGTATTTACGCACCAAGACTTCATGAGGCTGGACAGCTGACCTTCGTTGCGCACAGACCCTAAAATCGGAAGTAACAACACAGACAGCGACTCACGGGAGACGCGCTGCTCCAACTCGGAAAGAATACTGTATAAGTTGAACTCGCTGTGTTCAAACAACAGCAGTGTAGAAGGACGCAGCGACAGTATCTGCCGGCACAACTCAGACCCTATCGAGCCGCCTGCGCCAGTCACGAGCACTACTTGGCCTTTGATACAATGTTCGAGCAATTCCCCTTGGGCCGGAACCGCGTCACGTCCCAGCAAGTCGGCAATATCCACCTCTTGGATATCGTCGACCTTAACCCGTCCGCTGGCGAGATCCATAAATCCCGGAACACTACGAACATGCAACGGAAAGCCCTCCAGAAACCCCAGGATTTCCCGGCGACGGCCTCTGTTGGATGACGGGATTGCCAAGAGAATTTCCTGGGCGCCCGTTGCATCAATCATCCTTTGGATGTGTTTGGACTTATAAACCTGCAAGCCAGAAATAACACGATCGGAAATGCTGACATCGTCATCAATAAAGGCGACAGGCCGCATCACACGCCCCATCCGTAATGCCGCAACCAACTGATTCCCTGCGGCGCCTGCACCATAAATCGCAACCCGTGGCAGGCCATTGTCGCGACTGGTGAATGGCACATGCTGAGCAGCAGAGAACCAGTCGCCCAAGAAGAACTGCCGCATGGCGAGTCTCAACCCCCCGACCATTATCAGGCTCAACCACCAGTAATTGAAGATAATAGAGCGAGGCACGACATTTTGGTGGTTGCTGTACCAGTACACAACGACACCCAATATCAGCGCTGACAGGCTCACGGCTTTGATGATAGCTATCAGCGCGTCATTGCCAAAGTAACGCATAACCGCTCTGTACATGCCAAAACGTATATAGAGCGGTACAGCCACAATCGGCGCACACAGAAAAAGCCAGGTATGGGCAACCAAGGGGTTAACAAAATCCTCTACACCCAATCGTACAATGAACGACAGCCAGAGCGCAGCCCACACAAGTAATACATCTACAGAAACTTGAATAAGCCGTTTTTGCCGCCGTGGCAGATCAACTAAAAATGCACGAACCCTATCCATACCTACCTCTAAAGCACCGCATTGTTCAAAAAAACAGTCGCTCGATATTTCAAATACGCTCCATCCTATCGACAGAGCAACAAATGTTATTTGCTGGCTTCCAACGCACCTGCTCTGAACCTCCAGGCTAACAATATCAATGGCGCGTACGCGATGATCAGCGCGACGATACCATCAAGCTGCTTAGTCGCGACCAAGCAAGCTAAAGGCAACAACCATAGAACGTTAATGAGGGCAACAGCTACAGTTACGGGAATGTGCGATTTAAATTCGCGGGAAGCGAATTGATAGGCATGGCTGCGATGCGCCTCATATAGTTTGTCACCGCGCAGAATACGCCGACACAGCGTGAAAGTGGCATCGACAATAAACACGCCCAGAAGAATCAACCACCCCCAGAAAAGATCAAACGACATCCACGCGCCCTGTATCGCCAGGACACCCAAGGATATGCCGAGGAAGCCGCTCCCAGCATCGCCCATGAAAATTCGGGCCTTGGGAAAATTCCAATACAAAAAGCCAGCCACCGCAAAACCAAGAAGCAACGGTACCCAGGCGATGACGGGCGTTGCGCAGAGCCAGTAGAGCAAGGCTGCGCCGAAGCAGGTGGTGATGGCCTCAACACTTGCCAGGCCATTAATTCCATCCATGAAATTGTAAAGGTTGAGCATCCACACCAGGTAGAACGCAGCCAGTATGTGGGCGAACCAGCCTAAATCCACCACATAGCCAAAAGCCTCGACAGGGGGCAGGCCGTGACTCCATATCAGTACCCAGACAGCAGCGGTGAAATGACTCAATAAGCGCCAGCGGGCTGGAATATGCCCATGGTCATCGAGGAAACCGACGATCGCAACCATCAGACCAGCGCCGAATAGCGCCATGAATGCGTCAAAAGAAAGTACACCCCCGATCCAGAGCATGGGAAGGAACGCGAGAAAGCTCGAGACGATCGCTACCCCTCCTCCCCGCGGCGTTGGGACGACATGGGAGCTACGTCCATTCGGGAGATCAATGAGATTGTTGTTAAGAGCGTAGCGGCGCAGAGCCCCTGTGAGCACCAGCGCCAAAATCAGAATGGCGGGAAACAACCAAAATAATGTCATTCAAATTTACTCTCGAGATAAGCGTTGGCCGTTTTTTTGAGGGACGCATCGAGAGTGACAGGAGGCAACCAACCCAACAGCTGATGATTTTTCGAAATGTCCACTTGCAGTGAACCGAATAGCCGGGTTGCAACCCCTTTCTTGCCAACAAGCGTGGCCAAAAACGTCAATAATTTTACTGGAAACGGGACCAACACAGCCTTAGTTCCAACCGAGTGCGCGACTTTACGTAAAAGCTCTGTGGTGGACACATCGTTGCCATCACTCACCAAAAAAATCTGGTTGGCTGCGGCAGGATGCACCATACAGGTTTTGATCAAGTCGACCAAATTGTCCAAAGCAACAAGGCTGCGCTTATTGTTGACCGAACCCAGCGGCAACGGAATGGATACTCCCTTCGCCAGGAACGCCATCATATTTCGGAAATTCGCCTTCACACCTGGCCCGTAGACGAGAACTGGTCTGATGATCACAATCTCCATACCAGTACTTTTGGAAAGGGCCAATAAACCATTTTCAGCTTCCAGCTTGGAAACGCCATACGGGTCTGCCGGGGCAGGAGAATCATCTGCCGTGAAAGGCCTGCCGGGAAGGGTGAACTCGCCGTTTACCTTGATTGAACTGATGAATACGAAGCGCCGTACCCCGGAAGCCGCAGCCTGGCGCGCCAGGTTCAACGTACCGTCCACGTTGACCTTACGAAACTCTGCCACAGGATCTGTGCTGTTATCGTTCATCACATGCACGCGAGCAGCAGCGTGAACAACCACATCAACATCCTGGGTGAAAGATTCCCAGCGCGCATCGCCACCCAGATCGCCCATGGCGATGTACTCGACACCAGGGTGCTCGGCCACACCGATATTGCGAGCGCAGGCGCGTATCTGATAGCTTGCGCTACCAACTAAAGAGTCCAAAAGAGCCCGCCCTACAAAACCGGAAACGCCCGTCAGCAGCACGACTTTCTTAGTGCCTTCCATAATCCACCAGACCTATAAATACAAAAATTTCAAACGAGATAACTCATCAAACGCTGATTAACAATGTCAGCGTCAAATTTGTCCTGCGCAATCGCATGGCTTGCCAGCCCCATTTGGACTATATCGTCTGGATGTTTGATAAGATGGATCATCTTGTCAGCGAGTTCTTCCGCTGACCAAGGTGCAACCAAGTACCCATTGACGCCGTCCACCACAGTGTCCTTACAACCGGGTACATTCGTGGTCAGGATCGCACGGCCAATTGCCATTGCTTCCTGAGTGCTCCGGGGGACGCCTTCACGGTAATAAGATGGGAGAACAAAGACACTGGCGTCGGAGACCCAGCTGACAACATCAGATACGTGACCCGGATGCTCTATCACGCCTTCCATCTTCAGTCGCTCTAAGTCATGCGCCTTCAGCCCACCTGGATTCGACTCGTCAATACCCCCAAGCATCACGAATCGTGCTTCCGGGAATTGTTCTTTCACAATCCGCGCCGACTCAATAAATATATGCACACCCTTTTCCGCCAAGAGTCGTCCGACAAATATGAAGCTCACGGGAGACACAGGAGGCCGGGAATAGGGATAGTCACTCAATTTCAAGCCGATACCACCGAGCACCGAAACCTTATTGACCCTCAGCCGATACTTATCAACCAAATCAATCTGGTCATCTTTGTTCAAGAGGATCAGTTGCTCAAGAAACGGAAATGCCATCCGGTAAAGTGAAACTTGAACCCACTTTAACAGTTTGCGTTTAAACCCCATCCCCTCAGGGAGCTCGGTAAAGACGTAGCCGAGGCCTTCCAACATTCCGACCCTGCGCTTGACACCTGCCAACACAGCCGCGAACGTACCGAATATCACAGGCTTTGCAAAATATGAAAAAACCATGTCTGGCGCGATGGAGCGAAGAGTTCTGGATAATTTCAGTGTCGAGGCAAGGTCATTTAACGGGTTTAAACCCGCTCGGCTAATGTGGTAATCCATCGGGATACCGCCCAACGCCCTGACGCCCTCGCGACTTGCACTTTCGTAGTCCAGGGCGAATGCGTAAACAACGTGGCCTTGCTCCGACATCGCACGGATTAGATCAGCACGAAAGCCCAACACACAGGCAGCAGTAGTTCCTATCAAGGCAATTTTCATTTGGACTGATATCCGTCCGGATTACTCTGTAACCATCTCCAAGTATCCCGCATCATATCCTCAAGATTCAATTCCGCACGCCACCCTAGATCTCTAAACGCCTTCGCGGGGTCAGACCAACATTCGGCAATATCCCCCGGCCTGCGCTCACACAATTTGTGGGAGACTTTCACCCCTGAAACTTTTTCAAATGCAGCTATCACTTGCAGGACAGAATAGCCCACGCCAGTTCCTAAGTTCCAAGCATGTAAGCCGGTATTATCTGCTATATACCGCACTGCGCTGACGTGGCCGTTCGCCAAGTCAGTAACATGAATGTAATCGCGTACGCCCGTTCCATCACATGTTGGATAATCACTACCGTAGATGGACAAATAGGGCAGCTTACCGGTTACAACTTTACTGATATACGGCAGTAAATTATTAGGCGTGCCATTTGGGTTTTCCCCAATCAGCCCGCTGGGATGGGCCCCCACGGGGTTGAAGTATCGAAGTGTCGCTATCGCCCATCGATCATCGGCGCGAACCAGGTCCTCAAGTACCTGCTCAACAATAAGCTTGGAACGACCGTAGGGGCTTTTGGGCGCACCAATGGGATACTCCTCAGAAATAGGCATGACGTCTGGCTCGCCATACACTGTTGCCGACGAACTGAACACGAGCCTGAACACGCCCGCGGCCGCCATGGCAGAAAATAGTGAAAGGCTGCCCGTAACGTTAGTTTGGTAGTATGCAAGGGGGTCTTTAACGCTGTCCCCTACGGCTTTCAATCCAGCAAAATGGATTACTGCGTCGAATTTATGCTCGCGAAAAAGAGTAGCGAGGAGTGCCTCGTCCAAAATGTCGCCAAGGACAAATAATGGCTCGCGTCCAGTTATTTGGGCAATCCGGACCAAGGAAACCTCGGAGCTATTAGCCAGGTTGTCAAGCACGACAACGTCCCAACCGACGCCCAGTAACTCGACCACCGTGTGGGAGGCGATGTAGCCAGCACCTCCAGTTACTAATATCTTCACAACTTCGTCTCCAACAGCCCTTCACGACCGCATGAATATAAAATGATTGAGAGCCTGACACCCGCTCTACTGATGTTTACTAGATACAGAATGAGGCTGTCTAGCCTCCATTGGAAAAGTCGATAAAATGATAAGGCATGAACGGAGAGGGCCCAACCCCCTCCTCGGCTACGAAATTCCTGTAGCCACTCGCCGCGCTCAAAATGCCCGCCACAATGAAAGCGAGCTTGATTGTTGTGTCAAAATTCAAAGCGAGACGGCTATAGGTCAAAAGAATCGCAACGGGAAAGGCGAAGGATATCAAATCCAAAAATCGCAAACCAGCATACGACACCGCTGACACCAACCAAAAAGAAATGGTGAAACCAGCGCCTAACACTATGAGTTTGGTTTTTTCCGCATTTGGAAGTTTTGAAAAGAACAACGCTGCCACAAACAGCAACAATACCGCGACCTTACTCAGTCCCGACAGCGGGTTGGGGGACTCTGAATCCTGATAAGACAGCAATTTGGCGAGAAAGTAGTCACCATTCAAACTCAACAAAAACAACAGCGCACATACCACAACTGGGACAACCAAGACATTACTTGTCTTCAGCCACCGAGACCACGACGCCCAGATAAATAGCAACGACACCAGTGACGAGTAATGAAACAACAGCGCAGATACCGCCAGCACCACTCCAGATTTATACCTAAACTGACGCACGTTCTGCGTGGCCAGCAACACCAACATTGCCGCCAGCCCAATGCGCAACCCGTTCATGCTGTACTGATAAACAAAGGTCGGCAAAATATAGGCGATGAGCAAAAAACGTTCGTTCTTGTCAGCACGAGCCAAGTACAGAAACAGCATCACAAAAATCAGAAAACTGAGCACCCTTACTGCGACGACGCCTGAGTCTGAAACATACAATAACGCTTTACCCAACAATACGAAACCCGGCTCCATCCCCCCCCAGACATAGTCCGCCGAAAAGCCTTCAACGATCAACTCATAGTTCGCCGTGTCTGTACCTACGGCACCGCGCATGACCGAAAACACCATAAACACAATCAAAGATATTGCGATAAAGAGGCGCGTCCTGTTACTCGCCAACCCGGTCAGGAAAAACATGAGATACAACGTTCCCCAGCCAATTAGATATATCATTCCAAGCTTTTTCCCAACTTAACCTTAAGCACTCTGCGCATATAACGCACGAACGACCACCCTTTCAGAAGACGCCGACGGACCGGCCCAATTCGACCCTCACGAAAAAGATGGTCATAGACATCCAACTCCCCCTTTTCCATTGCCCACATATTACTGCTTAGCCCGGCATGCCCATAAATGGGCTTGTGGCAAAACGTCAAGGGCAACTCAAGTGAATAGCCGCGAGCGCCACTTCCCAGCAACTCGCACCACAGCAGGTAGTCCTCGCAGAACCTCTTATCCGTGGAAAAACGATAAGCCACATCTTTCCTGATCATGACCGAGGGCGTTGAGAACCTATTGGATTTCAACAAATCCGCGAAGGTGACCTGATAGAACCCCGCTTGCGCAGCGTTATAAACATGATGCGGCATCGACTCCGAACTCAGCGTCTCACAGATCTGTCCGGTTAGCGTCACCTCTGGATTTTCCAGCATCCAGCCATACTGAAGCTCTATTTTTTGTGGGTGCCAACTATCATCGGAGTCTAGAAACGCAATATAGGGCTGCGACGCCATTTCCCATGCCGTGTTGCGAGCCGCTGCGGGTCCTGCGTTTTTTTTCAACGCGCAAACCCGCACCCAGTTCTCCGGGTACTCCGTGACCAATGACTGAAGAAAGTCTAGAGTGCCGTCCGGACTTGCATCATCGACCAACAATACCTCGACGGGTCTCAGCGTCTGGGCAAACACTGAATCAAGCGCACGCCGAATCGTTGCCTTGCAGCGATAACAAGGAATCACAACGCTTACGTTAGCAGACGCGGCGCTACGGGCGCCCTTTTCAAACAGCATGTTATGGCTCACACCTTCGCAATTATCAAATAATAGAAGTTCACGAATTCGACTCAGGAAACCTGATCTTCGAGCCACGCGCATCTAAGACTTCACGCAGTTTTTCGCTGCCGATCAATGTGGTGTTGAGCTGGTCAAAAACCTCGACATTCTTCTCGACGTATCGCGCACGAACCCGGTTGATTATCCTGGACACACCCCATAAAAACTCTGAGCACACCGAAGATACCAACTGTGCTGCAATCTTCAAAACACCAAATTCTGCGCAAGCTGCCTTCAGCGAAGTCAATGTATGCTTATACGAGCCTGGAAAATAAACGAAACACTTCAATAACAGCCTGCCAAAATTCGGGTTCAGATTTTTACCGCCCTGGGACTGAACTCGCTCGACAGCCTTAAGCAGAGAATACGACCACACCGTGGGAACCGAATAAAATTCGGGTATTCGTGCATCCCACACCAAATTTTTGAACGGCGCAATATGAGCATTATCTCTTAATGCTCCGTAGTGCCCGCCCGTTACACTCTTGCCAGAAGTGCTTTGACCCGAGGCGCCTGGTACGATAACCGGATAATCGACCAACACGCACGAGGTGGACTCAGTGGCGATCAGTAATGAACTGTAGATATCAGGACTGACACCGCCAAACAGCGCGCCATACTTCCCTTCAATCCTCTTGGCCAATGCGTTTGAAATCATACCGGCATATGCACGCGGCATTCCAAATACACCACCGCCAAAATTATCCAGAGCGTAATTGACCGATGCTTTGACATCGTGTCGAACCACATCACCTGTGAAGGGGCTCAGATGCAGCGTGCCAAAATAGGAATCGCCACGGGTTGAATGCTTGAAATCATTCCAGTAGTACAACGCAGGGAAGTTGAATTTCAGCGCATCAACATCGTGCTTTTTAGCCCAATGGGCAACATCAATTATTTCCTTCGCGACAAAATCATCATCGCCGATGAAAACTAAATAATCACCATCTGCCGACTGCAACCCAAGGTTAAAGTTATCGACCACACTGATGCCCTCAGTTGAACGGACCAACTTCAAGCGTGCTTCTGGATAGAAACCTTTAAAGGCTTCTGATATTTCGTCAACCGGGCTCGAGTCGCAAACCACTACTTGAATTTCTTCCGACAGATCCAATATGGATCGGATTGACGGAATCGCGTAGCGCGCCCGATTATGCGTAGGGATAATGACGCTCAGAACACTCATACTATTGACCGAGGCTGCGCTGAATATAGGACAATGTCATGAGCAACTTCTTAATATCTTCGCCCTTCAACAACTCTGTATTGTGCGACGTATAGTCGTCAATTGCGTTTGCCTCGGGCTGACCTTCGATAATAAATTTATCATAGTTCAGGTCGCGATTGTCCGCTGGAATTCGATAGTAACGCCCCATGTCTTTGGCTTTGGCCATCTCTTCTCGAGACACCAGAGACTCATAGAGTTTTTCGCCGTGTCGAGTACCGATAATATTAACCGGCACCTGGCTATTAAAAAGCTCCTTCAACGCGTTCGTCAGATCACCGATGGTGCTGGCCGGCGCCTTCTGCACGAAGATATCACCCTGCTCGCCATGTTCGAACGCATGCAATACCAAGTCCACGGAGTCTTCAAGACTCATGAGGAAGCGGGTCATGTTCGGGTCAGTTACCGTCAGAGGGACACCCGCTTTGATTTTATCCACGAACAACGGAATAACCGAGCCACGGGATGCCATTACGTTACCGTAACGGGTCGCACACAACACAGGGCCGCCGTCGCGGACTGTTCGAGACTTTGCGATCAGGACCTTCTCGCCCATCGCCTTGGAAATACCCATAGCGTTAATCGGGTAGACTGCTTTATCTGTACTCAGCAAAACAACGCGCTGTACTTTGTTATCGATCGCCGCATTGAGCACGTTCTCTGTACCGATGATATTGGTCAATACAGCTTCCATCGGGTAAAACTCACAGGACGGCACTTGCTTCAGCGCGGCTGCGTGAAATACGTAATCGACCCCGGCCATTGCCCGACTGATGCTTTCGTAATTTCTTACATCGCCAATGTGAAATTTCACCTTGGGATTGTTCAGCGCAATCCGCATGTCTTCCTGCTTCTTCTCATCGCGACTGAACACGATGATCTCTTTAACCGCGGTGTCGAGAAAACGCTTCAGGACAGTATTGCCAAATGAGCCTGTACCACCGGTGATCATCAAAACCTTATTGTCAAACATACCTTCACCAATCAAACCAAGAAGAAAAACAGCAGCGCTACCACCGCTACAAACAACAGCACTGCTGAAGAAACCAATAGCGCCGAAACTCTCGCGTACCCTTTTACCTCAGGCAGGGTCATCGCCCTGACCCACGAAACCATAGTCGATGACGCATGGTAGGCCGAGTACACATAACAGATCGCTTTTACGTCGCCTGCGGAGGCAGCCAATATCGTCATGACCAGCGTGGCGATCGTCAAAAAGCCCGACATGGTCGCCTGAAACCTGAAGTCTTTGGCATAGATTAACAGGCTATAAGGGATAAATCCGAAAGCCCCGATTGCAACACCGGGTAAAAGTATCGCGAGATAGGCTGAAATCAGCTCGTTATTGGCTCCTGGCCCCACCCACAGCGTGATGAGGGGATCACGGAACCACCAGAGCACAAAGGTCGGTAGCGCGGTCACTACGAAGACCGAGATGCCGAACCTGATAATTATCTTACGCGCGTCACTGCTCACTCCGCTAGCTGCTGTGCGCAGCATGATCGGTTGAAAATACTGGCTGACCGGCCCTGCGAGAATCGAAATCGGGGCCATGCAAAGCAAGCTCGCGAGGTAATAGGGCGCGACACTGGCAGCTGAAGTAAAAAATGAAATGATTGGTTTGTCGAGCTGCGTCACCGCGGCACCCGCCGCGGAGAAGATAACCAGCGCGCCACCGGCCTTCGTGAGATTGAATGCTTCGGAAAAGGATGGCCAATCAGTCTTTTGGACCCCGAGTGCTGTGCCCGACAGATCTTTTATCAAGAACACTCGAGACACCCACCAATGAATAATCGTAGTTACCAGTTGGGTGTATATGAACACATCCAGGGTCGCTGAAAACACGTACATTGCGATGACAGTCAAGGCCGCTCTCAGCGACACGCCTATCACCTGCAAAGCGCTACCCGATATATATTGCCTGTTGGCGATCAGCATCGAATAGTAAAGATTTTGCAGCACCAGGAACCAAAACAGCAGGACTACCGCAAGGATCGCCCCCCAGCTGATGCCCAGCTCCGCAATAAACAGCTTGACGCCTACCGCGACAAAAAACAAAAACCCATAAAATCCAGCGAGACTAAGCTCCGCACTTCTAAGCAACTTGATTAAGGGGGATTTATCTTGGCCGGATACAGAAACCTCCCTCCCCAGCAGCGTTGACATGCCCAAGTCCATCATCACCAAAAGTGCTTGAAAGGACAAAATCACCGCAATGCTGCCAAATTGGCTCGCACCGAGCATGCGGCTATAAATAGGTAAAAAAACAAAAGCTACCAATAGGCTGGATGATCGCCCAGCGTACAGCATCAGCATCCTGCTAATAACGGACATATTCATCATTTTGTACAATCGGTCATAGTATCCACAGCGCCGCTCAGTGCCCCCTTCAAAGACGCTGTGATCGTCAGTAGGTCATCCTCGTCGAGCCACCAACCACACGGCACACCTATTATATGCTGCTGAAGAAAATCGGTATTCGGCAGATATTGCGGCGCCGCGTCAAACCCGCTGTAGGTGTCGTTTCTTTGATGAATACTTGAAACCATGACTCCGGACTGCTTGAGCCGGCGAATCACTTCATCTCTTTTTTCAACAAAAAACAGCAATACCCAATAGGCGGATTGGTCACCCTCTAACACAGGCACAGGTGTCAAACCGTCAATATCTCTGGTTAACCCCAGCAACGCTTGGGCATTAGCCTGTGTGGCGGCCTGCCGAGACTGCAAGGATGCCATCTGAGCATATCCCAAAGCCGCGCACATATTATTCAGCGTCATGCTCCAGCCAATTTCCGGCACATCCGAGCTGCTATTTATCTCACCAATAGCTGATCGGAAAGTGCTGAAGTCGATACCAAAGCGCCGTAACTTGCGCGCTCTATTCGCCATATCAATACTTCGGCATGCTAGCGCGCCACCTTCAGTGGTATTGATCTGTCGGTTTGGATAAAACGAATAAATGGCAAAGTCACCGTAAGCGCCAACCGGTAACGAAGCGTGCGTCGCTGACACAGCGTTATCACAATCTTCTATCAAGACAATATTATGTTTCTTGCATATTTCTGCTATTTTACGGGCTGGCCCAGGATAGCCAGCAACATGATACAAAATAACCGCTCTAGTCTTAGCCGTGATCTTCGACTCGAGGTCTGCAACGTCCATGGTAACCGAGCGCGGACTGACATCCACCCAGACAGGAACCGCTCTGCTCTGTGCAATCGCCGAGTTGGTGGAGAGACACGCAAACGCCGTGGTGAGTACCTCGTCTCCATCTTTTACACCAGCCAAATGCAGGGCGAGGTATAAAGCCGTCGTCATATCAATGGTGGAAACTACGTGGGGTAAGCCGGCAATTTTTTCCATCTCGGACTCAAACTTTGCCACCCACTCTCCGCCCGCGATTCTTCCGGAGCGTAAAACTTCCACAGCAGCTTGCTCCATTTCAGGGAGCACGACTGAGTTATACAGAGGAACGTTGTTAGGCATAGTCAAATCTCTAATCAGCCGCGTTTCAAGGCCGTAACAATTTTCTCACGATCCTCATCCGAGACCCACCAACCGCAGGGCACATGAATCAATTTTTTATAAAAAGCATCCAATTGTGGCATCGGCCTCACGAACTCTTTGAATACCGAATGAAAGTGATTGGGACGGTGCAGCTTCGACGCCATTACGCGCTCTTCAGCCAAGATACGCTCAACATCATCCGAGTCATCCGCTAGCAGCGTGTAAAGCCAGTAGGCAGACTGTGCGTTGGCTTCATACTTAGCTGGCTGGAGTCCAGGGATACCCTGTAATGCCTGATCCAGGTATTGGCCGTTAGCTTGATGCCGCTTCAATAGCGGCGTTATATATTCAAGTTGCTTGAGCCCGATAACGGCCGCCACGTTATGCATGTTGTATTTGTAACCCACGCGCGTGATATCGACTTCGGTGCGAGGCACGCCCTTGGCCAATCCAAACCAACGCAAGCGACGTGCCTCTTGAATTTTTGCAGCATCCTTCACCACCAAGGCACCGCCGTCCACGGTGGTCATGTGCTTGATCGCTTGAAAGGAGAAGATCGAATAATCACCAATTGTCCCAATGGACTGATTTCCATAAGACGCTCCCAGTGCATGGGCGCAATCTTCGATCAGAGACAGTCCGTGACGATCGGCTATGGATCGCAGCTCATTCAACCGCGCAGGATATCCGGCGTAATGGACAACACAAATAGCTTTTGTACTCTCTGTAATCAGGGCTTCCACTGCCGAGGGATCAAGGTTACCTGTCAGGCTGTCAACGTCTGCAAAAATTGGCTTGGCACCCATTTGCAGAATTGTCGTATTCGTCGGCTCAGCTGTCATAGAGGTGGTGATGACCTCATCTCCAGGCTCGATGCCGCTAAGCAGCATAGCCAAGTGCAAGGCTGCAGTACCGCTGCTCGTAGCCACTACATTCTGGAGACCAAACAATTGCGCAAATGCCGCTTCGAATTGATAAACAAACTCGCCCTCGCCAATCATTCCGCTATAGAGCACCGCTTCCAAGGCGGGCATCAGTACCTCTTTAGGAGGCATCGCGACCTTAACGATAGGTAACATTGGAAGACTACTAGACATTAATTTAGATCCGATCAATAAGTTTAATAGGGTGCACTGTCGAGGGACGGTTTGTTAACCACTTGATCATTCGAACCGCTCCAGGCACAAGATCAACTTTGAAGCCTCTTTTAGTCAATTCCGCCATTAACGTACTTTGTGCGCAGACATTGATGATCCAAGGCTCTGCCATAACAACCTGGATCAAACTCGCCACCTGCGAGTCCTCCCCTTGCCACTCAGCCAAGGTTACGCGATCTGCCCCGCCTAAAAGAATCAACTCAGCGCCTTCACTTTTAATCCGTTGCCCATATAAAGCAAACGGCGGAAGACCACGTTCTCGATCATGTGTATCCGAGCCAGGCCAGTCGCTCGTTACGTACTCAATGTCGACAGCACACTTGTTAGTGAGATAGATCGACCCTGTTGATTCTTGCTCGTCAAAACGGAAGCCATGCCGCTCGTAGATGCCTGGCTTCTGAGTCCAGAGCACCAACGCGGATAGGCCATTATGCATAGCATGGTCCATAGCAGCGGACATCAGTTCAACACTCAAGCCTGCTCCCCTCCACTCTTCATGTACGCAGACTAACCCGATCAACCCTACCGGCTCGCCATTGGGTAGCTCAATTGCCCTGATAATCAGAGCGGCTATGGCAGACTCAAGATTGGAGGGATCTCTGATTTCAAGGCAAGTCACTTCCTGATCATTTTCTAACCAGGGAAAATGAACCTGCAAGCTCACCCCGCGGCCACGAGAAAAAAAGAAAACCTCCCAGAATAGCGCTCGGGCAGCCTCGGACGTCCCAGCACACGCAATTACATCAGACATTATGAGTGCCCGACCCATGCTCAGTGGCGCTCGGCCACTCCACAAGCGTCGCCAGCCAGATAAACTTCAAAGGCACCAAATTCGACACCATTCTTGCTCCCTCAAAAACTGCTTAGAGAATCCCCCTGACCACCCTCAATGTTTAACCACCAAGAGTGATAGCAAGCGGTATCCAATTTTGAACCAACGCTCAGTGTAGCGGGTGAAAAAATCAGTCAAATTTACTGATCGGGTGCCCTTTGATGGAAGTTTAAACAGGAGCCGACCGAAACCTGCACAAGAGACGGTGCCAGGCCAGCAAGCGTACAGCGCGCCCGAAACAGAGCAAAATGCCATGACCTGCCTGTCGGGTTGGATACGACGCGAACTAGCGAGTTCCGAAAACAAACCAAAAAGTCGTTCTCATCCTCACAATTGCTCAGTGACTTTAATGCCTGGCATCATCCGCCCTCCACCCTACAGGCGCTTACGGCATTATTTTTCTCGGCCCGCAATCGACAATTGCGCGTCTGCGAGTGAGGTGGACGCACGCAGTCGATTCCGCGAGTCACTCCCGGCTGCTTTGAAAAGATAACTGCCCAACGCTACTGCCAATCCTAACAGGAGGCCAAGGACCAGGCCCGCAAGAATGATCAGGGTCTTTTTAGGCCGAATTGGCGCCAAAGGCTCCAATGCTCGCTTATCCACCGTCACCAGCTTGAGCCGGCTAATGTCGATACTGAGTGCGGACAGGCGGGCCTCTTCGGCCCTGAGAGATTCCACACCACCCAGAAAGATGTCTTCGTTATCGCGCCGGCCCAATACTTCTGCCTCGCGGTTAGCCTGCAGCAGTTGAAGCTCTTTTGCGATCTGGGCAATTCGCCCGTCGGTAAAATCATCAGACCTACGCTGCGCCAACGCTGAGCGCTCAGCCTCAAGGGCCTCGACACCCATGAAGTACAAAGGAATCTGCTGATTATTGATTTCAGTACGCATGGTCCCAGTCAAACTGGCTCGATCCGAGTCGCCAAGCGATGAGGGCGTAGTAGGCTTGCGGATCCCGAGTGACTTGGCGATGCCGATCGCCTCCGTAAGCTGCGCGATACGATCCCCACGCAACGCCTTTAGCTGCGCACGCAAAGCCTTGAGCTCATCCTGCAATTGCGCTCGGCGCAAATTATCAGACTCTCGCAATGCCGCAATTTTGGCCTCTTTTCCAATTTGATAACTGGAACGAGCAGCCTCCAACTTGCCCTTGAGCTCACTCAAGCGATTTTTAACGATTACATTCAGATCGCCAGCAATTTGGTCTCGCTCAGTGGCGATGGCGTAATCAACAAACCCGTTGATAATCGCGACACCATCAACCCCCTGCGGGTAGGTCATCTCAATGCCAATAAAGGGACTGAGAGTATCTATCTTTCTTGGATCAGTGAGAATAAGCCGAATGGAATTGCGATTAAATTCTTCGAAACTTTGCTCCAACGTTCTGCCTGGGCGCTCAAACGCTTGAAAGAGCTTTGGATTGGAACGAAAAAAACCCAACCTGGTGTCGTAGGATTCCAGAGAAGCCCCCACCCTGATGAGCGCTGCACTAGGTGGCAGTTGATAAATTTCCGAGCGATTCAGCGCGTCGAGTTCGTTGATCGCAGCAGGTCGCAGCACGCTGCTGACCTCATACTCCGGAACCACTGAATAGGCATAAAAGCCAGCCAGCAACCCAAAAACGATGGACGTAGCTAAAATTAATTTCTTATGCAGCCAGGCAGCACGCAAGATTTGAGCAAGATCAATTTCGCCGGACGATGGTGCCGGCGGGACGCGGAAACTACTACTCACAACAAAAACCTGCCTTCAAAGAGAAACTGCGGGCTCGTTATGCAAAACAGATTGTGTATTTTCTTATTTTAATTGGATTATCGTCAAAACCCTGCGTCTCTGCCGAATTTCGAGCGCACAAAATGCCTGTTATCGAGAACAGATTCCATTTTGCCATCTCTCAGACATTTTACAAGTCTTGACATGTATGTAGGGCGATTCTGAGTTTTCCAAGGAACTATCGCAATCTACGGGCTGCGCCAATAGGCACCCGCAGCGATTCATAATCCTTGAAGGGCATGAGATTCTGACAAGCGGTCACGATCACCGCTTATCCAATCCCTGCCTAAGACAATCAAGCAATCGACTTATTCTGACGCCTACGCAGAAACACTCCCAACACTGGACCAATCAACATCCCAACAATCAAAGCCACCACCACAAACACCGCCACCGGCATCTGCGCAGTACTCCACCCCAGGAACGACAGCGCCACACCCTGCTGGTTCTCCAGCACAAATGCCAAGACCACCAACGCCGCAAGCACTGCAATCAATACCGCAACAACGCGCTTAACCCCACGCATACCCTTCTCCTTCCCCAAAAACACTCAGACGCCTTCTTCCTCTTCTTCGTTCACCCGATCGCGCAATTCTTTGCCCGGTTTGAAGTGGGGTACGAATTTGCCATCGAGGCTGACGGATTGGCCGGTTTTTGGGTTGCGGCCTACGCGCGGTGCGCGGTAGTGCAGTGAGAAACTGCCGAAGCCACGGATTTCGATGCGGTCTCCGGTGGCGAGGCATTGGGACATTTGCTCAAGCATGGTCTTGATAGCCAGCTCCACATCCTTGGATGAGAGCAGCCCTTGATGGGTGACAATTCGTTCGATCAACTCCGACTTCGTCATATTTTTCCCTTCTTTTTCAAGCAGCTAGGAAAAGCGCTTCGAAGGTTTTAGCATGACTTGATGAATTTGAACAGCCCATGTGTAAACTTATCTGCCGACCGCATAAACGCCTTCAGCCACCCTACCGTTACTCATTTACAGATCACCAACATCGTCCGCGTAACTGCGCCAGCCGGGTTCCAGCCGAACAGGTAGTCACCCTCTTCATCCTCTGCATCACTGGAGCGAGTGATGACTTTGTAGCCCTGCATCTTGCACTCACGGGCAGCACGCTTCTCGCACTTCTCCCATTTATTACCCAAGCCGGAACAGTCGATCTCGATGCCACTGACACCTCGCTTGGCGTGCGTCTTGGCGCTGGTGGAGGAGCAGCCGGCAAGCACTGCCAATGCAAGTATTACGATAATCCTGTTCATTCAAACCCTTATTGAGTCAGCAACGCGAAATAGCCGTTTCAAAGACTATAGTCAGTTCTGACATTGGGCTGAACGCCTTCGTTCGATGCAGTTGCTTCATCAAATTTCAGGCGCAAAAAAGGGCGACCGAAGTCGCCCTTTTTCAACAGCTTTACAGAACTTAGTTCTGCTTGGCCATTGCCTGGCGCAGCAGTGCCGCCATGGTGGTGTCAGCAGCAGCTTCCGGAGCAGCTTCTTTCAAGCTCTGGATAGCTTCTTTCTCTTCCACTTCGTCTTTCGACTTGATGGAGAGTTGTATCACGCGGCTCTTGCGATCAACGCTGATGATCTTGGCTTCTACTTCCTGGCCTTCTTTCAGAACGTTGCGCGCGTCTTCAACGCGGTCACGGCTGATTTCGGAGGCTTTCAGAGTCGCTTCGATATCGTCGGCCAGAGTGATGATGGCGCCTTTAGCGTCAACTTCTTTCACAGTGCCTTTAACGATGGCGCCTTTGTCGTTCTCTTGAACGTACTCGGAGAACGGATCGCTTTCCAGTTGTTTGATACCCAGGGAGATGCGCTCGCGCTCTGGGTCAACCGACAGGATAACGGTGTCCAGCTCGTCGCCCTTCTTGAAACGACGAACAGCTTCTTCGCCAACTTCGTTCCAGGAGATGTCGGACAGGTGAACCAGGCCGTCGATGCCGCCGTCCAGACCAATGAAGATACCGAAATCGGTGATCGACTTGATGGTGCCGGAGATTTTATCGCCCTTGTTGAACTGGCCAGAGAAATCTTCCCATGGGTTAGATTTGCACTGCTTGATGCCCAGGGAGATACGACGACGCTCTTCGTCGATGTCCAGAACCATGACTTCCACTTCGTCGCCGACTTGTACGACTTTCGAAGGGTGGATGTTCTTGTTGGTCCAATCCATCTCGGAAACGTGTACCAGGCCTTCCACGCCTTCTTCCAGCTCTGCGAAGCAGCCGTAGTCGGTCAGGTTGGTAACACGCGCGGTTACGCGAGTGCTTTCTGGGTAACGAGCCTTGATAGCAACCCATGGATCTTCGCCCAGCTGCTTCAAGCCCAGGGAAACGCGGTTACGCTCACGATCGTATTTCAGAACCTTGACATCGATCTCGTCGCCAACGTTGACGATTTCGGAAGGATGCTTGATACGCTTCCAAGCCATGTCGGTAATGTGCAGCAGGCCATCGACGCCACCCAGATCGACGAATGCGCCGTAATCGGTGAGGTTCTTGACGATACCTTTGACTTGTTGGCCTTCCTGCAGGGATTCCAGCAGAGCTTCACGCTCGGCGGAGTTCTCTGCTTCCAGCACGCTGCGACGGGAAACGACAACGTTGTTGCGCTTCTGGTCGAGCTTGATGACTTTGAATTCGAGTTCTTTGCCTTCCAGGTGCGTGGTGTCGCGCACAGGACGAACGTCGACCAAAGAACCTGGCAGGAACGCACGGATGCCGTTAACGTCGACAGTGAAGCCGCCTTTAACCTTACCGTTGATAACGCCCTTGACCACTTCTTCAGCTGCGAAGGCTGCTTCGAGAACAATCCAGCATTCAGCGCGCTTGGCTTTTTCACGGGACAGCTTGGTTTCACCGAAACCGTCTTCAACCGAGTCCAGAGCAACGTGAACTTCGTCACCGACATTGATAGTCAGGTCACCAGCATCGTTGTAGAACTGTTCCAGCGGGATCAGAGCTTCAGACTTCAGACCAGCGTGAACGGTTACCCAGCGAGCTTGGTAATCGATATCAACGATAACACCGGTGATGATGGAGCCTGCCTGAAGGTTCAGGGTTTTTAGGCTTTCTTCAAAGAGTTCCGCAAAGCTTTCGCTCATTTTAATTCCTGTTGATAAGGGCGAAGAATACGCCCATCTCCACACCCCAGACGGTGTGGGTCAGTTTCAGTTAAAAGAAGCCACCGCAGGACTATGACTGGTCCCCTGCGGCCTTCTTGATCACCCGGCGATATCGCGAATGGCGATTTCACTCATGATGCGTTCCAGCACCTGCTCGATGGACAACTCCGTGGAATCCAGCTGTATGGCGTCAGCCGCCGGCTTGAGCGGGGCTACCGCACGCTGGGTATCACGCTCATCGCGTGCACGGATCTCATCTAGCAGACTCGACAGACTAACACCTTCGACTTTGCCCTTCAACTGCAAGTAGCGGCGGCGCGCTCGCTCCTCGGCGCTTGCAGTGAGGAATATCTTCAACGGCGCCTCGGGAAACACCACCGTGCCCATGTCGCGGCCGTCGGCCACCAGGCCCGGCGGCTCCTGGAACGCACGCTGGCGCTGCAGCAAAGCCTCACGAACCGCCGGCAAAGCAGCCACTTGGGAGGCGCCGGCACCGATGCTCTCGGTACGAATCACATCACTGACTTCGTCGCCTTCCAGAATGATGCGCTGCAGTTGACCGTCGGTCGCCGCGATGAACTGCACGTCCAGATGGGCGGCAATTTTCGTCAGTAACTCTTCGTTGGTCAGGTCGACACCATGGTTGCGCGCCGCGAATGCCAACAGGCGGTACAGCGCGCCGGAATCGAGCAGGCACCAGCCCAGGCGCTTGGCCAGGATGCCGGCGATGGTGCCTTTGCCCGAGCCGCTTGGCCCGTCGATGGTAATCACCGGTGCTTTGATATTCACAATTGAGCCTCTTGGGCAACACGAATGCCGACGTGGGCACACAGTGTAAGAAAGTTCGGAAAAGACGTAGCAACATTGGCGCAGTCACGAATACGAATCGGCGCCGCTGCCTGCAGGGAGGCCACGCTGAACGCCATGGCAATGCGGTGATCGCCATGGGCATGCACTTCGCCACCGCCTATCGGGCCACCGTCAATGATAATCCCATCAGGCGTGGGTTGGCACTTCACACCCAGGGCCAGCAGACCGTCGGCCATAACCTGGATACGGTCCGATTCCTTGAGCCGCAGCTCCTCGGCACCGCGTAATACGGTGCGCCCCTCGGCGCAGGCAGCGGCGACAAACAATACGGGAAACTCATCGATCGCCAACGGCACCAACGCCACTGGAATCTCGATACCCTTCAAGACAGCTGCCCGGACACGCAAGTCCGCAACAGGCTCGCCACCTACCTCACGCGGATTTTCAAGGCTGATATCAGCCCCCATCAGCCGCAGGATATCGATCACGCCGGTGCGGGTAGGATTGACGCCGACATGCTCAAGCAGCAACTCCGAACCCTGGGCAATCGAGGCCGCCACCAGAAAAAACGCCGCAGACGAAATATCCCCAGGCACTTCAATGTGGGCAGCCGTCAACCGATGACCCGACTCCACCGACTCCACCGACGCCGTCGCGCCCTCCACCGCCACCGGATAACCAAAGCCACGCAACATGCGCTCGGTATGATCGCGGGTCGGCGCAGGCTCGGTGACTGCGGTTTTACCTTGTGCATACAGGCCCGCCAGCAACAGGCAGGATTTAACCTGCGCACTGGCCATCGGCAACGCGTAAGTCAGGCCCTTGAGCGTCTGCCCACCACGAATGGTCAGCGGCGGACGCCCTTCAGGACCGGTCTCGATCACCGCGCCCATTTCCCGCAGCGGCTTGGCCACGCGACTCATCGGGCGCCTGGACAGCGATGCATCACCGGTCAGGACGCTATCGAAGCTTTGCGCCGCAAGCAGACCCGCCAACAGGCGCATCGATGTACCGGAGTTACCCAGGTAGATCGGTCCTGGCGCTGCCTTCAAGCCGTGCAGGCCAACCCCATGAATAGTCACTCGCCCATGGTGCGGGCCCTCGATCACCACGCCCATGTCGCGAAACGCCTGCAAGGTCGCCAGGGCATCTTCGCCTTCAAGGAAACCGTCGACCTCCGTTACGCCGTCAGCCAATGAACCCAGCATGATCGATCGATGGGAGATCGACTTGTCACCTGGCACCCGAATGCATCCGCTCAAGCGGCCACCCGGATTGGCGATAAAAGTCAGCTCATCGGCGTTCACTGCAGTTTCCATATAGGCCCGGCGCGCCAGGATCTTGCTGAAATGCTCTCGCGCCATCCGCGCCCGGGTGAACACACCCAGTAACTGATGGCCATCACCCGCATCCACCGCATCGCGCAAGGCGTCGAGGTCACTGCGGAACGTGTCCAGGGTGCGCAACACCGCTTCGCGATTGGCGAGAAAGATGTCATGCCACATCACCGGGTCACTGCCGGCAATCCGCGTGAAATCGCGAAAACCACCGGCGGCGTAACGGAAAATCTCGAGGTTTTCGTTGCGCTTGGCCAACGAATCCACCAAGCCGAATGCAAGCAGATGGGGAAGATGGCTGGTCGCGGCCAACACTTCATCGTGGCGCTCGACCTGCATATGCTCCACATCCGCGCCCAGCTCGCGCCAGAGCCGATCCACCACGGCCAACGCCGCCGGATCAGTCTGCGCCAGCGGCGTCAGGATCACCTTATGCCGACGGAACAACTGCGCATTGGACGCTTCCACCCCGCTCTGCTCGGAACCGGCAATCGGATGGCCCGGCACAAAGCGCGGCGGCATAGCGCCAAACGCCAATTGTGCCGCGCGCACCACATTGCCTTTGGCGCTGCCGACGTCCGTGAGGATCGCCTGCCCCAGGTCCATGCCAGCCAATACGGCGAGCAATTTCTCCATGGCCAGGATCGGCACCGCAAGCTGGATCACGTCCGCGCCCTGGCAAGCGATTGCCAGGTCCGCTTCACAGCGATCCACGACACCCAACTCCACCGCCAGCTTGCGCGATTGCGGGTCAAGGTCCACGCCGACTACTTCGCCACACAGCCCGCTTTCCCGCAGGCCCTTGGCGAACGAACCACCGATCAACCCCAGGCCGACCACCACCAGGCGACCGATCATAGGCACAGCAGGTTGCAATGCAGTGACATCAACCACGGGCCAGAACCTTGGCCAACGCCTCCAGGAAGCGGCTGTTCTCGGCCGGCAAACCAATGGTGATACGCAGGTGGTTCGGCATACCGTAGTTGGCCACCGGACGCACGATCACGCCTTCGCGCAACAAGCCCTGAAATACCGGTGCAGCCTCTTGGCCGAGGTCGACGCAGATGAAGTTGCCCTTGGACGGAATCCAGCCCAGGCCCAACTCGCGAAAGCCGTCCTGCAACTGCAACATGCCGCTTTCGTTAAGGCGGCGCCCTTCTTCCAGGTATTGGGCATCCTTCACCGCCGCACACGCAGCCGCCAGGGCCAGGCTGTTGACGTTGAACGGTTGGCGTACGCGGTTCAGCACATCGGCCACTACCGCTGTGGACAGGCCGTAGCCAACCCGCAACGACGCCAGGCCATAAGCCTTGGAGAAGGTGCGCGACACCAGCAGGTTCGGGTAGGCCGCGAGGAAATCCAGGCCATCGGGCAGGTCGCCGCCTTCGGCGTACTCGATGTAGGCTTCGTCCAGCACAACCAGCACATGCTCCGGCACGTTCTGCAGGAACTCGTTCAGGGCCTGCGCATCGAACCAGGTGCCGGTCGGGTTGTTCGGGTTAGCGATAAACACCACGCGGGTTTGCGCATCGATCGCTGCCAGCATCGCCGGCAGGTCGTGGCCCCAGTTCTTGGCAGGAATGACGCGCGCATCAGCCCCTACGGCCTGGGTCACGATCGGGTAGACCGCGAATGCATGCTCACTGAACACCGCATTCAAACCGGGCGCCAGGTAGGCACGCCCGACCAGTTCAAGAATGTCGTTGGAGCCATTGCCCAGGGTCACCTGATTGAGCTCGACCCGGCATTTTTCTGCCAGCAGGGACTTGAGGGCAAAGCCATTGCCGTCGGGATAACGGGTCAGCTCGGCAAGCTCCTCCCGAATCGCCGCCAATACTTTGGGGCTCGGACCCAGCGGGTTTTCGTTACTCGCCAGCTTGACGATCCTGGACGGGTCCAGATTCAACTCACGGGCCAGTTCGTCCACAGGCTTGCCTGGAACGTAAGGCGAGAGTTGTTGCACGCCCGGCTGAGCCAGGGCGAGGAAGTTGCCACTCATGTCAAAGCCTCACAAAACCGCTTTCGGGTAGGAGCCCAGCACTTTGAGTGCCACGGCTTCCTGACTGATCTTCTCCAGCACGCCCTTGACCAGCGGGTCGCGGTGGTGGCCGATGAAGTCGATAAAGAACACGTAGGTCCATTTACCGCTGCGCGAAGGACGAGTCTCGATGCGCGTCAGGTCAATCCCGTTGTCGTGGAATGGCACCAGCAGCTCATGCAACGCGCCGGGCTTGTTGCTCATGGAAACGATGATCGAAGTCTTGTCGTCGCCGGTTGGCGGCACTTCCTGGCTGCCGATCATCAAGAAACGCGTGGAGTTGTCCGGGCGGTCCTCGATTTTCTCGGCCAAGCGTGTCAGCCCGTAGAGGCCCGCAGCCATATCGCCGGCAATCGCCGCCGAGTTCCACTCACCCTTGACCCGCTTGGCCGCTTCGGCGTTGCTGGACACCGCCACGCGCTCAACATTCGGGTAATGGGCGTCCAGCCACTTGCGGCACTGGGCCAGGGACTGAGCGTGAGAGTAGATACGGCTGATGCTGTCGGTCTTGGTGTTCTCGCCCACCAGCAGGTGGTGGTGAATACGCAACTCGACTTCGCCACAGATCACCATGTCGTGCTCGAGGAAGCTGTCCAGCGTGTGGTTGACCGCGCCTTCAGTGGAGTTTTCCACCGGCACCACGCCAAAATTCACCGCGCCGGCCGCCACTTCGCGGAACACTTCGTCGATGGCCGCCATCGGCTTGCTGATCACCGCGTGGCCGAAGTGCTTCATGGCCGCCGCCTGGGTGAAAGTGCCTTCGGGGCCCAGGTAGGCCACTTTCAGCGGCTGCTCAAGGGCAAGGCACGAAGACATGATTTCACGGAACAACCGCGCCATCTCCTCATTGCCCAGCGGCCCCTTGTTGCGCTCCATCACGCGCTTTAGCACCTGGGCTTCGCGCTCAGGCCGGTAGAACACCGGCACTTCGCCTTCCGCCAGGGACGCCATTTTCACCCGAGCCACTTCCTGGGCGCAGCGCGCGCGCTCACTGATCAGCTCCAGGACTTTCTCGTCCAGGCTGTCAATGCGTACGCGCAGGGCTTTGAGTTCTTGCTCAGACATTAGCCGTGTTCCTTTTCGAACTCTGCCATGTAGGCAACCAGCGCGTTGATGGCGTGGATGTCGACAGCGTTATAAATGGAGGCGCGCATACCACCGACCGAGCGGTGGCCCTTGAGGTTCAGCAAGCCACGCTCGTCGGCGCCGGCCAGGAACGGCTTGTCCAGACGATCATCGGCCAGGCGGAACGGCACGTTCATCCACGAGCGGTCGGTAAGGTTGATCGGGTTGCTGTACAGGCCGCTGGCATCGATGAAGTCGTACAGGGTGCGCTTCTTCTCTTCGTTGCGCTTGCCCATCGCAGCCACACCGCCCTGCTCCTTGAGCCATTCGAAGACCAGGCCGGACAGGTACCAGGCAAACGCCGGCGGGGTGTTGTACATCGAGCCGTTATCGGCCGCGACCTTGTAGTTGAGCATGGTCGGGCACAGCGAACGGGCGCGGCCGAGCAGGTCTTCGCGGATGATATTGACCAGGATGCCGCTCGGGCCGATGTTCTTTTGCGCACCGGCGTAGATCATGCCATACCGGGACACGTCGATCGGGCGCGAGAGGATGTCCGAGGACATGTCGCACACCAGCGGAACGTCACCGACTTCAGGCACCCAATCAAATTCCAGGCCACCGATGGTTTCGTTTGCGACGTAGTGAACGTACGCCGCGTCCTTCGTCAGCTTCCACTCGTTCTGACCTGGAATGGCGAAGTAGTCGTAGGGCTTGGCGGTACCGGCCACATTGACGTGACCGTAGCGCGAGGCCTCTTCAATGGCTTTCTGACCCCAGATACCGGTGTCGATATAGTCGGCAGTGCCCTCTTCGGGCAACAGGTTCAGTGGGATCTGAGCGAACTGCTGGCTCGCGCCGCCTTGCAGGAACAACACTTTGTAGTCGGAGGGGATGTCCAGCAAGTCGCGCAAGTCCTGCTCGGCCTTGGTGGCGATGGACACGAACTCATCGCTGCGATGGCTCATTTCCATCACGGAGAGGCCTTTTCCATGCCAGTCGAGGAGTTCACCCTGCGCACGCTGCAGGACTGCTTCAGGAAGCGCCGCGGGACCGGCACAGAAGTTATAGGCTCTCTTGCTCACATCCAATCTCACTCTGATCTGGTGGGGCTGCAATCATGTTCGGCAACACCCTTTGTTTGAAGCCAACCCGTGTGGGAGCTGGCTTGCCTGCGATACAGGCACCTCGGTAGTTCCAGTGATACCGCGGTGATGCTATCGCAGGCAAGCCAGCTCCCACATGGACCGCGTCCAGGCAAAGGACGTGTATTTTTCAAAGGGGACAAACAACAAGGGGGCGAATCTTCATCCGCCCCCTGTGTGTCCGCTTATTCCTGCGGTTCTTCTTCGTCTGCGGCAGCATCGAGGGTTGGCTCGTCGACGTTGTCATCGCCGGCTGCGATCACCTCGCCGTCGAACTCCTCGCCTTCCAGCTCTTCACCTTCAACTTCCGAAGGCTCCTGCACACGCTCCAGGCCGACCAGTTTTTCATCCTTGGCCAGCTTGATCAGGGTCACGCCCTGGGTATTACGGCCCAGGCTCGACACTTCAGCCACACGGGTACGCACCAGCGTCCCCTGGTCGGAAATCAGCATGATCTCCTCGCCATCAAGCACCTGTACCGCGCCAACCAGGCGGCCGTTGCGGTCGTTGCTGACCATGGCGATCACGCCCTGGCCGCCACGCTTGTACTCCGGGAACTCGCTGATGGCAGTGCGCTTGCCATAGCCACGCTCGGAAGCGGTGAGGATCTGGCTGCCTTCTTCCGGGATCAGCATCGAAATCAGCTTCTGCCCTTCCGGCAGGCGCATACCACGTACACCGCGGGCGGTACGGCCCATCGCGCGCACGTCGGATTCCTTGAAGCGCGTAACCTTGCCGCCATCGGAGAACAGCATGACTTCGCGCTCACCATCGGTAATGGCGGCGGAAATCAGTACGTCACCTTCATCCAGCTCCAGGGCGATCAGGCCCACGCTGCGTTGACGGCTGAAGGATTCCAGCGGGGTCTTCTTCACGGTGCCCTTGGCGGTAGCCATGAAGATGAAGTGACCTTCGGTGTATTCCTCGACCGGCAGCATGGTGGTGATGTATTCATCACTGTCCAGCGGCAGCAGGTTGACCAATGGGCGACCACGGGCAGCACGGGAAGCTTCCGGGATTTCGTAGGTTTTGAGCCAGTACACCTTGCCCTTGCTGGAGAACAGCAGCAGCGTGGTGTGGCTGTTGGCGACCAGCAGGTGAGCGATGTAGTCCTCATCCTTGACGCCGGTAGCCGATTTACCTTTACCGCCACGACGCTGGGCCTGATACGCAGCCAACGGCTGGGTCTTGGCATAGCCACCGTGGGAGATGGTCACGACGCGCTCTTCTTCCGGGATCATGTCACCCAGGGTCAGGTCCAGGCGCGCATCGAGGATTTCGGTGCGGCGCACGTCGCCGTACTCGGCGCGGATCACTTCCAGTTCTTCGCGGATCACTTCCATCAGGCGCACAGCACTGCTGAGGATGCGGATCAACTCGCCGATCTGGTTGAGGATCTCCTGGTACTCGGCCAGCAGCTTCTCGTGCTCAAGGCCGGTCAGGCGATGCAGGCGCAGTTCCAGGATGGCCTGGGCCTGCTCCGGCGACAGGAAGTACTTGCCTTCGCGCAGGCCGTATTGCGGGTCCAGGGTTTCCGGACGGCAAGAATCGGCGCCTGCGCGCTCAACCATGGCCACCACGGCACTGGATTCCCAAGGTGTGCTGATCAACGCTTCCTTGGCTTCCGACGGGGTTGGCGAGGCCTTGATCAGGGCGATCACCGGATCGATGTTCGACAACGCAACGGCCTGGCCTTCCAGGATGTGGCCGCGCTCGCGAGCCTTGCGCAGTTCGAACACGGTACGGCGGGTGACCACTTCGCGACGGTGACGTACGAAGGCTTCCAGCAGGTCCTTGAGGTTCAGGATGCGTGGGCGGCCGTCGATCAGTGCAACCACGTTGATACCAAACACGCTTTGCAGCTGGGTCTGAGCGTAGAGGTTGTTGAGGATCACCTCAGGCACTTCGCCACGACGCAGTTCGATCACCACGCGCATACCGTCTTTGTCGGACTCGTCGCGCAGTTCGGTAATGCCTTCGAGCTTCTTCTCTTTAACCAGCTCGGCGATCTTCTCGATCAGACGCGCCTTGTTCAACTGGTACGGGAGTTCGGTGATGACGATCTGCTGGCGGCCACCGACCTTGTCGATGTCTTCGATCATCGAACGGGCACGCATGTAAATGCGCCCGCGACCGGTGCGGTAGGCTTCGATGATGCCGGCGCGACCGTTGATGATCGCGGCGGTCGGGAAGTCCGGGCCGGGGATGTACTGCATCAGCTCATCGACAGTCAGCTCGGGGTTGTCGATGAGGGCCAGGCAACCATCGATGACTTCACCGAGGTTGTGCGGCGGGATGTTGGTGGCCATGCCCACGGCGATACCGCTGGAGCCGTTGACCAGCAGGTTGGGGATCTTGGTGGGCATGACGGCCGGGATCATTTCGGTGCCGTCGTAGTTCGGCACCCAGTCCACGGTTTCTTTATGCAGGTCGGCCAGCAGCTCGTGCGCCAGCTTGGTCATGCGCACTTCGGTGTATCGCATGGCCGCGGCGTTGTCGCCGTCGACCGAACCGAAGTTGCCCTGGCCGTCTACCAGCAGGTAGCGCAGGGAAAACGGCTGGGCCATCCGAACGATGGTGTCGTACACCGCAGTGTCGCCGTGAGGGTGATACTTACCGATCACGTCACCGACAACACGGGCAGATTTCTTGTACGGCTTGTTCCAGTCGTTACCCAGCTCGCTCATCGCGAACAGCACACGCCGGTGCACGGGCTTCAAGCCATCGCGCGCATCAGGCAGTGCCCGACCGACAATTACGCTCATCGCGTAGTCGAGGTAGGACTGTTTCAGCTCGTCTTCGATATTGACCGGGAGGATTTCTTTGGCCAGTTCGCCCATGAGAAGCCTGATTCCTTTTTCGGGTGAAACCTCGTCACATCCATTCGGGACGAACGAAGCTCGCCGCTGCCGGCACGGTGCCTGACAACGACTTACGACAAATCAACGAGTTATGACACGGATCTGCGCGTTATGAGCAACCCCTCGGGGCAGCCCTGGAAACCGCCGGATGTTATCACAATCGCCGCCACGCACCTATCCCCCTGATGCGCATGGAGGCTAGTAATTTGACGGATGACAGGCTTGAAGGGGACGAGAGGGGCTCAGAGGTGGGGTGATGCTGTTTTTTGAGGATGGATCCGAGGGTTTTATTGACTTTCGGGCCCAATCGGGGGCAAGCCCCCTCCCACACTTGAATTGTGAACACAGTCAAAATGTGGGAGGGGGGCTTGCCCCCGATTGCTATTTCACAGACACCACTGTCCTCAATGCAGCCGCTTACGGCACATCAACCTGGCCAATTTGGCAGTATCCGGCCGTTCGACCACGCCTTTCTCGGTCACGATCACATCAATCAGGTCGGCCGGGGTCACATCAAATACCGGATTAAACGCATCCACCTCCAGGCGCTGCCCCATGACGTCCAGCAGCTCAGCGGGATCGCGCGCCTCCAGTGCAACATCATCGCCAGTAGCCATCATCAAATCGAGCGTCGAACTCGACGCCACCACCATAAAGCGCACGCCATGGTGCATGGCACAGACGGCCAGCTGATAAGTGCCGATCTTGCTGATCACGTCGCCATTGGCGGCAATACAGTCAGCACCGACCACCACCCAGGTCACGCCTTTGGTCTTGAGGATATGCGCCCCGGCGGAGTCGGCATTCACCGTCACCGGGATGCCCTCGCCCGCCAACTCCCACGCCGTCAGGCGCGAGCCTTGCAGCCATGGACGGGTTTCGTTGACATAGACCTGCTCGACCAGCCCCTCCAGGAACGCCGCGCGAATCACGCCGTGGGCCGTGCCGACACCGCCCGTGGCCAATGCACCGGCGTTGCCATGGGTGAGGATCGCCTGGGCGTTGCCCTGGTGCTTGCGAATCCGCTCCATACCCAACTGGGCCATGACCACATTGGCCTCCCGGTCGCTTTCATGGATCACAATGGCCTGGGCTTCCAGCACGGCAACCGGGTCGGCGTGCTGCTTGAGGCGGTCCAGGCAGTCGCGCATATTCTTGAGTGCCCAGAACAGATTCGACCCGGTCGGGCGGCTATCGGCCAGCAGCGCGTAGTCTTCTTCCCACGCTGCCTGCCAGTCGCCACCCTCGGCAATGCGCTCACGGGCAGCCAGCACCAGGCCATAGGCGGCACTGATGCCGATGGCTGCTGAGCCCCGCACCACCATCGAACGAATGGCCTCGGCCACCGCCGCGACGGTATGGCAGGCCACCCAGCTCTCCCGGGACGGCAACACGCGCTGATCGAGCAGGTACAGCGCGCCGTCACGCCAATCGATGGCCTTCACTTTCTCTGCAGCCAACAGTCGGTCGCGCATCCCTTACCCCGCACTCATGAACAAAAGCCGCGGATTATAGCGATCCGCCAGCCAGGACGCTCGGGTATACTTCGCCCTTCTTTTATAGCTGCCTGGGAAGAAGCCTGCGATGACCTCCACTGCCGCCCCGCTCGACGTGTTGCTCTTGCCGACCTGGCTGGTACCGGTCGAACCTGCCGGCGTGGTGCTCAAAGAGCATGGTCTGGGCATCCGCGATGGGCGCATTGCCTTTATCGGCCCACGGGCCGCCGCATTGAAGCTGGCGGCCAATGAGGTGCGCGAACTGCCCGGCATGTTGCTCAGCCCCGGCTTGATCAACGCCCACGGCCATGCGGCAATGAGCCTGTTCCGTGGCTTGGCCGATGACCTGCCGTTGATGACCTGGCTGGAAAAACACATCTGGCCGGCCGAAGCCAAATGGGTCGATGAAGCCTTTGTGCGCGACGGCACCAACCTGGCCATCGCCGAACAGATCAAGGGCGGCATCACCTGCTTCTCCGACATGTACTTCTTCCCCAAGGTCGCCAGCGATTGCGTGCACAATAGCGGTATGCGCGCGCAGATCGCGATGCCGATCCTCGACTTCCCGATTCCCGGCGCCAGCACTGCCGACGAGGCGCTTCGCCAGGGCATCGAGCTGTTCGGCGACCTCAAGCACCACCCGCGCATCAAGATCACCTTCGGCCCTCACGCGCCCTACACCGTGTGCGACGCCAACCTGGAAAAGATCCGGGTGATCGCTGAAGAGCTGGACGCCGCGATCCATATGCATGTGCATGAAACCGCCTTTGAAGTACAACAAGCCGTGGAGCAGACCGGAGAGCGGCCATTGGCGCGCCTGGGTCGCCTCGGCTTGCTCGGGCCGCGCTTCCAGGCCGTTCACATGACCCAAATCAGCGAAGAAGACTTGGCTTTGCTGGTAGAAAGCAACACCAGCGTCATCCATTGCCCGGAATCGAACCTGAAACTGGCCAGCGGCTTTTGCCCGGTTGAGCGCTTGTGGCAGGCTGGGGTCAATGTGGCCATCGGCACCGACGGCGCCGCCAGCAACAATGACCTGGACCTGCTGGGCGAAACCCGTACCGCCGCGATGCTGGCCAAGGCCGTCGCCGGCTCGGCCACCGCCCTGGACGCCCACCGTGCCCTGCGCATGGCAACGCTCAACGGTGCACGGGCCATGGGCCTGGAAAGCGAGATTGGCTCGCTGGAAGTCGGCAAGGCCGCAGATATAGTCGCCTTCGATCTGTCGGGGCTGGCGCAACAACCGATCTACGATCCGGTCTCACAGCTTATATATGCCACCGGACGCGATTGCGTGAAACACCTTTGGGTCGCCGGCAAGCCATTGCTCGACGACCGGCAATTGACCCGCATGGATGAACAACAGTTGACCGCCACGGCCATTGCCTGGGGCCAACGCATCAGCGGGCACAGCGAATAACGAAGGTGCTGAGCCCATGCGCTCGGCACCCACTCACCGATTTTTCAGATTTAGAGGATTCATCATGAGCAACGTCGACCACGCCGAAATCGCCAAATTCGAAGCCCTCGCCCACCGCTGGTGGGACCGCGAGAGCGAGTTCAAACCCCTGCACGACATCAACCCGTTGCGGGTCAACTGGATTGACGAGCGCGTCAACCTGGCCGGCAAGAAGGTGCTGGATGTGGGTTGCGGCGGCGGCATCCTCAGCGAAGCCATGGCCCAGCGCGGCGCGACCGTGATGGGCATCGACATGGGCGAAGCGCCATTGGCCGTGGCGCAGTTGCACCAGCTCGAATCCGGCGTGAGCGTGGAATATCGCCAGATCACCGCCGAAGCCCTGGCCGAGGAAATGCCCGAGCAGTTCGACGTGGTGACCTGCCTTGAGATGCTGGAACACGTGCCGGACCCATCCTCGGTCATCCGTGCGTGCTTCCGTATGGTCAAGCCGGGCGGCCAGGTGTTCTTCTCCACCATCAACCGCAACCCCAAGGCTTACCTGTTCGCGATCATTGGCGCCGAATACATCATGAAGCTGCTGCCGCGTGGCACCCATGACTTCAAGAAATTCATCCGCCCCTCCGAGCTGGGTGCGTGGAGCCGTCAGGCCGGGCTGACCGTCAAGGACATCATCGGCCTGACCTACAACCCGCTGACCAAGCACTACAAGCTGGCCAGCGATGTTGACGTCAACTACATGATCCAGACCCTGCGCGAGGAGTAAGCCTGTGAAGTTGCGAGCGGTTCTCTTCGACATGGACGGTACCCTGCTGGATACCGCGCCGGACTTTATCGCCATCTGCCAGGCCATGCGCGCCGACCGCGGCCTGGAACCGATCAACCCGCAGCACATCCGCGATGAGATCTCCGGCGGTGCGCGGGCGATGGTTGCCGTGACCTTTTCGATGGATCCTGAATCGCCAGGCTTTGAAGAGCTGCGCCAGGAATTCCTCGATCGCTACCTCAAGGGCTGCGCGGTGCACAGCAAACTGTTCGACGGCATGGCCGAGTTGCTGGAAGACATCGAGAAGGCCAAGTTGATCTGGGGTGTGGTCACCAACAAGCCCGTGCGCTTTGCCGAACCGATCATGCAGCAACTGGGCCTGGCCGAGCGCTCGGCCGTGCTGATCTGCCCGGACCACGTGAAAAACAGCAAGCCGGACCCGGAGCCGATGATTCTGGCGTGCAAGCTGCTCGACCTCGACCCGGCGAGCGTATTGTTCGTGGGCGATGACCTACGTGATATCGAATCCGGCCGCGATGCCGGTACGCGCACGGCGGCGGTCACCTATGGCTATATCCACCCGGATGACAACCCACGTCACTGGGGCGCGGATGTGGTGGTGGATCACCCGCTGGAATTGCGCAAGGTGCTGGATAACGCGCTGTGCAGTTGCTGATGGCTCCCACACTCTAATGACCCATGAAGATTAAAAAATGTGGGAGGGGGCTTGCTCCCGATAGCTGTGGGTCAGTCAGTAAATGCAGTGACTGACACACTGCTATCGGGAGCAAGCCCCCTCCCACATTGGATTTTCAATGCACTCAAAATTGGTATTACCTACTGAATTTTGTCGAGGCTATTTATGTTTGATTATTCTGCCCCTCCAGAACTGCTCAAAGGCCGGGTCATCCTGGTCACCGGCGCCGGCCGCGGGATTGGCGCAGCAGCGGCAAAGACCTATGCCGCCCATGGCGCGACCGTGCTGTTGCTGGGCAAGACCGAAGCCAACCTGGCCCAGGTGTATGACCAGATCGAAGCCGCCGGCCAGCCGCAACCGGTGGTGATCCCGTTCAACCTGGAGACCGCCCTGCCCCATCAATACGATGAGCTGGCAGCGATGATCGAAAAAGAATTCGGCCGCCTCGACGGCCTGTTGCACAACGCCTCGATCATCGGCCCACGCACGCCCATCGAGCAGTTGTCCGGCGAGAATTTCATGCGCGTGATGCATGTGAACGTCAACGCGATGTTCATGCTGACCAGCACCTTGCTGCCGCTGCTCAAGCTGTCCCAGGATGCATCGGTGGTGTTCACCTCCAGCAGCGTCGGGCGCAAGGGGCGGGCGTACTGGGGGGCTTATGGTGTATCGAAGTTTGCCACCGAAGGCTTGATGCAAACCCTGGCCGATGAGCTGGAAGATGTAGCGGCAGTGCGCGCCAACAGCATCAACCCGGGCGGTACACGCACGAGTATGCGGGCCCAGGCGTATCCCGGTGAGAATCCGATGGAAAGGCCGGCGCCGGAAGACATCATGCCGGTGTACCTGTACCTGATGGGGCCGGACAGTGCGGGCATCAATGGGCAGGCGTTTGACGCGCAATAATAACTGACACAACCCAGATCAAAATGTGGGAGGGGGCTTGCTCCCTCCCACATTGATTCCCAGCAATCTTTAGTTTTTGACTACTTCTTCAAGGGTGAAACGGCCCAGCGGGTTCTGCAGGAAGTTGCTCACATTCTTGCGTGAAATATTGATGTACGGGCTGTAGTACAGGTCAATCCAGTTCACATCCTGTTTCGCCAGTTTCTGCAACTCGACATACATCTGCTCACGCTTGGCCGGGCCTGCCTCGACTCGCGCCGCAGCTACCAGCGCCTTGACCTTGTCGTTCTTGTAGCGGGTCATGTAGTTCTGGTTGGTGTCGTGGCCCAGCACGAAGGTGGTCTTCTGGTCCGGGTCGAGGATATCGTTGGTCCAGTACATCACCGAAATATCGTACTCACCGTCCACCAGCATCTGCCAGCTTTGGGTCGGGTCGACCTTTTGCAGGTTGGCGGTCACGCCGACCTTGGCCAACTGGTCCTTGATGATCACCGCAATCTGCTCGTCGGCCTCGTTGCCGGCGTTGACCACGTAGTTGAGCTTCAAGTCCTTGGCACCAGCCTCCTCCAGCAGTTTCCTGGCCTCAGTCGGGTCATAAGGACGTTGCAGGTTGTTGGCGTAGTGGTACAGCGAGCCTTTGGGAATGTAGGAATACGCCACGGTGCCTTGACCGTAAGTAGCGGTTTTCACCAGCGATTGTTTGTCGATGGCCATGTCCAATGCCTGGCGCACCTGCGGCTTGGCGAGCAAGCCGTGCTCGTGGTTGATCAACAAGTGATCTTCACGGGTGGACGGGTCGGCGTGGATCACCACGTTCTTGTCTTTCTTCAGCTCTTCGACCCGCGAGAACGGTACGAAGATCGCCGTGTCGAGTTCGTTGTTCTGCACCATGCGCATACGGGTGTTGTCGTCGGTCACCGACACCCACTCCACGCCGTCGAGGCTGACGTTATTGGCCTGCCAGAAATTCGGGTTCTTCTTCAGGATCACCCGGTCGCCCTTGCGCCACTCTTCCACGGTAAACGCGCCGGACGTCACCGGGTTTTCCGAGTAGGCGTCTTCACCCATCTCGATCATGGCTTTTTCCGACAGGATCGACACCGTCGGCGACGCCAGTTGCGAGAGGAAGGCCACCGCCGGGGTTTTCAAAGTGACCACCAGGGTCTTCGCATCGCTGGCCTTGGCGGTGTTGATCAGGCTGAACGGATCGCTCCACAACGACGCCTTGTTGTCACGAATGCGCAGCAGGCTGAACGCCGCGTCGGCGGCGGTGATCTTTGATCCGTCGGAGAACTTCGCTTCGCGCAGCTTGAAGGTATACGTCAGGCCGTCTTTGGAAATGTCCCAGCTTTCAGCCAGGCCCGGTTCCATCTTGGTGCCCAGGTTATCCACGCGCACCAGGGTGTCGTAGACGTTGGCAAACACCCAGGTGTCGCGGTTTTGCGCGCTTTTGATCGGGTCAAAGGTGGTGCTGTCTTCACGGCAGCCGATGGTGAGGACACCAGCGGCCTGGGCCAGTCCTGCGGTCAGCGACCAGGCGGTCAGCGTAGCGGCGGCGAGCAACTTCAAGTGGCGCGATTGCATATCACAACTCCTTGTTAATGAATGGCAGAGGTCAAGGCAAAGGTTCTTCAAGCACGCAACTGTACCGATGCTCGTGCAGGAAATGGGTCGGCGGCAACACCGCGGAACACACGGCTCGCGCATACCGGCAACGCGGGTGAAACGCACAGCCTGTAGGCAGATTCAGTGGGCTTGGTGGCTCACCCGGCAAGGGGTGCGCGGGCAATGGCCGATGCGGGTCAATCTCGGGAATCGCCTCGATCAACGCCGCCGTGTACGGATGACGCGGCGTGGTGAACACCGCCTCCACCGGCCCTTCTTCGACGATCTTGCCCAGGTACATCACCGCCACGCGGTCGCACAGGCGCCGCACGATGGCCAGGTCATGGGCGATAAACAGGATCGCCAGGTTCATGCGTTGTTGCAGTTCCAGCAGCAAGTTGATGATCTGGCCCTGGATCGACACATCCAGCGCGGCCACGCATTCATCGGCAATGATCAGGCGCGGCTCCACCGCCAGTGCCCGGGCGATACCCACGCGCTGGCATTGGCCGCCGCTGAGGGAGCCCGGTTTGCGCCCGGCCAACTCGGGGCGCAGGCCCACCAGTTCCAGCAGCTCGTTGACGCGTGCCGGGATCTGCTCCACAGCCACCTTGCGCTGCACGCGCAACACCTCGGCGAGGGTTTCGCCAATACTGTGCCGGGGGTTCAGCGCGGCGTACGGGTCCTGGAAAATCATCGCGGTTTCATGGCGCAGGCGGGCGATGTCGATGGCGCTGCCGTGCGCCATATCGATACCGTCAAACAGCACCTGGCCGGCGCTGATCGGGTTGAGGTGCAAAATCGCCCGGCCCAGGGTGCTCTTGCCGCTGCCGGACTCGCCCACCAAGCCGAGGGTTTCACCGGCGGCAAGGTTCAGCGACACCCCGTTCACCGCCCTCACCCACTGCTTGTTCAGGCCGAGCAGGCCACTGCCGGACGCGGCAAAGCGCACCTCCAGGTCCTTGATCTGCAACAGGCTCATGGGCGACCTCCCAGTGGATAGTGACAGGCCACGCGTGCGCCTTGGGGCAACAGCTCGGTGCATAAGGCCCCGGCCTGCGGGCAACGCGGATTAAAGCGGCAACCGTCAGGCAAGGCATCGAGCAACGGCGGCTGGCCAGGGATTGTGCGCAACAAGGCATGACCGCTGCTGTGGGCCGGCTGGCAGTCGATCAGCCCAGCGGTATAGGGATGTTGCGGCCGCGACAGCAGCTCGTATTTGCTGCCGTGCTCGCACAGGCGCCCGGCGTACATCACCGCGATGGAATCGCAGGTTTGCGCGACCACGCCCAGGTCATGGGTGATCATGATGATCGATAGGCCACGCTGGTCGCGCAGGTCGAGCAACAGGCGCAGGATTTGCGCCTGCACCGTCACATCCAGGGCCGTGGTCGGCTCGTCGGCAATCAGCACTTTCGGGTTGCAGCCCAGGGCCACAGCGATCATCGCGCGCTGGCGCATACCGCCGGAAAACTCATGGGGATAGTTGTCGACCCGCGCCTGCGGGTCAGGAATCCCGACCTGGCGCAGCACCTCGATAGCCTGCAAGCGGGCGTCCTTTTTCGACGCACCTTGATGCAGGCGGATGCCCTCGGCGATCTGCTCGCCAATGCGCATCAGCGGATCCAGGTGGCTGCTGGGGTTCTGGAAGATCATGCCCAGTTGCCCGCCACGCACGGCGCGCATACCGGCGTCATCCAGTTGCAGCAGGTCCTGGCCGGCCAGGCGTACGGCGCCGCCTTGCACACGCAGGCTGGGCGATGGCAGCAGGCGCATCAAGCCGCGGCAGGCCATGGTCTTGCCCGACCCGCTCTCACCCACCAGGCCGAGAATCTCACCTTCGGCCAGGTCGAAGGACACGCGATCCACCAAGGTGACATCACGCCCGCTGTTGTTGGCGATCACGCTGAGGTCGCGCACTTGCAGCAGGCTCACGAGCGGTCCCCCAACACTTGCGCGACACCGTCGGCCAACAGGCTGAAGCCCATGGCCAGGGTCACAATGGCCAACCCCGGGAAGGTGCAGATCCACCAGGCCGTGGTGATAAAGGCTTGCCCCTCGGCCACCATCGTCCCCCATTCCGCGGTAGGCGGTTGCACGCCCAGGCCCAGGTAACTCACGGCGGCGCCGTTGAGCAGCACCAGCACCGCGTCGGACATGGAAAACACGATGGAGCCAAACAGGGCATTGGGCAGCAAATGCAGGAACAGAATGCGCCCATGGCCAAACCCCAGGCTCTTGGCGGCCAGGGCAAACTCGCTTTCCTTGAGCACCAGGATCTGCGAGCGAATCAACCGCGCATACGACACCCAGCCCACCAGTGCCATGGCGATATAAAAGCTCTGCAAGCCAGGCCCCAGAATGGCCATGATCGCCAGCATCAGCACCAGGAACGGGAACGCCAGCACCACATCGATCACGCGCATACAGAAACTGTCGAAACGCCCACCCACATAACCGGACACCGCGCCGACGAAAGTGCCGATGATGAACGGGAAGATCACCCCGACAATCGCCAGTTGCAGGTCGATGCGCGCGCCCCAGATCACCCGCGATAACACATCCCGGCCGTAATTGTCGGTACCCAGCGGATGGGCAAGGCTGGGCGCCAGCAAACTCATGTCGGTGTTTTGCGCGATGGGGTCAAACGGTGCGATCCACGGCGCAAACAGCGCCAGGGCCAGCCACGTCAACAGGATCAGCAGGCCCCAGGCGGCGGTCAGGCGGCCATTGCGAAAGCCAAAGCGCAGGCGCAAGCGCCAGGGTGCAATCAGTGGGCGGCTGCTCATTGCATCTTCACCCGTGGGTCGAGCGCTACCGTCACTATGTCGGCGACGAAGTTGACCACCACCGTGGCGCAGGCCAGCACCATCGCCACGCCCTGCACCACCATGTAGTCACGGGTGAAAATACCGCGCACCAGCAATTGGCCGATGCCCGGAATCGCAAACAGGCTTTCGATGACCACCGTACCGCTGATCAGCCAGCCGATGTTGACCGCCAGCAGGTTGACGGCCGGCACCAGCGAGTTGGGCAGTACATGCCGACGAAACACCGCAGCCTCGGACAAGCCTCGGGCCCGGGCGGCGGTGACATGATCGGCCTGCAGCTCCATCAACATACTCGCCCGCAGGTTGCGCACCAGCACCGCCGACAGCGCCAGGGCGATGGTCAGGCACGGCAACACCATATGGTGGGCCTTGTCCAGCCAGGTCCGCCCATAGCCAGACACCGGGAACAGGCCCCATTGCACGCTCAGCAGCAGGATCAGCATCAAGCCCAGCCAGAATGCCGGCATCCCCAGGCCGACCGTGGTGAAAACGCGGATCAGGTTGTCCGCCCAACCGCCTTTGTGGCGCGCCGCTACTGTCGCCAGCGGCACCGCGATCAGCAACGCCAGGGCCACGCTGCCCAGCACCAGCACCAGCGTCGGCTCGATGCGGGTAACGATCAGTTTCAGCGCGTCGACCTTGTACAGCAGCGATTGGCCGAGGTCGCCCTTGAGCAGGTTTTTCAGGAAGTAGAAATATTGCAGCCACAAGGGCTGGTCGAGGCCGAACTGGGCACGGATTTTCAGCAGCGCATCCGGCGTACTGCGCGAGCCAAGCAAAGCCCGCGCTGGGTCGCCGGGGATCGAGCGCACCAACACAAAAGTGATCAGGCTGATGCCAAACAGCACCGGCAGCAGTTGCAACGGCCGGGACAGGACAAAACGGTAACGCGCCAGGTTCATCCGTCAGCCTCGGTTGCGAGCGAGAAAGTCCAGCAGCACCGGGAAGTATGCTTGAGGTTCCTCATAAAACGGCATATGGCTGCTATTGGGGAATACGTGCAGTTCGGCGTGTGTGGCGGCCAGCTTCATGCGCATGGCGCAGGCGGGGGTCAGTTCGTCGTGCTGGCCGGTAGTGATCAGGATCGGCATCCTGAATTCAGCCATCTCCTTGAGGCGGTTCCAGTCCTTGAGGTTGCCGATATAGAGGAACTCGTTGGGCCCCTGCATGGTTGCGTAGGGCCCCATGTTCCAGTCGCCCAGGGAGCGTTTGAGCGGCTCCGGCCACTCGTCGAGGCGGCACACATGGCGGTAGTTGAGCAAGGTGATGGCGGCCTGGTATTGCGGGTGGTCGAGGGTGCCCATGGCTTCGTGGCGTTGCATCATGGCCACGGTTTCGCTGCCCAGGGCGCCTCGCAGGCGTTCGAGTTCCTGGGACAGATGGGGAATGTCGCCGACGGTATTTTCCAGGATCAGGCTTTTCAGCGCATCGGGATAATGGATGGCGTATTCGATACCGAGCCAACCGCCCCAGGAATGCCCGAGCAAATGCACGCGGCCCAGGCCCAGGGCTTGGCGCACGGTCTCGACTTCTTCGACATAACGGCGGATTTCCCACAGCGCAACATCGGTCGGTCTGGCTGATGCGCCCGTGCCAAGCTGGTCGAATGCAACCACTCGCAGGTTATGCGCTTTGAGCCAGCCATGAGCGTCACGCAGATAGTCACACGGCAGGCCTGGGCCGCCGTTGAGACACAGCAGCACTTCATCGCCTTCGCCAAAGCTGTAGACCACGAGGTTATGGCCGTCGACTTGTACGTTGTACTGCTGGTCGGGGGCAATTTCACGCCACATGCATACATTCCTTGTGTTGTATCGGCCTGGCGGGTAGCGGCCGTTTATCAGGTCAACACTACCGAGGATACCGTGCGTCCATAACCTAGTATTTCCTATAGGTTTGGCCTGGCTGTCCTTCGCCGGGGCGTGGCATTCTACTTGCAGCAAGTCGAGATTCAAATGAATTCGGGAGCAGAACGGATGCTGGCCAAGCTGACCGCCTTCAATAATCGCCTCATGCCGGGCAGGAGCCTGGATGAACAGATGGACAATACGTTTATTCTTGCCCAACAACTGGGCTTCGATGCGCTGGTGTACGACTACACGCCGGTGCCCATCGACCTCAATGGCACGCTGATTACCCCCTCGGTGTTGCAACTGCGCAACACACCGCCCGACTGGCACGCCTTATGGTGCAGCGAAGGGTTTTACCAGATCGACCCGGTGCAGCACCTGGCGTTGAGCACGGTATCGCCGTTTGTCTGGTCCTATGAAGCGAAAACCGAGACTGCCCTGCAAAAAATCATCGACCCGTGCCACGCCCCCGTTTCCTCGTACCTGCACGAACGTGAGCTGACCTGCGGCGTCAGCGTGCCCATTCACTTGCCCCGTGGTGGCTTCGCATCGCTGACCGGCCTGCGCACCGGCAAGGCGCGCACGGTGTTGAAGGACGCACAGCACACATTGGCCGACTTCAGCCTGATCACCCATGCCCTGCAGGAAGCGGCTTACCCGTTGTTCAGCAAGGAACTGCGCGCCTACCCGCACATCCACCTGACCAAGCGCGAACGCGAATGCCTGAAATGGGCCGCCGATGGGCTGACCGCCGCCGAAATCGCCACCAAACTGAGCCGCTCCCTGGCAGTCGTCACCCTGCACCTGGCCTCGGCCATGCACAAACTGGGGGCTAAGAACCGCGTCCAAGCGGTGGTGCGGGCCACCCATTACCGCTTGCTGGAAGGTTGAGTTTTCGCAAAAACCTAGCTGTTTTGCTAGTTACCTAAACTTTTTGTTCAGATTATCGTAACCCTGATCATTTTTTTCAGAGGGTACGAAATGGAATTCATCGAAAAAGTTCGCGAAGGCTTCGCACCCTTTGGCGCCTACCAGACCTGGTATCGCGTCACCGGTGACCTGGGCACGGGCCGCACGCCGCTGGTGATCATCCATGGCGGCCCGGGCTGCACCCACGATTACGTCGATGCCTTCAAGGATGTCGCCGCCAGCGGCCACGCGGTGATCCACTATGACCAACTGGGCAACGGTCGCTCCACGCACCTGCCCCACAAAGATCCTTCGTTCTGGACCATCGGCCTGTTCCTCGACGAGTTGAACAACCTGCTGGACCACCTGCAGATCAGCGAGAACTACGCGATCCTCGGTCAATCCTGGGGCGGTATGCTGGGCAGCGAACACGCGATCTTGCAGCCCAAGGGCCTGCGCGCGTTTATCCCCGCCAACTCACCGACCTGTATGCGCACCTGGGTCAGCGAAGCCAATCGCCTGCGTAAACTGCTGCCCGAAGGCGTGCACGAAACCCTGCTCAAACATGAACAGGCCGGCACTTATCAAGACCCGGAATACCTGGCGGCCTCGCGGATTTTCTATGACCAGCACGTGTGCCGGGTCAACCCATGGCCCGAGGAAGTGGCGCGTACCTTCGCCCAGGTCGACGCAGACCCGACGGTGTACCACGCCATGAGCGGCCCGACTGAATTCCACGTGATCGGCAGCTTGAAGGACTGGAACGTGATTGGCCGCCTGGACGCGATCAAGGTGCCGACCCTGGTGATTTCCGGTAGGCATGACGAAGCCACACCGCTGGTGGTCAAGCCGTTTCTGGATGAGATAGCAGACGTGCGCTGGGCACTGTTTGAAGACTCCAGCCACATGCCCCATGTGGAAGAACGCCAGGCGTGCATGGGGACCGTGGTGAAGTTTTTGGATGAGGTGTGTTCAATGCCGCACAAAGCCCGCAAGGCTGGCTAGATTCCAATATGGGAGGGGGCTTGCTCCCGATGACGGTGTATCAGTCAATATCTTCAGTGGCTGACACACTGCTATCGGGAGCAAGCCCCCTCCCACGTTTTTAGACCTCAGTGGTTTCGGGTTTTGCGGCTTTCTTCGAGGTATCCGCTACCAGAGGAATCTCCTTACCCTCTGCATCAAACAACTTCCCGCCCCGGTAATAATCCCCATCACGCAGCGCGGCCACGTCGCGAAAGCACAGGCTGCGCTCAGTCCCCGCCACAAACACTGACTGCTGGTCCGAGTTACCCGCGGTGAAGTGGTTGAACGCCAGGTTCAGCAAGATCGCCATGATTGCCGACGAACTGATGCCCGAGTGGAAGATGGTCGCAAACCAGCTCGGGAACTGATCGTAAAAGCTCGGCGCGGCGATGGGGATCATGCCAAAGCCGATGGACGTGGCAACGATGATCAGGTTCATGTTGTTGCGGTAATCCACCTTGGACAGCGTACGAATGCCACTGGCCGCGACCGTGCCGAACAACACGATCCCCGCGCCACCCAGCACCGAGGTGGGCACCGCCGCGATCACCCGCCCCATAAAGGGCAACAGGCCCAGCACCACTAGGAACACCCCGCCGGTGGCCACCACAAAACGGCTCTTCACCCCGGTCACCGCCACAAGGCCGACATTCTGGGCGAACGCGCTTTGGGTGAACGAACCAAAGATCGGCGCGAACATACTCGACAGCATGTCGGCGCGCAGGCCATTGCCCAGGCGCTTGGAGTCAACCTTGGTGTCGATGATCTCGCCCACTGCGAGGATGTCCGCCGAAGTTTCCACCAGCGTCACCATCACCACGATGCACATGGAAATGATCGCGGCCACATGAAAGGTCGGCATACCAAAGTGGAAAGGTGTAGGAAAGCCAAACATCGGCCCTTGCGTGACGCTGGAGAAGTCAGCCATGCCAAGCAGTACGGCGATTACTGTGCCGATCACCATTGCCAGCAGGATCGACAAACGCGAGATCGTGGCGCTACCGATTTTGCTCAATAGCAGCACCAGCACCAGAGTCAGGGCCGCGAGGCCGACATTCGACATGCTGCCGAAATCCGCCACACGGCTGTTGCCGCCCATGGCCCAGCGCGCAGCCACTGGCATCAGCGTCAGACCGATAGTGGTGATCACGATGCCGGTCACCAGTGGCGGAAAAAATTTGGTAATGCGTGAAAACACCGGGGTGATCAACAGGCCGATCAACGACGCGGCCATCACCGCACCGAGAATTGCCGGAATACCTCCCGCACCGTCGCTGCCGACAATCGCCACCATGGTCGCCACACCCGCGAACGACACGCCCTGCACCAGTGGCAACTGACAGCCGAAGAACGGCAGGCCAAGGGTTTGCAGCAACGTGGCCAAGCCACCGGCAAATAACGACGCGGCAATCAACAGACCAATATCCGCCGGCGACAACCCGGCGGCCTGGCCGACAATCAACGGCACGGCGACGATGCCGCCGTACATGGTGAGTACATGCTGCAGGCCGTAAGCCATGTTGGCGGCAACGCCCAGATTTTCATCTTCGGGCCGCTGCGGTGACGCCTTCGGGATAGTCATGGTGAGGGGTTCTCTGTTTTTGTTGTGCGCTCACTGTATGCAATATTCAGACTGTATGTCCATAGAGTTGTATACAATCAATCGAACAAGATACCCTCCCGCGGCGTTACAAAAATAATCCGGCCGTCATGAGCCAGAACGCCAAAGGACAAAAATAATGAAAAAGGCACTACAGGGCGCAACCGTTGCATTGACCCTTCTGGGCGGTGGTGAGGCTGTCGCGGTGGAATGGATGAACAACAGCGTAGGATTTCGCTACGGCCAGCACTTCACCAATCCGAACAACCCCGACGATTTCAGCAAGCGTATCTACAGCTTCACCCACGCCAGCGGCTACCGCTATGGCAGCAACTTCCTCAACCTCGATGTGTTTCTGTCCGATAGCCGTGACCCACGCAAGGGTACCGACCATGGCGGCAGCGAGGTGTATGCCGTGTACCGGCACCAGCTGTATGCCTCGCGCGTGTTCGATCTGCCGCCGGGCACCGGGTTGATCAAGGATTACGCCCTGACCCTGGGTTTCGACGCCAACCGCAACAACAACTTCGCCTCAGCCAAAAAGCGCGCGCTGGTGATCGGCCCGACCTTGAAGTTCAACACCGTCGGCGTGCTGGACCTGAGCCTGATGTACTACAAGGAAAAGAACCACACCGGCATTCCCGGCGCGCAAGAGTCGAACCACACCTTCGACGACACCTACATGCTTAACCTGACGTGGATGCGCCCGTTCGAGGTCGGCAACCACGCGGCGAAATTCCAGGGGTTTATCAATTACGTCGGGGAGAAAGGCGAGGACTATCATGGCCGCGATACGGCACCGGAAGCGCTCATGCGCACGGCGCTGATGGTGGCGGTACGGCCGGGTAAAAGCGTCAAGCCGAACCTGTATTTAGGAGTGGGCTATGAGTACTGGCATAACAAGTTCGGCGTGGATGGTGGCCGTGGCAGCCGCACCTCAACGCCGACGCTGAACATGGAAGTCACGTTCTAACTGAAGAAACGCAAAAAAATGTGGGAGGGGGCTTGCTCCCGATGGAGGTATGTCAGTGGCAAATGTGCTGGCTGATACACCGCTATCGGGAGCAAGCCCCCTCCCACATTTTGATCGTATTGCCAGCTCAGGCGCTGGCCAGTTCGGAAGTATTGCGCTTCGGCCGCGCCAGCCAATACCCCAACACCGCCAACGGCGCCGTCGCCAACATCACAATCACCGTGATCATCAGCGGTTGCTCGATCATCGACGACACCAACAAGCTGGCCAGGAAGCACAGGCCCAGTTGCAGGGTGTTTTGCAGGGCCGCGGCCTTGCCGGAGTTTTCGGCAAATGGCATCAGCGCATTCGCCACCACGATCGGGTAGCTGGCGCCGTTGCACAGCGCCATCAGGCAGAACGGAATCAGCAAGGTGGTCAGGGTCGGCACGCTCAAGGTGGCCACCAGGTACAACGCCACCATACTCAGGCAATAGGCGCCCAGCAACCACGGCAACAGGGTTTTGCCCGCCAGGTGCTGCAAGGCGCTGCGGCAACTGTAGCCGCCAACGAGAAACGCCAGGGTCGGCAGTACGTAGCTCAGGCCGATGTCATTCGGGCTGTAACCCATGCCGCCGAGGATGAACGGCGAGGCCGTGAGCCATGCGAAGAAGCTGGCCGAACAGGCGGCGAAAATCATCACGTTGCCGGTAAACACCCGCGAGGTGAGCAACTGTCCATACCCCAGACGCGTGGGTCCGCCCTTGTGCTCCACACGCTTGGGCAGGCTACGCAGGAACAAGGTCGGCAACAGCAGCAATAGTGACACCACCAGCAACACGCCGAAGATCGCCTGCCAACCAAAGTGATTCAACACCATGGCACCCAACAACGGTGCAAGGGCCGGCGACAGCGACATCAACGGCATGATGCTGGCGAAGACGCGATGGGCCTTGTCGGCCGGGTAGCGATCGATCACCAATGCCTGCCAGCTCACGGCCGCGGCACACACACCAATCGCCTGTATAAAGCGCAGCGCCAGCAGTTGCGGGGTGGTCTCGACCCAGAACATGCCCAGGCAACCGAGCACAAACAGACTCAAGCCCGCGAGCAGAATGGGCTTGCGCCCCAGGCGGTCCGAGAGCGGCCCCCACACCAACTGCCCCACCGCAAAGCCGGCGAGAAAAATGCTCAAGCTGGCGCCAACCGCGCCAGCACCAATATTCAACTGCTCGCCCATGGCGCCAAACGCCGGCAAGTACATGTCCATGGCGAGATAGCCGAGCATACTCAGCCCCGCCAGATACCAGGTAAAACCAAAAGAATTTTTCATCGAAGCCTTGTAAAAACTGCCATCAAACTATTTGCTGACTGGCGCCCATTATGAAGCTGACAAAATCTGTGTGAAGCGATAATAATTGGACACTCTCATCAATAATTTTGAAGGCAGCCCACATGTGGTCGGAATATTCTCTGGATGTGGTCGACGCCGTCGCCCGTCACGGCAGCTTCAGCGCCGCCGCCCAGGAACTGCACCGCGTACCGTCGGCCATCAGTTACACCGTACGCCAACTTGAAGAATGGCTGGCCGTGCCCTTGTTTGTGCGCCGGCATCGCGACGTGGAACTGACCCCCGCAGGCCGCCTGTTTATCGACGAAGCCCGCAGCGTGATGAAGAAAATGCTCGGCACCCGACGCTTGTGCCAGCAGGTGGCCAATGGCTGGAGCGGCCAGTTGAAGGTGGCGGTGGACTCCATCGTCAAACCCCAACGCTGCCGCCAACTGGTGCTGGACTTCTATCGGCAGTTTCCCGAGGTGGAACTGCTGCTCGAATACGAGGTGTACAACGGCGTATGGGATGCGCTGGCCGATGAGCGCACCGACATCGTGATCGGCGCCACCAGCGCAGTGCCGGTGGCCAGTCACTTCAGCTTCCGTGACATGGGCCTGTTGAACTGGCTGTGTGTGGTCAGTGCCCGGCACCCCTTGGCGGCGGTGGAAGGCTTGCTCAGTGATGACCAATTGCGCCCTTTCGCCTCACTGTGCATGACTGACACCTCGCGCAATCTGCCCAAGCGTGACACCTGGACCCTGGATAACCAGCGCCGCCTGGTGGTGCCCAACTGGGCTTCGGCCCTGGATTGCCTACGCGATGGGCTGTGTGTAGGGATGGCGCCGGCCCATCAGGTATTGCCATGGATCGAGCGCGGCGAGTTGGTGGCGCTGCAATTGAGCCGGCCCTTTCCAGCCAGCCCATCATGCGTGGCGTGGGCGCAGAGCAAGCTTTCGCCGGCCATGGCGTGGTTGCTGGAATACCTGGGAGATACCGAAACCATGAACCAGGAATGGCTGAATGGCCCCTCCCTCTGAACCCCACACAGAACCACTGTGGGAGGGGGCTTGCTCCCGATAGCGGTGTATCAGTCAATATCTCCAGTGGCTGACACACTGCTATCGGGAGTAAGCCCCCCCTCCCACACTTTGATTGCGTTTTCAATCCAGCAATCGGGTGATGGTCCGTACGATCATCTCGGCTTCCTTGGCATCCAACGTCAGCGGCGGCAACAGGCGAATGATCTTGCCCCGTGTGACGTTGATCAGCAGCCCGTGCTCCTGGGCGGCACGTTGGGCCAGGTCGCGATAAGGGCTGGCCAGCTCAATCCCGATCATCAAGCCTTTGCCACGAATTGCCCGGACGTGCGGGTGCCCATCCAGCTCCATGCGCAAGCGCGCCAGCAAGTGTTCGCCCTGGTGTGCGGCGTTTTGCAACAAGCCTTGCTCATGAATGATATCCAGCACGGTGCAACCGACACGGCACGCCAGCGGGTTGCCACCAAAGGTGCTGCCATGACTGCCTGGGGTGAACAGCTCGGCGACGGCGGCGCGGGCCAGGCAGGCGCCGATGGGCACGCCATTGCCCAGGCCTTTGGCCAGCGTCATCACGTCTGGCACGATGCCTTCGTGCTGGAAGGCAAACCAGGCGCCGGTGCGCCCGATGCCGGTCTGGATTTCGTCGAGCATCATCAGCCAGCCGTGGCGCGTGCAGTGATCGCGCAAGGCTTTGAGATAACCCACTGGCGCCACCACCACACCACTTTCACCCTGGATCGGCTCAAGCAGCACAGCTGCGATGCGCGTGCCGAACTGCGCAGTGATCACCTCCAAAGCCTGCATATCGCCAAAGCCTACCTTGATGAAATCCCCCGGCAGGCGCTGAAAGCCCAGGCGCACCGACGGCCCGTCACTGGCGGCCATGGTGCCCAGCGTGCGGCCGTGAAAGGCGTTCTCCATCACCACCACCAACGGTTGTTCAATGCCTTTTTTCCAGCCATGCAAGCGCGCCAGTTTCAGCGCTGTCTCGTTGGCCTCAGCGCCGGAGTTGTTGAAGAACGCGCGATCGAGCCCGGACAGCTGCGCCAGGCGTCGGGCCAGCCGTTGTTGCCAGTCGATGCTGTAGAGGTTGGACGTGTGCAGCAGCAAACCGGCTTGTTCGCTGATAGCTGCCACCAGCCTGGGGTGGGAATGGCCGATATTGGTCACCGCCACGCCGGCGACAGCGTCCAGGTATTCGCGGCCCTGCTGGTCCCAGAGGCGCGTGCCCAGGCCACGGGTGAAGCTCAGGGCCAAGGGTTGGTAGGTGCTCATCAGGCAGGCGGCGGTCATGGTAGCGGCTCCAGTGCATCGTTGCGGTGATGGAAGTATCGTTAACCACCTGCGCTGGATAAACTGCGAATATCTGCAATGACTTTAAATCAGGGCTTGATAATGGATCTGTTCCAGGCAATGTCGGTGTACGTGAAAGTGGTTGAAACCGGCAGCATGACTGCCGCCGCGCAAGAATGCGGGATGTCGACCACCATGGTGGGCAACCATCTGCGGGCGCTGGAGCAACGGTTGGGCGTGAGCTTGCTCAAACGCACCACGCGTAAACAGAACCTGACCGAATTTGGCGGGCAATATTACCAGCGCTGCCTGGAAGTGCTGGGGCTGGTGGCGGACTCCGAACTGCTGGCCGAGCAGATCCACAGCGAAGCTCCTAAAGGCAGCCTGCGCATCACAGCGCCTCCCGTGTTCGGCACCGAACGCCTGGTGCCGGCCTTGAGCGAGTTTTCCCAGCGTTATCCACTTATCGACCTGTACGTGGTGCTGGGCAATGAACGCATGGACCTGGTCGACAGTGGCTTCGACGTAGCGATCCGTCTCGGTGAACTGGGGACCTCCAGCCTGATCGCCCGGCCTATGCAGCCCTATACGCTCACCCTCTGCGCATCGCCTGCCTACCTGGCGCGACGCGGCACGCCGCAGACCCCGCAGGACCTGCAACAACATGACTGCCTGGCATTTGCCTACCCTGCGAACGACAACTGGCGTGACACCGACAAACTGTGGCGCATGAGCGAGGATGGCAGCGGGGTGGAGGTTCCGGTGGCGGGGTCATTGACCATCAACAGCTCGCAAGGCTTGCGCCAGGCGGCCGTCAACGGCATGGGCATCACGATGCTGGCCGACGCCTTGGTGCAACCGGACCTGGAGAGCGGCAAGCTGGTGGCCCTGTTAACCACGTATAAATTGCCCAGCCGCCCGATGCATCTGCTGTATCGCCATGACCGTTACCGCCTGCCCAAGCTGCGGGCATTCGTCGATTTCGTCATGGAAAAGTGGGCACATTAAAGGCCACGCCCAACGCCCGCAGACGCGCGGCGGTGCGCTCGGCAGATACATGATGAATGCCCTGCCAACCCAAGGCGATAGCAGCCTCGGTGTTGCCGACGACATCGTCAATAAACACCACTTCACTCGGTTTTACGTCCGGCAGGTGAGCGCGGACCTGATCAAGGCTGGCGTGGTAGATCGCCGGGTCAGGCTTGATCAATTTCAATTCGCCGGACACGACGATGTTTCGAAAGAGTTGCAGGAACGGATAGTGGGCCCGGGCGTAGGGGAAGGTCTCCGCCGACCAGTTAGTAAGCCCGAACAACGGCATATCGGCCTTGTGCAACGCCTTGAGAATCGCCACGCCGTCGGCTAACTCACCGCGCAGCATCTCGTGCCAGCGCTCGTAGTAAGCCTGAATCAAGGGTTCGTGATCGGGATGCAGGTCAATCAGGGTGCGGGTGGCTTCGGCCAGGGTACGACCGGCATCTTGCTCGGTGTTCCAGGCCTGGGTGCAGATGTTATCGAGGAACCACTGCCGCTCTGCCTCATCGGAGATCAGCTTGCGGTACAGGTGCTGCGGGCTCCAGTCGAACAGGACACCGCCGAAATCAAAAACTACTGCACGAATCGTCATCAGATCCTCCGTTGGCGTGGCTTGATAGCAGCTGGAGTCTGGCAGATCTGGAAGAGAGAGGCGCGCGTCGGGGCGTAAGAAGTGTCTGAAAAGACTCGGATCAAATGTGGGAGGGGGCTTGCTCCCGATGGCGGTGCATCAGTCACTATCTTCAGTGGCTGACACCCTGCTATCGGGAGCAAGCCCCCTCCCACATTTTGGTCTGGATCAGACCTTAAGCTTGGATCAGGCCGTTGATCTTGACGGTCGGGTTCACGTCCGCGTCGTAATCCACGCCCTCAACTTCAAAGCCGAACAAGCGCAGGAACTCCGCCTTATAGCCGGCAAAATCGCTGATTTCGTTGACGTTGTCATCGGTGACCTGGTTCCACAGCGCGGCCACGGCGTCCTGGACCTTCGGTTCCAGCTCAGCCAGGTCGGCGCGCAGGCGGCCATCGGCGTCGAGCTTAGGTTCTTTACCGTACAGGCTGTCCTTGAACAGGCCGTAGACTTGCTCGATGCAGCCTTCGTGGGTGCCCTGCTCTTTCATCACCTTGAACAGCAACGACAGGTACAGCGGCATGATCGGGATCGCCGAGCTGGCCTGGGTCACCACGGCCTTGAGTACAGACACGCGGGCGTCGCCCTTGAGCGCGGCGAGGTTTTCGCGCAGGGTCAGGACTTTCTTATCCAGGTCTTTCTTGGCTTCGCCGATGGAGCCGTTCCAGTAGATGTCCTGGGTCAGCTTCTCACCGAGGTAGGTGAAGGCGGTGGTCTTGGCGCCTTCGGCCAACACATCGGCGTCACGCAGGGCATCGATCCACAGCTGCCAGTCTTCGCCGCCCATGACCTTCACGGTGCCGTCGATTTCTTCCTGGGTTGCAGGCTCAAGAGTGGTGTCTACCACTACGCCCTTGTCGGTGTTGATACCGCGCAGGGTCACGGCCTTGCCGATTGGCTTGAGGGTGGAGTTGTGCACCACGCCTTGCGGGTCGGTACGGCGTGGCGCGGCCAGGCTGTAGACCACCAGGTCGATCTTGCCCAGGTCTTTCTTGATGGTGTCGATGGTCAGGCGCTTGATCTCGTCGGAAAACGCGTCGCCGTTGATGCTCTTGGCGTACAGGCCTTTTTCCACGGCAAACTTCTCGAATGCCGCGCTGTTGTACCAGCCGGCGGAGCTCAGCTTGCCTTCTTCGCCTTCTTTCTCAAAAAACACGCCCAGGGTGTCGGCGCCGCAGCCAAACGCGGCACTGATGCGCGCGGCCAGGCCGTAACCGGTGGAGGCGCCGAGGACCAGCACCTTCTTGGGGCCGCCTTCGATGACGCCATTCTTGGTTACGTAGTCGATCTGCTCTTTGACGTTCGCTTCACAGCCAACAGGGTGGGCGGTCACACAGATAAAGCCACGAACCCGCGGTTTGATGATCATAAAAATTTCTGCCTCTTCCAAGGTGCCGAAGGCCAATGGTGGCCATTCAACTTCAATCGTACCGGTCTATGACGTCCAAAAAACCGAAGCGTCACGATAGTCGCAAATCTTCTGTTCTCAAAATTCAATCCACAAAACGTCGAAGCCTGCACGGCAACGGTTACAAATTGTGCAGCGGCTTCACAATTTCACCCTATTTAAAAACGCCTGCCGGCGCCAGAACCCCCTATGATGACGACATTGTTTCAATATGTTTCGGCCTTGGAGCCTCGTTTCATGAGCAAAAATGCTGTCGGCAAAAAGCTGGTGTCCCTGGCGTGGGCACTCGGCGTTCTGCTGTTGATCTATTGTTTCCCGCGCAGTTGCCTGGTGTTTCTGCTGTTGGTGGTGTGCTGCGGCGTTTATGACTTCCTGCGTAACGGCCTCTACGACCGCGACACCATCAAGAAATACTTCATCGGCAACGGTCGCAATACCTGGGTGCTGGCACCGTTCAACACCCTGCTCGATCTGCTGAGCAGCCGCAACCGCCATGTCTATACGATGCAAGACCTGCCACCGGCCTGGCGCGAAGACCTGCAACAGGTGATCGACGACGCCATGGCCCGCAAGGATGAAATCATCGGTTACCTGGACGAACGCATGGCCGAGAAGAAACGCGGCATGTTGTTTTTCCAGTGGTATGGCCGCCCCATCGAGACCACGCTGGATATCCCGCAACTGCGCAAGAAATTGCCATTCGTGAAGACCATCGGTGTCTCGGTATTCAACGAGAACCGTTCCACGTCCTTTCACTTCGGCCCCCTGCGCATGATGTTCCGCGTGCTCTACAACATGGCCCCGGCGCCCCACCACGAAGGCGTGTATATCCAGGTAGGCAAGCACAAGCACTACTGGCACGACGACCCGCTGTTCATCTTCGATGACACCCTGATGCATGCGTCCTTCAACAAAAACGACGCCAAGCGCTACTGCCTGTTCATCGACATCGTGCGCCCGACCTTGCTGCCGTCAGTGCTCAACGCCGTGATCGCAGGCTTTGCCGGGCTGGTCTTTACCCTGCGTCGAGTTTTCTACAAAAACTGGAAGCTGATTCAGTAAGTTCTGCGGCATGATGGTGCTGGACGGTATTTGCGCTGGGCCTCGCGCCTGAGGTAAATAACCGTCTCGTGCGACCTTAATTGGCGCTCACCATTCTCAAGCCATCGCCCCGAAACGGGCGCGGTGGCTGTGCTTTCAAGGAATCAGAATGCCCCAACGTCAAGTCATCAATGCCTCCGTCAGCCCCAAGGGCAGCCTCGAAACCCTGTCCCAACGTGAAGTGCAGCAACTGAGTGAAGCCGGCACCGGCAGCATCTACACCCTGTTCCGCCAATGCGCCTTGGCCATCCTCAACACCGGCGCGCATATCGACAACGCCAAGACCATCCTCGACGCCTACAAAGACTTTGAAGTGCGTATTCACCAGCAGGACCGCGGCGTACGCCTGGAACTGCTCAACGCCCCGGCCGATGCCTTTGTCGATGGCGAGATGATCGCCAGCACCCGCGAGATGCTGTTCAGCGCCTTGCGTGACATCGTCTACACCGAGAACGAGCTGGACAGCCAGCGCATCGACCTGAGCAACTCCCAAGGCATCACCGACTACGTGTTCCACCTGCTGCGCAACGCCCGCACGCTGCGCCCGGGTGTGGAGCCCAAGATCGTGGTGTGTTGGGGCGGCCATTCGATCAACACCGAAGAATACAAATACACCAAGAAAGTCGGGCACGAACTGGGCCTGCGCAGTTTAGATGTGTGCACCGGCTGCGGCCCCGGCGTGATGAAAGGCCCGATGAAGGGCGCGACCATTTCCCACGCCAAGCAACGCATCACCGGCGGGCGTTACCTGGGCCTGACCGAGCCTGGGATCATCGCCGCCGAAGCACCGAACCCCATCGTCAATGAGCTGGTGATTTTGCCGGACATCGAAAAACGCCTGGAAGCCTTCGTGCGCGTCGGCCACGGCATCATCATCTTCCCCGGCGGCGCCGGCACGGCAGAAGAGTTTTTGTACCTGCTGGGCATCCTGATGCACCCCGACAACCGCGACGTGCCGTTCCCGGTGGTGTTGACCGGGCCCAAACACGCCGCGCCTTACCTGGAACAGCTGCACGCGTTCGTCGGCGCCACCCTCGGCGAAGCGGCGCAGCAGCATTACCAGATCATCATCGACGACCCCGCCGAAGTGGCGCGCCAGATGACGGCCGGCCTCAAGGCAGTGAAGCAGTTCCGCCGTGAGCGTAACGACGCGTTCCACTTCAACTGGCTGCTGAAGATCGATGAAGGCTTCCAGCGCCCGTTCGACCCTACCCACGAAAACATGGCCAGCCTGCAACTGAGCCACGCGCTGCCGCCCCATGAACTGGCAGCCAACCTGCGCCGGGCGTTCTCGGGGATCGTGGCGGGTAACGTCAAGGACAAGGGCATCCGCCTGATCGAAGAGAACGGCCCGTATGAGATCCACGGCGACCCGGCGATCATGAAACCGCTGGATGAATTATTGAAGGCGTTCGTGGCCCAGCACCGCATGAAACTGCCGGGCGGCGCGGCGTATGTGCCGTGCTATCGCGTGGTGCAGTGAGGTAGCGGCGGTAGGTCATAGTTTGTATCTGTTTGGGGCGTAGCCAACGGTGTGAGGATCGAGCATTCGGACTAGGGTTTTACTACCGACTGACTCACACCTGCGAGCGACCTATGGACCAACGGATATTGTCCTCTGTCATTCCTTACCCTAAGGTAAGGAATATCACGATGGAGATCTTCACTATGGCTACCGCCACACTCACTTCAAAAGGGCAAATCACCATCCCTGTCCAGGTCAGGACAGCCCTGGGCCTGGAAACAGGCGACCGTGTGGAATTCGTCGAATTGGAAGACGGCAAGTTTTCCATGATCGCCGCCAGCAAAACCGTCAAGGACCTCAAGGGGTTGATCCGCAAACCCGCTCACACCGTGTCTATCGAAGACATGAACCGAGCCATCGCGGCCCAGGGAGCAACCGCTGGATGATCGGCCTGGATACCAACGTGCTGGTGCGTTATGTGACCCAGGACGACCCGGTTCAATCAGCTAAAGCATCCCAACTGATCGAATCGCTCACCGCCGCCTCACCCGGTTTTGTCAGCCTGGTGACGCTTACGGAGCTGGTGTGGGTGTTGCAGTCCTGCTACCAGTCGACCAAAAGCGACGTGGTGGCGGTGCTGGAAACCTTGCTGCACACACGGGAACTGACCGTCGAGCACGCCGATATCATCTGGCAGGCCCTGCGCAGGTTCACCGCAAGCAAAGCGGACTTTGCCGACTGCCTGATCGAACGCTGTGGCCACGCAGCCGGTTGCGAGTACACCGCCACGTTTGATCTCAATGCGGCCAAGGCAGCGGGGATGAAACGGATCGGCTAGGCCGGCTTTTTTGTAGGAGCGAGCTTGCTCGCGAAAAACGCCAACGATTACGCGAGCACTCAGGGAGCACGCGGTGCCTGTGGTTTTTTCGCGAGCGAGCTCGCTCCTACAATGGGAGATGGCGTTGGGTCAGCGGACCCAGCCACCGATCTGCCAATGGTAGCCATCATTGCGCTGCACCCAGTGCGGGTGTACGTAACGATAACCCTGACGCACCGGTTCCCAATGGCCGTGCACTGCTACATAACGCCCGCCTTCCCAACGCCAGTAACCGCGTGACCAGATATAACCTTCGCGCACCGCCGGCTCGACTTCGATCACCTGCACCGGCGGCGGTTGCGGCGCCACCACATCAACGTACTCGTGTTGTACCGGCCTGCGCTCATGCACAACACGCTCTTGCACACACCCGGAAGCGGCGACCACCATGGCGGCCAATGCTGCATAACGTAGCAACATACAAAACCCTCGGGCGCGAACGCCCAACACCTGCATCAGAAAGAAATCCTTCCTTTGTTGCAGCCGGGCCCTGCTTGGGCCTGGGTTATTTTTAACAGGAGATGTCTGTCGGATTGCTGAACCTGTAGACCTTTAACGTGCCTCCCGGCGACCGCCACGGCGGTGAGCCTTCATACCGGACCAAAACGTCCCAGCACAGCCTCGACAAAGCACCGCAACTTGGCAGTGCGCTGGCGGTTTGCGGTGTAGACCAAATGCATCGACCGGCTCGGAGCCTCAAACTCCGGTAGCACCCGCACCAACTCGCCACTCGCCAACGCCGTTCGCAGAAAGTCTTGCGGGCCGAGCACAATGCCAAAACCATCCAGTGCCGCCGACATCAAGGCCCGGCTTTCATTGATGAGCAAACGACTGGCCACTCGTACCTTGTAGGAAACCGTGCCCTGGAAGAACACCCACTCTCGATCCGCCGGACGCGATGAAAAGGCGTACCCCAGGCACTCATGATGTTCAAGATCTACCGGCTTCTGCGGCGTGCCTCGCGCCACCAGGTAAGCAGGTGCAGCGCAGGCCACCAACCGATAAGGTGCCAGGGGCCTCGCCGTCAGGCCGCTCGTGCCCAGCGGACCAATGCGAAACGCGGCGTCGTAGCCCTCCTCCACCAAGTCGACGAAACGATCCGTCAGGTGCAAATCGACTTCTACCTGTGGGTTGTCACGTAAAAACCCGGTGATCAACGGCATCAAGCTGTAGGAGCCAAAGGTCACCGGGGCGGTGACCTTCAGCTTGCCGCGCGGCGTGTCGTTCATGACCTGTGCCAGGGAGTCTGCGGCCTCGGCCTCCGTCAGGATATGCTTGCAGCGTTCGTAATACTCCCCTCCCAGTTCAGTCAGGCTTTGTCGACGCGTAGTGCGGTTGAGCAATCGCGCACCCAAACGTTGTTCCAACGCGGTGACATGCTTGGCCACCATCTGCGGCGACATGCCCAAGCGTTCGGCGGCCCTCGCATAGGAGCCCAATTCAGCGGCTATCACGAAGGCGTTCATGCTTGATAGGCGGTCCATCATTCCCAACTCCCAGTAACAACACCCACACCGAAATGCTGATTTATCACGTTATGGTTGCCAATCATCATAGCCACTTCCTACTTCCACTGGAGCAAGCACATGAAGATTGGCGTGATTGGAGCAGGTTTTATCGGGCGTGCCGTGGCGCAACTGGCGCTTGCCGCCGGGCATAAGGTGATGTTGAGCAATTCCCGCGGCCCACACACCATGAGCAGCGTGGTGAGCGGCATACTCGGCGTGCAAGTGGGCAGCGCGGATGATGCCGCCAGGTTTGGCGATGTGGTACTCGTGGCGATTCCGCTGGAGCACTACCGCAGCGTCCCTGCCCAATGGCTGGAGGGCAAGACGGTGATGGACGCCAACAATTACTACCCCGATCGCGATGGTCATATCCCGCAACTGGACCGGTTTGAAACCACCACCAGCCGATTGCTGGCCGACCATTTGCCGCAATCACACGTGGTAAAAGTATTTAATGCGATCTTCGCCCCAGACCTGACGCAGGATGCCCGCCCGCGCGGCGCTCCTGACCGCCGCGCATTGCCAGTGGCAGCAGATGACGCTGCGGCAAAGGCGCAAGTGATTAGGTTACTCGACGAACTGGGCTTCGATGCCGTGGATGCCGGAGGGCTGGATGAAAGCTGGCGATTCGAGCGGGCTAAACCGGCGTATTGCGTACCCCTGAACCAAGCGGGCTTGAAGGCTGCGCTGGCAGCGGCCGAGCGTACGGTTGAGCTGCCCCCGGTGGAGCGACACCCGCAGCGCGCCTGATCGTTCACGCACAAAAAAGCCCGCTGACCGTCACAGGTTCAGCGGGCTTTTTCGTGGGTGTCGCTTACAGCGCCAGGTCAGACGCCGGCTTGCTTGGCTCAGCCGCAGGCTTGGCAGCCTCGGTAGCCTGTGGAGCAGCCAGTTGCGGGATCGCAGGTGGCGGGGTCAGTTGCAGGATACCGGCGGTGTAGGCCCATTCCTTGGCAACAGCTTCAGGGCTGTCGTTCAGCTTGGTGCCGTAGCTTGGCACGATCTGGTGCAGTTTTTCCTGCCAGGCCGGGCTTGCTACCTTGTCCTTGAAGACTTTTTTCAGCACGGTCAGCATGATCGGAGCTGCGGTGGACGCGCCTGGCGATGCACCCAGCAGGCCGGCAATGGTGTTGTCGGCAGAGCTGACCACTTCGGTACCCAGCTTCAGCACGCCACCTTGCTCTTCGTCACGCTTGATGATCTGCACACGCTGACCGGCTTGCCACAGGCGCCAGTCGGACTGCTTGGCGTTCGGGAAGTACTCTTGCAGCGCCTTGAAGCGGTCGTCATCGGACAGCATCAGTTGGCCAGCGAGGTACTCGACCAGTGGGTATTCACGAATACCCACTTTGGTCATGGGCCAGATGTTGTGGGTGGTGGTGCTGGTCAGCAGGTCCAGGTACGAGCCTTCTTTCAGGAACTTGGTCGAGAAGGTTGCGAATGGGCCAAACAGGATCACGCGCTTGCCATCCAGCACGCGGGTATCCAGGTGCGGAACCGACATCGGTGGCGAACCGACCGAGGCTTTACCGTAGGCCTTGGCCAGGTGCTGCTCGGCGATTGTCGGGTTCTCGGTCACCAGGAACGAACCACCGACCGGGAAGCCAGCGTATTCCTTGGCTTCCGGAATGCCCGACTTCTGCAGCAGGTGCAAGGCACCGCCGCCGGCGCCGATGAACACGAACTTGGCGTCGGTTTCAGTTTTGGTGCCGTCTTTGAGGTTTTTATAGCTCACGCGCCACGAACCGTCGTCGTTGCGGGTGATGTCCTGCACTTCGCTCGACAGCTTCAAGTCAAACTTCGGCGTGGTTTGCAGGTGAGCGACGAACTGGCGGGTGATCTCGCCGAAGTTAACGTCGGTGCCGATCGGGCTCCAGGTGGCCGCGATTTTCTGGTTCGGGTCACGCCCTTCCATCATCAGCGGAACCCACTTGGCGATCTGTGCCGGGTCCTCGGAGTACTGCATGCCAGCGAACAACGGGCTGGCCTTCAGGGCTTCGTAGCGCTTTTTCAGGAACTTGATGTTGTCATCGCCCCACACGAAGCTCATGTGCGGTGTGGAGTTGATGAACGAACGCGGGTTCTTCAACACGCCCTGCTGAACCTGCCAGGACCAGAACTGACGGGAGATCTGGAACGCTTCGTTGATCTCGACCGCTTTCGGGATCTCAACGTTGCCGTTCTTGTCTTCCGGGGTGTAGTTCAGCTCAGCCAGGGCCGAGTGACCGGTACCGGCGTTGTTCCAGCCGTTGGAGCTTTCTTCGGCCACGCCATCGAGGCGCTCGACCATCTCCATCGACCAGTCCGGCTCCAGCTCATTGAGCCAGACACCCAGGGTCGCACTCATGATGCCGCCGCCGATCAGCAGCACATCGACTTTCTTTGCCTCTTCCGCGTGAACGGACGTGATCCCCATCGACAAAGCCAGCCCCAGCAGGGCAGTGTTTACTTTTTTAAACATCAGTAGCACCTATGATAAAACGCCATCCGCCCTACCGCCCCCGATCATGAGTAACCCTCGTTCACGCTACGTCAGGCAACGTACCGCGGGGTCTGCACATTCACATGAAGGCTGCAGGGTGGGCACACAAGGCCGATGGATCGACCTCACTGTTATGTCCCTTCTGCGCTGACTTCTTATCGTTATTGGCTTCAGCTACTTGGGCGACAGCCAACCGCTGGGACGTATACGGGTGTACGCACCAGGGAAAGACTAGACCAAGACGGGGCGCAGAATATCACGCTAAACAGCGTTTATGCGCCGTTTGGCCAATTGACAGGCCTAAATCGCGGCTTTTAATGCGCCGGTGTCAAGCCTGACAGCCGCGACCTGCGGTCACAGGCCTGGAACTCTCACGCAAATGGCGGTTCTAGACACCTTCGCCGTTGCCTGCGTAGCATCGGCAGCTGTCCTTCGTGCACACCTTCCACACAGAGTTACCCATGACTACCCAGCAAACACCCGGGCACGTACTGCCCGCGCGCAGCGCCGCGAAAATGGAAGCGGCCATGGCCGTAGGCGCCTTCGCGATCGGCACCGGCGAATTCGCCATCATGGGCCTGATGCCCGACATCGCCCAGAACCTGGGCCTGAGCGAACCCCAGGTGGGCCACGCCATCAGCGCCTACGCCCTGGGCGTGATGGTCGGCGCCCCACTGCTGGCCATCCTCGGCGCCAAACTGCTGCGCAAACACATGCTGCTGTTGCTGATGGGCCTGTACGCCCTGGGCAACTTCGCCACCGCCTTCACCCCCACCTTCGGCTCGCTGGTGGCCTTCCGCTTTATCAGCGGCCTGCCCCACGGCGCCTACTTCGGCATCGCCGCCGTGGTCGCCTCCAGCATGGTGCCCACCGACAAACGCGCCGGCGCCGTAGCCCGCGTCATGATGGGCCTGACCCTGGCCATGCTGCTCGGCAACCCCATCGCCACCTTCCTCGGCCAACACCTGGGCTGGCGCTCGGCGTTCGCCCTGGTCAGCGTGATCGCCCTGCTCACCATCGCCCTGGTGTGGCAATTCGTGCCCCACCGCCACGACGAACAACGCAGCGACCCGCGCAAAGAACTGCGCGCCTTCACCAAACCCCAGGTCTGGATGGCCCTGTCCATCGGCGCGATTGGCTTCGCCGGGATGTTCTGCGTATTCAGCTACCTGGCGCCGACCATGCTGGAAGTGACCAAGGTCTCGCCGCAGTGGATTCCGTTTGGCCTTGCCGCGTTCGGCGTCGGCGGCATCATCGGCAACATTGCCGGCGGCAAGCTGTTTGATCGCATGCAGTTTCGAGCCGTAGGCTTGATATTGGTGTGGTCGATGGCCGTGCTGCTGTTCTTCCCCTTAGCCGCCTCGTCGCTGTGGGGCGTGCTGCTGAGCATGGGGTTGGTGGGCACCATGGTCGCATTGGCGGCGCCGTTGCAGATTCGCCTGATGGACATTGCCCACGAAGCGCCAAGCCTGGCGGCAGCGTCCAACCATGCCGCGTTCAACCTGGCTAATGCGCTCGGCCCGTGGTTTGGCGGCATGGCCATTACTGCCGGTCTAGGCTGGACCAGCACCGGCTACATCGGCGCCGCAACAGCCCTGGTCGGCCTGGGCCTCTACCTGATCGCTCGGCGTATGAAAGGCGGCCACTAACGCCACAAGTTTTGCGCCGATCATAGATCCAATGTGGGAGGGGGCTTGCCCCCGATAGCAATGGGCCAGTCAACACACCACTGACTGACCCCCTCCTTCAATCATCATGCAACAGCCCCGAACCATACTCCCCATAACTACTCCCCAGCCCACTGCCGCCAAAATTCATCTTGGCGGCTTTGCCGGGGCTGTGGTCCCCAAACGCCTGGCATCCACCAGAAAAGCACGGGTCACTATTCACAGCTGGTGAAGATGAACAAGCACTCAACATCAACGTGCCGGTGATCATCACGACTTTGACGAGATTCGAGATCATGATTTTTCAACTCCCTGTGGGCTGGAGGCGCTGGGGTCCTCTCTTGCAGGCAATCGTAGGCCTCAAAGGCGCAGGGAATTATGAAACTTTGCTGGGGGACAGCATGAGTTCAGGTTGCCGCCTTGCGTAAGGCGGCAGGGATGGTTGTCAGGCTTTGACTGAGGCAGTCACAGGCGCAACTTGCTCCTGGGCTCGATCAACCAGCAGCGAGCTCAACTCGATTAACTGCTGAATGCCTAGGGCGATGGCGCGCTGGGAATCGTCGAGGTCGAACGCCAAAATGGCGGCCATTTCGTTGGCGGCTGCGAGGTTTTCGGCGGCGTTAGCCAGGAGGGTTTCGGGGTCGAGAGTTGGGTTTACGAGGAATAGGTTGTTGCTTGGACATTCGATGGACGATTTACTTTGATCAAGTGAAGGACTGCGAGTGTCGTGGTGCATGGGCGAAGCTCCAATATTCGGGAGTTAAAAACGCCTTAGCAATACGGACTTCCACCTCCGGCCACTGGGTATTCAGCGGCTCGACGAGATTAGCTATGGATGGTCCAATGAGCAAGCCGAAAAAGCGTAGGATATTTCCTGTAAATCCTGACCTATCCCCATAGATCACTCTGTCGCTTCATACGTTGCACCTTTCATCCTGTAGAAGCCCCTCCTGTGTACCGGTATTGAGTGCGCACATTTTGAAGTCGCTCAAGTGCCCGTTTTCTTGACGCCTCGAAAAACACAAAGTATTTTTCAGCTCCCCTCCTTTTCGGCTACCTCTGCCGTGCACCGCCCAGGCGTTAACTCGCGAAGCGGTCATACAGATACCGACACTTACACGGCCGCTATTTACCGGCGAGCCTATATTTCGATATCGAGTGTATAAGGTTGATTTCATGATCATTCGCCAGGCAAGTGCTGCCGACTATCCGCAACTGCTCGACATTTGGCTGCGATCCGTTCGCGCCACTCACCACTTTCTTCAAGAGTCCGACATAGAAGCGCTGCTTCCGCAGCTCCGCGACATCTATCTACCCGTTGTTGACGTATGGGTTGCGGTAGACGTCAAAGACCACCCGCTTGGCTTTATTGGACTCAATCAAAGCCACGTAGAAATGCTCTTTATTGATCCTGATCTTCGCGGCCAAGGTATGGGCCGTGCACTACTAGATCACGTCCGCAGTTCGCGCTCTACAATGAGCGTTGACGTAAACGAGCAAAACCCCCAGGCGGTAGGCTTCTATCTCCATTACGGGTTCGTTCAAACAGGCCGCTCTCCTTTGGATGGTGAAGGCAGGCCGTTTCCGTTACTGCACATGAACTTATCCCGCTAAGAGCACGATAAAGAATCGGCCCTACACATTCGTGTAGGGCCGATTCACAAGTAGTGAAACCAGGCCCCCAGGACTGAAAAGAGGCCGTGCGTTCGGGGAAAAGGGGGGAAAAGGGGACAGATTTATTTAATATTTGGGGCTCGCGCCACCCAATCAACACCCAGCCCCCTCGGACCCATTCCTGATAAACTGCCCACCCTTCGCATTCTCCATCCAAGACTCCAATGCCTTCAGCCATAGCTCCACCGCAAGCCCTCTCCCGCCGCTTCTCCGTCGCCCCCATGATGGACTGGACCGACCGCCACTGCCGGTTCTTCCTACGCCTGCTCTCCAAACACGCCCTGCTCTACACCGAGATGGTCACCACGGGCGCGATCCTCCACGGCGACCACGACCGCTTCCTGCGCCACAACGAAGCCGAGCACCCGCTGGCGCTGCAATTGGGCGGCAGTGTTCCAGCCGATCTGGCCGCCTGTGCCCGTATGGCCGAGGCCGCCGGTTACGACGAGGTGAACCTGAACGTTGGCTGCCCCAGCGACCGGGTGCAGAACAACATGATCGGCGCGATCCTCATGGCGCACCCTGCCCTGGTGGCGGACTGTGTGAAGGCTATGCGCGATGCGGTGTCGATTCCGGTGACGGTGAAGCATCGTATCGGCATCAATGGCCGGGACAGTTATGCCGAGCTGTGTGATTTCGTCGGGACGGTGGAGGAAGCCGGTTGCACCAGTTTTACCGTGCATGCGCGGATTGCAATTCTGGAGGGGTTGTCGCCCAAGGAGAACCGGGACATTCCGCCGTTGCGTTATGACGTGGCGGCGCAGTTGAAGCGGGACTTCCCTGAACTGGAGATTAATCTCAACGGCGGGATCAAGACGTTGGAGCAGTGCCAGGAGCATTTGCAGACGTTTGATGGGGTGATGCTGGGGCGGGAGGCTTACCACAATCCGTATCTGCTGGCGGAGGTGGATCAGCGGTTGTTTGGTAGTGAGGCGCCGGTGATTAGCCGGGCGGAGGCGTTGGCGCAGTTGCGGCCTTATATTGCTGAGCATTTGGCCAGTGGTGGGACGATGCATCACATTACTCGGCATGTGCTGGGGTTGGGTACTGGGTTTCCGGGGGCGCGCAAGTTCAGGCAGTTGTTGTCGGTGGATATTCATAAGGCGGCGGATCCATTGGCGTTGTTGGATCAGGCGGGGGCTTTGTTGGAGGGGCGGTGATTGGATAGCTGTGGGGGTCAGTTAGTTTAGTGTTGCCTGACACATTGCTATCGGGAGCAAGCCCCCTCCCACATTTTGGATTTATGGGTGTCAGCAAGGTAGGGGTGGCTGTGAGGCTGTTGGCGCAGGTGATCAGCCAATACCCGGCATGAATGCGAGGGCGCGGCAGTTGCTGCCGGCCCTTGCTGCAGGTTGCTTAGTTTTCCGGCACTGTTCCTTTGGGTACAGCTACCCATTGGTCGGTGTCTCGGTTATACCTTTTCCAATCTTTTTCGGTTCTGATTTTGCGGTAAAGCGTGTTGAATGTTGTGCCGCCAAGAATTTGAAACTGAACTTCACCGCCTGGCGTTTTGCAGTTAACCAACCCCAGAATGGGGGAGTTGGGGTTCACTTGAAGTGCATACACGGCGTCTCCAAAGGTTCCAGTAGTGGCGTAGTCCAGTGCAAAACTCACGAACTGACTTTTTGGCGTGTCGCTGGACTGTAACGCGAGCAGTCGCATTGTCGTGTAGGTGGCACCGTTAAAACCCAGCGCGTGCAAGTCAGGCCCATCGATGGCCCAGTACTTTTCGGGTGTGCCACCGTCCCTGAGGTATTTGTCCAGGTCGTTCTGAGCCTTGGAATAGATCACTCCGGCCTTGAGCTTCTGGACGTGCCAATTGTTGGTGTCTGCGCTCTCATACGCGCGGTACACCCAGGTGGCAGGCGCGGTGACTCTGGTGTCGGTGATCTTGCCGCCGTAGGATGAGTTCAGTTCATTTTCCTTTTCCAGGGTGCGGCTCCCCATGGGTTTACCTGCCTTGGCGGTGTCAATGATTCCACGCATTTCCTGGGTATCGTAACAACCGGCGCTGAGTGCCTGCTGTACCGTCACATCGGCAAATACCGTTGTTGAACATATAAAACCTACGGCAGCGAATAGCGTTGATATATTCCGTTTCATTACATCTCTCCTTTGCTTTTAAACTAACAAACGAACAGTGCTTAATGGACAGGCGCACACGCACTTCGCCGCGGACAGTTATGTCATCAGAGGTTTTATCGGCCTAAGTTGGCGCTTGCCAGTCAGGTATAGCACAAGCAAAAACAGCAACAACCAAAGGTATGGAAAATAAACTTTTCACAACTTCAAAACATTGATATTGCCTCTATCAACTCGCTAGAAGCCGGTGGTGCAGCTCGTGTGGAATCAGGTTGAACCTACCTGCGATTTTGCCCTCCTATTGAACACCACTGCCGGTAATTCAAACGGCCGTTTCCAGGTTATTGCCCTCGCAAACGACCTAACGCATTTGCGCCCTTGAGCGCCTGCCAGCGCTCGGGTAATGTCATCAGACCCACAGGACAGAGCACGCCCATGACTTCCAAGCTGGAACAACTCAAGCAATTCACCACCGTCGTAGCCGATACCGGCGATTTTTCCACCCTCGCCAAGCTCAAGCCGCAAGACGCTACCACCAACCCTTCCCTGCTGCTCAAGGCTGCATCGATTCCAGGCTATGCCAAGCTGCTGGATGAGTGTGTGCAGGACTGCAACGGCGACGTGGGCCTGGCCAGTGACCGCTTTGCGGTGGCGGTGGGTCAAGAAATTCTCAAAGTAGTGCCGGGCCGTATTTCCACTGAGGTGGATGCGCGTCTGTCGTTCGACGAGGCAGCCATTCTCAAGCGTGCGCACCGTCTGATCGATCTGTACGACAAAGCCGGGGTTAGCCGCGATCGCGTGCTGATCAAGATCGCTTCCACCTGGGAAGGCATCCGCGCCGCGGAGAAGCTGGAAAAAGAAGGCATCCAGACCAACCTGACGCTGTTGTTCTCCTTCGCCCAGGCCGTTGCCTGTGCTGAAGCAGGTGTGTTCCTGATTTCGCCGTTCGTGGGCCGTATCTACGACTGGTACAAGAAAGCCAACGGTAACGACTACACCGGTTCCGATGACCCGGGCGTGCAGTCGGTGACGCGCATCTACAACTACTACAAGGCCAATGGCTACAAGACTGTGGTGATGGGTGCGAGCTTCCGTAACCTGAGCCAGATTGAAGAGCTGGCCGGGTGTGACCGCCTGACCATCAGCCCGGACCTGCTGGAGAAGCTGGCGGCGGATGAGGGCAAGCTGGAGCGCAAGTTGGCGCCAGGCCATGCCGGTGAGGCGCGGGTGCATATGACTGAAGCGCAGTTCCGCTGGGAGTCCAACGAGGATGCGATGGCGACTGAGAAGCTGGCAGAGGGTATTCGCCAGTTTGCTCGGGATCAGGAGAAGCTGGAGGCGTTGTTGTCGGCCAAGCTGTAAGGGCAGATAGCAGCAAAAAGGGCGGCACCTGTGAGGGTGCCGCCCTTTTTTGTGTGCGCCAGCCTCAAGCCAGTCGCAGATCAACTGTGGGAGGGGGCTTGCTCCCGATTGCGGACTGTCAGTTGGATATGTGCCGACTGATACACCGCTATCGGGAGCAAGCCCCCTCCCACATGGGTATGTGTTTCGACAGGGAAGCCGTCAGTGGCGCTCTAGGGCGTTGACCAGGTCGTGGAAGGCTTCGCGGTTGGACTCGTTGAGGCCCATGAGGATCTTGTGCGCTTCCAGCACCTTGACCCGTACGATCTCTTCGGACTGGTCTTGCGACGGCAGGTCGGTGAGGCATTCCGGGCAGGGAATTGGGCGGTCAACGATGTTGAACACCTGGTCGAAGCCCATCGACTGCAATAGACGGGTGATGTCTTCGTGGGTGGTGACCACAGTCGGCAACAGGCCGACCTTCTGCCGCGACAGAATCGACAGCTTGGCCAACAGCCCCAGGGTGGTGCTGTCGATGCTGCGGGTTTCGGTCAGGTCGATCACGATCGCCGAGAAGTTCAGCGCTGTGAAGATCCGCTCAATCGTCGCATCCAGGGCCGAACACAAGGTCAGGCGCACTTCACCGACAAACTTCAGGACGAAGGTCCCGTCTTGCTCGGCGAATTGGATTCTTCCGGTACTCATCAAAGATTCCTGCTCAACACCAATAGGGCGATATCATCCGGCATCTCCCCTAGCGTGGCCAATCCAAAAACCTGCCGCAGGCCATCCAGGCTGCCGCCCGCCGACTTGACCTTTTGGGGCAAGGCGGCTTCTTTCTCTTTGAGTGTAGGCTCTGGAAGAAGGTCCAGGATGCCATCGGACATCAGCGTCAGGCTGAAGGTCGGCGGCAGTTCCAGGATGTGGTCTTCGTAGGTGGCTTCATTGAACAAGCCCACCGGCAGGCCACGCCCTTCCAGGTAGCGCACACTGTCAGGAGTGTACAAAACAGGCATCGGCAGGTGACCGCCAATGCTGTAGGTCAAAAGACCGGTTTCTTCGTCGATCACGCCGCCGACCATCGTCACGTGCTTGCCCAGCTTGCAGCTGATCAGGCCCCGGTTGATGTGGCCCAGCACCTCGGAGGGGGTGAACTCCGGCAAGGTGCCATTGCGCTTGGACTCGAACAACAGCCGTGTGGTCATGAACTTCAACAACACGGTCACAAAGGCAGAAGAAGCGCCGTGGCCGGAAACGTCGGCCAGGTAGAACGCCACGCGTCGCTCGTCCACACGGAAATAATCGACAAAATCACCCGACAGGTACAACGACGGGATGATCTGGTGGGCAAACTTGAACTCGTCGATGCTCCAGGGGCTCACCGGCAGCATGTTCATCTGCACCTGGCGACCGGCGTTCTGGTCTTCCTGGAGCAGATTCAGGCTGGCTTCGAGCTCGCGGTTGGCGGTCTCGAGCTTTTCGCGGTAGCGCTGGTTTTCCAGGAGCAGGCGGGCACGGTCCAGGGCGCGGCGCACCGAGTGCTCCAGCACGGCCAGGTCTTCCAGGGGCTTGATCAGGTAATCGGCAGCGCCCAGGCGCAGGGCTTCGACAGCGTCGTTCATGACACCGGCACCGGACACGACAATCACCGGCGTTTGCGGGGCAAGCTCGGTCACCTGGCGAATCAGCTCCAGGCCGCCCATCTGGGGCATGCGCAGGTCGCAGATCACAAGGTCGGGCTTGTCGCGCTCGAATACCTGGAGACCCTGTTGGCCATTACTGGCCTGCAGGACGCTGAAGCCACTGTCTTCCAAGTAGGCCGCGAGGCTCGCGCGCACTACTTCGTCGTCATCGATTATCAGCAGCGTGGCACTGGTTTTTTGCATGTGGGCAAACGGCGCCAGAATTAGGTTGGCGTAGGCGGCTCGGCAATGGCCGGGCTCACGTACTGGATTCGCTTTCTAGCCTCTCTGTCCTACAAAGCATTGGGATTTCGCCCATGCACAACGGTAAAGCAGAGGTGCCCTTCTAAGGCGCAGACGGTACTCCCATCCGTGAGGGGTTTCAAGCTCATGGCGATGGTCGCCGGGCGTCTTTACCCTGCAAATCACCGGGAGTTATAAGAACCGCTTGGACCACAACACAAAGTAAGGTTGTGGCACCCATAAAAAAGGCGACCATCAAGAGGTCGCCTTATTTCATTTCAAGATGTCACGGCTTAAAAGTCGTCGACAACCTTGCCATCCTTGACCTTGAACTCACGGTTCTGCAGGTAGGCGTTACGGATAAAGGTGTACTTGTCGCCGCTGATCAGCTTCTCGCTGTCGAGCAGGCTGGCGCGCACGTCAACGACGTTGAGGCCGAAGGTGCTGTTACGCCAGCCGATGTCGTTCATGTAGCGGTACGGCTGGGTGTAGCTGTCGACGTACTTGGACGGCGCATCACGCAAGGTGCTTGGGCCCAGCAATGGGATCATCACGTAGGGGCCGCTGCCGACGCCCCAGTAGCCGAGGGTCTGGCCGAAGTCTTCGTCGCTGCGCTGCAGCCCCATTTTGGTGCCGACATCGATAAAGCCCAGCACGCCAAAGGTGGTGTTGACCAACAGGCGAGCGGTGTCGACGCCTGCATTGTGCGGCTTGAGTTGCAGCACGTTGTTGGCCAGGTTGCCGACATCGCCGATGTTACGGAAGAAGTTGTGAACGCCGTCCTGCACAAACTGCGGGGTGACGAACTGATAGCCCTGGGCGATCGGCTTGAGGGCGTAGGTATCAACGGTGTCGTTAAAGGTGAAGATCGGGCGGTTGACGCTTTCCCATGGATCATCTTCCGACGCGGCTTGAGCGGCGAACGGTGCCAATAGGATGGTGGCACACACCGATAGCTGAGCGAAGTAGTGGCTCCAGCGCATAGCTTTTGCTCCTTGAATGGTCTGTCATGGGCGCTATGCCCTGAATAAGGCCGTCAGTATATGACGGAAGTGCGTGTTTAGGCAGCTACCAGGGTCCTGTCTCACGAAAAATGCACAAAATTCCTACAAACACTGTCAGTGTCATGGCCTTGTCATGCCACCCCGATAGTGTTGCTGCTATTTCAGGGACGTTCAGATGCCACACGCCGAGATTGCCATCGCCACAGCCCCCTCGTTGACCGCCGTGCTATTTGGCCTGAGTGGCTGCCTGGTGGATTTCGGTTCCCTGGCGCGTACCGACTCGCCCTGCCCCGGCTGCGTGGCTACACCCGGCGCCTTGAAAAGCCTGCGCAGCCTGAAGGAACAAGGCGTGCCCTGCGCCTGGCTGGATGAACTGCCCCCCTGCGTGACCACGCCCCTGTCCGCCAGCCTGCCGGGCTGGATCAAGGCCGCCTCGCCCTCCTCCATCCGCTGGCCCGCGCCCCACGCCTGCTGGCAAGCCTTGATGGAGTTGAACATCGAACGCCTGGAAGGCTGCGTACTGGTCAGCGGCGAGCCGCGCCTGCTGCAATCGGGCTTGAATGCCGGGTTGTGGACTATCGGCCTGGCGTCCTGTGGCTCGCTCTGCGGCCTGTCACCCGAGCAATGGCAGGCACTGACCGCGCAGCAACGCGAATACAAGCGCGGCAAGGCGACGGTAGCGCTCTATGGCCTGGGCGTGCACTCGGTGATCGACCACCTGGGCGAGTTGGGCAGTTGCCTGGCGGACATCAGCCTGCGCCGGCTCAAAGGCGAGAAGCCCTGATCAAGATCATGCACGGTTGGCCGCAGTGGATTAATCTACAGGCCAGCCCGTAGACCTTTCCCGGCGCGCCGCGGTCTATGCCAGTGACTATCGATAAAAGGAAAGAACGTCATGCCTGATCGCGAGAAGTTACAACAGCAGGCCGATATTGTGCGCGAGCAACTGGAGAACCATCCGGATTTGCCTGTCGAGAAACGTCAAGCACTGGAAGAGTTGATTGCCAAGTTCGAAGTGCAACTTGAATTGGAGCCGGCCACTCAGACGCCAAGCATCTCCGACGATGTGAATCAAGCGGCCATAGAGTTCGACGCTGAGCACCCGGTCATTTCCGGGACATTGCGCAATATCATGATCACCCTGGGCAATATCGGCATCTAACCCGAACACAGGCCCGGCAAAAAACCAAAATGTGGGAGGGGGCTTGCTCCCGATAGCAGAAGTTCAGACACAGATGCTGTGACTGACACGCCGCTATCGGGAGCAAGCCCCCTCCCACATTTAGTTTTGTGTGCAGGCTTACTGGCGCGCCAGGCGCACGTTCAGGAATTGGGTGTTCTCAGTGCTGCGGTACGGGTTGATATCCAACCCTCCTCGACGCACATAGCGCGCATACACCGTCAACTTCTCCGGCTTGAGCAAGCGCTGCAGGTCGAGAAAGATGCGTTCCACGCACTGCTCATGGAAGTCCGAGTGCTGGCGAAAGCTGACGATATATTCCAGCAGGCTGGCGTGATCCAGCGCCGCGCCACGGTACTCCACCACCACACTGCCCCAATCGGGCTGGCTGGTCACCGGGCAGTTGGATTTGAGCAGGTGGCTGTGCACACTCTCCTCAACAACACGCGAGTCATCACAGCGCAGCAGCTCCGGGCGCGGGTGCTCGTAGCTGCTGACATTGATATCCAGGCCGTCAATGCACGCACCCGGCAACGCCATCACACCCTCTGCCTCGATGTCGGCCAGGCTGCGGATGCGCACGGTCACCGGCTTGCCGGCAGCAGCGCTGAGGTCGGTGCGCAAGGTGGCTTCAAGGCTTTGCGTATCGGCAAACGCGGTCTGGTTCAGCGAGTTGAGGTACAGCTTGAACGACTTGGATTCAATGATGTTCGGCGAGTCCGCAGGAATGCTGAACTCACCGATGGCCACCACCGGCTTGCCCGATGGCAGCAACCAGGACAGTTCGAAGCAGTTCCAGAAATCTACGCCCTTGTACGGCAGGGTGTCGGCGCTCAGGCCCAGTTCGGCCCATTTGGCGGCGCGCGGAATCGGGAACAGCAACGAAGGGGTGTAAGTGGAGATGTATTCACTGGACTTGCCCAGCGGCGAATGTTCGGCTGCGGGATGCATGGCGGAAACCTGGCTAAATAAACCGCGCCAGTCTACCAGCCTTTGCCCCCGCCCTTAACAAACGCCTCACTCAACGGTCAGTTTGCCGACCATGCCCGCCTGATAATGGCCGGGAAGGTTGCAAGCGAACTCCAGGCCAGTGGCCTTGGTGAAGGTCCACGTCAGTTCGGCCGTCTTGCCCGGCTCCACCAACACACTGTTGGGATCGTCATGCTTCATGCCGCCCATATCGCCGTGGCCCATGGCGCTGTAGTCCATCTTGCCCATACCGGTGGCGGTGAGCATGCCGCTGGCTTGCATCTGCAGCATCTCTTTCTGGTGAGCGGCATGCATCGCCGCGTCGCCCAGGTTGAATTCGTGGAGCAACCGGCCTTTGTTGACCAGTACAAACCGCACGGTTTCACCGGCTTTTACGTCCAGGCTCTTGGGCTCGAAGGCAATGTCCTGCAGGGTGACTTCCACGGTACGCGTGGCCTTGGCTGCCGGAGCCGGCTGGCCGAACGCGTAACCATGAGCCGCATCCGCCAGCGCATTGAAGCTAAGCGCCAATAAGCAGCCCGCCATTAACAGGGATGTACGCAACGCCATTTCTCACGCTCCAAAAATAGGTGACCAGCTTGGGCCGCACTTTAAGATAGCCTCGCTGCCAGCCAGCTGACTGCTAGATTACAACTTTGTCAGCTTGCGCCCATACCCTTGCGCCCACGGTATAAAGGCCCGCGCTTACCCCTTGCCAAGAGCCCAACATGAAACTGCTGATCGTCGAAGACCAACCCAAAACCGGCCACTATCTGCGTCAAGGCTTGGCCGAGGCTGGCTTTACCACCGAACTGGTGGCCGACGGCACGACCGGCCAGCACCTGGCGCTGAGCGGGGATTATGACTTGTTGATCCTCGATGTGATGCTTCCGGGCCGCGACGGCTGGCAGATCCTGCAGGCGGTGCGCAGTGCCGGCCTGGACATGCCGGTGCTGTTCCTCACCGCTCGCGATGCCGTGGAAGACCGCGTACATGGCCTGGAACTGGGCGCCGACGACTATCTGGTCAAGCCCTTCGCCTTTTCCGAACTGCTGGCCCGGGTGCGCACTTTGTTACGCCGTGGCAGCAGCACACCGCAGGAAACCACCCTGCAACTGGCCGACCTGCGCCTGGACCTGATCCGTCGCCGCGTCGAGCGCGACGGCCAGCGCATCGACCTCACCGCCAAGGAGTTTGCCCTGCTGGAAATGCTGCTGCGTCGCCAGGGCGAGGTGCTGCCCAAGACGCTGATCGCGTCCCAGGTGTGGGACATGAATTTCGACAGCGACACCAACATTATCGAAGTGGCGATCCGCCGCCTGCGCCTGAAAGTCGACGATAACTTCCCCAACAAACTGATCCACACCGTGCGCGGCATGGGTTACGTGCTGGAGGAGCGCTTCACGTGATCAAGCGCCTGTCCCTGACCAGCCGCCTGGCGCTGCTGTTTGCCGCCTGCACCGCGGTGGTCTCGTTGATCGCCGGCGTACTGTTCAATCGCGCCAGCGAAGCGCACTTCGTCGAGCTGGACCAGCAACTGCTCGACAGCAAGCTGGTGGCCCTGCGCAGTGCCTTGCAGGGTGTCGACTCACGTGAAGCCTTCGCCCTGCGCGGCCCGCAATTGCGCGCCGAGCTGGATCACCAGCCCGACTTCACCATGCGCATCACGGCGGCCGGCCAGCGCTGGGTGGACGGTGCGCCGAACCTCAATGTGCCCGCCGCCCCGGGCCTGCACAGCCTGCAAAACGCAGGCACCGACTACCGTGTGTACAACGCGCCGTTGACGCCCGGCCAACCCGGTTCGCCACAGCTGAGCCTGATACTCGACATCACCCACCACCAGCACTTCCTGGAGCATATGCAACGCTTGATCTGGCTGACCGTCGGCCTCTCGGCGCTGGCGACCGCCCTGCTCGGCGCCTGGGCGGCGCGCAGCGGGTTGCGACCGTTGCGGCGCATGGGCGAGGTGGCCGCCAGCGTATCCGCCCACTCCCTGACGCAACGTCTGCCCCAGGCGCAAATGCCGGTGGAACTGGCGGAACTGGCCCAAGCCTTCAACGCCATGCTGGGGCGCCTGGACGATGCCTTCCAGCGCCTGTCGGCGTTCTCCGCCGATATCGCCCACGAGCTGCGCACGCCGCTCTCCAACCTGCTGACCCAGACCCAGGTCATTCTCACCCAGCCACGCCCACTGGAGGATTACCGCGAGGCGCTGCACAGCAACCTCGAAGAGTTGCAGTGGATGGCGCAACTGGTCAACGACATGCTGTACCTGGCCAAAGCCGACCACGGCTTGCTGACGCCCAACCGTGAAGCCCTGAATCTGGGCGATGAGGTCGACGCACTGTTGGAGTTTTTTACCCTGCTGGCAGAGGATGCACAGGTCACGCTGGTACGCGAAGGCAGCGCCCATACGCTGGGCGATCGCGGCATGTTGCGCCGGGCCCTGTCGAACTTGCTGGATAACGCGCTACGGTTTACCCCACCAGACGGTGAAGTGCGGGTGCGCATAGAGAGTGGCGTGACACTGACAGTTGAGAACACCGGGGAAGGTATTCCTGCGCAGCTGTTGCCGCGGCTGTTTGACCGGTTCTACCGAGCCGACCCGTCAAGGCGGCCAGGCAGCAGTGAACATGCGGGGCTGGGGTTGGCGATTACCCAGTCGATTGTGCGGGCGCATGGGGGGAGGATTTATTGTGAGTCGCAGGCGGGCTGGACAAGGTTTGTGATTGAGTTGCCCAAGGGAGATTGATGCAAGCTGGGCCGGCCCTATCGGGGGCAAGCCCCCTCCCACATTTTGACCTCATTGTTCCTTTATAAACGCGGTCCAGTGTGGGAGGGGGCTTGCCCCCGATAGCGGTCTAAGACCTTACGAATATCTCAAGGCATGGGCCGGCTCAATCTTCGCCGCCCGATACGCCGGGTAAATCGTCGCCAAAAAGCTCAACACAAACCCCGCCGAGCAAATCAGCAACACATCCCCACCTTGCAGCTCCGAAGGCAGGTTGCTGACAAAATACACATCCGAACTAAAGATATGCTGCCCGCTCACCCGCTCCAGCCAACCTACCAGTTCACTGACGTTCAGCGCTGCAATTACCCCCAGCACGCCGCCGATCAAGGTGCCGACCACGCCGATCACCGTGCCCTGCACCATGAAGATAGCCATGATCTGCCGAGGCGTGGCGCCGATGGTGCGCAGGATCGCGATGTCCGCGCCCTTGTCGTTCACCACCATGATCAACGTGGCGATGATGTTGAACGCAGCGACTGCGACGATCATCAGCAACAACAGACCGATCATGGTCTTTTCCATCTTCATCGCGCTGAACAGGCTGCCCTGGGTGTGGGTCCAGTCATCCGGCTTGTAAGCCGCGCCGAGGCTGGCAGCGATATCCGCCGAGACTTTGGGCGCTGCGTACAGGTCCTTCACCGCCAGGCGCACGCTTTGCACCTGGTTGGGCTGCCAATGCTGGATTTCTGCCGCGTCGGCCATGTGGATCAGGGCCATGGAGCCATCCAGCTCGGCGCCGACTTTGAAGATACCCACCACGTTCAACCGCTGCATACGCGGGGTGATGCCACCCGGCGCGCTGCTCAGTTCCGGGACGATCAGGGTCAGCTTGTCGCCCACGCTCAGGCGAAAGCGCCGCGCGGTGATATCGCCGACCACCACGCCAAACTCGCCGGGTTTGAGGTCGTCCAGTTTGCCGCGCACGATGTGCTGGGTCACGATCGACACCTTGCCTTCCTGGGCCGGGTCGACGCCGCTGATCTCGATCGGCTGCATGGCGCCCTTGTAGGAGAACATGCCGTCCATCTGCGTGAAGGGTACGGCGGCGGTGACTTGGGGATTCTTCATCGCCGCGGCCGCCACCGGTTGCCAGTCATCAATCGGCTTTACGCCAACAATTGTGGCGTGGGGCACCATACCGAGGATGCGCGAACTCATTTCGCGCTGGAAGCCGTTCATCACAGACAGCACCACGATCATGGCCAATACGCCCAGGGCGAGGCCGATCATCGAGGTCATCGAGATAAACGAGACAAAACGGTTACGGCGCTTGGCGCGGGTATAGCGCGTGCCGATGAAAATGGATAACGGTCTGAACATTCGCGTACACCGCCTGAAAAAATGAAAAAGCCCGACGCCAGGCGCCAGGCTTGAAACAGGTCAGATGGCGACCAGGTGACCTTCCTGCAGGTGCAACACGCGGTCCATCTGCCGGGCCATGCTCATGTCATGGGTCACCACCAGGAACGCGGTGCGCATCTGGGTGCTCAGCTCCAGCATCAAGTCCTTGATGCCCTGGGCGGTGTGGGAGTCGAGGTTGCCGGTGGGCTCGTCGAGCATCACCAGGCCAGGGTTGTTCACCAGGGCGCGGGCAATCGCCACACGCTGGCGCTCACCGCCGGAGAGTTCGGCCGGCTTGTGCTCCAGGCGATGGCCGAGGCCGACGCGTTCCAGCAAGGCGGTGGCACGTTGGCGCGCCTCCGGGATCGCGGTCTTGCCGATCAACAGCGGCATGCACACGTTTTCCAGGGCGGTGAATTCCGGCAACAGGTGGTGAAACTGGTACACAAAGCCCAGCGAGCGGTTACGCAGTTGGCCACGGGCCTTTTCATTCAACGCCGACAGTTCTTCGCCGGCCAGCCATACGCTGCCCTGGGACGGCGTATCGAGGCCGCCCAACAGGTTCAGCAAGGTGCTTTTGCCGGAGCCGGAACTGCCGACGATCGCCACGCGTTCGCCCGGATGCAGCTCCAGTTGCAGGTTCGACAGCACGACCACCGATTCCGGGCCTTCCTCGTAGGATTTGCCCAGGTTGCGGCAGCTCAGGATTGCTTTTTCACTCATGCCCGATTCACTCATAACGTAATGCCTGTGCTGGCTGGGTACGTGCCGCGCGCCAGGCTGGATACAGGGTGGCAAGGAAGCTCAGGACCAACGCGGCGCCGCCCACCATCAGCACGTCCTGGGTTTGCACCTGGGACGGCAAGTAGTCGATGAAGTAGACGTCAGCGTTGAGAAACTTGTGGCCGATCACTTTTTCAAGCAAGGCGATGGCGGCGCTGACGTTCAGCGCGGCCAGAATGCCCACCGCGGTACCGATCAGGGTGCCGACCACGCCAATCACGGTGCCCTGCACCATGAAGATCGCCATGATCTGCCCCGGCGTGGCGCCCAGGGTACGCAGGATGGCGATATCGCCCTTCTTGTCGTTCACTACCATCACCAGCGTGGAAATGATGTTGAACGCAGCCACGGCGACGATCAGCAGCAACAGCAGGCCGATCATGGCTTTCTCCATGCGGATGGCCTGGTAGAGGTTGCCGTGGGTACGGGTCCAGTCGCGGGCGTAATACTCGGATTCACCCAAGTGCTGGGCAATTTCCCAGGCGCCGCGCGGGGCGTCGAACAGGTCGTTGAACTTCAGCCGCAGGCCCTGCACCTGGTCCGGCTGCCAGCGATGCAGGCGGGCCAGGTCGGTAAGGTTGGTCAGGCCGATGTAACCGTCGATCTCGCCGGCGCCGACGTGGAAGGTACCCACCACGGTAAAGCGCTTCATGCGCGGGAACATGCCGGCCGGGGTCACGGTGACTTCCGGAGCGACGAAGGTCAGCTTGTCGCCAACGCCCACACCGAGCTTGGCCGCGGCCTTGTCACCGATAACGATGCCGAAACTGCCAGGGGCCAGGTCGTCGAGCTTACCTTGCTGCATGAACTTGTCGATGATCGAGACGTTGCGTTCCTGGGCCGGGTCGATGGCATTGAGCAGGATTTTCTGCACCTTGCCGTCGTTGGTCAGCAACCCCTGCATCTGGGTAAACGGCGCGACCGCCACCACCTTGGGGTTCTGCTTGACCTTGGCGGCCAGGCTTTGCCAGTCGTTGATGGGCGCATCGCCCTCAATGGTCGCGTGGGGCACCATGCCCAGCACACGGGTATGCATCTCATGATCGAAGCCGTTCATCACCGACAGCACCACGATCATCACAACCACGCCCAGGGCGAGACCGATCATCGAGGTCAAGGAAATGAACGACACAAAATGATTGCGACGCTTTGCACGGGTATAACGCGTGCCGATAAAAACGAAGAGAGGTCTGAACATGTCGGGGCTTGTTCGGAGGAAAAGAAGACGTCCCGGTGGCGGGGTCTGGTAAGCAGCTTTACACTCAGACCATTACCGTTACCTGGGGTTCGCCATGTCGACATTAGATGAAGAAGAGCGCCGCGAATACTACCGTATCGACGACATGATCGCACTTCAAATCAGCACATTGTCTGGCCCCGACGCGGCGAGCAAGGAAGTGTTGCTGGATGATTCGCCGCTGTTCAATCTGCTCAGCGAACTGCACCTGAGCGAATTCGAAGCCCAGCACCTGCTGCGTCAGATCAGCGAGAAAGATCGCAGCCTGGCGGCCTTCCTCAAAGTGCAAAACAAGCGCCTGGATCTGCTCAGCCAAGTCATGGCCCGCGGCCTGCTGGCTGAAGTGGGCGCGCCGCAACCGGTGATTCTTTCCGAAGGCGGCATCGACTTCCGGCACCCTACCCCGCTGGCCCCCGATACCCATCTGGCAGTCAAGCTGGTGCTGATGCCCCAAGCGCTCGGCCTGTTACTGCGCGCACGGGTAACCCATTGCGATCCCCAGGGCGAGGGCTTTGATGTGGGCACGGAATTCGAATCCATGACCGATGCCCAACGCCAACTGCTGGCGCGCTACATCCTGCAAAAGCAGGCGCAGGAACGCCGTCTGGCGCGAGAGCAAAGCGACGACCTCTGAATACCTATTCATTCCGCCAGCGATCCTGGCGCAAAGGAGCAACTGTGACCCTGATCTACGGCCATCGCGGTGCCAAAGGCGAAGCACCGGAAAATACCCTGACCAGTTTTCAGGAATGCCTCAAGCACGGCGTACGTCGTTGCGAACTGGACCTGCACCTGTCCATGGACGGCGAGCTGATGGTCATCCATGACCCGACCCTCAAGCGCACCGCCGACCGGCGCGGCAAGGTCGTCGAGTACTCGGCGGCTGATCTGGTGAAGATGGACGCGCGCAAAGGCGGCCCGGGTTGGGTCAGCCCGTGCCCGATCCCACGCCTGGAGGAGCTGTTCGAAAAGTGCGACTTCGATCACTGGCAACTGGAAGTCAAAAGCGCTTCACGCACTCGCGCTGCAACCACCGTGCTGGCAATCCGTGAGATGGCCGTACGCTTTGGCCTGATGGACAAGGTCACGGTGACCTCAAGCTCTCGGGAGGTGTTGAAAGCCGCGGTAGAACTCACCCCGGACCTGTCACGCGGCCTGGTGGCCGAATACGCCTGGCTCGACCCGTTGAAAGTCGCGCAGAACTACGGCTGTGAGTACCTGGCATTGAACTGGACGTTATGCACCCCTGAGCGCCTGGAGAAAGCCCAGCGCCAGGGTTTGCATGTATCCGTGTGGACGGTCAACGAACCTGCGCTGATGCGCAGGCTCGCCGACTTCGGCGTAGATAGCCTGATTACAGACTTTCCCGGTTTGGCCACTGCCACTCTCGGGAATTACTGAAATCGGTCTCCCCGGCCGGCTCAGGCCACCGGCCGGAGCCGCTCAAAAAAGCCGGTTGAGGCCGTCGTAGGCGGCTACCCGATAGGCTTCGGCCATGGTCGGGTAGTTGAAGGTGGTGTTGACGAAATACTTGAGGGTATTTTGCTCACCCGGCTGGTTCATGATCGCCTGGCCAATGTGCACGATCTCCGACGCCTGGTAGCCGAAGCAATGCACGCCGAGTACTTCCAGGGTCTCGCGGTGGAACAGGATCTTCAGCATGCCTTGCGGCTCACCGGCGATCTGCGCACGTGCCATGCTCTTGAAGAACGCCTTGCCGACTTCGTAAGGCACCTTGGCCTTGGTCAGTTCGTGCTCGTTCTTGCCGATGGAGCTGATCTCGGGAATCGTGTAGATCCCGGTCGGTACGTCGTTCACGTAGCGCCAGCTGCCATTGTCGACAATGCTGCCGGCGGCCGAGCGGCCCTGGTCATGGGCGGCACTGGCCAGGCTCGGCCAGCCGATCACGTCACCGGCGCCGTAGATGTTCGGCACGCAGGTGCGGTAGTTCTCATCCACTTCGATCTGGCCACGGCTGTTGACCTTGACCCCGATGTTTTCCATGCCCAGCTTGTCGGTGTTGCCGGTACGGCCGTTGCACCACAGCAAGGCGTCGGCCTTGATCTTCTTGCCGGACTTGAGGTGCAGGATCACACCGTTGTCCATGCCTTCGACCCGCTCGTACTCTTCGTTGTGGCGCACGGTGATGTTGTTGTTGCTGAAGTGGTAGCTCAACGCCTGGGAAATTTCCGAGTCGAGGAAGCTCAGTAACTGGTCACGGTTGTCCACCAGCTCCACCAGTACCCCCAGGCCGCTGAAGATCGAGGCGTATTCGCAGCCGATCACGCCGGCGCCATAGATGATCAGTTTGCGCGGGGTGTGGCCCAGGCTGAGGATGGTGTCGCTATCGTAGATACGCGGGTGGTGGAAATCGATGTCCGCCGGGCGATACGGGCGCGAACCGGTGGCGATGATGATGTGCTTGGCCACCAGCTTCTCGACCACGCCATTGGCGCAGACCACTTCGACGGTTTGCTCGTCGGCGAAGCTGCCGGTGCCGAAGAACAGGTCGACGCGGTTACGGGCGTAGTAGCCGGTACGCGAAGCGACTTGCTTGGAGATGACTTTTTCGGCGCTTTTCAACACGTCCGGGAACGAGAACCAGCGCGGCTCGCCAATGGCCCGGAACATCGGGTTGGTGTTGAACTGCATGATCTGGCGCACGGAGTGACGCAACGCCTTGGACGGGATGGTACCCAGGTGGGTGCAGTTACCGCCGACCTGACGACGGCTATCGACCATCGCCACCTTGCGCCCTGCTTTGGCAGCGTTCATCGCCGCACCTTCTCCAGCCGGGCCGGAACCCAGTACCACCACGTCGTAGTTGTAGACAGCCATGCGTACTCCTCAGAACAGGCCAGGCGTACGGTTGGACGCCGGGCTAAATCATGCCGCGGCCAGCGGTCATGAAGGACAATTTGGCTCAAGTGTGTGAACCGGGGCACAGTCTATAGAAGGCCGAGCGCCGCGAACATTAACCCTTGGTCGCGTCGTAGGCCAGTGTTGCCATACTACAGGACGCAAATCAGCGCCGAATTGAGGGTGAGCCTTATGCGACAACTATTTTTTTGTTTAATGCTGATAGTGTCGCTCACGACGCACGCCAACGATGCGAAGCGGCTCAAGCAGGCAAGCTTCCCCGCACAGGTCGAGGGGCTGGCCCTGAAAAACCAGGCGGTGTTCAACTATCTTTGGGCGGATGTGTATGCGGCGGCGCTGTATGCACCGGCTGACCTCGCTGCAAAGCAAGCCTGGGAGCAACAGAAGGCTGTGCGCCTGGCGTTGTATTACTTTCGCGACATTGACCGCGATGATGTAATCAAGGCGGCCACGGTAACCCTGGAACGCCAGCAAGCCAATGCTCGATTAAAGCCGCAGTTGGATCAGTTGCACGCCAGCTTTCGCAACGTCCGCAGCGGTGATCGTTATGCCCTGGATTTTCGTCCGGGCCGTGGGTTGAAGCTGGAGATCAATGAGCAGGTGGTGTTCAGCAGTCGTGATGAGGAACTGGCGCGGGCCTACCTGGGCATCTGGCTGGCGCCCAAAGGACTGTCTGATGAGTTGCGCGACAAGTTGCTGAATTGATGTGTCGGCTGTAGCACCGCCATCGGGGGCAAGCCCCCTCCCACAGTTGACCGAGGCCACCCTGAAGGAATACGACCCAATGTGGGAGGGGGCTTGCCCCCGATGAGGCCCTCCAGGCAACGCAAAACCCACAGCCATAAAAAAGCCCCGAACCAGTCGGGGCTTTCTCATTCAGCCCAAAGGCTTAGCGCGGGAACGCAGGCGGGTTGACCCCAGCCATGTCTTCCATCACGCGAACCACCTGGCAGCTGTAGCCAAACTCGTTGTCGTACCACACGTACAGCACAACACGGTTGTCCTGGGTGATGGTCGCTTCAGCGTCCACCACACCGGCGTGGCGCGAGCCAACGAAGTCGGTGGAGACCACTTCCTGCGAGTTGACGAAGTCGATCTGCTTGTGCAGATCGGAGTGCAGCGCCATGTAGCGCAGGTACTCGTTCATCTCTTCGCGGGTGGCGGCTTTCTCAAGGTTGAGGTTGAGAATGGCCATCGACACGTTCGGCGTCGGTACACGGATCGCGTTACCGGTCAGCTTGCCGGCCAGCTCAGGCAGGGCCTTGGCGGCGGCGGTGGCAGCACCGGTCTCGGTGATCACCATGTTCAACGCGGCGCTACGACCACGGCGATCGCCCTTGTGGAAGTTGTCGATCAGGTTCTGGTCGTTGGTGTACGAGTGAACGGTTTCAACGTGGCCGTTGACGATACCGAACTTGTCATTCACAGCTTTGAGCACCGGCACGATGGCGTTGGTGGTGCAGGAAGCGGCGGACACGATCTTGTCGTCAGCGGTGATTTCAGCGTGGTTGATGCCGTGCACGATGTTCTTGAGCTTGCCTTTGCCAGGCGCGGTCAACACGACACGGTCGATACCCGGGCAAGCCAGGTGCTGGCCCAGGCCCTCGGCATCACGCCATACGCCGGTGTTGTCCACCAGCAGGGCGTCCTGGATGCCGTACTGGGTGTAATCCACCTCGGTCGGGTTCTTCGCGTAGATCACCTGGATCAGGTTACCGTTGGCGGTAATGGTGTTGTTTTCTTCGTCAATGGTGATGGTGCCGTTGAACGAGCCGTGTACCGAATCGCGACGCAGCAGGCTGGCGCGCTTGGTCAGGTCGTTCTCGGCGCCTTTGCGCACCACGATGGCACGCAGGCGCAGGCCGTCGCCGCCACCGGTTTTCTCGATCAGGATGCGCGCCAGCAGGCGGCCGATACGGCCGAAGCCGTACAGCACCACGTCGGTGCCTTTGCGGGCGGCAGCGTTTTGCTGGCCAACCACATCGGCCATTTCTTCACGCACGAACTGCTCGGCACTGCGGCCGGCGCCTTCCTTGCGGAATTTGTAGGCCAACTTGCCCAGGTCTACCGAGGCCGCGCCGAGCTTGAGCTCGCTCATGGCTTTAAGCAGTGGGAATGTTTCGTGGACGGAGAGTTCGCTGTCGTCGGCGGAGCGATGGCGCGCAAAGCGGTGAGCTTTGAGAATCGCGATGACAGACTGGTTGATCAGGCTGCGGCCATAGATCGAGCTCACCACATTGTTATTGCGGTACAGCTGGCCGATAAGCGGAATCATCGCTTCTGCGAGTGCTTCACGGTCGATCCATTCACCAAGACACTGGTCGGGCTTCTGAGTCACGGGAACCTTCCACATGTAGGGGCAGAAAAAAGGGGCTACATTATGTCGCCCGACTGGCCGTTGAGCAATGCGCGAGGGGCAACAAAAAGCCCTTGCAAAAAAATACCTCCGCGCTACAGCCCAGTAAATACGCGGGTTCCAGAAGGCCACTAGTCCAGCACCATCGCCGACTTGTCCGTAACACTCCTAAACATTCGCGCATTTTGGCACTACATATTGAGTCAAAACCGGTCATTGTTTGTCTTAGCCACTACATTTCCTACAAACCGTAATAGGCACAGTCAGCAACTGACAGGCGGCACCTGGGGCCGTTACAATTACCGACTTTGTCGCAACGCTTGGAGCTCAACCTTCCGTGCCCGTTCTGCGTCTACCGCTTCTCCCTGCCGCGGCAGGTAAACAGCACTGGGGCAACCTGCCCGGTGCCGCCCTGAGCCTGGCCATTGCCGAGGCTGCCAGCGCAGCCAAGCGCTTTACCCTGCTGCTTACCGCCGACAGCCAAAGTGCCGAACGGTTGGAGCAGGAGCTGAGCTTCTTCGCCCCGGATTTGCCGGTGCTGCATTTTCCCGACTGGGAAACCCTGCCCTACGACCTGTTCTCGCCGCACCAGGACATCATCTCCCAGCGCATCGCCAGCCTGTACCGCTTGCCGGAACTGGCCCACGGTGTGCTGGTGGTGCCGATCACCACGGCCCTGCACCGCCTGGCGCCGACCAAATTCCTGCTCGGCAGCAGCCTGGTGCTGGATATCGGCCAGAAGCTCGACGTAGAACAGATGCGCACGCGCCTGGAAGCCAGCGGCTACCGCTGCGTCGACACGGTGTACGAGCACGGTGAGTTCGCAGTGCGCGGCGCCCTGATCGACCTGTTCCCGATGGGCAGCAAGTTGCCGTATCGCATCGACCTGTTCGATGACGAAATCGAGACCTTGCGCACCTTTGATCCGGAAAACCAGCGCTCCATCGACAAGGTCGACTCGATCAAGCTGCTGCCGGCGCGGGAATTCCCGCTGCAAAAAGACGCGGTCACGCGCTTCAAGGCACGCTTTCGCGAACGCTTTGACGTGGATTTCCGTCGCTGCCCAATCTTCCAGGACTTAAGCAGCGGGATTACCCCAGCGGGTATCGAGTACTACCTGCCATTGTTCTTCGACGAAACCTCCACCCTCTTCGACTATCTGCCCCAGGACACCCAGGTGTTCTCGCTGCCAGGCATCGAGCAGGCGGCGGAAAACTTCTGGAACGACGTGCGCAACCGCTATGAAGAGCGCCGCGTCGATCCGTCCCGGCCTTTATTGCCGCCCGCCGAATTGTTCCTTCCCGTAGAAGACTGCTTCGCCCGCTTGAAAAACTGGCCGCGCGTGGTCGCCAGCCAACAAGATGTAGACGCCGGCAGTGGTCGGGAACGCTTCCCCGCGGGAACCCTGCCCGACCTGGCGATCCAGGCCAAAGCCACGCAACCGTTGGAAGCGCTGTCCAACTTCCTCGGTGACTTCCCTGGCCGCGTGCTGTTTACCGCCGAGTCCGCCGGGCGCCGCGAAGTGCTGCTGGAGCTGTTGGAACGCTTGAAACTGCGGCCCAAGACCGTCGACAGCTGGCCGGATTTTGTCAATAGCAAAGAGCGCCTGGCGATCACCATCGCCCCCTTGGACGAAGGCTTGTTGCTGGACGACCCGGCCCTCGCCCTGATCGCCGAGAGCCCGCTTTTCGGCCAGCGCGTGATGCAACGCCGTCGCCGGGAAAAACGCGCAGACGCCAACAATGATGCAGTGATCAAGAACCTCACCGAGCTGCGCGAAGGCGCCCCGGTGGTGCACATCGACCATGGTGTAGGCCGCTACCTGGGCTTGCAGACACTGGAGATCGACAACCAGGCCGCCGAATTCCTCACCATGGAATACGCCGAGGGCGCCAAGCTCTACGTGCCGGTGGCCAGCCTGCACCTGATCGCCCGTTACACCGGTAGCGACGACGCTTTGGCACCGTTGCATCGCCTGGGCTCCGAGACCTGGCAGAAAGCCAAGCGCAAGGCCGCCGAACAGGTTCGCGACGTGGCCGCAGAATTGCTCGACATCTATGCCCGCCGTGCCGCCCGCGAAGGTTACGCGTTCGCTGACCCGAAAGCCGACTACGCCACCTTCAGTGCCGGCTTCGCCTTCGAAGAAACTCCGGACCAGCAAACCACCATCGAGGCGGTGCGCGCCGACATGCTCGCGCCCAAGCCGATGGACCGCCTGGTGTGTGGCGACGTGGGCTTCGGCAAAACCGAAGTGGCCATGCGCGCCGCCTTTATTGCAGTGCACGGCGGTCGCCAGGTGGCGATCCTGGTGCCGACTACCCTGCTCGCCCAGCAGCACTACAACAGCTTCCGCGACCGCTTTGCCGACTGGCCAGTGACCGTGGAGGTGATGAGCCGCTTCAAGTCCGCCAAGGAAGTGAATGCCGCCGTTGCCGACCTGGCCGAGGGCAAGATCGATATCGTCATCGGCACCCACAAACTGCTGTCAGACGATGTGAAGATCAAGAATCTGGGCCTGGTGATCATCGACGAAGAACACCGCTTCGGTGTGCGTCAGAAAGAACAGCTCAAGGCCCTGCGCAGCGAAGTTGACATCCTTACCCTCACCGCTACGCCGATTCCGCGCACGCTGAACATGGCCGTATCGGGTATGCGCGACCTGTCGATCATCGCGACGCCACCCGCACGCCGCCTGTCGGTGCGCACCTTCGTGATGGAGCAGAACAAGAGCACGGTCAAGGAAGCACTGCTGCGTGAACTGCTGCGCGGCGGCCAGGTGTATTACCTGCACAACGATGTGAAGACCATCGAGAAATGCGCCGCCGACCTCGCCGAGCTGGTGCCGGAAGCCCGTATCGCCATCGGCCACGGGCAGATGCGCGAGCGCGAACTCGAACAGGTAATGAGCGACTTCTACCACAAGCGCTTCAACGTGCTGATCGCCTCGACCATCATCGAGACCGGCATCGACGTGCCCAGCGCCAACACCATCATCATCGAGCGCGCCGACAAGTTCGGCCTGGCGCAGCTGCACCAACTGCGCGGCCGTGTCGGGCGCAGTCACCACCAGGCCTACGCCTACCTGCTTACACCGCCGCGCCAGCAAATTACCAGCGACGCGGAAAAGCGCCTGGAAGCCATCGCCAACACCCAGGACCTCGGCGCCGGCTTTGTGCTGGCCACCAACGACCTGGAAATCCGTGGCGCCGGCGAACTGCTGGGGGACGGCCAGAGCGGGCAGATCCAGGCGGTCGGCTTCACGCTATATATGGAGATGCTCGAACGCGCAGTGAAAGCCATCCGCAAGGGCGAACAACCGAACCTCGATCAACCTCTGGGCGGCGGCCCGGAGATCAACCTGCGCTTGCCGGCATTGATTCCTGAAGACTACCTGCCGGATGTTCATGCGCGACTGATCCTCTACAAGCGCATCGCCTCGGCCACCGACGAAGAGGGCCTCAAGGACCTGCAAGTAGAGATGATCGACCGCTTCGGACTGCTGCCCGAACCGACCAAGAACCTGGTGCGCCTGACCCTGCTCAAGTTGCAGGCCGAGCAGTTGGGGATCAAGAAGGTCGACGCCGGGCCGCAAGGTGGGCGTATCGAATTCGAAGCGCAGACGCCGGTCGACCCGTTGGTACTGATCAAGCTGATCCAGGGCCAGCCCAACCGCTACAAGTTCGAAGGGGCTACGCTGTTCAAGTTCATGGTGCCGATGGAACGTGCCGAAGAACGCTTCAATACCCTGGAGGCGCTGTTTGAGCGCCTCATCCCGAAATCCGCTTGAAGGACGCCGCCATGCGCTTGTTCCGCATTCTGAGCCTGTTGTTGGTGGTACTCGCGCCTTCGGCATTTGCCGACAGCCCGTACCAGGTGGAAATGATCCTGGTGCGCCAGAATGCCGAGCCGGTGATCAACAGCCGCGCCGCCCCGGAGAACTGGGACGGCGGCGCCCAGCGCCTGGGCGAGCGGCTGAGCCCGCCGCGCCTGGGCAACATCGTCGAAAAATTGCGCGCCGACTCCAACTACACCGTGCTCGCGCACAAGGCCTGGGAACAGAACCTGGGCGAGCAGCCGGTGAGGATCGCGATCACCGACGGCCAGGAGCAATTCGGCCAGTTCCCTATCGAAGGCGTGCTGAGCCTGCAACTGGGTCGTTTCACCGACATCGATGCCGACTTCTGGATCAACCAGTTCGACGGCAACGGCAGCGTGATCGCCAGTGAACACCTGGCGCAGAAAGACGTACGCACCAAGAACAACCAGCTTAATTACCTGGACGGCGGCCACCTGGCGTTGCTGATCAAGATCACCTCGCTGACCGCCAAGCCGCCCAGCGCACCGCCGCCCGACATGCAGGACTGATCCAGCGCCATGCCCCTCACTTCGCCTCTGACCAAACCCCTGGCCCCTTCGTGGGCCAATCGCTTCAAAGAGCAGAGCCTGGAGCGCGGGCGGCGTTACGCACTGGAAAACCGCGTGCGCATCGTCGAGTGCGGTGACAGCACCATTACCGCCAGTTGCGAAGGCTCCGGCGGTAACGTCTATCGGCAAACCATCTCGTTGCGTGAGTCGGCCAAGGGCCTGCTGATCCTGGTGGACAGCCGCTGTACCTGCCCGGTGCACACCAACTGCAAACACATCGCAGCGGTGTTGCTCAAGGTCCAGGAAACCCTGGCCTATCCGGCGGCGACCCAGGATGCGCAACTGCTGGAAAAACTCCAGGCCGTGCTGGATAACCGCGTGGTCCTGCCGCAGGTGGTCATGGAGGATGTGCAGCCCGTGCCACGCCTGTGGCTGGCGAGCGTCGAGTTCAGCGCGTTCGAACCGCGCAACGGCAAGATGCAGCGCTATATCCAGCACCGTGCGGCACTGTCGTTCAACTACCTGGGCAATTACGTCAGTGGGCAAAAGAACGCCGATATTATCGTGCGCCAGGACACCCAGAGCCTGCGAATCAAGCGCCACCCCGAGCTGGAACAAGCCTGTCGCGAACAGCTGCGTCTGCTCGGTTTCAAGATCGCTACGCGCCAAAGCAAGGCCTTGCCTGAAAGCGCCGGCGAGCTGTTCGAGATGGTCAATGACAGCGCCTGGCTGAACTTCACGCTCAACTCATCGCCAACGCTGCGGGCCGAGGGCTGGGAGCTGCAAATCGATGAAGACTTCGGTTTCGACCTGAGCCCGGTGGACGACTGGTACGCCAGCGTCGATGAAGCGCCGGAGCGTGACTGGTTCGACCTGGAGTTGGGCATCATCGTCAATGGCGAACGGTTGAGCCTGCTGCCGATATTGCTGAACCTGATGCGCTCCCACACCGAGATCCTCAACCCGGAAAAACTCGCAAGGCGCCGCGATGATGAACTGATCCTGGTGAATATTCCCGGGCTGCCCAACGGCCACGGCCCGCTGCAAGTGGCGTTGCCCTACGGGCGCTTGAAGCCGGTGCTGGCGACTCTCGGCGAGTTCTACCTGCAGGAAACCGGCACCACGACGTTGCGCCTGGCCAAGGCCGACGCGATCAGGCTCAACCCGCTGGAAGACCTGCCGTTGCAATGGGAGGGTGGCGAGAAGATCCGCAACTTCGCCCAACGCCTGCGGGACATCAAGGACTTCACCTGCGTGGCGCCCGAGGGCCTGAACGCAACCTTGCGCCCCTATCAACTGGAAGGCTTGAGCTGGATGCAGTCACTGCGCCAGTTGGAAGTGGGCGGGATTCTCGCGGACGACATGGGCCTGGGCAAAACCCTGCAAACCCTGGCGCATATTCTCACCGAGAAAATCGCCGGGCGCCTTGATCGGCCCTGCATGGTCGTGATGCCCACCAGCCTGATTCCGAACTGGCTCGACGAAGCAGCGCACTTCACCCCGCAACTGCGGGTGCAGGCGCTGTACGGCGCAGGGCGCAAGAAACACTTCGCCAACCTGCACGACTACGACCTGCTGCTGACCACCTATGCCCTGCTGCCCAAGGACATCGACACGCTCGCCGCCCTGCCCTTGCATGTATTGATCCTGGATGAAGCGCAGTACATCAAGAACCCGTCCAGCAAGGCCGCCCAGGCCGCACGCGAGCTGAATGCCCGCCAGCGCCTGTGCCTGAGCGGCACGCCATTGGAAAACCACTTGGGTGAACTGTGGTCGCTGTTCCACTTCCTGTTGCCGGGTTGGCTGGGCGACGTGAAGAGCTTCAACCGTGATTACCGCGTGCCGATTGAAAAACGCGCCAGTGAAGTGCGCTTGCAGCACCTCAACGGTCGAATCAAACCGTTCCTGCTGCGCCGCACCAAGGAACAGGTGGCGACCGAACTGCCACCCAAGACTGAGATCATCCACTGGGTCGACCTCAACGAGGCCCAGCGCGACGTGTACGAAACCATGCGTCTGGCCATGGATAAAAAAGTCCGCGACGAAATCACCCGCAAGGGCGTGGCCCGCAGCCAGATCATCATCCTTGAAGCGCTGCTCAAACTGCGACAAGTGTGCTGCGACCTGCGCCTGGTCAACGACGCCACTCTGCCGGCGCGTGGCAGCAGCTCGGGCAAGCTCGACAGCCTGATGGACATGCTTGACGAGCTGTTTGCCGAAGGCCGCAGGATTCTGCTGTTCTCGCAGTTCACTTCGATGCTGAGCCTGATCGAAATCGAACTGAAAAAACGCGGGATTGCCTATGCATTGCTGACCGGCCAGACCCGTGACCGACGTACACCGGTGAAGGATTTCCAGAGCGGCAAGTTGCAGATCTTTTTGATCAGCTTGAAGGCCGGTGGCGTGGGTTTGAACCTGACCGAAGCCGACACGGTGATTCACTACGACCCGTGGTGGAACCCGGCCACGGAAAACCAGGCCACCGACCGTGCGTATCGCATCGGGCAGGAAAAACCGGTGTTCGTGTACAAGATGATTGCCCGAGGCACGGTGGAGGAGAAAATCCAGCACCTGCAGAAGGAGAAATCCGACTTGGCGGCGGGCGTGCTGGATGGGCGGACCACGGGGGATTGGCAGTTGGGTAATGAGGATATCGAGGCGCTCTTCGCACCACTGTCTAATAAGCAAGAGAAGCGCTGACTGTTAGATCGCTATCGCAGGCAAGCCAGCTCCCACACTTGAATGTATTCACACATCAAAATGTGGGAGCTGGCTTGCCTGCGATGGCCGCGACGCGGTCCTCAGCCAGGCAAAGGAGCAAACAGCGCCTCAATATCCCGCTGCTCCAGCTTCCAACCGGCACTGGCGCCCCCTTCCAACACACCATCAGCCAAGGCCGCCTTTTCCAACTGCAACGCCTGGATCTTCTCTTCCACCGTGCCCCGGGCAATCATCTTGTACACAAACACCGGCTTATCCTGGCCTATACGATAAGCCCGGTCGGTGGCCTGACTCTCCACTGCAGGGTTCCACCACGGATCGTAATGAATCACCGTATCGGCCGCCGTCAGGTTCAAGCCCGTACCGCCCGCTTTCAGGCTGATCAGGAATAATGGTGTCTTACCGTCCTGGAAGTTCTTCACTGGCGTACGTCGGTCAAGGGTGTCTCCCGTCAGGATCGAATACTCAAGCCCACGCTGCTTGAGCTCTTCTTCAATCAACGCCAGCATCGAGGTGAATTGCGAGAACAACAAAATCCGCCGCCCCTCGCTGAGTAACTCTTCCAGCATCTCCATCAGGCTGCCCAACTTGCCAGTGCCGGCCTTGACAGCTTTAGTCACCGGCGCAGATTTGACCAGGCGCAAGTCACAGCACACCTGGCGCAGTTTGAGCAGTGCTTCGAGAATGATGATTTGGCTACGGGCCACGCCATGCCGACTGATTTCGTCGCGCACCTTCTTGTCCATCGCCACGCGTACCGTTTCGTAGACATCCCGCTGTGCATCGCTCAGCTCGACCCAGTGGACGATTTCGGACTTGGGCGGTAATTCCGTCGCGACCTGCTCCTTTTTACGTCGCAACAGGAACGGTTTGATACGTGCGCTGAGGTGCTGCATACGCTGCGCATTACCGTGTTTCTCGATGGGCGTACGGTAATCACGATTAAAGGTTTTGCTGTCGCCCAACCAGCCCGGTAACAGGAAGTGGAACAGCGACCACAGCTCACCCAAGTGGTTTTCCAAAGGCGTACCGCTCAAGCATAAACGCTGACCGGCCTCCAACTGACGAGCAGCCTGGGCCGCTTTGCTGTTGGGGTTCTTGATGTTTTGCGCTTCGTCCAGGATCAGCACGCTCCAGCGCTGAGGCTGCAGGACTTCGAGGTCCCGCGGCAACAGTGCATAGGTGGTGAGTACCAGGTCGTAATCGGTCAAGCGCATGAAGTCAGCCTGACGCTGCGCACCGTGCAGTGCCAGGACTTTGAGCTGTGGCGTAAAACGCGCAGCTTCGTCCATCCAGTTCGGGATCAAGCTGGTGGGCATTACCGCCAGTGCAGGCGCCTGTAAACGGCCAGACTGCTTTTCGCAGAGCAAATGTGCGAGCGCCTGCAGGGTTTTGCCAAGCCCCATGTCGTCACCCAGGATCCCGCCGACTTCCAGCTCGCGCAGTGTTTGCATCCAGTTCAGCCCTTCGAGCTGATAGCCGCGCAGTTCCGCGTTCAGGCCCCGAGGAGCCGGCACATGAACGTGAATGGAGTCTTTAAGGCGCTTGGCGAAATCACGCAGTCGCTCGCCGCCCTGCCAGACCAAGGGTAGTGCATCCAGGTTACTGAGCCGCGCCGCATCCGGCGCACTCAGCCGCAGTGCATCGCCTTCCGGTGCACGCAGGTAGAGTTCGCCGAGGGTCGCCATCAGGGGTTTGATACGACCGTAGGGCAGCGCGACTTTGGTATGAGTGCGGGCGCCCAGACTGACCAACACGCGCTCCTGATCATCACGCTCGGCCATGTAGGCGGCGTCAAGCAGTTTGGGTTGACGACGCATCAAGTCTAATACGATTGGCAGCAGACTGTGACGCTCGCCGTTGACCTCAATGCCCAGCTCAAGGTCAAACCACTCGTGGCCGGGCGACTCTTCGATGTCCGCGTACCAGCCGTCTACAGCCTCCACATCGTAATAAAACCCCGGGTGGATGACGACGTCCCACCCTGCCTCACGCAAAACCGACAGCCCGCTCTCAACAAACGCCAGCCAGGCTTCATCATTGGGTAGATCGAACATCTCTCCTGCACTGGCAGGCAGCGCACGGGTTTTACGATTGACCGTTTTGAAGCCGATTTTTGTGAGCGTCTTGCGCAGGGCTTTTTCAGCCGCCGGCTTGCGTTGAATGCGCTGGGTTTCGGTGCTGTTGAGAAACAGGATGTCCTCAGTGCCCTTGCCGCTGACCTGGCTGGTGTTGTAACGGAAAGCCAAGGCAGCGCGGTGTTCCAGGGTGATCACCCGCCGATAGTCGGTCTGGCTGTACACGTAGGACTCGTCGCTTCCCAAGGTAAGGCACCCTTGAGGCTCCAACGTATCGACTACACGCTCGGTCAGCTTGCGCGGCGGCGGAATCACCTTGGACGCCGCGCTGATGCGATGACTGAATAACGCGACTTGATCAGCAGGAATCATCGGCAAGTTGCACAGATGCATGGCCAGATTCTCATCCAGCCCGTGCTCAACCACCCCGATTGCCATGTTATCGAGGTCAAGATAATGAAGCGGTTTGAGGGGCAACACGTCGTCCAACTCGAGCCCGTCACTGATCCAACTGGGAATGTAATTGCCATCGGGCATCACAGCCCAATCGAAACGAGCGGTGCGGGCCGGGCCAGGGTTAAGCGCCAGTCTTGGGCCCACCTCAAGAAACAGGCGCTGGGTTTTCAACGCCAATTGGAGAATTTCAGCCCCCATCTCGCCCGCCAGCTGAAAGCTGCTGCCATAACTCCCATAAGAGCGGCCCAACATCAGCAGTCGACCAATACGCGTATCCAGCTCATGCATATAACCAGGGGCGCGCCGCAATGTCTCATCCATCGAGTACAGCGGCCTGATATCGCTGTAGTCACCTTTTTTCGTCACGCGCGCCCGGTACACGTCCAATAACCAGCCACTGGAATAAACCTCGGGAGTGATCTGATACAGCAAACAGGTACCGGTATTCTTGGGCTGAACCTCACCCACCTGGGTGGGCTCAGGAATACTCTCAAGCCAGCTTTCGAGCTGCGGACTCAGACGGTCGGCCACCTGCTTTTTCGGTTCGTTCAGCTCGTCATACAGCGCGGTCAACGTAAACAAGGTTGCAGCGGCGTGCTTGCAATTGATCGCCACCGGGCAAGAACAGACGCACCTGAGGCCCGTCCAACGGGATGTTGCCCCCTCCAGGGTAATCGCCAGGCTATAGACATTCCGGCCAGACCCCTTGCACTGTGCAATCAGTCTGTCCTGTCCGAATTCTTTTATCTCAAGACGATTTTCGCCAGCATACTCAAAGCCACGCTCCAGCGAGCGAGGGTCAAAGTATTCCTGCCAATCCAACTCGACGATACGTGCAATCAGGTCATTCATGGAGCAGAACTCTACAGCGGTCAGCAACGAGATTTAAAGCAGGGCGACTCCTACAAGGCGGTAAGAGATAGCTACAGCCATATCCAGACGCTTCTTACACCAAGCTTCTTAACAGCACAGGCGCCGTTCACTCAATCAGCTGAGCGTCCCGCAACGCTGTGAGAGCCGTCAACCAGCGCGGATCCTGTTTGTAATCAGTCGACGCAACCGCCTGCCCACGCATACGCGCAATCCGCGCCGACGGCGTAACCTTCATCCGCTGCGCGGCGGTGAGTGCCAGCTCGGCAGCCGCGCGGTCATTGCACACCAGCCCCATGTCACAACCCGCCGTCAGCGCCGCCTCGATCCGACTCGCCGCATCGCCGACCACATGGGCGCCCGCCATGGACAGGTCATCACTGAAAATCACCCCGTCGAACTGCAACTCGCCGCGCAGGATGTCCTGCAACCAACGGCGTGAGAACCCGGCGGGCTGGCTGTCGACCTGCGGGTAGATCACATGCGCAGGCATTACTGCGGCCAATTGCTTGCTCAAGCGTGCGAAAGGCACCAGGTCATTGGCACGAATCTGTTCCAGGCTGCGTTCGTCATTGGGAATCGCGACGTGGGAATCGGCCTCGGCCCAACCGTGCCCGGGGAAGTGCTTGCCGGTGGCGGCCATGCCGGCGCTGTTCATGCCGCGAATAAAGGCACCGGCCAGTACGGCGGCGCGCTCGGGGTCGCCTTCGAAGGAGCGAGTGCCGACCACGGCGCTGCGTTGGTAATCCAGGTCCAGCACTGGGGCGAAACTCAGGTCGAGACCCACGGCCAGTACTTCGGTGGCCATGATCCAGCCGCACTGTTCTGCCAGGTATTCAGCGTTGGGGTTATCGGCCAGCGCGCGCATGGCTGGCAGGCGCACAAAGCCCTGGCGCAGGCGCTGTACGCGCCCGCCTTCCTGGTCGACCGCCAGCAGCAGGTCCGGGCGCACCGCACGGATCGCCGCACTCAGCTCGCGAACCTGGCGTGGATGCTCGATATTGCGCGCAAAAATAATCAGACCGCCCACTTCCGGTTGGCGCAACAGGTGACGATCCTCGGCCGTCAGCCAGGTACCGGCAACGTCGACCATCAAAGAACCTTGCAGGGCAGCAGTCATAAACCTTCCTTAAATAACGCACACAACCCGTCGGGCTGACCAGGCACGGTCAGCACGACGGGTTGCGGATAAATAGCTGAAATCGGCATGGCGGCTAGCTTAGCGGATGCTAGCGGCCACGCACACCCAGGGGCGATCAAACCTTGGCGGCGACCGGTGCAGTTTTGCTGCGTGGGCGCAATTGGGCGGCGGCCATGGTCGAGTCGGTGACGCCGGTCTCGGCGCGCATACCCGCAGCGAGGAACGGCACCATCAGGCGCATCACCTGTTCGATCGAGGTGTTCACGCCGAAATCGGTCTCGGCTATCGCTCGCAACGCCTTGATCCCGGACATGCTGAACGCCGCAGCGCCGAGCATGAAATGCACGCGTCAGAACAGTTCGATAGGCGGAATACGTGGGGCCGCCTCGTTGACCAGCAACATATAGCGGCGGAATACTTTGCCGTACATGTCTTCCAGGTAACGACGCAGGTGGCCTTGGCTCTGGCTGAACGCCAGGCCCAGCAGGCGCATGAAGATCGACAGGTCATTACCACTGCGAGGTTGCACGACCAACGCCTGCTCTACAAGAATTTCCAGCAGCTCTTCCAGGCTTGGCTTGTGATCAGCCTTGGCCTGGCGGCGCTCCAACTCACGGTCGAGGCTGGCACAGAATGGCCCCAGGAAGCGGGAAAACACCGCTTGGATCAGGGCTTTTTTCGAGCCGAAATGATAGTTCACGGCAGCGAGGTTGACCCCAGCCTTGCTGGTGATCAGCCGCAATGAGGTTTCAGCAAATCCTTTTTCCGCGAACAATTGCTCGGCAGCATCGAGAATGCGTTCAACGGTTTCCGACTGGGCCATGGCTACTCCGCCTGACAAACACTTGTTTGAAACATACGTTTCAGAGTGTGTCTTGTCAAGCCTGCGGGTTCGCTTTCCGGCCGGGCAGTCACCCCTTTCATCGCTATTTAATCACATCCCTTTCGCCGTGTAGGCAACACCCTATCTACGTTGTAGGAAGGGTGACGCATGACCGTCCAGCGGAGTCGCGCAAAAGGATGATTGCCAAGCGCAGTTCACTGTATATAATCCCAGTCACTGTATAAAAAGACAGAGCGATCAACATGCTAAAACTGACGCCACGCCAAGCCGAGATTCTGGCCTTCATCAAGCGCTGCCTCGATGATAACGGTTACCCGCCTACCCGTGCGGAGATTGCCCTGGAACTGGGGTTCAAGTCCCCGAATGCCGCGGAAGAACACCTCAAGGCGCTCGCTCGCAAAGGCGCGATCGAGATGACTCCAGGGGCTTCACGCGGTATCCGCATCCCTGGCTTTGAAGCCAAGGCCGACGAATCGACACTACCGATCATCGGCCGCGTCGCTGCCGGTGCGCCGATCCTGGCGCAGCAGCACGTCGAGGAATCCTGCAACATCAACCCGACCTTCTTCCATCCTCGCGCCGACTATCTGTTGCGTGTGCACGGCATGAGCATGAAGGACGTAGGCATCTTCGATGGCGACCTGCTCGCCGTGCATACCACCCGTGAAGCCCGCAATGGCCAGATCGTCGTCGCCCGTATCGGTGATGAGGTCACGGTCAAACGCTTCAAGCGTGAAGGCAGCAAGGTCTGGCTACTGGCCGAGAACCCTGAGTTCGCCCCGATTGAAGTCAACCTGAAAGATCAGGACCTGGTGATCGAAGGCTTGAGTGTCGGCGTCATTCGCCGCTAAAGGAGGCATCATGCAGCTCGTGCACACCCCACAACACACACAACTGTCGCTGTTCGAGGCCTTTATGGCCCAACCCCTTGCGCCTATCCTCAAGGAAACGGTCGAAGCCCCCTGGGGCGGTGAACCTGAGGCGTTCAGTGAATTGTCGTTGCGCGGTGCAGCCGAAAGCTGCCTGAACCTGCTGGCGCCAATTCTGCGCGAATTGAGCGAAGACCAGGACGCACGCTGGCTGACGCTGATCGCCCCGCCCGCCAGCCTGACCCAGGCCTGGCTGCGGGACGCCGGCCTCAACCGCGAGCGCATCCTGCTATTGCAGCCACGGGGAGCGCAGAGCGCCCAGCAGTTGACCTGTGAGGCCTTGCGTCTAGGCCGCAGTCATACGGTGGTGAGCTGGTTGAATCCGTTGAATGCGAGCGCCAAGCAGCAACTCATCAGTGCCGCACGTACGGGCGACGCTCAGAGTTTGAATATTCGTTTGGGATAAAACTACAGCTTGGCTTGCAGTGATCGGGCTTGGAAGCCCCTTCACCACAAGACTTCAGTGAAGTACCCGCGGGCCGTCGTCCTTCTCCGGCTCGCCTTCAGCCAGGCGACCTGCCATCTGCACGCCCACGCTCAACATGGCTTTAGCCACTTCCACGTGCTGGCCCTGCAGGAACACTTTGGCATCTTCGGAAAAATCCAGAATAACCAGAGAACCTTCGTCCTCAGCCCGGCGCAGTTCGATTCGGCCATCAGGCAGTTCAACAATTTCCAGAAAGGACGTTGGCATAAAAGTCTGTTCTCCACGAAAGGCCGAGATTATATCAGTCATCCACCCAGCCTCGCAGAGGAACCGGGCAGGTTTCTTTACGGCTTGATGAATGGTGCCCGGCGAGCGCCTACCTTCAGCACTCGTTCAACCCCTCACGGAAACGCAGCGCCATCTTTTTCAGCTTCTGGCGCCAGCCTTCCAACTCTTCGCGCCCCAAGGGCTTGGGCTCATCCTGTTCCAACGCCACGGCAACGATCAGCGGCTGGGTGACATCGCCCTTGGGCACATGGGGAATACGTGGTGGATGGAACATATCGGCATGGGCCTTGAGCAGCCGTGCCACCCAACTGTCAGGGCTCTGGGCCATTTCCACCAACTCGGCCAACTCAGGGATCGCCATCGAATCGAGCACTTCACGATTCATGATCATTTTTGCACGGGGGGCACCCGCCTGGGGCAAGCGATAGAACCCTGCAATTTCATGGCACAGCCCCAGCAACGCGCCATAGAGATGAAACAAGGCCGCTTCGCGCCCCGCCTGCACCAGCGCGATGGCATTCATCTCCTTCCCTTCCTCTGCACGGCCAAGGGCGTCCAGGGATAAACCCGCGAAGTAAATTTTCTGATTGGTACGGGTATAGAGTTCGTTGGCCATGACGGCAATCTCCACAACGAATAGGCGTGATGCTGGCTGAACAGTGTCACGGATCAGCCGAACGTACTGCAAGTGCAAATGTGGGAGGGGGCTTGCTCCCGATGGCGGTGGGTCAGTTACAGATGTATCAACTGACACTCCCTCATCGGGGGCAAGCCCCCTCCCACATTGGATCTTCAGCGCATCCGACGGATCAAGCGCCCTGGCGCTTGTCCTCGACCTTCCACTTGCCGCCGTCGTAGAACGCTTTCCAGCCGGTAGGCTTGCCGTCCACTTCGGTCTGCACGTACTGCTCCTTGGTCTTGCGGCTGTAGCGGATTACGGCTGGGCGACCATCCGGGTCCTTCTTCGGTGCTTCACACAGGAAGTGGTACTTCGGATCGATCTCGTCCTTGTGCGGCACGATCTCCATCACCAGCGGCGCACGGGTCTCGCGGTTTTTCGGGAACTGGCTGGCAGCCAGGAACAGCCCCGAAGCACCGTCACGCAGGATGTAGGTGTCGTTGACCTTTTCGCACTTGAGCTCCGGCATCTTCACCGGATCCATCTTCGGCGGCGCCGCATCACCGCTTTTGAGCAGTTTGCGCGTGTTCTTGCAGGTAGGATTGGTGCAGCCGAAGAACTTGCCGAAACGGCCGGTCTTGAGCTGCATCTCGCTGCCGCACTTATCGCATTCCAGGCTCGGACCTTCATAGCCTTTGATGCGGTAGGTGCCCTCTTCGATCTCGTAGCCATTGCAATCGGGGTTGTTACCGCAGATGTGCAACTTGTGCTTCTCGTCCAGCAGGTAGGCGTCCATCGCCGTGCTGCAGATCGGGCAGCGGTGCTTGCCACGCAGCACTAGCGACTCGGATTCACCCTCGTCATCAGCCGCGATTTCATCGCCCGGCACCAGGTTGACGGTCGCCTTGCAGCGCTCTTTGGGCGGCAGGCTGTAGCCTGAGCAACCGAGGAACACGCCCGTGGAGGCGGTACGAATCTGCATTGGTCGACCGCAGGTGGTGCACGGAATATCCGTCATCACCGGCTGGTTGGCGCGCATACCGCTCTCAGGGTTCTCGGCCACTTCGAGTTTTTTCTTGAAGTCGCCGTAGAACTCATCCAGCACGTTTTTCCAGTCGCGCTCGCCCTGGGCCACGTCATCGAGGTTCTCTTCCATACCGGCGGTGAAGCCGTAGTCCATCAGGTTGGAGAAGCTCTCGGACAGACGCTCGGTAACGATATCGCCCATCTTTTCCGAATAAAAACGACGGTTGTGCAGCGCGACGTAGCCACGGTCCTGGATGGTAGAAATGATCGCTGCATAGGTCGACGGGCGACCGATACCGCGCTTTTCCATCTCTTTCACCAGGCTGGCTTCGGAATAGCGCGCCGGCGGCTTGGTGAAGTGCTGGGACGGGTCGAGCTTGATCAGCTTCAACGTATCGCCCTGGGCCATGTCCGGCAGCACGTCGTCATCGCCAGGCTTGGCGATTTGCGGCATGACACGGGTGTAGCCGTCGAACTTGAGGATACGGCCCTTGGCGCGCAGCTCGAAGTCGCCAGCGCCCACACTGACAGTGGTAGACAGGTATTGCGCCGGCAGCATCTGGCAGGCCAGGAACTGGCGCCAGATCAGCTCGTAGAGGCGCTCAGCGTCACGCTCCATGCCGCTCAGCTTGGCGGGCGTGGTGTTGGCGTCGGAAGGACGAATCGCTTCGTGAGCCTCTTGTGCGCCTTCCTTGCTGCTGTAGACGTTCGGCTTCTCCGGCAGATAGGTCTTGCCGAATTCGCTTTCAATATACGTGCGCGCCATCGCCACCGCGTCTTGCGACAGGTTGGTGGAGTCGGTACGCATGTAGGTGATGTAACCGGCTTCATACAGACGCTGGGCCATCATCATGGTCTTCTTCACCCCGAAGCCCAGGCGGTTGCTCGCGGCCTGTTGCAGGGTAGAAGTGATAAACGGCGCCGACGGCTTGCTGCTGGTCGGTTTGTCTTCGCGCTTGACGATGCTGTAGCTGGAGGCCTTGAGCTTCTCCAGCGCGGCCATGGCCTGGGCTTCGTTCAGCGGCTTGAAGGCCTCGCCTTTCTCGCGGGCCACTTCAAAGCGCACGTTGGCGCCCTTGGCGGTGCCGAGATCGGCGTGCACTTCCCAATATTCTTCGGGGTTGAACGCACGAATCTCACGCTCACGCTCCACCACCAGCTTCACCGCAACCGATTGCACACGGCCGGCGGACAAACCACGGGCAATTTTCGCCCACAGCAGTGGCGAGACCATGTAGCCCACGACGCGGTCGAGGAAGCGACGGGCCTGCTGGGCGTTGACGCGGTCAATATCCAGCTCGCCCGGCTTGGAGAAGGCTTCCTGGATGGCTTTCTTGGTGATTTCGTTGAACACCACACGCTTGTAGCGGCTGTCATCACCGCCGATGGCTTCGCGCAGGTGCCAGGCAATGGCTTCCCCTTCGCGGTCCAAGTCCGTCGCGAGATAGATGGTGTCAGCATCCTTGGCGAGCCGGCGCAGCTCTTCGATGACCTTTTCCTTGCCCGGAAGGATTTCGTACTTGGCCTTCCAGCCATGGTCCGGGTCCACACCCATGCGCGAGACCAGCTGCTTGCGCGCTTTCTCTTTAGGGCTGAGCACCGGACCTTCGCCCGCGGCCGCCTTGCCGCGCTTGGCGGCAGGCTCCTTGCTGGCGCTAGCCGAACCGCTGGTGGGCAGGTCTCGGATATGGCCGATACTCGACTTCACCACGTACTCGTTGCCCAAGTACTTGTTGATGGTCTTGGCCTTAGCCGGGGATTCCACAATGACCAGCGATTTGCCCATGGATCGGAAAATTCCTGAATTCGAGAAGTGAAAGGCAGTTGGCGCCTGTCGCGGCAACGCTATATATAGTGGCAACAAGGTGAGGTCAAGCGCAGCATTCTGCGCGACCTGCCCTTATTGCCCTTTAAAAAGACTGGGTTCGGCCTGGACCAAAGCAAAGCGCGGGACCTGCTCGCCGTCAACTTCAACGGTCTGAAGGAACATGCTCAAGGGACGCACCCAAAAGCCGTATTCGCCATACAGTGCTTGGTAAAACACCACTTCTTCTTCGGTTTCGGAGTGCCGTGCCACGCTGAAAACGCGGTACTGCGGCCCCTTATAATGTTGGTAGAGCCCTGGTTCAACTTTCATGCTCTGCCCCTCGTACAAAATTTGTTGAAAAAAAATATTAAAAAGTTCCAAAAAACAAAAACCGGGGCACTTGGCCCCGGCTTCCGTCAACCGAACGTTTAGACGCGTTCGAAGACGGTGGAGATGCCTTGGCCGAGACCAATGCACATGGTAGCAACCCCGAGGTTGCCGCCATTTTGCTTCATCACGTTAAGCAAAGTGCCGGAGATACGTGCACCGGAGCAACCGAATGGGTGGCCCAGGGCAATCGCACCGCCGTGCAGGTTAACCTTCTCGTTCATCTTGTCGAGTACTTTCAAATCTTTCAGCACTGGCAGGGCCTGTGCGGCGAAAGCTTCGTTGAGCTCGAAGAAGTCGATATCGGAGATGGAAAGGCCCGCGCGCTTCAAGGCTTTTTGTGTGGCCGGTACTGGACCATAGCCCATGATCGCCGGGTCCACACCTGCTACCGCCATCGAACGGATCACGGCCAGCGGCTGGATACCCAGGTCCTGGGCACGCTGCGCCGACATCACGATCATGCACGAAGCACCGTCGGTGATCTGCGACGACGTACCGGCTGTCACGGTGCCGCCCTTTGGATTGAACGCAGGCTTCAACGCCGCGAGGCTTTCCAGGGTGGTGTCCGGACGAATGGTTTCGTCGTAGTCGAACAGTTTCAGGAAACCGTTCTCGTCGTAGCCGTTCATCGGGATGATCTCATCCTTGAACTTGCCTTCCACGGTCGCCTTGTGGGCGAGCTGGTGGGAACGCAGGCCGAACGCGTCCTGGGCTTCGCGAGTGATGCCGTGCATCTTGCCGAGCATTTCTGCGGTCAGACCCATCATGCCCGAGGCTTTTGCCGCGTACAGCGACATGTGCGGGTTGGGATCGACGCCGTGCATCATGCTGACGTGGCCCATGTGCTCCACGCCGCCGACCACGAATACATCACCGTTGCCGGTCATGATCGCTTGCGCAGCGGTGTGTAGCGCGCTCATCGACGAGCCACACAGGCGGCTGACGGTCTGGCCGGCTGCGGTGTGCGGGATCTGAGTCATCAACGACGCCATGCGCGCGATGTTCCAGCCCTGCTCCAGGGTCTGGTTGACGCAGCCCCAGATCACGTCTTCGACTTCGTTCGGGTCAACCTTGACGTTACGTTCCAGCAGCTTGCTGATCAGGTGCGCCGACATGTCTTCAGCGCGGGTGTTGCGGTGCATGCCGCCCTTGGAGCGGCCCATCGGAGTACGACCGAAGTCGACAATCACGACGTCTCTTGGATTCAAGCTCATAAATATTCTCGCTCTAGTCGATTGGGCGCTTAACCGAAGAAGCTCTGGCCATTCTTGGCCATTTCACGCAGCTTCGCGGTCGGGTGGTACAGCGGGCCCAAATCAGCGTATTTGTCAGCCAGGGCAACGAACTCGGCCACACCGATCGAATCGATGTAGCGCAGTGCACCACCACGGAATGGAGGGAAACCAATACCGTACACCAGGCCCATATCGGCTTCGGCGGCGGTTTCGACGATGCCGTCTTCCAGGCAACGTACGGTTTCCAGGCACAGGGCGATCATCATCCAGTTGATGATGTCCTCGTCCGACACCTCACGCTGTTCGTAGATGACCGGAGCGAGCACTTCGTGCACCGACGGATCGGCGACTTTCTTCTGCTTGCCCTTCTTGTCGGCCTCGTAGGCGTAGAAGCCCTTGCCGTTCTTCTGGCCCAGGCGCTTGGCCTCGTACAGCGCGTCGATCGCCGAGCGGCGGTCGTCTTTCATGCGGTCCGGGAAGCCCTCAGCCATCACGTCGCGGCCGTGGTGGCCGGTGTCGATACCGACCACGTCCATCAGGTACGCAGGGCCCATGGGCCAGCCGAATTTCTCCATGACCTTGTCGATGCGCACGAAGTCCACACCGGCACTGACCAACTTGGCGAAACCGCCGAAGTAGGGGAACAGCACGCGGTTGACCAAAAAGCCCGGGCAGTCGTTGACCACGATCGGGTTCTTGCCCATTTTCTTGGCGTAGGCAACGGTGGTGGCAACGGCCAGCTCGCTGGACTTCTCGCCACGGATCACTTCCACCAGCGGCATCATGTGCACCGGGTTGAAGAAGTGCATGCCGACGAAGTTTTCCGGACGCTTGAGGGCCTTGGCCAGCAGCGAAATGGAAATTGTCGAGGTGTTGGAGGCCAGGATGGTGTCATCTTTGACCTGAGCTTCCACTTCAGCCAATACCGCCTGCTTGACCTTCGGGTTCTCGACAACCGCTTCGACCACCAGGTCGACGTGGCCGAAATCGCCGTAGGACAGCGTAGGACGAATGCCATTGAGCACTTCGGCCATTTTTGCAGCGGTCATACGACCTTTATCAACGCGGCCCACCAGCAGCTTGGCGGCTTCGGCCAGGCCCTGCTCGATACCGTGCTCGTTGATGTCTTTCATCAGGATCGGCGTGCCTTTGGACGCCGACTGATAGGCGATACCGCCGCCCATGATACCGGCGCCGAGTACGGCAGCCTGTTTCACGTCCTTGGCAATTTCGTCGTAGGCCTTGGCCTTTTTCTTCAGTTCCTGATCGTTCAGGAACAGGCCGATCAGGCTCTGGGCCGCCGAGGTTTTCGCCAGTTTGACGAAGCCTGCCGCTTCCACTTCCAGGGCTTTGTCACGACCGAAGTTCGCGGCCTTCTGGATGGTCTTGATCGCTTCAACCGGGGCCGGGTAGTTCGGACCGGCCTGGCCTGCCACGAAACCTTTGGCGGTTTCGAACGACATCATCTGTTCGATAGCGTTGAGCTTGAGTTTTTCCAGCTTCGGCTGACGCTTGGCCTTGTAGTCAAATTCGCCGCTGATGGCGCCCTTGATCAGGTTCAGCGCGGCTTCGGCCAGTTTGTCCGGAGCCACCACTGCGTCGACGGCACCGACCTTCAGTGCGTCCTCGGCCTTGTTTTCCTTACCGGCGGCGATCCATTCGATCGCATTGTCGGCACCGATCAGGCGCGGCAGGCGCACGGTACCGCCGAAGCCCGGGTAGATGCCCAGTTTGACTTCCGGCAGGCCGATCTTGGCGGTCGCGGACATGACACGGAAATCCGCTGCCAGGCACATTTCCAGGCCGCCACCCAACGCAATGCCATTGATCGCGGCAACGGTCGGCACGTTGAGGTCTTCGAAATCGCTGAAGATCTTGTTGGCTTCGAGGTTGCCAGCCACCAGCTCGGCATCGGGCAGCTTGAAGTTGTCGACGAATTCGGTGATGTCAGCGCCGACGATAAACACGTCCTTGCCGCTGGAGACGATCACGCCCTTGACCGAAGCATCTGCTTTGATGGTGTCTACGGCCTGACGCAGTTCGTTCAGGGTTAGACGGTTGAACTTGTTGACGGACTCACCCTTGAGGTCGAATTTCAATTCGACGATGCCACTTTCAAGAGCCTTAACCGTGATGGCTTTACCTTCGTAAATCATCAACTGATCTCCACGATATGGAAGCTGAACAGTACACACCGGACGCTGGCCTCTGGTTTGACGTTGACAGTCGCATCAATGCTCAAACCCATCCGCCAGGCACACCCGCCAGTGCGATAGTCGGGGTTATGTCTGAGCTGCCTGTAGGACAAACGCTCAATTCATACGCCCGTTTGATTTGGGTACGCCACCTTCATCCAATTCCGGGCAATTGTCAATCGCTCCAAAGGCTAGGTAAAACGCGACTTTCCAGTCATTTCAGAACCAGGCCCACAGGCAGGCAACCCGTCAATATTCAAATATTCACAAGATCAATAATAGAAAAGATGTGGGAAGCGGCTGTACAGAAAGGGATATACGGCTAGGCTAGCGGGAACTTGCAGATTTACCGGCCTGCCTGGCCACCTCCAGCCCGATGATGAAGTCGGGCTTTTTATTGCCCGATCTCTGTAGGAGTGTCAGGCCAAGGCCCTGAGCAACGCATCAATATCCTTCAACACACTCATGTCGCCCTTCTCGCCCCAGTACAAGGCGATCATCTGCTTGTCGGCCTCGACCTTGTAGACGTTCGCCGGCAGCGTCGCAAAATACGGCAACAACTTTTCATCCACACACTCTTCGCGCCATTGATTGACCCACACACCCGGCTCCAACTGCCAGTAACTCCAGATGGCCGGCGTGCTCCCACGCCGCGGTCGACAGTACTGCGCACAAGGGCTCGGCGGCTCTTGCTTGAGCCAGTGCGGCCATTCCTGGGGCGCCAACTGCATGGCCAGGCCGATGCGGCGTGCCTCCATGCGCAGGGCCATGCGCCCGCTCTGCCCACGCGACGGGCGCAGCCAGGCCAGGGGGCTTAAAACCACCGCAAGGATTGACACCACTATCCACACCGTCATATGTGTACTCCCGAATTTCTAGATGAGCGGATTTGACCTGACGCAACCCCATCCGCTTGAAAGCAGCCATACTGAACTTATTGCAGTCCCTTGGAGGAACGCCTCATGCCCTACAAACATATTCTGGTCGCTGTCGATCTGACCGAAGAGTGCGATCCGGTGATCAAGCGCGCGCAGGAATCCGCATTGGCCAATGGCGCCATACTGTCGCTGGTGCATATCGTCGAGCCCATGGCCATGGCCTTTGGCGGTGACGTACCGATGGACCTTTCCCAGTTGCAGCAACAACAATTCGACCAGGCCAAGGAGCGCCTGGACCGCTTGATTCTCAAATACCCGCACCTGAAAAAGGAAGACTGCCACCTGACATACGGCCAACCGCGTCAGGAAATCCACCACTTGGCCAAGGAAAAGGCCTGTGACCTGATCGTGGTCGGCAGCCACGGCCGTCATGGCCTGGCACTGTTGCTGGGCTCCACCGCCAATGATGTATTGCACGGCGCGCCTTGCGATGTACTGGCCGTCAAACTGGCAAAGAGTTCGTAAGACCGATGAAGGTCTAATGTGGGAGCTGGCTTGCCTGCGATAGCTGTGTGTCAGTCGCCAGGTGTATCAACTGACAGACTGCTATCGCAGGCAAGCCAGCTCCCACATTCTTAACTGTATTTCATATGAAAAAGCCCGGCGCTCATAGAAGAGTGCCGGGCTTTTTTATTGCGGTGCAATCACTCAGGCATCCAGCTCGGCCCAACGCTCAACCAACGCTTCCAGCTCCTGGTTCAACGTCTCCAGGGAAGCGATGACCGCAGCGGTTTCTGCAGCCGGGCGCAGGTAGAAACCGGCGTCAGCCATTTGCGCTTCTACCGCGGCAATCTGCTGTTCCTTGGCGTCGATCTCACCCGGCAAGGCTTCCAGCTCACGCTGCAGCTTGTAGCTGAGCTTCTTCTTGGCCGCGGGTGCAGCTTCCTGGGCCGGTGCAGCCTCTTGCACAGGAGTCACCACCGCCGAGGTCAGGTCGGCCTTGCCGGACTTGCTCTCGGTCACGCCCAGCAGACGTGGCGAACCACCCTGACGCAGCCAGTCCTGGTAACCACCGACGTATTCGCGCACCTTGCCTTCACCTTCGAAGACCAGAGTGCTGGTGACCACGTTGTCGAGGAATTCCCGGTCGTGGCTGACCATCAGCACAGTGCCGTTGAACGTCAGCAGCACTTCTTCGAGCAACTCAAGGGTTTCCACATCCAAGTCGTTGGTCGGTTCGTCGAGCACCAGCAGGTTGGCCGGTTTGCTGAACAGCTTGGCCAGCAGCAAACGCGCGCGCTCACCACCAGACAGAGCCTTGACCGGCGTACGCGCACGTTGCGGGCTGAACAGGAAGTCGCCCAGGTAGCTGAGTACGTGGCGGCTCTGGCCGTCGATGTCGATAAAGTCGCGACCTTCGGCGACGTTGTCGATCACGGTCTTTTCCAGGTCCAACTGGTGGCGCAACTGGTCAAAGTAGGCCACGTCGATGCGTGTGCCCTCTTCCACCTTGCCGCTGGTCGGCTGCAGACCGCTGAGCATCAGCTTGAGCAAGGTGGTCTTGCCGGTGCCGTTGGCGCCCAGCAGGCCGATACGGTCGCCGCGTTGCAGGACCATGGAGAAGTCCTTGATCAGGAACGGGCCGTCCGGGTGATGGAAGCTGACATTCTCCAGCACCATTACCTGCTTGCCCGACTTGTCGGCGGTGTCCAGCTGGATATTGGCCTTGCCGGTACGCTCGCGGCGCTCACTGCGCTCCACGCGCAAGGCTTTCAAGGCACGCACGCGGCCTTCGTTACGGGTGCGACGGGCCTTGATGCCCTGGCGGATCCAGACTTCTTCCTGGGCCAGCTTTTTGTCAAACAGCGCGTTGGCGGTTTCTTCGGCAGCCAGGGCGGCTTCCTTGTGCACCAGGAAGCTGGCGTAGTCGCCGTTCCAGTCGATCAGGCCGCCACGGTCCAGTTCGAGGATGCGCGTGGCCAGGCTCTGCAGGAAAGCACGGTCGTGCGTGATAAACAGCACGGCGCCCTGGAAGTCCTTGATGGCTTCTTCAAGCCAGGCGATGGCGCCGATGTCCAGGTGGTTGGTCGGTTCGTCGAGCAACAGCAGGTCCGGCTCGGACACCAGGGCCTGGGCCAGCAGCACACGGCGACGCCAGCCCCCGGACAATTCGGCGAGGGTCTTGTCGGCCGGCAGTTGCAGGCGGCTCAGGGTGCTGTCCACCAGTTGCTGCAAGCGCCAGCCATCACGGGCTTCGAGGTCTTGCTGGACGTGCATCAGCTTGTCCAGGTCCTCCTCGGTGACGCAGTTCTGCGCCAGGTGATGGTATTGCGCGAGCAACTCGCCGACGCCGTCCAGGCCTTCGGCAACCACGTCGAACACTGTCCGTCCGTCGGCCACCGGCAATTCCTGCGGCAATTCGCCGATCTTGAGGCCCGGGGCACGCCAGACAGAGCCGTCATCAGGCTTCTGGTCGCCTTTTACCAGCTTCATCATGCTGGACTTGCCGGTGCCGTTGCGGCCGATGATGCACACCCGCTCACCACGGGCGATCTGCCAGGACACCTTGTCCAACAACGGCATGGCGCCGAAAGCAAGGGACACATCGCTGAATTTGAGCAGGGTCATACGCTTCTCCAAAAACTGGGCGCGCATTCTACCTGACTTGAGGGTGGGATGCGGTCGGCATTTTCTCTATTGACACGTTCTGTAGGACATTTCCGGCGAACTTGAACGAACCAGACGGCAAAGCTTTCGCGGGCCGCTGGCAAAAGGCTAAGCTAGGGGCAATCAGTGTCGGCAGTGCCGGTGCTAGTCGTGATTTCTCTGCACGGACGTCTCATGCGCAGTCGCCTTTTCAACTTTTTATCTTGTCTGCTTCTTTCCGCCACTGCCGTTCAAACCGCCCAGGCGGTGGACCTCACCACCCAACGTCAGTATTACGATCAAGCCAAACGCGCCCTGGCCAAGGGCGACAGCGGCCCGTACATGCAATACAGCCAGGCCCTGGCCGACTACCCGCTCACGCCGTACCTGGCGTATGACGAGCTGACTGCACGCCTGAAAACCGCGAGCAACGAGGAAATCGAACAGTTCCTCGCCAAACACGGCGACCTGCCCCAGGCCAACTGGATGAAACTGCGTTGGCTGCGTTGGCTGGCCGAGCGTGGCGATTGGCAGACCTTTGAAAAGTACTACGACACCAAGCTCAATTTCGTCGAGCTGGACTGCCTGCATGGCCAGTACCAGCTCAGCCACAATCTGAAGGCTGAAGGCTACAAGACCGCCGAAAAATTGTGGATGACCGGCAAATCCCAGCCCGCCGCCTGTGACGCCACCTTCGGCCAATGGGCCGCTGCCGGCCAACTGACCGAACAGAAGATTTGGGACCGCACCAAGCTCGCCGCCGAAGCCCGCAATTACGCGCTGGCCAACAGCCTGGTGAAGACCCTGCCAACCCTAGGCGTCCAAGGCCGCCTGATGGTGGATGTGGCGCAAAAGCCTGACATGCTCAGCGATCCGTCACGCTTCCTGCCGGCCACCGAGGCGATGTCTGACGCCGTCGGCCTGGGCCTGCGCCGCCTGGCCCGCCAGGATCCGGACAAGGCCATGGCCCTGCTCGACGGCTACGCCAGCAGCATGCACTTCTCCCGTGACGAAAAGGTGTCGATTGCCCGCGAGATTGGCCTGACCCTGGCCAAGCGCTTCGACCCACGTGCGCTGGACGTGATGACCAAGTACGACCCGGAACTGCGCGACAACACCGTGTCCGAATGGCGCCTGCGCCTGCTGTTGCGCCTGGCACGCTGGGAAGATGCCTACCAGTTGACCCGCAAACTCCCACAAGACCTGGCCACCACTAACCGCTGGCGCTACTGGCAGGCGCGCAGCCTGGAGCTGGCCGAACCGAAAAACCCGCAGGCCCTGGTGCTGTACAAAAACGTGGCCAAGGAACGGGACTTCTACGGTTTCCTTGCTGCTGACCGTTCCAAATCCCCTTACCAGTTGAACAACAAACCGCTGGTGATGAGCCAGGCGTTGGTCAACAAGGTGCGCAATACTCCTGGGGTGCGCCGTGCGCTGGAGTTCTACGCCCGTGGCCAGATCGTGGACGGTCGCCGCGAGTGGTACCACGTCAGCCGGCACTTCAACCGTGACGAAATGGTCGCCCAGGCCAAGTTGGCCTACGACATGAAGTGGTACTTCCCGGCGATCCGTACCATCAGCCAGGCGCAGTACTGGGACGACCTGGACATCCGCTTCCCGATGGCGCACCGCGACACTCTGGTGCGCGAAGCCAAGGTGCGCGGCCTGCATTCAAGCTGGATATTTGCCATCACGCGTCAGGAAAGCGCGTTTATGGACGACGCCCGCTCCGGCGTGGGCGCCAGCGGCTTGATGCAACTGATGCCCGGCACCGCCAAGGAAACCGCACGCAAATTCAGCATCCCCCTGGCCTCCCCGGCCCAGGTGCTGGACCCGGATAAAAATATCCAGCTCGGCGCCGCCTACCTGAGCCAGGTGCACAGCCAGTTCAACGGCAACCGTGTGCTCGCTTCCGCCGCCTACAACGCCGGCCCCGGCCGCGTGCGCCAATGGCTGCGCGGTGCAGACCACCTGAGCTTCGATGTGTGGGTTGAAAGCATCCCGTTCGACGAAACCCGCCAGTATGTGCAGAACGTGCTGTCTTATTCGGTGATCTACGGGCAGAAGCTCAATTCGCCGCAGCCGCTGGTGGATTGGCATGAGCGGTACTTCGACGACCAGTAAGGCACTGAACCTGCTTCCAATGTGGGAGGGGGCTTGCTCCCGATAGCGGTGGGTCAGCAACAAAACTGCTGATTGACACTCTGCTATCGGGAGCAAGCCCCCTCTCACATTGGCATTTCTGCAATGCTTATGGCGCTAGTGATCTGCGCTGAACTGCAGCGCCGCCAACCGCGCATACAGTGGATTGCTCGCAATCAACTCCTGGTGCGTGCCCACCGCCACCAGTTTGCCCTGATCCATCACCGCTATTCGATCGGCATTCTTGACGGTCGCCAGACGGTGAGCGATCACCAGCGTGGTTCTTCCTTGCATCAATTGCGGCAGCGCTTGCTGGATCAGGTGCTCACTCTGCGCGTCGAGGGCGCTGGTGGCTTCGTCCAGCAGCAGGATCGGCGCGTCGACCAACAAGGCGCGGGCGATGGCCAGGCGTTGGCGCTGGCCGCCAGAGAGGCCCAGGCCACCGTCGCCGAGGTGGGTCTGGTAGCCCTCGGGCATTTGCAGGATGAAATCGTGGGCATGGGCGATGCGCGCAGCGGCTTCGACCTGGGCCATGGTGGCGGACGGGTTGCCGTAGCGAATGTTGTCCTCGACGCTGCCGAAAAACAGCGCCGGGCTCTGGGACACCAGTGCAAAGTGGCGACGCAGGTCCAGGGGGTCCAGCTCGGTCAGCGGGCGGCCTTCGAGCAGGATGCGCCCTTGCTGGGGATCGTAGAAGCGCAGCAGCAGGTCGAAGATTGTCGATTTACCCGCGCCTGATGGGCCTACCAGCGCCAGGGTTTCGCCGGGATTGATGGTCAGGTTCAAGCCATCAATGGCGTAACTGTCCGGCCGTGAGGGGTAGCAAAAGCGCAGATCTTGCAGCTCCATGCGGCCACTGACCCGCTGCGGCAAGCGTTCGCTGCCATCGGCCGGCGCCTGGATGTCGTTGCTCGACTGCAACAGCTCACCGATACGCTCGGCCGCACCGGCAGCGCGCTGCAACTCGCCGAGCACTTCGCTCAGAGTGCCAACCGCACTGCCGACTATCAGGCTATAGAACACAAACGCCGCCAGCTCACCGCCGGAAATGCGCCCGCTGATCACGTCCATGCCACCTACCCATAGCATCACGCCCACGGCGCCGAGCACCAGCATGATCACCAGGGTTATCAGCCAGGAGCGTTGCAGGATGCGTTTACGTGCGGTGGTGAACGCGTCCTCCACGGTAACAGCGAAACGCTGTTCGTCCTGCACCTGGTGGTTGTAGGCCTGCACCGTTTTGATCTGGCCCAAGGTCTCGGCGACATAGCTGCCGACGTCGGCAATACGATCCTGGCTCAGACGCGACAGGCTGCGCACCCGGCGCCCGAAGATCAGAATCGGCGCCAGTACCAGCGGCAGCGCCACCACCACGATGCTGGTGAGCTTGGGGTTGGTGATGAACAGCAACACGATGCCGCCGATGACCATCAGGGCGTTGCGCAGGAACAGCGACAGCGATGAGCCGATCACCGATTGCAGCAACGTGGTATCGGTGGTCAGCCGCGACTGGATCTCCGAGCTGCGGTTGTTCTCATAGAAGCCTGGGTGCAGGTAGATCAAGTGATTGAACACTTGCCGGCGAATATCGGCCACCACGCGCTCGCCAATCCACGACACCAGGTAAAACCGCGTGAACGTACCCACAGCCAGGCCCAGTACCAGCACCATGAACAAGCCGATGGACTGGTTGAGCAAGTGCGGTGACTGGGTCATGAAACCCTGGTCGACCAGAAGGCGAATGCCCTGCCCCATGGACAAGGTGATGCCGGCGGTGACGATCAGCGCCAGCAAGGCGCCCAGGGCCTGCCAGCGGTAGGGCGCAATAAAGCGGCTGGCCAGGCGGATCGCACGGCGTTGACGGGTTGAGAGCATGGAAGGCACCACCAATGAGGAATCTGTACTTCAACATTGGGGGAACTTGCGCAAATAACAATGAGTCAGGTTAATTATGCCCGCCGATACAGGCCGCTAGAGGCTATCGGTCTAAGACTCATCTGGAAATATGTACCGGTTTCTGGTGGACTGGGTGTTCGAACCGATGAGCGTGCAAGGAGTTGTAACAGCGCGTTCATGCGGGGGATTTAAGATAGGTACACAACCTGATGAGGAGACAGGCCATGACCTTGCAAGATAGCAGCAACGCCAAGATTGAAGTGATCCGCCAGCAGCAGGTGTTGCCTTGCTCGTATATCGATGCCAAGGGCCGCGAGGTGCAGATTACCGAAGAGATGATCCAGCAAGCCTGCAGCGAGCTGGAACAGCGACTGGTCAAACCTGCCCAGCAAGGCTGAAGTGCCCACGCTCTTTCAAACCCGGCCCAGGTGGCCGGGTTTTTTATGGGTGTTTACAGCGTTTCAGCGCCCAGAGCCGAAACGATAGCCGACAGCGCCGTCGACTCGCCCTTGATGCGCACTTTCAGGCCATCTATCTCACGGCGCTGCGGGTAGTGCTTGCGCAGCAAATCGAAGGACTGGCGCTGCTCCTGCACGGTCCCCACCAGGCTGCGACGAAAATCTGCATCATCACGGCGCGGGTCGTACACGCTGCGGCACAGGGCCGCCAGTGCCCAGGCCGGATCGGTTGAAGCGTCCAGGTGGACTTCGGCCAGCCACGGTGCCGGCAATAAATCACTGAGCTGAACGCTCGGTTCGTGGCCCAGGTGCGCGCAAAATGCCTGGTAGATCTGCGCGGTGCCGCGCTGCTTGCCATCGAGGCTGTAGCCGGCGATATGCGGCGTGGCCAGCACGCACAGGTCAGCCAGGTCGACGTCCACTTGCGGCTCGCCTTCCCACACATCCAGCACCGCTTGCAGGTCTTCGCGGGCCAGCAGCACCTCGCGCAGCGCGGCGTTGTCCACCACCGCGCCACGGCTGGCGTTGATCAGCCAGGTGCCGGGCTTGAGTTGCTCCAGGCGCTGGCGGTCGAATAAATGCCAGGTGGCGCCATTGCCGGACTTGATCAGCGGCGTGTGCAAGCTGATCACATCGCACTGCTCGATGATCTGTTGCAGGCTGACGTAGTCGCCGTCCTCGGCGATCTGGCGCGGCGGGTCGCACACCAGCACGTTCCAACCCAGGCCCTTGAGGACCTTGACCAGTCGCCCGCCCACCTCACCGGCACCGACGACACCGTAGGTGCGCGAGCCCAACTCGACGCCTTCGATTTCGGCCAGGGTGTGCAAGCTGCCGAGTACGTAATCCACAACCCCCCGCGCATTGCAGCCAGGCGCGCTGGCCCACTGGATCCCTGCCCGCTTGAAAAAGTCCAGGTCCAGATGGTCGGTGCCGATGGTGCAGGTGCCGACAAAGCGTACGTTGCTGCCTTCGAGCAGGGCACGGTTGACGTTGGTCACCGAGCGCACCAGCAGCACGTCGGCCTGCTCGACGGTAGCGCGGTCGATGGACCGCCCAGGCACGCGGCGAATCTCGCCAAACCCCTGGAAAAAGTCATCAAGCAGCGGAATATTTTCGTCGGCAACAATCAGCATGGCAGGCTCCTTTGGCGGATCAGCAGTGTACAGGCATGGGATTCAACTAACACAACAGATCCCTGTGGGGCTGCATTACAAATCAGCAACACAGGTTTTTTCCTGACCACTGCGTCAAAGCGTAGAATCCGCCGTCCTTGCGACTGCTTTTTTATTGGACACCTGTACGTGAACACTGCCACCGCTACCCTTTCCCGCCCAGCCCGCATCAGCCGGGAAGTGCGCGGCCTGCTGACGCTGGCCTTGCCGATCATGATCGGCCAATTGGCAACTACTGCGATGAGTTTTGTCGATGCGGTGATGGCCGGGCGTGTCAGCCCCCAGGACCTTGCGGCGGTCGGCCTGGGTAACTCGATCTGGATCCCGGTGTACCTGCTGATGACCGGCACCTTGCTGGCCACCACGCCGAAAGTGGCCGAGCGCTATGGCGCGGGAAAACTCACAGAGATCGGACCGTTGGTGCGCCAATCGTTGTGGTTGGCCGTGGTGGTCGGCCTCTGCGGCGCGGTGCTGTTGCTATGTGCCGAGCCGATCCTGCATGCGATGAAGGTCGAGCCCGACCTGATCGAGCCGTCCATGGGTTACCTGCACGGCATCGCCGCGGGGATGCCGGCAATTGCGCTGTATTACGTGCTGCGCTGCTTCAGTGATGGCCTGGGCCGTACGCGGCCGAGCATGGTCATGGGCCTGTGCGGCCTGGCGCTGAATATTCCGCTGAACTACATCTTCATCTACGGCCACTTCGGCGTACCGGCCATGGGCGGCGTGGGTTGCGGCTGGGCCACGGCCATTGCGATGTGGGTAATGATGCTCGGCCTGGCTGGCTGGACGCGCTGGGGCCCGGTGTACCAGAGCAGCGAACTGTTCAAGCGCTTTGACTGGCCGAAATGGGCGGTGATCAAGCGCATCCTGGGCATCGGCCTGCCGATTGGCGTAGCGATCTTCGCCGAGTCGAGCATATTCGCGGTGATTGCCCTGTTGCTTGGCAGCCTGGGCGCCACCGTGGTTTCCGGCCATCAGATCGCGTTGAATGTCAGTTCTTTGGTATTCATGATCCCCTACTCCCTGAGCATGGCCGTGACCGTGCGCGTCGGCCAGGCCCTGGGGCGTGGCGAACCGCGTGAAGCGCGCTTCGCCGCCGGGGTCGGCATGGGCACTGCACTGGCCTATGCGTGCCTGTCGTGCAGCCTGATGCTGGTGTTTCGTGAGCAGATCGCGGCGATCTACACGCCCGACCCGGTGGTCATCCACCTGGCGTCGATGCTGATTGTGTTCTCGGCGCTGTTCCAGTTCTCCGACTCGATTCAGGTCACTGCCGCCGGTGCTTTGCGCGGCTACCAGGACACCCGGGTGACCATGGTGCTGACCTTGTTCGCCTATTGGGGCGTGGGGCTGCCGGTGGGTTATGCCCTAGGGCTGACCGACTGGCTCGGCGAACCCAGCGGCCCAAGCGGTTTATGGCAAGGGCTGATCGTGGGTTTGAGCTGTGCGGCGGGGATGTTGCTGGTGCGCCTGGCGCGCAGTGCACGCCGGCGCATTCGTGCCGAAAAGGCGCTGGCTTAATCGGCTTTCTTGCGGATCCAGTACAGGTAGGTGCCAGCATCTTCCTGTTGATCCACCAGTTCGTGGTCAAGAAACACGCAGAATTTGGGAATATCACGACGGGTCGACGGGTCGGTGGCGATCACCTTGAGCAAGCCGCCCGCCGGCAGGTCACGGATGTGCTGGTGCAGCATCATCACCGGCTCCGGGCAGTTGAGGCCGGTGGCGTCGAGGGTGCCGTCTACGGGTAAATCAACACTCATACTTCACTCCTGAAACAGGCCCGCTCTTATGTGGGAGCGGGCTTGCCCGCGATGACGGGGGCACATTCAACATACATTTCGACTGTTATACCGCTTTCGCAGGCAAGCCAGCTCCCACAATTATTATCAGCGGCTTTTGGATTTCTTTACGTCTATCAGACGACGCAAGTGGCACGTCACTTCCTCTCGGTCGTGGTACAGCTGCTTGCAACCGATTTCCACCCGTATGCCACGCGCCTTGAAGCCCTCTTCGATGCGTTCGAGCAGGCGCTTCACTTCGGCGTAACGCTGCTTCATCGGCAACTTCAGGTTGACCACCGCCTCACGGCAATGCCCCTCGCCGATCCAGGTTTCCAGCAGCGCCGCGTTGCGCGCAGGCTTCTCGACGATATCGCAGACCATCCAGTCCACCGGCTGCTTGGGCACGAAGGTGAAGCCATCAGCCATCAAGTGCTGCACCAGGCCGGTGTCCATCAGGCTTTCGGCCATGGGGCCGTTGTCGATGGCGGTGACCAGCATGCCACGGTTGACCAGTTGCCAGGTCCAACCGCCCGGCGCTGCGCCGAGGTCGACGCCGGTCATATCACCGTGCAGGCGCTCGTCCCATTGGTCACGGGGGATAAAGTGATGCCAGGCCTCTTCCAGCTTCAAGGTCGAGCGGCTGGGCGCGTCACGCGGGAACTTGAGGCGCGGGATGCCCATCGGCCACATTGCCGAGTTGTTCGACTCGGCCAGCCCCATGAACACTTCGCGGCCGCTCTTGAAGGTCAGCAACAGGCGCGGCTTGCTCGGGTCGTCCACCAGCTTGCCGGCGCCCAGCAGGGCTTTGCGCAGGTGCACTTCGAATTTTTTGCAAAAGTTGGAGAGTTCCTTGCCGTCATTGGTGTCGACCATTTCCAACCATAGGCTGCCGCACACCGGGAAGTCGCGCAGGTGGGTAAGGATCACACTGATGCGGTCGGTTTCCGGCAGGTCGATAAACACCCCGCGCGCCCACTGCCTTGGGAAGATCAGCTCGGCGAAGCGCTGGCCGTGCATCAAGCGCTGGGCGCCGTCTTCTTCCGTGCAGACAAATTCGGCGCAGGCGCTGCCGGTCTTGGCCTTGGCGTAGCCGGACACGTTCAGGCGCGCGGCGTGTTCCGCGATCTCGGAACAGACTTCGCCTTCAAAACCCGGGCGGCAGTGCATAAAAAGGGTGTTCATCTACTCTCCTGGTGAATCAACTGACCTTGCGCTATCGCAATGCCTGTCATGAAAACGCGCGCATGATAGCCGAGTTCGGAACCTTGGGCTCGGCGATAGAGTCCAGTTATTAGCCTGCTAATGAAAACAGCGCTAACGTGTTAGCTCTGTTCGTCCCGCCAGGTCCGTGGCCGTGCGGACCATAAGGAGTCATGTAATGTCATCCCTTGATAGCCTGAGAACCCTTAAGACACTGCAAATAGACAGCAAGACCTACCACTACTTCAGCCTGCCCGAAGCCGCCAAGAGCCTGGGTGATCTGGACAAGCTGCCGATGTCGCTCAAGGTACTGCTGGAAAACCTGCTGCGCTGGGAAGATGCCAAGACCGTTACCGGCACCGACCTCAAAGCCATCGCCGCCTGGCTCAAAGAGCGCCAGTCGGACCGCGAGATTCAGTATCGCCCCGCCCGCGTGCTGATGCAGGACTTTACCGGGGTGCCCGCGGTGGTCGACCTGGCCGCCATGCGCGCCGCCGTGGCCAAGGCCGGCGGTGACCCGCAGCGCATCAACCCGCTGTCGCCGGTGGACCTGGTGATCGACCACTCGGTGATGGTCGACAAGTTCGGTACCACCAGCGCCTTTGAGCAGAACGTTGACATCGAAATGCAGCGCAACGGCGAACGCTACGCCTTCCTGCGCTGGGGCCAGAGCGCCTTTGACAACTTCAGCGTCGTGCCACCTGGCACCGGCATCTGTCACCAGGTGAACCTGGAATACCTGGGCCGCACCGTGTGGACCAAGGACGAAGACGGCCGCACGTACGCCTTCCCCGACACCCTGGTCGGCACCGACTCCCATACCACCATGATCAACGGCCTCGGCGTACTCGGCTGGGGCGTGGGTGGGATCGAAGCCGAAGCGGCCATGCTCGGCCAGCCGGTGTCGATGCTGATTCCGGAGGTCATCGGCTTCAAGCTCACCGGCAAGCTCAAGGAAGGCATCACCGCCACCGACCTGGTGCTCACCGTTACACAAATGCTGCGCAAGAAAGGCGTAGTGGGCAAGTTCGTCGAGTTCTACGGCGACGGCCTGGCCGACCTGCCCCTGGCCGACCGCGCCACCATCGCCAACATGGCGCCGGAGTACGGCGCTACCTGTGGCTTTTTCCCAGTGGATGAGGTGACGCTGGACTACCTGCGCCTGTCCGGCCGCCCGGCTGAGACGGTCAAACTGGTGGAGGCCTACACCAAGGCCCAGGGCCTGTGGCGCAACGCCGGCCAGGAACCGGTGTTCACCGACACCCTGGCCCTGGACATGGGCAGCGTCGAAGCCAGCCTCGCCGGGCCCAAGCGCCCCCAAGACCGGGTATCCCTGCCGAATGTCGGCCAAGCGTTCAGCGACTTCCTCGACCTGCAATTCAAACCCACCAGCAAGGAAGAAGGCCGCCTGGAAAGTGAAGGCGGTGGCGGCGTGGCCGTGGGCAACGCCGATCTGGTCGGCGAGGCCGATTATGAATACGAAGGCAACACCTATCGCCTGAAAAACGGCGCGGTGGTGATCGCCGCCATCACCTCCTGCACCAACACCTCCAACCCCAGCGTAATGATGGCGGCCGGGTTGGTGGCGAAAAAGGCCGTGGAAAAGGGCCTGACCCGCAAACCTTGGGTCAAGACCTCACTGGCCCCAGGCTCCAAGGTGGTCACCGACTATTACAAGGCCGCGGGCCTCACCCAGTACCTCGACAAGCTCGGTTTTGACCTGGTGGGCTACGGCTGCACCACCTGTATCGGTAACTCCGGGCCGTTGCCCGAGCCTATCGAAAAAGCCATCCAGAAGGCCGACCTCGCCGTGGCCTCGGTGCTGTCCGGTAACCGCAACTTCGAAGGCCGCGTGCACCCGCTGGTGAAAACCAACTGGCTGGCTTCGCCGCCCCTGGTAGTCGCCTATGCGTTGGCCGGCACCGTGCGCATCGACATCAGCAGCGAACCGCTGGGTAACGATCAGAGCGGAAACCCGGTGTACCTGAAAGATATCTGGCCCAGTAGCCAGGAAATCGCCGACGCGGTGGCCCAGGTCAGCACCAGCATGTTCCACAAGGAATACGCCGAGGTGTTCGCCGGTGACGAGCAATGGCAGGCGATTGAAGTGCCGCAGGCAGCGACCTACGTGTGGCAAAAGGACTCCACCTACATCCAGCACCCACCGTTCTTCGATGACATTGCCGGCCCGCTGCCGGTGATCAAGGACGTCAAGGGCGCCAACATCCTGGCCCTGCTCGGTGATTCGGTGACCACCGACCACATCTCCCCTGCCGGCAACATCAAGACCGACAGCCCGGCTGGACGCTACCTGCGCGAGCAAGGGGTGGAACCGCGTGACTTCAACTCCTACGGCTCGCGCCGGGGCAACCACGAAGTGATGATGCGCGGCACCTTTGCCAACATCCGTATCCGCAATGAAATGCTGGGCGGCGAGGAAGGCGGCAACACGTTGTATATCCCCACCGGGGAAAAAATGGCGATCTACGATGCATCCATGAAGTACCAGGCTTCCGGCACGCCGCTGGTGGTGATCGCAGGCCAGGAATACGGCACCGGTTCCAGCCGCGACTGGGCGGCCAAGGGTACCAACCTGCTGGGGGTCAAGGCGGTGATCGCCGAGAGTTTCGAGCGTATCCACCGCTCCAACCTGGTGGGCATGGGCGTGTTGCCGTTGCAGTTCAAGCTGGACCAGAACCGCAAGACGCTCAAGCTCACCGGCAAGGAGAAGATCGACATCCTCGGGCTGACCGATGCCGAGGTCGAACCGCGCATGAACCTGACGTTGATGATCACTCGGGAAGATGGCAGCAGCGAGAAGGTTGAGGTGCTGTGCCGGATTGATACCTTGAATGAAGTGGAGTACTTCAAAGCGGGTGGGATCTTGCACTACGTATTGCGGCAGTTGATCGCGTCATAAGCAACACTGCAAACCAATGTGGGAGGGGGCTTGCTCCCGATGGCGGTGTATCAGCTAGGCATTTGCTGACTGATCCACTGCTATCGGGAGCAAGCCCCCTCCCACATTTGGCTGCATTTCAAGTCAAGAAATCACAATCAGCCGAACAACCACTTCCAGAGCAATACCAAGACGACTACCGCCAGCACCGGCCGCGCAATGCGGTACGCCTTGGGATGCTTGCGCTTCCACTGCTTGACCTGGCCACTGAACTTGTCGCTGAAGGTCTTGCTCCAGGCATAGGCCTGGTTGATGCCGCCCACGCGTTCGTCGTCGAGGTTCTGCGGCGCAGTAGCACGGCCCAGTTGCTTGCTGACCCAGCGGTTGACGCGGGTCATCACACGGTTGCTCAACGGCCGTTCGATGTCGCAGAACAGGATCACGCGGGTCTGCTCGGTTTCGTTCTTCACCCAGTGCACGTAGGTTTCGTCGAACATCACGTCTTCACCGTCGCGCCAGGCGTAGACCTGGCCGTCGACGAAGATGCGGCAGTCGTCAGAGTTCGGCGTGGACAGCCCCAGGTGATAACGCAACGAACCGGCGAAGGGGTCGCGGTGCGGGTTCAGGTGGCTGCCGCCCGGCAACAGCGCGAACATCGCGCCCTTGACGTTGGGGATGCTGCTGACCAGGGCCACGGTTTTGGGGCACAGGGCCTCGGCCGATGGCAGGGGTTTGTCGTACCACTTGAGGTAGAAGCGCTTCCAGCCTTTCTTGAAGAACGAACCGAAACCGGCGTCGTTGTTCTTTTCGGCGGCGCGGATGTAGCCCTCGTCGAACAGGTGCATGGCCTCTTCGCGAATCACTTCCCAGTTGTCCTTGAGCACGTCCAGTTCCGGGAACTTGCTGCGGTCCAGGTACGGCTTGGACGGCACCGCGGAAAACAGGTACATCAAGGCGTTATACGGGGCGAACAGCGCCGAATGGTTGACGAACTGGCGCAGCATCGGCAAACGGGCCTTGCCACGCAGGTGCACATACAGCGTGCTGCCGATAAACAGCAGCAACACCGACAGTTTGGCGGCCAAAGAAAAGGTCATGCAGCAACTCCTGGAAATAAGCGCCTGGCCGGCAAACTTGCGTCAACGGGAAACCAGACGTAACAGCCGGCCATGATAAACACTTGAGCCATTATGCAGAAGGCCCACGCCGACCGGATGACTTACATCAACCTTGTGGGACCGCTTTGAAGATCAGGCCTGGTTTTCCTGGTCGGTAAACACATCGCTGAACAACATGCTCGACAGGTAGCGCTCGCCGGAGTCCGGCAAAATCACCACGATGGTCTTGCCTTGCATTTCCGGCTTCTCGGCCAGGCGTACTGCCACAGCCATGGCGGCACCGCAGGAGATACCGCACAAGATACCCTCTTCCTGCATCAGGCGCAGGGCCATGGCCTTGGACTCTTCGTCGGTCGCCAACTCCACGCGGTCGACCATCGACAGATCAAGGTTTTTTGGCACAAACCCGGCGCCGATACCCTGGATCTTGTGGGGGCTGGGCTTGATTTCTTCCCCCGCCAAGGCCTGGGTGATCACCGGGGAAACCATGGGTTCCACGGCCACCGACAGGATCGGCTTGCCCGCAGTGTTCTTGATATAGCGTGACACCCCGGTGATGGTGCCGCCGGTCCCCACGCCCGCCACCAGCACATCCACGGCGCCGTCGGTGTCGTTCCAGATTTCCGGGCCGGTGGTTTTCTCGTGGATCGCAGGGTTGGCCGGGTTTTCGAACTGGGCCGGCATAAAGTAGGTGCTCGGGTCGCCGGCGAGGATTTCACCGGCCTTTTCGATGGCGCCCTTCATGCCCTTGGCCGGCTCGGTCAGCACCAGTTCGGCGCCCAGGGCCTTGAGCACTTTGCGGCGCTCAAGGCTCATGGACGACGGCATTGTCAGCAGCAATTTATAGCCACGGGCCGCCGCGACAAACGCCAGGCCGATACCGGTATTGCCGGAAGTCGGCTCGACAATGGTCATGCCTGGCTTGAGCTTGCCGCTGCTTTCGGCATCCCAGATCATGCTTGCGCCAATGCGGCACTTCACTGAATAACTCGGGTTACGCCCTTCGATCTTGGCCAGAATCGTCACGCCACGCGGTGCGATGCGGTTGATCTGAACCAGGGGCGTGTTACCGATGGAATGCGCGTTGTCTGCAAAGATACGGCTCATGAGGGATCCTGTTGGCGACTTTGAAGAAGGTCCCAAGGGTATGCCTCGTTCTCCAGGGCGTCCAGACGGGGGAACGTTGCGTTCATCAGAACAGTCAATCTCCTACAAGCAAGGAGAACTGCCCCATGAAACGTCGTTACAGTTGGCCGTTAGGGACAATCGCCGCTCTGGTGCTGGTCCTGATTGCCTTGAATATCGCGCTGCCCTACCTGGTGCGCAATTACCTGAACGAGAAACTCGCCAACATGGGCGATTACCGCGGCGAAATCGCCGATGTGGACCTGGCCCTGTGGCGCGGCGCCTACCGGATCAACGGCTTGCAAATCGTCAAGGTGGACGGCAAGGTCCCGGTGCCGTTCGTGAAGGCGCCGCTGATCGAGTTCGCCGTGAGCTGGCATTCACTCTGGTACGACCACGCCGTCGTGGCCGAGGGGCATTTTGTGCGTCCGCAGATCAACTTCGTCGATGGCGGTGCCAACAAGCAGGCGTCCCAGACGGGTAAAGGCACCGACTGGCAGGAACAACTGCGCAAGTTGCTGCCGATCACCCTCAATGAAGTGCGCATCGAAGACGGCGAGATTGCCTTCCATAACTTCAGCTCCAAGCCCCGGGTCAATATCAACGCCGCTGGGGTCAACGCCAGCTTCTACAACCTGACCAATGTGGTGGATGTCAAAGGCAAGCGCGACGCCCGCTTCGAAGGCAAGGCACTGCTGCAAGGCCAGGCGCCGCTGGAGGCCAATGCCACCTTTGATCCGCTGAGCGATTTCGAAGAATTCGAGTTCCGCTTCCGCGCCCGCGACCTGCAACTCAAGCGCATGAACGACTTTGCATCGGCCTATGGCAAGTTCGACTTCAAGGCCGGCACGGGCGACGTGGTGATCGAAGCCCAGGCTGAAAATGGCCGACTCACCGGCTACATCAAGCCGCTGCTGCGTGACGTAGAGGTGTTTGACTGGCAACAAGATGTTGAAAACAAGGACAAGAATATCTTCCGCTCAATCTGGGAGGCCGTGGTCGGAGCCAGCGAGACGGTGCTGAAAAACCAGCGCAAAAACCAGTTCGCCACCCGTGTGGAGCTCAGCGGTAGCGTGCACCAGCAGAATGTCAGTGCGTTTTCTGCGGTGATCGCAATTCTGCGCAATGGGTTTATCCAGGCGTTCAATGCCCGGTATGAACAACCCAAGCCCAGCGCTGATTAACCCTGTGGGAGCAAGCCCCCTCCCACATGTCCCTCATTGCTCAGGATATTGATGTGACCCGCCATTCAGAGACTGAATGCCCCGTCTGCGTTCACAGTCGCCGGGGCTGCGGGGTATAGTCGGGGCATTGATGAATCCGAGGAATGACCGATGAAGTTCGAAGGCACCCAGGCCTATGTGGCTACCGATGACCTGAAACTGGCCGTCAACGCCGCCATCACCCTGGAGCGGCCATTGCTGGTCAAGGGCGAACCGGGCACTGGCAAGACCATGCTTGCCGAGCAACTGGCCGAATCCTTCGGTGCCAAGTTGATCACCTGGCACATCAAGTCCACCACCAAGGCGCATCAGGGCCTCTACGAGTACGACGCAGTGAGCCGCCTGCGCGACTCGCAGCTGGGCGTGGACAAGGTCCACGATGTGCGCAATTACCTGAAAAAGGGCAAGCTCTGGGAAGCCTTCGAGTCCGAGGAGCGGGTGATCCTGCTGATCGACGAAATCGACAAGGCCGACATCGAGTTCCCCAACGACCTGTTGCAGGAACTCGACAAAATGGAGTTCTACGTCTACGAAATCGACGAGACCATCAAGGCCAAGAAGCGCCCGATCATCATCATTACCTCCAACAACGAAAAAGAGCTGCCGGATGCATTCCTGCGCCGCTGCTTCTTCCACTACATCGCCTTCCCCGACCGCACCACCCTGCAAAAAATCGTGGATGTGCACTACCCGGACATCAAGAAAGACCTGGTCAGCGAAGCGCTGGACGTGTTCTTCGATGTGCGCAAGGTTCCGGGCCTGAAGAAGAAGCCTTCCACGTCCGAACTGGTCGACTGGCTCAAGCTGCTGATGGCCGACAATATTGGCGAAGCGGTACTGCGCGAGCGTGACCCGACCAAGGCCATCCCACCGCTGGCCGGCGCTTTGGTGAAAAACGAGCAGGATGTGCAATTGCTGGAACGGCTGGCGTTCATGAGCCGCCGCGGTAATCGCTGATGCTGCTCAACCTGTTCAATGAAATGCGTGCGGCCAAGGTGCCGGTGTCGGTGCGCGAGCTGCTGGACCTGATCAACGCGCTGAAACAGCGCGTGACCTTCGCTGACATGGACGAGTTCTACTACTTGGCCCGGGCGATACTGGTCAAGGACGAACGGCATTTCGACAAGTTCGACCGTGCCTTCGGTGCCTATTTCAATGGCCTGGAAAAACTCGATGACCATTTGCAGGCGCTGATCCCCGAAGAGTGGCTGCGCAAGGAATTCGAACGTTCCCTGAGCGAAGAAGAACGCGCGCAGATCCAGTCCCTCGGCGGCCTCGACAAGCTGATCGAGGAATTCAAGAAGCGCCTGGAAGAACAGAAAGAACGCCATGCCGGCGGCAACAAATGGATCGGCACCGGCGGCACCAGCCCGTTCGGTTCCGGTGGCTACAACCCCGAAGGCATTCGTGTCGGTGACGCCGGCAAGCGCCAGGGCAAGGCGGTGAAAGTCTGGGACCAGCGCGAGTACAAGAACCTCGACGATCAGGTGGAACTGGGCACGCGCAACATCAAGATCGCCCTGCGCCGCCTGCGCAAGTTTGCACGTCAGGGTGCGGCCGAAGAGCTGGATATCGACGGCACCATCGACCACACCGCACGCGATGCCGGCTTGCTGAATATCCAGATGCGCCCCGAACGCCGCAACACCATCAAGCTGTTGCTGCTATTCGACATTGGTGGTTCGATGGATGCCCACGTGAAAATCTGCGAAGAGCTGTTCTCGGCGTGCAAGACCGAGTTCAAGCACCTGGAGTACTTCTACTTCCATAACTTTGTGTACGAGTCAGTGTGGAAGAACAACCAGCGTCGCACTTCGGAGCGCACGTCCACCCAGGACCTGCTGCACAAGTACGGCGCCGACTACAAAGTGATCTTCATCGGCGATGCGGCCATGGCGCCCTATGAAATCACCCAGGCCGGCGGCAGCGTCGAGCACTGGAACGAGGAGCCGGGGTATGTGTGGATGCAGCGGTTCATGGCCAAGTACAAGAAGCTGATCTGGATTAACCCCTACCCGAAAGATACCTGGGGCTATACGGCCTCGACGGGGATTGTGCGGGAGTTGGTGGAGGACCAGATGTACCCGCTGACGCTGCGCGGGCTGGAAGAAGGTATGCGTTTTCTCTCGAAATAGGCGGTGTTTTGACCGGCCTCATCGCAGGCAAGCCAGCTCCCACATATTGACTGCATTTCAAGGTTGGAATGCATTCCTCTGTGGGAGCTGGCTTGCCTGCGATGCTTTTAGCGATCGGCAAACCGCTGCAAAAACTTGGTGTGCTGCCGATGCGCCGCCTCCTGCACCGCCGGTGCCAACCGCACCTTCTCCCCCGGCAAACACTGCGCCAGCCGCGCCAAGGATAGAGGCGTCAACGCGCCCAACCGCGGATAACCGCCGATCGTCTGCCGGTCATTGAGCAACACAATCGGCTGCCCATCCGGGGGCACCTGGATCGCGCCCAACGGAATCCCTTCGGAAATCAACGACGGCCCCTGGTACTGCAACGGCGTGCCGAGCAAGCGCATACCCATGCGGTCGGCGCGGCTGTCCAGCGCCCATTCGGTGTTGAAGGCGTCGAATAAGCTCTGCCCGCTGAACTGGCCGATCTGCGCGCCGATAATCACGTCCAGTGAGGCACCGGATTGCAACTCCGGCTTGGCCAGCACCTTCATTGCACCGCCCGTACCGGAATAAGCCAACCGCCCGCCTTCAGCCAATGCCTTGCCGAAACCGTCCACCCCGCCCAACGCTTCGCGCACGACCGTGGCACAACTGCCAAGTACAGCCGGGGCATCGAACCCACCGGGCGCCGCCAGATAAGCGCGTGCCCCATTGAACGGCTGGGTAAAGCGCAGTCGCTGGCCCTTTTGCAGGATAAAACTGCGACCGGGGCTAATGGCGCGCTCATCGATATAGGCGCCCAGGTCTGCACCGGCCAGTGCCAGCAGGCAATAATCCTCGGCCTGCACGGTGAAACCACCCAGGGTGATCTCCACCACCGGCGCATCCAGGGCATTGCCCAAGAGCCAGTTAGCCCAGGACATCGACACCCAGTCCAGTGCGCCGCCCTGGGTTACACCCAGGTGGCGCACGCCAAAACGCCCGGCGTCCTGCAACAGGCACAGCGGCGTGCTGGCCTCGATCATCAAGCGGCTCATGCCAGCGCCTCCAACGGCGTGTCATCGCCACCCAGGTTGACGAATTCGGTGTGGCTGACCGGGGCGAAGCGCACCGTGTCGCCGGGCTGCATCAGGCTGTAGCCGTCGCGCTCACGGTCGAAGAGTTTGGCCGGGGTGCGGCCGATCAGGTTCCAGCCGCCCGGGGACACCACCGGGTACGCAGCAGTTTGCCGTTCGGCAATGCCGACGCTGCCAGCGGCCACGCGTTTGCGCGGCGTGTTGAGGCGCGGTGTGGCGAGGCTTTCATCCACCAGGCCCATAAAGGCAAAACCCGGCGCGAAACCAAGGGCGAACACCTGGTATTCATGGGCGCTGTGGCGGCGGATCACGTCCTCTACCGTCAGCCCGCTGCGCTGGGACAACAGGGTCAACTCCGGGCCGACGCTCAGGTCGTACCACACCGGCAGCACGTGGCACTGGCCGCTGCCCTGGGCCTGGGGTTGCAGGTCCGTGAGCGCAAGGTCGATCAGCTCCCGAGCCTGTGTCGGGGTCAGCTCCCTGAGGTCGTAATGCACCATCAAGGTGGTGTAGGACGGCACCAGATCCACCAGCGCCGTGCCGAACTCTGCGCGCAAACGCTGCGTGGCAGCGAGCATCCACGGCATGTTGGCCTCGGCAATCACCTCAAACAGACGCACCATCAGGCAGTCGATGGCCACCACTTCAATGCGTGGCTTCATGCTGTATGCAACGCTTGGCGGATACGCTGCACCGCGGCCACCGAGCTGGCGTTGTCGCCATGCACGCACAAGGTATCGGCCTGCAAGGCCAACGGGCTGCCGTCGCTGGCGACCAATGCCGCGCCACGGGAAATGGTCAGGGCCTGCTGCACGATAGTGTCGCTGTCGTGGTGCACCGCGCCGGGCAACTGGCGGGAAACCAGATGGCCCTTGCTGTCGTAGGCGCGATCGGCAAAGGCTTCGAACCACAGGGTCACACCGTATTCGTCACCCACAGCTTGGGCGGCGCTGTTGTCACGGGTAGCCAGCAGCATCAGCGGCAGGTCGCCGTAGGCGGCCACGGCCTGGATCACCGCACGCAACTGCGCGGGGTTGGCCATCATGTCGTTGTACATCGCACCGTGGGGTTTCACGTAGCTGACGCGCCCGCCCTGGACCCGGCAGATGCCGTCCAGCGCACCGATCTGGTAATGCAACAGATCCTGGATTTCCTGCGGCGTGTAGTTCATTGACCGTCGGCCAAAGCCTTGCAGGTCTTGATAGGCCGGGTGAGCGCCCACTTGCACGCCATGCTTGAACGCCAGGCTGACGGTCTTGCGCATGATGCTCGGGTCGCCAGCATGGAAACCGCAGGCCACGTTGGCGCAATCAATGAACGGCATGACTTCGGCGTCCAGACCCATGGTCCAGTTGCCAAAGCTTTCGCCAATGTCGCAGTTCAGTAGCAGGCGGCTCACGGTGGTCGCTCCTGTAGGTTTTGTTTTTTTGTAGTGTGGGATTTATTACACAGAACTCGCAACTTGTCCTGGCACCCCAACGACGCTTATCGTGGAACGGCTCGATTTTTGGCGCTTGCCCGGTGCGACGTCCAACTAATAAAAACCGATCCATGCATAAGAAAAAGTTGATCCCATGAATTTGAAGTTCCTCGAAACCTTCGTCTGGGTGGCCAAGCTCAAGAGCTTTCGCCTGACTGCCGAGAAGCTGTTCACCACCCAGGCCTCTATTTCCAGCCGCATCGCCGTGCTCGAAAGCGAGCTGGGGGTGAAGCTGTTCCTGCGTGACTCCCGGGGCGTGAGCCTGACCCCGGAAGGCTTGAAGGTGCTCGATTATGCCGAGCAAATGATGGTGACCATGCAGGGTTTGAAACAGTCCCTGGAGACCACCAGCAGCAAGGTCGGACGCATTCGGATCGGCGCGATGGACACGGTGATCCACACCTGGCTCAGCCCGCTGGTGGCAGAACTGATGAAGCTGTTCCCGCTGGTGGAAATCGAGCTGGTCGCCGATACCGCGCTGAACCTCAGCGATCAGTTGCAAAAAGGTTTTCTCGACCTGATCCTGCAAACTGACCTGCTGCGCCTGGAAACCGTGCGCAGCCTGGAACTGGCCAGCCATCCCATGGCCTGGATCGTCGCCAGCCACTCGATTTACAACCGTGACTACGCCTCCCTCGCCGAACTGGCTCAGGAGCGCATCATCACCTACTCGAAAAACTCCCACCCGCATCAGGACGTGCTGAGTCTGATGCAGGCCAACGGCGTGGCCGCGCCCAGAATGAACTGTGTGAACTCGGTGTCGGCGATTACGCGATTATTGCGTGACGGCTTCGGCATCGGTGCCCTGCCGCCGGTGCTGGTCAGTGAAGAGCTGGCCCGGGGGGAATTAGTGATGCTGCCGATGGCACAGCGCCTGCCGAACTTGCAGGTGGTGGTGTCATGGCGTGTGGGGGTGGAGTTGGTGGAGGAGATTGTGGGGTTGTGCCAGAAGGTGGTGGCGCGCTATGCCGAGGAAGTCGGTGCAGAACGCATGCAACTGCATAAACCCGATTAAAACTGTGGGAGCTGGCTTGCCTGCGATAGCGGTGGGCCAACGCGCACATCTGTGACTGGACCACCGCTATCGCAGGCAAGCCAGCTCCCACATTGGACCGAGTCGGCCCTGACTTATAGGCCCTTCAAGTCCCGCTCTTCGATCGGCCGGCTCTGGCGCAAGCGCCGGCCACCCAGCACTACCCAGTCGATCAGGCGATACAGGCACTCGATGCCGAACGACAACAGCATCGCCCCGCCCAAGCCCCAGCCCATGGCTTCGGGCGTCAGCAGAATCTGGTAGCTGTAGCCATTCCAGGTTTCCAGGCGGATATCCGGGTCGGCGGCTACGGCCACTTGCAGGGCGCGGATGTACCACGGGCCTTGCATGGCCTGGAATTGCTTGTCCAACTCAAGCTGGCGATCAAGCATCGCGCCCAGGCTGCTGGCGTCGCTCTGGAAAACCGGGTCATCGCTGGCGCGGTAATGAGCCACCAGCGCTTGCATGTCCCCGTTGAAGAACTGCTGCGCGGTCGACTCAAAGCCGCGCAAGCCAGTCTGCGCCTCGATCAGGTGGGCTTCGACGCGCTTGGCGTAATCGTTGATAAACCCCGGCACTTGCACGCCGACCAACAAGCCAATGGCAAACAGCACCAACCGCAGATAGCTGAGCAACATGGTCGATTCCTTATTCGGTAACGCCCTGGCTGACGCATTCACCGCGTCGCCACAGGCTCCATTGGCCCGGTTCGTAGCGGGTCCAGTTTTCGTTGTCGGTCAAAGGTTCAGTGGCGATGACGGTTACCACGTCATTGGGCGTCGTTTCGGCCTGAAAATCGACGATCACGTCGACATCTTTCAAGCGTGCGGGGCCAAACGGCGCACGCCGGGTAATCTGCGCCAGTTTGGTCGAGCAGTAGCAAAACAGCCAGTCGCCGTCGCTGAGCAAGCAGTTGAACACGCCCTTGCTGCGGTATTCGGCGCAGGCGGCGATCAGGTCCGGCAGCACTTGCTCGATGTCCACAGGCTCAGGGAAGGCTTCGCGCACGCGGTTGAGCAGGTCACAGAAGGCCGCTTCGCTGTCGGTATCGCCGACCGGGCGGTAAAACGTGGCGCGCGGGTGGAAGTCGGCCAACTGGCCGTTATGGGCAAAACACCAGTTGCGGCCCCACAGCTCACGCACGAACGGATGGGTATTGGCCAGGCTGACCTTGCCCACATTGGCCTGGCGGATATGGCCGATCACCACTTCGCTCTTGATCGGATAGCGCTGCACCAACAGCGCCACTTCAGACTCACTGCTCGCGGCCGGGTCCTGGAACAGGCGCAGGCCACGGCCTTCATAGAAGGCGATGCCCCAACCGTCGCGGTGCGGGCCGGTACGCCCACCGCGCTGCATCAGCCCGGTAAAGCTGAACACGATATCGGTGGGGACGTTGGCACTCATGCCCAATAATTCACACATGCCAGGGCTCTCGCTGCAGGGGCAGTCTACGTTTAAAGGCGCGGCTCGACCCGCATACCACCAGCAGGCGCCGGGCGACGGAACGGTTCGTCGTCTTCCGGCTCGGCGGCCAAGGCGGCATCTGCAGCAGCCTTGCGCTCACGGCGAGCGCTGGCCGCGCGTTCGATGGGCCAGCGGATCAGCACAAACACGATGTACAGGGCAAACACGATCATCGTGTACATGAACAGATCGGAGATCGCCCGCCAGGCGTTGTTGCCGACCTTGAGCACCAGGTCCAGGGCGGTAATGGCCACGGCCGGCGCAAACTGGGTCTTGACCGGGTCGACGATGGTCGGGCTCAGTAACAGCACCGCCATCAGCAATTGCAGCGGCTCGCGCAGCGAGCGCCAGACCCAGCGGGTCATGCGCCACCACACTAACAGGCAGCCCAAAGCGGCGAAGGCGTAGAGGCCCCAAGCGGTCAGATAGTCGTTCTCGGTCATGGTGTCCATGGCAAGGCTGGCAAAGAGGCGGCTATGATAACGGCTTTTGCGTGTCGCGGCTGCAATGCCGGCCACCGTCCGCCAGATAGGGAATTATCCATGCCTATTTCCACCGCTCCGATTGCCCGCAAGGCCCCAGGCGCAGACCCCTACGCCTGGCTGCAGGAGCGCGACACCCCTGAAGTGCTCGATTACCTCAAGGCGGAAAACGCCTGGCAGGAAGCCCAACTCGCCGACCAGCAGGCTTTGCGCGAAACGCTGTTCGAAGAGATCAAGGGCCGCATCCTCGAAACCGATCTGTCCCTGCCCTCCCCCTGGGGCCCGTACCTGTACTACACCCGCACCACCGCCGGTGACGAATACGCACGCCACTATCGCTGCCGCCGCCCGGCCGATGACAGCAACCAGGTGGACGAGACCAGCGAAGAACTGCTGCTGGACCCGAACGTCTTGGCCAATGGCGGCTTTTTCTCCCTCGGCGCGTTCAGCATCAGCCCCGACCACCAGCGCCTGGCCTACAGCCTCGACACCAGCGGTGAAGAGATCTACACCCTGTACGTGAAGGAATTGGCCACCGACAAGGTCAGCAAACTGGCGTTCGACAACTGCGACGGCAGCATGACCTGGGCCAATGACAGCTTGACGCTGTTCTTCGGCGAACTCGACGACACCCATCGCCCGCACAAGCTGTATCGCTACCGTCTGGACGGTACGGCGGCGCAGGAAGTGTTCCACGAGCCCGATGGCCGTTTCTTCCTGCACTGCTACCGTTCCAGCTCCGAGCGCCAACTGCTGCTGGCTCTGGGCAGCAAGACCACCAGTGAGATCTGGGCACTGGATGCCGATCAGCCGCACCTGGCCTTCACCTGCCTGGCGCCGCGGGTCGAGGACCACGAATACGATGTCGACCACGGCAAGCGTAACGGCGAGTGGGCCTGGTTTATTCGCAGCAACCGCGACGGCATCAACTACGCGCTCTACCTCGCCGCCGATACCGGTACGCCGCCTACCGAGGCCGACTGGCAGAACCTGATCCCTCACAGCGACGAAGTCATGCTCGACGGCGTGAGCCTGAACGCCAGCGCCATGACATTGAGCCTGCGCATCGGCGGCCTGCCGGTCATCGAGGTGCACCCCGAGGGTGTACCGGCTTATCGCGTGGAATTACCCGACGCCGCCTACAGCCTCTACGTACAAAACAGCCTGGAATTTCCAAGCGACAACATCCGCCTACGCTATGAGGCCCTGAACCGTCCCGCCCAGGTGCGTCAGCTAGAGCTGGCAAGCGGCGCGCAGGTGGTGCTCAAGGAAACCCCGGTACTCGGCACATTCAACGCCGACGACTACGTCAGCCAGCGCCTGTGGGCCACCTCTGCCGACGGCACCCAAGTGCCCATCAGCCTGGTGGTCAAGCGTGATCAACTGGGTAAACCCACCCCGCTGTATCTGTACGGCTACGGTGCCTACGGCTCAAGCCTGGACCCATGGTTCTCCCACGCACGCCTGAGCTTGCTGGACCGAGGGGTCGCGTTTGCCATCGCCCATGTGCGCGGCGGCGGTGAACTGGGTGAAGCCTGGTACCGCAACGGCAAGCAGGAACACAAACAGAATACCTTCAGCGATTTTATCGCCTGCGCCGAACACCTGATCACCGAGGGGCTGACCACTTCCAGGCAACTGGCGATCAGTGGCGGCAGTGCCGGCGGCCTGTTGATTGGTGCGGTGCTCAACCAGCGCCCGGAACTGTTCCAGGCGGCGATTGCCGAAGTGCCGTTTGTCGATGTGCTCAACACCATGCTCGATCCGGAGCTACCGCTGACCATCACCGAGTACGACGAATGGGGCAACCCCGAGGAACCCGAAGTGTATGCGCGCATCAAGGCTTACGCGCCATACGAAAACGTCAGCGCCCAGGCGTACCCGGCCATGCTGGTGATTGCCGGCTACAACGACAGCCGCGTGCAGTATTGGGAGGCCGCCAAGTGGGTGGCCAAGCTGCGCGATACCGCCACTTCAGACAACCTGTTACTGCTCAAGACCGAGCTGGGCGCCGGCCATGGCGGCATGAGCGGGCGCTACCAGGGATTGCGTGACGTAGCGCTCGAATATGCGTTTGTGTTCAAGGCGCTCGGGCTGATCTAAGCACTTGATGGAGCGGTCCTGTCTGAACGCAGGACCGCCTTGACTGTTTTAACCGCCGGGCGTCTTCGGCTTGCTGTCGTTCTGCTGCAAGCCGGGGACAGTCTGGTCCTTGGGCGGCGTGGGCAACACGATGGGCACCAACGGTGGCGTACCGTTCGTCTTGGGCGTGGCGGGCGGGCTGACTTGAGGGTACAACGTCGGGGTCGGCGTGCCCGGCGCGCCTGGGGTTGGTGCGGGCGCGACCGGTACGGTTTGCAACTCCTGAGCCTGCGCCGCAGCGGATATGAGCGCGCTCAATACAATGACCGTTAGAATGCTGCACTTCATCGATGGCTCCATGGCCTGACCGGAATGCCTTAAGGCTACTCCCAACTGCGCAAGAATGCCCTTCCCAATGAGATTTCCATGAAACGTTTCGTTCTGCTGGACACTACTCCGATCCCCGACAACGGCGGCGCCTTGTGCCTGTTCGAGTACGGCGAGGACTTCGTCATCAAGATCCAGGGCGGTGACGGCGGCCAGTTGATGAACACGCGCATGCACGGTTCCGAAGACGCCCTGGCGGAGATTCCCTGCCGCAAGGTCGCCGGTCGCCCGAACTCACGCGTGCTGATCGGCGGCTTGGGCATGGGCTTTACCTTGGCCGCAGCACTCAAGCATTTGGGCAAGACTGCCGAAGTGGTGGTGGCCGAACTGGTGCCGGGCGTCGTGGAATGGAACCGTGGGCCACTGGGAGAAAAATCCGGGTGCCCCTTGCAGGACCCGCGCACGGTGATTCGTCTGGAAGATGTGGCCAAGGTGCTACAGGCCGAGCCCCAGGGCTTCGACGCGATCATGCTTGACGTCGACAACGGTCCCGAGGGGCTTACGCAAAAGGCCAACAGCTGGCTGTATTCCTCCGGTGGCCTGGCCGCCTGCGCCAAAGCCCTGCGGCCCAAGGGCGTGCTCGCAGTGTGGTCGGCCAGTGCCGATAAGCTGTTCAGCGACAAACTGCGCAAGGCCGGCTTCAAGGCTGAAGAGGTTCAGGTGTTCGCCCATGGCAATAAAGGCACGCGGCATACCATCTGGATTGCAGAAAAGCTCAAGGGCTGAATCACCATCGGTCAAATGTGGGAGGGGGCTTGCTCCCGATAGTGGTGTGTCAGCTTGCCTATCCTTAACAGACACACTGCTATCGGGAGCAAGCCCCCTCCCACATTTGGTACTGCTTCAGTCTCTGGATTTGCGGTAATCGATCACGTACGGCACTTTTTTATCGAAGGTCTTTTCCAACTCCTTTTGATCCAGCTGGGTCATACCGCCCAACTGCCGGGCAGTGAAACCGCTGTCGCCGACCTTTGCCCCCGGCGCCAGGCTGACCATGCGCTTGGCGACAGCCTCTATGGCATCCTTGTAGCCGCCCTTCTTGTTCAGGTTGTACTGGCCCAGATCAATCTGCGTGCGCAGCCAATTACCCCAATAGAATTCGAGAAATTCCGGCGCAATCGCACCCTCGGTCGGCTTGCCGTAGGCGGCCTTGCGGGTGAAATACACCAGGCTGCGGAACGTGTCGTCCTGCAGGTTCTTGAAGCCCAGGTGCGCCGGCAGTTGCTCCGCTGGCAACGCCTGGCCCCGATTGTCCTTGAGCCAGACCTTGCGGGCCGCTTCCATCCGCTGCCAGAACGTGGCGAGATTGGGGCTGGAACTGAAGTTGTCGGTGACCTTGACCCACATTTTCAAGCGCGGGCCAGCGCCGGGTGTTTCCCACAAGGTAGTGAAACTGTGATGACCATCGGTCAGGTAAAGCTGGCCGCCGGGGCCCACCACCACGGTTTTCATATCCTGCGGGTAGGTGCCGACCGGGTGCTTGCAGGTAAAGCTGTCGGACCTTAGCAGCTCGGCGTTTTTCGGCACCTGGTCAGCCTCGCCCTGGCCGTTGGTTTCGCAGTATTCATCGAAAGCCTTGGCCGGCTTGTCGGCGAACAGCCCGAGGCTGTAGTAGATCTGGTCGAAACCCACCACGGCCTGGGTGGGGTGCAATTGCTCCAGGGCCACCTCGATCACCTGCCCGGGCTGCGGCGTAGAGAACGCCTGGGCCTGAGCGGTAACCACACAGAGCACAAGCCCGATAGTCCATGAATACAGACGCATAAATTTCAAATCCTTATCAGTCAGTGAAGCAATCCCTAGGGGTGATTTTCAGCGTAAGCGGCTAGAATCAACCTTATCCGTGACCCACCAAATAGCCAGGAGCCATGATGAGCTCGACCAACCCGCCCTCCCACACCGCCAAGCTGGACCGCATCCTCGCCGATGCCCAGCGCGACCGCGAAATGGGCTACCGCGACAAAGCCTTGAAGATGTACCCCCACGTGTGCGGCCGCTGCGCCCGTGAATTCGCCGGCAAGCGTTTGAGTGAACTGACCGTACACCACCGCAACCATAATCATGATGACAATCCCCAGGACGGCTCCAACTGGGAATTGCTGTGCCTGTACTGCCACGACAACGAACACTCGCGCTACACCGACCAGCAGTATTTCGGCGAAGGCTCCACCAGCAGCCCGAGCATTGCCAAGGCGACGCACAATCCGTTTGCGGCGCTGGCGGGGTTGATGAAGAAAGACGACTGAAGATCGTCCTTGTCTGTACTGGCCTCATCGCAGGCAAGCCAGCTCCCACATTTGGAATGCATTCCCCTGTGGGAGCCGGGCTTGCCCGCGATGACGATCGCCCAAGCACTGCATACCCCCAGGCCGTATAATCGCCGTTTTTCTCCAAGGCACCCTTCCCCGTGGGCAATAAACGCTACAGCTGCATCGGTCTGTATAACCCCAAATCCCCCGAAAACGTCGGCTCGGTGATGCGTGCCGCCGGTTGCTACGGCGTGGCCTCGGTGTTCTACACCGGCGTGCGCTACGAGCGCGCCCGGGATTTCATCACCGACACCAAGAAGGTCCACCACGACATTCCGCTGATCGGCATCGACGACCTGAAGAAGATCCTGCCCCTGGGCTGCATCCCGGTTGCCGTGGAACTGGTGGAAGGTGCCCGCCCGCTGCCTGAATACACCCACCCCGACCGCGCGCTGTATATCTTCGGCCCCGAGGACGGTTCCCTGGACAAGGAGATCCGCGACTGGTGCGAAGATGTGGTGTACATCCCCACCACGGGCTGCATGAACCTGGCAGCCACCGTCAATGTGGTGCTCTACGACCGCCTGGCCAAGGGCAACAACACCCGTTCGGGCCCCAAGTACTGATTCTGCGGGAACATCCGGCACCTGCGCGCAGTCAGCTAGTAACACTAGCCCTTGTTGGAGACAGATCATGAGCGACAGCAAAATCTTGCAACCTATCATCGAAGCCACACCGTTGAAGCCTCAGCCTACCCAGAACGTGCATGGCTGGGAGCGCATCGGCTCAGTGGCGGGCGGCGTGATGATGGTCGGCAAAGGCCTGCGCCGCGGCGGGATTTTCGGGCTGATCCAGGTGGCGATTGGCGGCGTGGCACTGGCCCGTGGCTTTACCGGGCACAGTTCGCTCAAAGACAAGCTGGAGCAGGGTCGCCAGGAAATGAACAGCGTGCGCACGAAGATCGAGCGGGCCGGGGAAGAATTGAAGAATTTGAAGACCAAGGCGGAAGTGGCGGCTGAGAAGGCTGTAAAACCCAAAGCCTGACCTAAGTCTTGGACATGCTGGAGATTCAAATGTGGGAGGGGGCTTGCCCCCTCCCACATTTTGAATTGCACAGGGCCTGGGATCAGCGCAGCAGCTTGCTATCCAGTACCACCGACGATTCGCCGATTACGCTTTCAGCCAACTGAACGAACTCTTTGGTGTTGATGCTGTTCACCCGCATCACCGCCTGCGCCAGATCATCCAGGGAGCGCTTGTTGTGGGTTTTCACGCGGATCTCGCGGTCCAGGTCCTGCAACACCAGTACTGCCCGCGCTACACCAGCGCTGCCGATTTGCTCGCCCCTCAGCGTGGTGACCGCCTTGCTTTCTTTGGCCAGGCGCGCCTGGATCGCCGCATAACGCTCATCGGTGAGGCCCCCCGCACGTCGCACCAGTTCAATCGCGTAATACTCCCCCAGGCCCTCGCTGATCCAGTCACTGCTGTCGTGGTCGTTGAAGCGCCCGATGGCCTGCACCACCTCGCGCAGCAACGGGCTGCCGCCATTTTCGCTGACCAGTGGCGTACGGCTGTTAAGGTAGATCGAATCGTGCGACGCCCAGGCTCCGCGGCGCATCGGGTCACTCGCGCCGACGATCAATAATTTGGCGGGATGGCGTGGGAACGCAGCGTCCACCTGCGGCCAGACGAACGTCAGCAGCGTCAGCACGTCCATACGGCGCATGCCCTGCCCCTTTGGCGAGGCCACGGTGACCTCGGTTTCACCCAGGCGCAGGCGACGGCTGCCGAGGTTACCGGCGAGCATCCAGCCGGTGGGGCGATCGAACAGGCGGGACACGTTGTCGATGCGGAATTTGTTTTTGCCAATGCGCGGCCAGGCAGTTTCGACGCTCTTCCAGCCCGCGGGCAGTTCGAACATCAGGCGCGAGACCAATTCAATGCCATCTTGCTGGTCCAGGCGCGCAGCCGGCACCAGGTCTTCACCGCGCAATAATGCCCAATTGGGCGTGGCCCGTGTGTCAAAGGTGCCCGGCTTGCGCGCGTGGGTCAGACGCACGCGGTAGGTCAGGCTGGCCTTGTCGGCGCTGGGCTGCCACACACCACGGCTGCCCGTGACTTGCCAATGGCCGTCGGCCTTGAAGTCGCTGTAATCACCACTGCGGCCCAGGTCAAAGTCCAGGCTGCGCACCGCCGAGCCTTGGGACAGGCTGACGCGCACCTCGGCCTGCTCGCTCTGGGGCAGCAGCTTGACGTGATAATCCAGGTCAACCTTCTTCGCGCACCAGCCCGGCCCGCTCAGGGCCAGCAATACCAGGGCCGCTGCCAACTTGGCTGCCACCTTCATACACACTCCTTTGTTCAGCCTGCACGGAAGATCAGGTAATCCTCCCAGTCGTCCTCTGGCACGCTGCCTTCGCTGAGCATGCGCCCGGACTGGGAAATGCGTTCATGGTGCACGGCGTCGCGGTCGCCGCAGACCAGGTGGTGCCAGAGCGGCAAATCCTTGCGCTCGCTGACCAGGCGATAGCCGCAGGTTGGCGGCAGCCATTTGAACTGGTCGGCCTGGCCGGGCGTGAGCTGGATACAGTCCGGCACCGAAGCGCGGCGATTGGGGTAATCGGTGCACTGGCAGGTTTTCAGGTCAAGCAGTTTGCAGGCGATACGCGTGTAATAGACGCTGTTGTCGTCTTCATCCTCAAGCTTTTGCAGACAGCACAGGCCGCAGCCGTCGCACAACGACTCCCACTCCTCCGGGTCGAGGTGCTCAAGGGTTTTGCGTATCCAGAAAGGTTCGACTTTGGCGGCCATGGCTCTACATCAGTATCAGAAGGTGAAAAGGCCGCCAGTCTAGTGCCCAAGCCCGTTACGGCCAAGCGCTTACGACTGACGGTGTTGCAAGACTTGTCAGGCCTGGGTTGGCGCAGTAGTTTTGAACCCCGGTTTTTTTCATCAGGATCTGTCCATGAGCGATAACCCACGCGTTACCGATTACCCGATCCATACCCAATTCACCGAACGCTGGTCGCCCCGCGCCTTTACTGGCGAAAGCATCCCGCAAGAGACGTTGCTGAGTTTCTTCGAAGCCGCACGCTGGGCACCCTCGGCGTACAACTCGCAGCCGTGGCGGTTTCTCTACGCCCGCAGGGACACGCCGGACTGGGCGCGTTTCCTGGGCCTGCTGAATGAGTTCAACCGCAATTGGGCGCAGCATGCGTCGGCCCTGGTCATCATCGCGTCGAAAACCGACTTCATCGCCCCCGGTGCAACAGAAGAAACCCCGGCGCTGTGGCACACCTTCGACACCGGCTCGGCCTGGGGCCACCTGGCGCTGCAAGCCAGCCTCAGCGGCTGGCACACCCACGGCATGGCCGGTTTCGATCAGGAGCTGACCCGCAAAGAGCTGAAGATTCCACAAGGCTATGCGCTGCACGCGGCCGTAGCGGTGGGTAAGCTGGGTGACAAGTCGAACCTGCCGCAATACCTGCAAGGCCGTGAAGCGCCGAGCCCGCGCAAGCCGTTGACTGAACTGGTGTCTGAGGGCGACTTCAGCCTGTAAGCCTAGTGCAACTCCAATGTGGGAGGGGGCTTGCTCCCTCCCACATTTTAGATTGATGCATGGTCAAGGATCAGTAGCCCCGGTCGAAGTCCACTTCGCCGCGCAGCGCTTGCTTGGCCTGGTAGGCGCGCACGTTTTGCACAAACAACGCCACCATCATCGACGGCGAAGTCGGTGCCGAGCTGTGCCCAGTCAACAGCAAACCCCACGCGGTCCAGAACGGGTGGCGTTGCGGCAACGGCTCCTGACGGCACACGTCGATCACCGCGCCGGCCAGATGCCCTTCTTTCAGGGCCTCGACCAGGTCGGCATCCACCACCGCCACGCCTCGCCCGACGTTGATAAACAGCGCCGTCGACTTGAATTGCTTGAACAACGCCGCGTTGTACACGTCATGGGTGTCCGGGGTATTGGGCAGCAGGTTGATCACGTAATCGACCTCGCCCACCAAGCGGCCCAACTGATCGAGCCCGGCCACTTCAATAAAGGGTGCCTGTTCCCGCGCCGTACTGGCGATGCCGTACAGCTTGACGCCAAAGGGCACCAGGAAATCAGCCACGCTTTTGCCAATATCACCCGTGCCGACAATCAGCGCCTTGCGCCCCGCCAGGCTCTGGCCCATGCGGTTGTCCCACTTGCGCTCGACCTGGCTGACCAGGCGCGCCAGCACTTCGCGCTCATGGCCCAGCATATAGGTGAGGACAAACTCGGCCATGACCTGGCCAAAGATGCCGACTGCACGGGTGAGGCGATAGTCGCGGGGCAAGCCATCGGCCAGCAGCGGCGTGATACCGGCCCAGGTCGATTGCAACCACTGCGGTTGATGGCCCTGGCGCAGCAGCGTCGCCAGCAGATCGGGCTGGCCCAGCCACACCGGGCAATCGGCGGCCAGGCGCGAGAGTTCGGCCGAGTCACCGCTGGTCAGCACGTCAAGGTCCGGGGCGGCCTCCTTGAGCAGTTGGGCGTAGAGCGGGTGATCCTGTTCAGCAATCAGAACACGCATGGTTCAAACCTTTCAAAAACAATGCAGACGGCCGCCCGCATCCTTACGGCCACCGTCGTCTAATACGATTCCATTTAAAGCCTGTGCCCTGACACGGGCACTGATCGATCACATCGGGTCGTTGCGGCGCAGCAACTCTTCGGGCAAGTGCTCGATGTACTCGTCTTCGGCCGGCGGCATTTGCAGGTGGTAGCCCTGTTTGTCGAGGTTTTCCAGCACCACGGTGATGTCTTCGCGCGACAGCTTGCGCTCCGGCGTCAGCACCATGTCAAACGCGTGATGCGCCTTGCCGAAGGCCTCCATCAACGGCTCGGGCACGCGCTCGAGGGCATCGCTTTTGAGCACGTAGAGGTACATGCCGTCTTTTTTCTTGCTGCGGTAGATGGAACAAATACGTTTCAAGGCTGTTCTCCGGCATTGGCCAGGCTGTCGAGCAGCGCCTGGCCCATCAACTCGCGGCGCCAGCCACGCAGCGAGTCTGGCAATTGGTAAGGCCCATCGGGGTAGCCACTTTTGACCAGGGCTTCGAGGGTTTTCTTGCGCAGCATCAGTTCCGGCGCCATCTCCAGGCGCTCGGCGAACGTCTGGCCCAGGGCGCGCAGTTGCTTGATCAGCGCGGCGGCGTCCACCGGCAACGGTTCGGCCACGGCGGGAGGCCATTGGTCCATCGGCACGCTACCGGCACGTTTGATCAGGTCCAGCAGGAACTGGCCGTCCTGACGCACGGTACGCGGGTGCATGTCTTCGATCTTGCCCAGCGCTGCCAGGTTATCCGGCTGGGATTTGGCCAACGGCCAGAGCGAATGCTCGCGGATGATGCGGTTGCGCGGCAGGTCCCGGGCGCGGGCCTGCTGTTCGCGCCAGGCGCACAATTCACGCAGCACGGCAAGTTGGGCACGGGACAGTTTCCACGCCAGCTTGGCATCGCGGTACACCTCGAAAGGGTCGATTTCGCGGCGCAGGTTGGCCACCAGTTCGGCACCGTCTTCCAGGACCCAGGCGTACTTGTCATCCGATAGCTGCGGGCGCAGGCGAATATAGACCTCGGCCAGGTGCACCGCGTCTTCAGCGGCGTAGCTGACCTGCGTCTCGGACAATGGCCGCTGCAGCCAGTCCGAACGGGTTTCGCCCTTGGGCAGCTCGATATCCAGCACGGCTTGCACCAGGCGCGAATAGCCCATGGAAAAGCCGAGGTTGAGGTAAGCCGCGGCCAACTGGGTGTCGAACAACGGTGCCGGCAGGCTGCCGGTCAGGCGCAACAGCACTTCCAGGTCTTCGCTGCAGGCGTGCACCACCTTGATCACCGCCGGGTTCTCCAGCAAAGCGGCCAAGGGTTGCCAGTTGTCGATGGTCAGGGGGTCGATCAGGTAAGCGCGCACGCCATCACCGATCTGGATCAGCCCGGCAATAGGGTAAAAGGTGTCGACCCGCATGAATTCGGTGTCGAGGGCGACGAATGGCAACTGCTGCCATTGGGCGCAATGCTGGCCGAGGCTATCGTTGTCGCAGATCCAGTGAATATCGATGGCCACACGGCTCTCCCTTGAAGAATGGCGCGCAGTATATATCGCGAAAGGGGCTTGCGAGCATCCGTAGTGCACACACCATCATGAAAACTCCGACAGGAGATGAAGAATAGTCCGACATATGGGAGTTATCCTCTCTTACGCAGGACGTACACACACCAGAGTTTGGAGCCCGGCAGGAACTCCTGGTAATTCAGAACCTTGAAGCCCGCCTGACGAAACTCATCCTCTACCGGTGTACCCGCGCTTACGGAAACAATCACCGTGTCGCGGCTGACGCGGTGAAACTCGCGCAACAACATTAATCGCACATCGCTGCTGGGCACATGGCGAAACAACTCCAGGCAGAAAATACAGTCCACCGCGTTCGCCGAAAGGCCAATCGAAAACGCCGAGCCCTGGAAGGTTTTGACACGTTTTAGCAACGTGCCCGGGTGATGGGTGCGCGCGTGGTCGAGCATGGCCTGGGAGTTGTCAGAGGCGAGGATCACCCGGTTGACGTGCTCGGCCAGCACCGGCCAGAAGCGCCCCGAACCACAGGCCAGGTCAAGGATAAGCCCTGGCTCACCCGCGACCTTCAGCGCATGGCGTACCAGCCGCGCATCCCGCCACGCGGCCAAGCGCTGCAACAGCCTTGGCGGACGCGGATCACCGCACACCCTGGCATGCTCACGGTCACAGCGCTCGGTGAATTCAGTCTCGATGGGGGATGGAGGTTGTGGCGACATCACGGGCTCATGTGGGTAAAACGGTAGTGAACGACCTTGATTCCCAGCTTAACCACTGCAACGTGAAAAAAAGGTCGAAAGCCGCCACCGTAAACTCCGTCACGCCTGATGCAGATACCAGCGCCAATCCTGCTCGCCGACCTCGCCCATGAACTGGCGATATTCGGCACGTTTGACTGCCAGGTAAACACCAAGGAATTCACTGCCAAACGCATCCTTTGCCCATCGCGAAGCCTCAAGCGCACGCAGGGTGGTCAGCCAGTCAGTGGGCAACAGCTCCTTGGCCTGGGCATAACCGTTTCCTTCCACCGGGGCGCCAGGGTCGCGTTGCTCGCGAATGCCGCGATGGATGCCGGCCAGGATCGCGGCGGCCGCCAGATAAGGGTTGGCATCGGCGCCGCAGATGCGGTGCTCGATATGCCGGGAACTGGCCGGGCCACCGGGCACGCGCAGGCTGACGGTGCGGTTGTCCACGCCCCAGGTGGCAGCCAGGGGTGCATAGCTGTTGGTTTGGAAACGCCGATAGGAGTTGGCATTGGGGCAGAACATCAGCAGCGAATCGAGCAACGTACTCAGCATCCCGCCCACCGCCTGGCGCAGCAGTGGCGTGCCATCAGCCGCCTCGCTGGCGAACAGGTTATTGCCCTGGGCATCGGCCAGGCTGACGTGCATATGCATACCGGTGCCGGCCAGGTCGTCGAACGGCTTGGCCATAAAACATGCGGCCATTCCATGCTTGTGGGCCACGCCCTTGACCAGGCGTTTGTAGCGCACCGCTTCGTCCATCGCCTGTAAAGCATCAGTGCGATGTTCAAGGGTAATTTCCACCTGGCCCGGGGCGTACTCGGAGATGGCCGTTCGCGCCGGGATACCTTGCAGCTTGCAGGCGCTATAAAGGTCGGCGAGAAACGGCTCGATCTGCTCCAGTTCGCGCAGGCCGTAGACCTGGGTCGAACGCGGGCGATTGCCGTCCATATCCCGCGCCGGTTGCGGACGACCGTTGCCGTCGGGCTTCTGGTCGAGCAGGTAGAACTCCAGCTCTGCCGCCATCACTGGGTAATAGCCATCGGCTTTGAGTGCATCGATGACCTTGGCGAGCAAATGCCGAGGGTCGGCCACGGTAGCGGGCAAGCCTTGTGTGGGGTGCATGCTGACTTGCACCGCCGCGGTGGGGATCAAACGCCAGGGCATACGCTGCAAACTGCCACTGATCGGGTAGGCGCGGCAGTCGATATCGCCGACTTCCCACACCAGCCCTGAGTTTTCTACGTCATCGCCATTGATGGTCAGGCCGAGAATGGTGCTGGGCAGTGGCCGACCGGTTTCGTACACCGCCAGCAGTTCGTCGCGGTGCAGCAGCTTGCCGCGGGGTACGCCGTTGTTGTCGAGGATAAACAGCTCGAACATCTCAATGTCGGGGTTCTGCTCAAGGAAGGTTCGGGCTTCGTGCAGGCGGGCAAAGACACTCATGGCAATTCTCATACGTTTGGGTCGGGCAGATGCAGATGGGCACAGGTGCACGTCATCCGTGGGGGTGGATCAACGTAGAAAAGAGGTGTCTGGCGGGCGCGCGTGTCGACAATGGAACAAGGCCCAGAACGCAAGTGCAGAAGGCAGTGTCGCGGCGTGAGTGTCGGGGCAACCGTCCATGCGCGGATCACAGAAATAGAGAACCCCGAGCGTCACACGCCTGGATAGGCGGTTAAATTCAGGCTTGATGGAGTTTGGGTACAGTTTGGCTAAACATTCCCCACGCCTTGCCACCCTGCCCGGCGCTGGAAATAATGGGCGCCCCGACCGTGCCCCAAGGACTCGCCCCCATGAAAGCTCCTCTGGCCCTCTGTGTGCTGGCAAGCCTGGTAAACATCGCCCAGGCCGACACTGTCCCGTCACGTCTTGACGAGGTGATCCAGCGCGGCACCCTGACCGTTTGCACAACGGGCGACTATAAGCCCTACACCTCATTGCGCGCCGATGGCCATTATGAAGGTATCGACATTGCCATGGCCGAGTCCCTGGCCAAGAGCCTCAACACCACGATCAAGTGGGTGCCCACCACGTGGAAAACCCTGATGCCGGACTTCCTCGCCCAACGGTGCGACATCGCCGTGGGTGGGATTTCGGTGTCGTTGGAGCGGCAGAAAAAGGCGTTCTTCAGCCAATCGCTGGGGGTTGACGGCAAGATCCCACTGGTGCGCTGCGCCGATGTGCAGCGCTACCAAACGGTTGAGCAGATCAACCAGCCACAGGTGCGGGTGATCGAGCCGGCAGGTGGCACCAATGAAGTGTTTGCCCGTGCCCACCTGGGCCAGACACAGATTCGCCTGCATGACAATGTGACGATTTTTGATGAGCTGCTGGCGGGCAAGGCCGATGTGATGATTACCGATGCCAGCGAGGCGCGGTATCAGCAGAAGCTCAAGCCGGGGTTGTGTGCGGTCAATCCTGAGCGGCCGATGCAGTACAGTGAAAAAGCCTTCCTGCTACCTCGCGATGATGTGGCCTGGAAGAGTTATGTGGATCAGTGGTTGCACTTGAGCGTGGCGACGGGTGTGTATGGGGGGGTTGTCAGCCAGTGGTTGGCGGCGCCTTGAATTTGCTGCCATGACGGCCTGTCTGGCACACCGAGATCTAAATGTGGGAGGGGGCTTGCTCTCGATATAGGTGGATCAGCCAAAAAATTGTTAACTGACACTCCGCTATCGGGAGCAAGCCCCCTCCCACATCAGCTCGACGAACGCCCTGCACGCGGCGCTGCGGTAGGCGCCCTTGCGGCTCAATAGTGCGGCAGTACGCTGCGGCAGCGGTGGGTCGATGGTCACGGCGTGCAGCCCCGTCTGCGCCTCGGCCAGTGCTTGGGGCAGGACGGTTGCCAGTGACGTGTTGCGGACGATTTCGATGATTGCGCTGATGGAGTTGGCTTCCATGGCGATAAATGGTTTCACACCTTGCCCGCGGCAGTAGTCATCGATATGGCGGCGGGTAGCGAAGCTCGTGTTCAGCAGCACCAGGGGTTGTTCAAGCCAAACGAGTCGGCTCAATTGGGGATGGCTGGCACTGACCACTACGCTCAGTTGTTCGACAAACAGCCCCTCGCACTCAATGTCCGGCCCATGTTCGCCGGTAAATCCGATACCGATATCCAGCAGGTCTTCGCCCAGTGCAGCTTCGATACGGTCCTGGGTCAACTCCTCGACGCTGAGGGTGATGCCCGGGTACAGCGTATTGAATCGCGCCAGCAACGGGCCGATCAGGTAGGCGGTGAAGGTCGGCGTCATGGCCAGGCGCAAATGCCCGCGGCTGAGGTCCTGCACATCGTGTATGGCGCGGCTGCCGGCCTGCAGGTCCTGCAAGGCCAGCCGGGCAAAGCGCACATAGGCTTGCCCCGCATCGGTCAGGCTGATACTGCGCCCGGAGCGGTCGAGCAGCGGCGCGCCGAGGCTTTCTTCCAGCTGTTTGATCTGTTGTGAGAGGGTCGGCTGCGATACATGCAGCGCTTCGGCGGCGCGGGTGAAGTTGCGATGCTCGGCAACGGCGAGCAAGTAACGGATATGACGCAGCAGCATCGACAGCGCTCCAGCTATAGGCATGACTTATAGATAGCATCATAAACCGGTCTTGGACGCTATAGCCGAAAACTTCCATCCTTGCCCCATCAGCGACGCAAGGAGAACCACCATGCAGCATCTCATCGATGGCTTCCGCAAATTTCAACGTGAAGCCTTTTCCCAACGCAGCGACTTGTTCAAGCACCTGGCCACCACACAGAACCCCGGCACCTTGTTCGTGTCCTGCTCCGACAGCCGTGTCGTGCCGGAGCTTCTGACCCAGCAGGAACCCGGCGATCTGTTCGTGATCCGCAATGCCGGCAATATCGTGCCGTCCTACGGCCCCGAGCCGGGTGGTGTGTCGGCCACGGTCGAATATGCGGTGGCGGTACTCGGGGTCAGCGACATTGTGATTTGCGGGCATTCGGACTGCGGCGCCATGACTGCGATTTCCACCTGCAAGTGCCTGGACCATCTGCCGGCCGTGGCCAACTGGTTGCGTCATGCCGAGTCGGCCAAGGTGATCAATGCATCCCGTACGCATGTCTCGGACGCTGCGCGCCTGGATTCATTGGTGCGTGAAAACGTGGTCGCCCAACTGGCTAATCTCAAGACTCACCCCAGCGTTGCGCTGGCCCTGGAACAAGGCCGGATGAACCTGCATGGCTGGGTGTATGACATCGAAACCGGTGGCATCGACGCGCTGGACGGTCGCACCGGACGCTTCGTCTCTCTGCTCGACCATCCAACCACCCGCGCCCACGCTGCCTGAACCTTAACCACCCAAGAGGACATCACCATGTTGCAATCCCAATTCGCCCAAACCCCACGCCTGGCCCTGGCCGATACCGTTATCGACCTCAAGGCACGCAAGAATCTGTCATGGCAGGACCTCACCGATGGCACCGGCCTGAGCCTGGCGTTCGTCACCGCCGCCCTGCTCGGCCAGCACCCACTGCCCAAGGAGGCGGCCGACATCGTGTGCGACAAACTCGGCCTCGATCAGGACGCCAGCCGCCTGCTGCAAAGCGTCCCACTGCGCGGCAGTTTCCCCAGCGGTGTGCCGACCGATCCGACGATGTACCGTTTCTACGAAATGCTGCAGGTCTACGGCTCTACCTTGAAGGCCCTGGTGCATGAGCAATTCGGCGACGGCATCATCAGCGCCATCAACTTCAAGCTGGACATCAAGAAAGTCGAAGACCCGGACGGCGGCTCCCGTGCGGTCATCACCCTGGACGGCAAATACCTGCCCACTAAACCCTTCTGATTTGCCGCCAACCGTCTACGCTCTTGGCACACCAACAAGAACGAGGGACGGTAAATGAAGAGACTGCTCCGATTCACTTGGCTGCTGCTGTTGTGTTGCAGCCAGGTGCATGCCGCCACGGCACAGGAAGCGGATGCCCAAGCCGCCAAGGCCCTGCTGGAAAAGGCCTTGGCGTACTACCACAAGCAAGGTGACAAGGCGTTCGCCGCCTTCAGCCGTCAGGGCGAATTCATCGACCAGGACCGTTATGTGTTTGTGGTCAATACCCAAGGCGTACTGTTGGCCAGTGGCGGGCCCTCCTCCGCACTGATCGGTCGCGACGTGTCCGAGGTACTCGGGCCCGACCTGCAAGCCTCGTTCAAACAAGCCTTGAGCGTGCCGGAAAGCCAGGGTATCCAGCAGGCTGACTATCGCTGGCAGAACTGGAACGACGGCAAGGTCGAACATAAGCATGTGTTTTATCAGCGGGTGGGCGAACGCATCCTGGCGGTCGGTTATTACTTGCCGCGCGCCACGCCAGAACAGGCACGGGCGCTGCGCAACAAGGCGGTGGAAGCGCTGGTCAAGGATGAAACCGGCACGCTCAAGGCGATCAACTCCTTGCAGGGCGGCTTCTTGCAAGATGATCTGTACGTGTTCGTGGTAGACCTGAACACGCGACGCTACGTCGCCCACGGCACCAACCTGCGCCTGATCAACACCGACTTTGCCAAGATCAAGGACCCGGATGGCAAACCGGTGGGTGTGCCGATCCTCAAGATGATGGCCGAGCAGGACCAGGGCGAATACAAATACCGCTGGAAAAACCCGGTGACGGGTAAGGTCGAGAACAAGCACGCTTATGTGCGCAAAAGCGGGCATTTCATGGTTGCGGTGGGATATTACAGCCCCTGACCTGACTTGAAATGCAATCAAACTGTGGGAGCAAGTCGAATCGTCGCGCCGCCCCTCCCACATTTGGTTTCCTACATTCAATTGGACCTAGCGGGCTTTGTCTTCCCGACCACGCAGCACCCGGTTCGGCATCACGATCGCAGCCGCCAACCCCAGCAACGACACTGCCGCACTCACCATCAGCAAATGCCGGAACGTCACCGCCAACTCCCCGCGTAACGCATCCTGCGCCGGGCCGGGTGCGGCGTTGAGGCCGTCAAGCAGCACGTTGCCAGAACTGCCTTCGGCCACCAGTGCGGCGCTCGTCAAATGGGCGAAACTGGAGTCGTGCAACAGCGCCAGCAGCAACGCCGACATGCAAGCCACCCCCACTGCCCCGCCCAGGGAGCGGAACAGGTTGGTGGTGCTGGTGGCCACACCGATATCCCGTTGCTCTACCGAATTCTGCGTACCCACCAGCGAGGTCGGGAACTGCATACCGGCGGCAATGCCGCACAACAGCATGAATACGCTGGTGAGCACCACTGCCTGGGGCGCGCTGTAGGCCATGCCGAGAATCGCCAGCGGGCTCAACACCGCGCCGCTCAGGATCATCGGTTTATAGCGGCCAGTCACCGACGTCATGCGCCCGGCAAAATACGCGCCCATCGGCAAGCCCATCGCCAAGGGCAGCAAGTGCAGGGCCGCGCTGTCGGCACCGGCGCCGGTCACGGTCTGGTAACGCAGGGGCATCAGCACGGTCAGGGAAATCGCCTGGAAGCTGGTGACAAAAATCGTGCACCAACACAACACCGCACTGCGGTTGGCAAACAAGTGCATGGGCAGCAGCGGTTCGCGCGCGCGGCGTTCGTGCCACATAAACACGCTCAACGCCAACAGTGCGCAGGCCAGCAACCCCAGCACTTGATCGTCACGCCACGAATGGCCCTGGCCGATTTCGGTGATACCCAGCAACAAGGCGGTGAGGCCGACGATCATCAGCACCGTGCCGAGGTAATCAATGATCGGCTTGCGCTGTGGCACCGGCAGTCCCACCAACGTGCGATGGGCCACGTACCAGGCGCCTGCGCCCAGCGGCAGGTTGATCAAAAACACCCAGCGCCACGACAGGTACTCGGTCATATAGCCGCCCAGCACCGGCCCCGCCACGCTGGCCACCGCGTACATGCTGCTGAAATACCCCTGATAACGTCCCCGTTCGCGGGGAGGAATAATGTCGCCAATGATTGCCTGGCTCACTGAAATCATCCCGCCGGCACCGATGCCCTGGAGAATCCGCGCCAGCACCAATTGCTCCATGCTTTGCGCCATGCCACAAAACAGCGACGCCAGGGTGAACACGCCCATGCCGATCAGCATCATGGGCCGACGCCCATACAGATCGCCAAGCTTGCCGTAGATCGGCACCGCCACGGTCATCGCCACCATATAGCCGGAAATCACCCAGGCCAGCAGGTTGACGTCATGAAACTGCGCGGAAATGGCCGGCATGGACACCGCCACAATGGTCTGGTCCAGGGCGCCGAGGAAGATCGCCATCATCAGCGCAGCAAGAATACTGCGCACGGCGGGAACGGTTGGGGCGGGCTGATTGAGGTGAGTCACGGCAGAACCTTCGAACAAGGCCCGCAGGACAAGATCGCCCGCGGGAATGCTCAATACGATAGCAGGCTATTCGATAGGCTCATAAGCAAGCCCGACGTAATTTTCTGCAATGGTTTTGCGCCCGGCATCCGAGTGGATGAAATAGTCCAGCTCACTCTCGGCAATGCGCTGGCTGAAGGCGTCCGCCTGGGGAAACTCATGCAGCATCGAGGTCATCCACCAGGAAAACCGCTCGGCTTTCCATACCCGGCGCAGGCAGATAGCCGAGTACTTTTGCAGCAAGTCCAGGCGTCCTTCGCGGTACACCTTGAGCAAGATCCGGAACAACGTGCTCACGTCACTGGCCGCCAGGTTCAACCCCTTGGCGCCGGTGGGCGGGACAATATGCGCGGCATCGCCAAGCAGGAACAGGCGCCCGTACTGCATGGGTTCCACCACGAAGCTGCGCAGCGGCGCGATACTTTTTTCAATCGATGGGCCGGTCACCAACTGCTGCGCCAATGAACCGGGCAAGCGGGTTTTCAGTTCATCCCAGAAACGCTCATCCGACCAATCCTCCACAGCCTCGTCCTGCGGCACTTGCAGGTAATAACGGCTGCGCGTCGGTGAGCGCATGCTGCACAGGGCAAAACCCCGTGGGTGTTTGGCATACACCAGCTCGGCGTGTACCGGCGGCGTATCGGCGAGCACCCCCAGCCAACCGAAGGGATAGACCCGCTCGAATACCTTCAAAGCCTGCGCCGGAATCGACTGGCGGGCGACGCCATGGAAGCCATCGCAACCGGCGATGTAATCGCACTCCAGGCGATAGGCTTGGCCTTGGTGATTGAACGTCAGCCAGGGTCGATCACTTTTCAGATCATGGGGCTGTACGTCGCACGCCTCGTACAGCGTGGTAGCGCCGGCGGCTGCGCGGGCGGCCATCAGGTCGCGGGTGACTTCGGTCTGGCCGTAGATCATCACCGATTGGCCACCGGTCAATGCCTTGAGATCGATTGGGATAAGTTGGTCATTAAGGGCAATGTCAAAACCTGTGTGCACCAACCCTTCAACATCCATGCGTTGGCTCACCCCGGCTTCGCGCAACAGGTCAACCATGCCCTGCTCCAACACTCCGGCACGGATGCGCCCCTGCACGTAATCGGCGCTCTGGCGCTCTAGAACAAGGGTTTGAATACCAGCGTTGTGCAGCAGCTGGCCGAGCAGCAATCCAGACGGACCGGCGCCAATAATGGCGACTTGGGTTTTCAGGGTTTTCATTATTTTTATGGCCTTCACGCTTTACCCGAACGTATCGAGTGAAAGAGTTGTCAGTGGAATTGTGGCTGACATTTTTCACTTGAGCGAACCGCATAAGAAGGTGAAAACTGCGTCAAAGCCTGCGCTTTTCGCCAATCGGGGCGATTACCGAACCATTATCCTGAGTATCGGATTGAAACCATGACCAAAACCGCGATTCCGGTCTTCAAGCTTTACGGGGAAAGCCAGCAGTGGCCGACGCCCGATTTGTTGCACTGCGAAACCATTTCCCGGCGCAGTCGGGAATACCAGTGGGAAATCCAGCCCCACCGGCACGCGGATCTGTGCCAACTGCTGTATGTGCACAAAGGCCAGGCACAACTGGAAATCGAAGGCCAGCGCACCACCCTCAATGAAGCGAGCCTGCAAGTGCTGCCGCCACTGTGCGTGCATGGCTTTCGTTTTTCCGAAGATGTGCAGGGTTATGTGGTGACCCTTTCGGCGCCGCTGGTCAGCCATTTGCAGGCGCAATTGGGCGACACCGTCGATGGCCTGCAAACCCTCGGCAGTTATCCTGCGGGCAAGGACAGCGACTACTTGAACAACCTGTTCGTGCGCTTGCAGGACGAATACGCCGATGATCAACCGGCACGGGACATGATGTTGCATGCCTTGGTCAGCGTGCTGCTGGTGTGGGTCAGCCGCCAGGCGATCCAGCGCCGTCATCCACGCGCCCCACGTGGTCGTGAGTATTTTCGGCGTTTCACCCAACTGGTCGAACAGCATTACCGTGAGCACCCCAAGATTGAAGATTTGGCCCACAAGCTGGGCATCTCGGTCTCACACTTGAACGGGACTTGTCGGGAATTGGGCGGGCAACCGGCGTTGCAGATCATGCATGACCGCCAATTGCTGGAAGCCAAGCGCTTGTTGACCTACACCAGCATGACCATCAATGAGATGTCCGAGGTGCTGGGCTTTTCCGATCCGACCAACTTCTCACGACTGTTTCGCCGCAGGGTCGGGTTTTCACCCAAGGCGTTTCGCGAGCAATTGAAGGCCGAGCAGCCTACCTGAGCGCGCTGAAGCTGCCGGTGCGCGGCACGCATTGGTCCTGATGGCAACTGATGGCGAACGCCGCCGGTTGCATGCGCGTTTGCTCAACGCGATAGGCGGCTGTCCCGTACAACGCAGTCGCCAATGCACAGAGGGTGAAAATCGTCAGGTATTTTCTGGTTTTGATACTCATGGCACAGACCTCTGAACGGATCTACACGGTGCTGTTTAAAGCATAGGTCAGTCAGCGCAAGTTGCCATGATTGGCTGCCATTCAGCGCGTTTATATCGCCTCAGAGGCCGACGTCCCACGCAGGCGCCTCGGGAAACCGCAGCACCAGAAAATCCAGCAGGCTGCGCAGTGCCGAGGGCATGTGCTTGCGCGAGGCGTACACCGCATAGATGTTCATCTGCCGTGGCTCTGCTGCAGGCAGCAAGCGCACCAGTTCACCACTGCGGATCAAGTCACCGGCCTGATAACTGGGGAGCATCGCCACCCCTGCCCCGGCCAGGGTTATACGCAATAACGTGCTGGCCTCGTTGGCGGTGATATTGCCGTGCACCGGCACCGACACGTGTTCGCCCTGCTCTTCGAAATGCCACAGGCTCTTGCCGAAATAGGAGTGGGTCAGGCAGTTGTGCCGGGCCAGGTCTTCGACTTTCTGCGGCGCCGGATGCTCACACAGATAGGCCGGTGTGGCACACACCACCGAGCGGCACACGGTCAAGCGCCGGGCGATCAGGTTCGGGTCCAGGTCATTGCTGGTGCGGATCGCCAGGTCGATGCGCTCATCCACCAGGTTCACCGTGCGGTCGAGCATCTGCAAGTCCACCGTCACCAGCGGGTAGCGCTTGACGTACTCGGCAATGGCCGCGCCCAACTGCGCCTGGCCGAACGAGGTACTGACGCTCAGGCGCAACAAGCCCCGGGGCGTATCATCGGGCTCGCTGACGGCGGCCTGCATATCAGCGCACAGCTCCAGCAATTGCCGGCAGCGCGGCAGGGTTTCGCTCCCGGCAGCAGTGAGGCTGAGCTTGCGCGTGGTGCGGTGCAGCAGGCGCGCGCCGACCCAATCCTCCAGTTCAGCCAGGTAACGCGAGACCACCGGGCGCGACAGGTCCAGATGATCGGCGGCGGCAGACTGGCTGCCCAAGTCCACCACGGTGACAAACACGCGCATTGCTTGAAGACGATCCATGATCTGCCCGATTTCAGAAACAAACTATGTCCAAGCATCGCATTTTTTGTGGTGTTTTATGCAACTAAGCTCTACCCACCCCTTACCAATGGCAGGAGCTGCCCGATGTTCTCGACCTTCAAACGCTTGACCCTGGCCACTGCCGCCCTGGCGTTCGCCGCCCACGCGGCAGCCGCTGAGCTGAAACTGGACGTGTACAACCCAGGCGAAGCGGCGATCTTCCCCGTCAGCTCGGTGCTGGTCAGCGGTGCCAAAGACGCGATCCTGGTGGACGCCCAATTCGGCAAAGGCCAGGCCGAACAACTGGTGCAGAAAATCCGCGCCAGCGGCAAGCACCTGACCACCATCTACATCAGCCATGGCGACCCGGACTACTACTTCGGCCTCGACACCCTGACCGCCGCGTTCCCCGACGCCAAGGTGCTGGCGCCACAACCGGTGGTCGACCATATCAACGCCACCGTCGCCGGCAAGCTGGCATTCTGGGGCCCGAAAATGGGCGCCGACAAACCGACCAAAACGATCGTGCCGCAAGTGTTGCAAGGCCACAGCCTGACCCTTGAAGGGCAACAGCTTGAAGTGGTCGGCCTGGACGGTCCGCAGCCGGATCGCAGCTTTGTGTGGATCCCGTCGATCAAGGCTGTAGTCGGTGGCGTGGTTGTCGCCGAAAACATTCACCTGTGGATGGCTGACACTCAGGGCGCGCAATCTCATAAAGACTGGTTGAGCACCCTTGAGCGTATTGAAGGCTTGAAGCCAAAAACAGTGATCCCTGGTCACTACCTGGGCACCCCATCGCTGGCCTCGGTGAAATTCACCGCCGACTACATCCAGGCCTTCGACATCGAAACCGCCAAGGCCAAGGATTCCGCCGCCCTGATTGCGGCCATGAAACAGCGTTACCCCACCCTCGCCGACGAAAGCTCGCTGGAATTGAGCGCCAAAGTCGCCAAGGGCGAAATGAAGTGGTGATCGGCTTTAAACCCTAACCCTGATGGAGAACGTCATGAGCAAAATCGCAATCATTGGTGCCACCGGCCGTGCCGGTAGCCAACTGCTGGAAGAAGCCCTGCGCCGCGGGCATACCGTCACCGCCATCGCTCGCAACACCGACAAGCTGGGCGTACGCCCAGGCGTCACGGTCAAGCAGGTGGATGCCCTGGACGCCGATGCCCTGCAACACGCTATCAGCGGCAGCGATGTGGTGATCAGCGCCGCGCACTTTGCCACCTTGCCCGCCAGCGCCGTGATCGGCCCGGTGAAAAAGGCCGGGGTCAAACGCCTGCTGGTGGTGGGTGGTGCAGGCTCGTTGCTGCTACCGGACGGCAGTCGCGTCATCGATAGCCCGGGTTTCCCTGCGGAGTACAAGGCCGAAGCCAGTGCCGGGGCTGATTTCCTGAAAACGCTGCGCCAGGAAACGGAATTGGATTGGACGTTCCTCTCGCCATCGGCGCTGTTCGACGGGACCGAGCGCACCGGCAAATTCCGCCTGGGCCAGGATGACCTGTTGGTGAGCAGTGACGGTAACAGCTCGATCAGCTTTGCCGACTACGCCATCGCCATGATCGACGAGGTTGAAACACCCAAGCACTCGCGTAAGCGCTTCACCGTTGGCTACTGACACCACGCGGTAAAAATGTGGGAGGGGGCAAACCCCTCCTACATTTGTGCCTGGCTGGTCAGCCAATCCATCAGGGCCAACAACCCGGCAGAAGGCACTGTCTGCGGCGGATACACCAGGAAGTAGCCCATGCCTGTCGGCACCCGCAGTTCAAACGGCATCACCAGGCGCCCCGCCTTCAGGTCCTCGCCAATCAGCGCACGATCACCGATCGCCACGCCCGAGCCTTGTGCCGCCACCGTCATCGCCAGGTCCAGCGTTTCGAAATGATGCCCCTGGCTCAGACTGCTCAGGCGCGTACCCGCCGCTTTTAACCACAATGCCCAATCCCGCTGATCCCGCGTGGGGTGCAGCAGCACCTGGTGTTGCAGATCCGCTGGCGTGTGCAAGTTGTCCAGCAAGGCCGGCGCACAGACCGGTGTGAGTTGTTCATCGAACAAATGCCGAGCCTGCTCGGACTGCTCGGCGATGGGCGCATAGATCACCGCCGCATCAAATGGCTCGCGACGAAAATCCACGGTGTAGGCCACGGTGGTGGTCAGTTCCACCGGTACATCCGGGCGCTCCCTTTGCCATTGCAGCACGCGTGGCAGTAGCCAGCGCATCACACAGGTGGACGCCTTGAGCTGCAAAACCTCGCGGCGACTGCCGATTTGCTCCACGGCCTCACCGATCACGCCGAACACCTGCTGCACCCGCAGCGCCCACTCGCGACCTTCCTCGGTCAGGCTCAAGCCCCGCGCCTGGCGCACAAACAACCCATAGCCCAAATGCCGTTCCAACCCCGCGATCTGGCGGCTCACCGCCCCCTGGGTGATGTGCAGTTGCTCGGCGGCGCGGGTGAAGTTGCAGCATTGGGCCGTGACCCAGAAGGTGTGCAATGCGGGTAACGGTGGAAGGCGTTTCATTAGGGCGCAGCCATGACGTGAGGACATGGCGAGTATGACTTTTTATCGATTGTTGCCGCTACCGGCCAGCCGGTCCAATAGCGCCTTCAATCCATAACAAGAGCGACCGGCATGGCAACCTGCGGCGAAGTATTGGTCCACCTCCTGAAAGGCTACGGTGTCGATCATGTGTTCGGCATCCCCGGTGTGCATACCGTGGAGCTGTACCGTGGTTTGGCGCGCTCCGGCATCCGTCACGTCACCCCGCGCCACGAACAGGGCGCCGGGTTTATGGCCGACGGCTACGCGCGCACCTGCGGCAAGCCTGGTGTGTGTTTCATCATTACCGGCCCGGGCATGACCAATATCACCACGGCCATGGGCCAGGCCTATGCCGATTCGATCCCGATGCTGGTGATTTCCAGTGTGCAGGCGCGCAGCCAGTTGGGCGGCGGGCGTGGCAAGTTGCATGAGTTGCCGAATCAGAGCGCACTGGTGGCCGGCGTGGCGGCGTTTTCCCATACCTTGATGTCGGCCCACGAGTTGCCCGGCGTGCTGGCACGGGCGTTTGCACTGTTTCAGGCCGGGCGGCCGCGCCCGGTGCATATCGAGATTCCGTTGGATGTGCTGGTGGAGAATGCCGACGCTCTGCTGGGCAGCCAGCCGGTCAGCGTGGCCCGCGCCGGAGCGGCACCGGCGGCGATCGAGCACATGAGCCGCTTGCTCGCCACCGCCCAACGCCCGCTGATTCTGGCCGGTGGCGGCGCCATCGATGCGGCGCCCGAGTTGACCCGCCTGGCCGAAACCCTCGGCGCGCCCGTGGCCCTGACCATCAATGCCAAAGGCCTGCTGCCTGCCGCACACTCGTTGTTGATCGGCTCGACCCAGACCCTGGCGGCCACCCGCGCCCTGGTCGCCGAGGCCGATGTGGTACTGGCCATCGGCACGGAACTGGCGGAAACCGATTACGACGTGACCTTCGCTGGCGGCTTCAAGATTCCCGGTACGTTGCTGCGCATTGATATCGACCCGGATCAGACCGTACGCAACTACCCACCCGAGGTGGCTCTGGTGGCCGACGCGAAAATCGCCGCCCGGGCGCTGCTCACCGAACTGGACCGCCAGTCACTGGCGCCGCGCAATACCGATTGGGGCGCAGTTCGCGTCGCACGTTTGTGGGCCGAGCTGGAGCCCACTTGGGACGCTGCCACCCGTGCACACACGCGGCTTCTCAACACCGTCCTGGAAGCACTGCCCGGCGCCGTGCTGGTGGGCGACTCCACCCAACCGGTGTACAGCGCCAACCTGACCCTGAACCTCGACCGACCACGTCACTGGTTCAATTCATCCACCGGCTACGGCACCCTGGGCTATGCCCTGCCCGCCGCCATCGGCGCCTGGCTGGCGCGCGGCGATGAACAACCGGTGGTGTGCCTGATCGGCGACGGTGGCCTGCAATTCACCCTGCCGGAACTGGCCAGCGCCGTGGAAGCCCGCACAACGGTGATCGTGCTGTTGTGGAATAACCAGGGCTATGAGGAGATCAAGAAATACATGCTCAATCGGGCCATCGAGCCTGTGGGTGTAGACATTTACACCCCGGACTTTATTGGCGTGGCCAAGGCCCTGGGCTGCGCGGCAGAGAGCATCGAAGGCATCGAGCATCTGCGCTCGGCACTGCGCGCCGCAGCTGATCGCCAGGGGCCGACGCTGATTGAAATCGACCAAGGGCGGTGGGAGTCGACCAAGCCTGGAACTCGCTCTATGTGACTCTGGTTTTCCCCTGTGAGAGGGGCGATCTGTCAGTTATCCGCAATTTTTAGATAGCCCCAGCGACTTTCTGATTTGCCCCACTTGCCCCTGCATGGCCTGATTCGCCCTTGTTCGAACAAGGCAGGCCCATGGAAAACGTTCACGCAAAACCCACCACCGCCGTATGGCTGATGATCAGCGTGGTGCTGGTCGCCCTTAACCTGCGACCGTCGATGGCGGCTGTGGGGCCGTTGTTATCGTCGATTCGCGTGGATGTGCCGTTGAGTTTCAGCAGCGCCGCGTTACTGACCATGTTGCCGGTCATGGCCATGGGCCTGGCGATGTTTGTTGGCATGGGCCTGGCCAAGCGCCTGGGCGAACATCGCAGCATTATGCTGTCGCTGCTGGTGATTGGGCTGGCGACCTTATCGCGGCTGTTGCTGGATTCGGCGCTGGAGCTGATCGTCAGCGCGATTGCCGCAGGGGTCGGCATCGCGCTGATTCAGGCGTTGATGCCGACGCTGATCAAGTCGCGATTCAGCGCTGACGTTTCGCTGTTCATGGGCCTGTATGTGACTGCGATCATGGGCGGCGCTGCGCTGGCGGCATCACTCTCACCCTTGGTGCAAGTGCGCACCGGCAGTTGGCGCATCGGCCTGGCGATCTGGGCGGTACTGGCGCTGTTGGCGCTGGTGTTCTGGTATGCCCAGCGTTCGGCTCTGCCACCCTTGCCTCAAGCAGAATCGAGCATTCGGGAATCATTTTTCAGCAATCGCCGCGCCTGGTTGCTGGCGATCTTTTTTGGCCTGGGCACGGCGTCCTATACCTGTGTATTGGCGTGGCTGGCGCCGTACTACGTCGAACAGGGCTGGAGCGAGCAGAATGCCGGCTTGCTGCTGGGCTTGCTGACCGCCATGGAGGTGATCTCCGGCCTGGTCACTCCGGCCATCGCCAACCGACGCCAGGATAAACGCGGCGTGATCGCGGTGCTGCTGGTGCTGATCATCCTCGGGTTCTGCGGCCTGATCCTCAGCCCGCAACACTGGAGCCTGCTATGGCCTTGCCTGCTCGGCCTGGGTATCGGCGGGTTGTTTCCCATGAGCCTGATTGTGTCCCTCGACCATCTCGACAACCCACGGCGCGCCGGTAGCCTTACCGCATTTGTACAGGGCATCGGTTACCTGATTGCCGGCGTGTCGCCCTTGATTGCCGGAGTGATCCGCGATCAATTGGGCAGCTTTGAAGGAGCCTGGTGGTCGCTGACCGCGGTGACTGTGGTGATGCTGCTGATGGTCCTGCGCTTCAACCCCCGGCATTACGTACGACATATCCGCTGACGTCGTATTACAAACAGTATTTGTCCCACACGAAACATTGACGAGTCCTACAGAGCTTTCTATTGGTACGAGCGTTCCGTTAACATTTTGCCCAGTCTTGTACTGAGTTCGGTACAAAGGGTTTACGGACGAAACCGATGCTAAACAGTAACTCGCTCAGAAAGCTCGATATGCAGGATTTGATGGTGTTTATCGCCGTCTACGACCAGAGCAGCGTTACTGATGTGTCCGAAACGCTGTTCGTCAGCCAGTCCACGGTGAGCTACAGCCTGAAGAAGTTGCGCACCAGCTTTGAGGATGAGCTGTTTATCAACACACGGGCCGGTATGCGTCCGACGTACAAGGCCACCACCATGTACGGGCATGTGCAGAAGATCCTGGAAAGCATCAACCTGTGTCACGCCGGTGGCCAGGCCTTTGACCCGACCCAACAGGCGGTGACCTTCAATGTGTGCGCCCCGGAATACTTCGAGCAACTGATCCTGCCACGGCTGTTGAAGCACTTCGACCATGCCGACCTGCCGGTGATCGTCAATGTGCAGAAGCTGGAAACCGACATTCCCGTCGATGACCTGCGTGAAGGCCGCCTCGACCTGGTGATCTGCTTCGGCCCACACTTTCATCGCACCCATAAAGACTTCAAGACCCAGATGCTGCTGGAGGATGACCTGGTTTGCGTGTTCGACCAGCGCTCGGCGCCCAGGGAGCCGGCGTTCAGCCTGCAATCTTTCGTCGAGCGGCGTCACATATTCCCCACGCCATGGTCCTCCGACACCAACATGATCGACGGCTGGCTCGCACGTCAGGCGCGCAAGCGCCAGGTGATCGCGCGGGCCAATAGCTACAGCGCAGCGTTGAAGATGATTACCGGCACCGACTTCATCGTCACCCTGCCGCGTCGCGTGCAAAAGTTGCTGGCGCCGGCACCGGGGTTCGGTGTGTGCGAAGCACCCAACGGTTTGCCGGGGTTCACCCTGGATATGCACTGGAAGGAAACCAATGGGCAAGACAGCGCCAATAGCTGGTTTCGTGAGCAAGTGGTGAGGGTGTGTGAGGAACAGCTGCAAGCGGCAAGTTGAAGGCGCCAAGCAGTCTCTACAGTTGCTTTTAGCTTGGAGCCGGGAGCTTGTCACTCATGAACGCCTCCAGTCGCGAACGCATCCAGCGCTCCGCCGGGTCGGTGTCGACGTGGCTGAGCCAGACCATCGACAAATCCAGGGTCGGGGTCTGGAAGGGAAACGGCTCGCAGTACAAATTGCCGCCGGCGGCCATGGCTTGGGCAGTGTAATCCGGCAGGCTGGCGATCATGTCGGTGCCGGCGAGCAACGCCGGCAGCGAACTGTATTGCGGCACCGACAGCACTACATGGCGCTTGCGGCCCACCTCCGCCAGCCACTCATCGGCAAACCCGGCCACGTTGGCAGTGTGGGACACCAGCACATGGGGCCGTGCGCAATATTCATCGAGGGTCAGCGGCGTGTCCGAGGCATCGGCGCGCAGCAGGCAGGGGCGGATATGCCGCAACAGCTTGCGCTTGGCATTTGCCGGCAGGCCGCGGGTCTGGGTGATGCCGACGGTGATATCGCCCGACGCCAGCAAGTCGGGAATACGCCAGTAATCCACGTGCTGCACCACGAACACCACCTGCGGCGCCTCCTGGCGCAAGGCACGCAGCAACGGTGGCAGCAGGCCGAACTCGACGTCATCGGACAGGCCGATGCGAAAGGTCATGGTACTGATGGACGGATCAAAGTCATGGGTCAGGCTCAGGGCCGATGACAAGGAATCCAGGGCCGGCGACAGGTGCTGGATGATTTCCTCGGCACGGGCCGTGGGCTCCATGCGATGGCCGACACGAATGAACAACGGGTCGTTGAACAGGGTGCGCAGGCGGTTGAGGGCCGAACTGATGGTGGGCTGGCCGAGAAACAGCTTCTCCGCCACCCGCGTCACATTGCGCTCAAGCATCAACGCTTCGAAGACCACCATCAGGTTGATGTCGGCCTTGCGTAGTTCATTGCGATTCATCGGCGCCCGCCCCTTTCCCCAAGACAAGCCGCAGTTTAGAAAGGCCACGGGGCTGCGTCTATGTGCGCGCTGTTCATCAGGCGGTTTGGAGACGATAAATCAGCGCTTGAAGGTTATGTAAGCCTCACAAAACAACTGTGGGAACGGCCTATCCCACTCCCACAGTTGGATTGTATTGGACTTGAAGTCAGGGTTTCAGCGGGCGCTCCTGGTCCCGTTCGGAAAGCTCCGTGCCGTCGTCGGGGTGCTTCCAGGTTTGCGGTTTTTCTTCCTCTGGCTGCCGCCGATGATGATCACGTTCTGGCTCATTGTGCTGCTGGTGTTCGTTGCCCATAGCCACCTCCCATCCGTAAGAATTGGACACAAGCTCAAGCATAGAACAGGTCTGAAAAATCGGATGGCCGTTTTGACTGATAGCCAAAACACATCAATGCATCCATATTTGTCACTTATCATTTCTAAATGTGTCAGCCACTATCCCCAGTCTTAAGCGAAACAAGCACTTTAAAAAGAACGCTGGAGACACAAAATCATGACTAGCCCTTCCCGGCCCGCCCCTGCCAGCTCGAAAGTAGGCGCTGTACTGCGCGTTACTTCGGGCAACTTCCTTGAACAGTTCGACTTCTTTCTGTTCGGGTTCTACGCGACCTATATCGCCGCCGCGTTCTTCCCGGCCGCTAATGAGTTTGCGTCATTAATGATGACCTTCGCCGTGTTCGGCGCGGGCTTCCTGATGCGACCACTGGGTGCAATCATTCTGGGTGCCTATATCGATGACGTGGGCCGTCGCAAAGGTTTGATCGTGACCTTGTCGATCATGGCCAGCGGCACGCTGTTGATCGTGCTGGTGCCCAGTTATCACACCATTGGCCTATGGGCGCCGCTGCTGGTGCTGCTGGGCCGCCTGCTGCAAGGCTTCTCGGCCGGTGCGGAATTGGGCGGCGTCTCGGTTTACCTGTCTGAAATGGCTACGCCGGGCCGCAAAGGGTTCTACACCAGCTGGCAGTCGGGCAGCCAGCAGATCTCCATCGTGGTCGCCGCCGCGCTGGGTTATGGCTTGAACGTGTGGATGGAACCGGCAGTGGTGGCCGATTGGGGCTGGCGTATTCCATTTGCCGTAGGTTGCGTGATCATTCCGTTTATCTTTGTGCTGCGTCGCAACCTGCAGGAAACCGAAGAGTTTGCCAACCGCAAGCATCGCCCGACCATGCGTGAAGTGATGGCGACCCTGGTGAAGAACTGGACCGTAGTCATCGGCGGCATGTTGATGGTGGCCATGACCACCACCGCGTTCTACCTGATCACTGTGTACGCACCGACCTTCGGCAAGACCGTACTGCAACTGAGCACTTCCGATGCCCTGCTGGTGACCTTGCTGGTGGCGGTGTCGAACTTTTTCTGGCTGCCGATCGGCGGCATCCTCAGTGATCGCTTCGGCCGCAAACCGGTACTGATCGCCATGACCGTGCTGACTGTTCTTACTGCTTATCCAGCGCTGTCCTACGTGGTCAACGCGCCAAGCTTTGCGCACATGCTGGAAACCCTGTTGTGGTTCTCCTTCCTCTACGGCCTGTACAACGGCGCAATGATCCCGGCGCTGACCGAAATCATGCCGGTGGAAGTGCGCGTGGCGGGTTTCTCCCTGGCTTACAGCCTGGCGACTGCAGTCTTCGGTGGCTTCACGCCGGCGATTTCCACCTGGTTCATCCACATCACTGAAGACAAGGCATCTCCCGCCTATTGGATGATGTTCGCCGCACTGTGTGCGCTGTGTTCAACCCTGGCGTTGTATCGCCACGCCAATACCCGTGGCCAAGTCATGCAGGAGGCGGTGCAATGAAGCCTTTGTTCAAATCCCTCACTGCCGTCGTCCTCGGCGCCCTGGCGCTGACGGCCCAGGCCGAAGAGCTCAAGGTGATGACCTCTGGTGGCTTCACCGCCGCCTATAAACTGCTTGGCCCGCAATACGCCACGCAAAGCGGTGACACCCTCGACACCATTCTCGGCCCGTCCATGGGCAAGGCGCCGGAAGCGATTCCCAACCGCCTGGCCCGCGGCGAGCACGCCGACGTGGTGATCATGGTCGGCTACGCCCTGGATGAGCTGATCAAGCAAGGCAAGGTCGACCCCGCGTCCCGCGTGGAACTGGCCGATTCGCGCATTGGCCTGGTGGTGAAGGAAGGCGCGCAAAAACCTGCGATCAATACCGACGCCGAACTCAAGGCCGTGCTGAGCAAAGCCAAATCCGTGGCGTATTCGGACAGCGCCAGCGGTGTGTACGTCGAGAAAGAGTTGTTCAAGAAACTCGGTATGCCGGCCAAAGGCACCATGATCGAACGCGTGCCGGTGGGCGAGCAGGTGGCCAAGGGTGACTACGAAGTGGGCTTGCAACAGGTGGCTGAATTGTTGCCGGTCAAGGGTGTGACGTTTGTCGGCAAGATCCCGGAAAACGTGCAATCGGTGACACGCTTTGCGGCGGGCATTCCGGTCAACGCCGAACACCCGGACGAAGCCAAGGCGCTGCTGGAGTTCATGGCCTCGCCCGAAGCTCAACCGGCGGTGCAATCCACCGGCCTGGACTCGGTGTCACGCTGACCGAAACGGCATCTCCCGCACCAATCGCTCCAACTCCAGCGCCGCAGGCGGCAGTGTCCGCCCGCGGCGCTTGATCAAGCCCACATTGCGCATCACCTGCGGCTCTACCAGCGGCACACTCACCAGAATCGGGTGCTCGCACGCCGGCATCGCAATCGACGGCACCATCGCCACGCCCAGCCCCGCCTCCACCAGCCCGATCATGGTGGTCACGTGATGGGTCTCGCAGATACTCGGCTTTTTCACCCGCACGCCACGCAGCGCCTGGTCGAGCAGGAAGCGGTTGCCCGAGGTTTTGTCCACGCTGATGTAGTCGTGTTCATAGGCCTCGGTCCAGGTCACGCTCTCACGCGTGGCCAACGGATGGTCACGCCGACAGGCAAGCACATAACGCTCCTGCAGCAACAGCTCGAACTCGACCTCGTCGGCCAGGCTACCGCTGAAGCTCACGCCGAAATCCGCTTCACCGCTTGCCACCGCATTGCTCACCTCACCAGCACTGGCATCGAGCACCCGCAGGCGAATCTTCGGATACAGCTTGTGGAATTCGGAGATCACGTGGGGCATGAAGTAATACGCGGTAGACGGCACACAGGCGATGGTGACGTTGCCCATGCGTGTGGACGCGACGTTGCTGATGCCCATCAAGGCGATGTCAAGATCGTCGAGCATTCGCTCCACCTGGGGCAAGAAGGCGCGACCGACCATGGTCAGACTGACCCGCCGTGTGGTGCGTTCGAACAGCTTTACATCCAGGGCGGATTCAAGCTTCTCGATGCGTCGGCTGAGGGCCGGCTGCGAGATACGGATGGCCTCGGCGGCGCCACGGAAACTGCCCTTGTCTACCACGGCGCGGAAGGCTTGGAGGTCGTTGAGGTCGAAATTGATGATCACGGGAGGCGGGCCAAAGTGGTCGGGGTGACGAGCATTATCGTATGGGAGCCGATGGGATGCCATGCGAGCCGGGGCGGCTTTATCGAGATAATCCTGTTACAGATATCAAGTCATACATTTCAGCAGCTTATCGGCCACCTGCGGCCACGCGATCGCCAAAACGGGTCAATACTTGCGGCCTGACCTACACAACTGGAGACGCGACACCCCATGCAAACCTACCCCTTCTGGATGGACGACGAGACGCCGGATATCGGCATTGATCAGTTGCTTCTTGCATCGCGCCAATGGTCAAGTAGGATTGAATCCTACTCACTTCTGGCGGACATCCCAATGCGCTCAACCCAGCAAATGAGCATCACCTTGCCCCTTGAAATGGCGGCCCTGGTCAAAGCCAAGGTGGCTGCAGGCGAATATGCCAGCGAAAGCGAAGTGATTCGCGACGGATTGCGGGTGCTGCTGGCACGTGACCGTGCCATGGAAGACTGGCTGAGGGACGAAGTCATCCCGGCAGCGACCGCTCTTGAGGCACAGCCTGAGCTCGGGTTATCTGCAGAACAGGTTCGCGAGCATATGGCAGCCAGGCGTCAACGCAAAGGCATCGGGAACGCGTGAGCTACTCGGTGGTTTTTTCGCCTGAAGTCCTGACGCAACTCAATGCCCTTGAGGATTACATCTGCGATGCCGGCTCCCCCTTGGTAGCGACGCGCTTTATCGACAATCTCGTCAGCTACTGTGAAAACCTCGCCCTGTTCCCCTTGCGTGGCACGCGCCGTGACGACCTGCTTACAGGCTTGCGCATCACGCACTATCGTCGCAGCACCATCATCGCGTTCAGGGTGAGGCCTGATTGCGAAACGGTGTCGATAGTGGGGGTATTTTATGGCGGGCAAAACTACGCGGCGCTGTTCCAGGGTGAGGGGAACGACTGCTCATTGATTGACGAAAAGCCTGCTGAAAACTGATCGGCAGGCTTTTAGCGCTTAATCGACTGATAATTTCTCCCACGCCGCTGGCGCACTGAAAAACGCCTGCGCGTTACTGTCCAGCGTCTCCAAGTGATAACCCCCTTCCTGCACGATCAAGCATGGCAACCCCAGCCCTCGAATGCACTCGCCCAACCGCGCAAAGCCTTCCCGCGTCACCGCGACTTTGCTTTGCGGGTCCAACTCGTAAATATCAAAGCCCAGTGACAACACCAGCACATCCGCCGAGAAATCCTTCACCGCTGCCAGGGCCAGCTCCAGCTTGTCGAAAAACAGCGCTTCGCTGGCACCGTGGGGCATGGGCAGGTTGAGGTTGAACCCTGAGCCTGCACCATCGCCTCTTTCTTCGGCAAAGCCCGCCACCCCGGGATAGAAGTTGGTGGGATCGCCATGGATCGACGTGTAGAGCACGTCATCGCGCTGGTAGAAAATCTCCTGGATGCCTTGGCCGTGGTGCATGTCGGTATCGAGCACCGCGACGCGCTGGAAGCCTTGGCGTAACGCTTGCGCAGCCACCGCCGCATTATTGATGTAACAGAAACCACCCGCCGCATCGAAGCGGGCGTGATGCCCCGGTGGTCGGCACAAGGCGTAGGCGGCAGGTGCGCCATCGAGGATCGCCTTGGCAGCGGCGACGGCGCTTTGGGCTGACCAATACGCCGAGCGCCAGGTCAGTTCACCGATCGGGCAACTGCCATCTGCCAGGTAACGTGCCGCCTGGGCCAGAATGCCGCGCAGGGCGTTGGGCTCGCGCACGAAGATGTTGGACATGACTTCGTCGCCCCAGTCTTCAGGAATTTCCTTCCAGCGCTGGTGAGCCTCTTGAAGAAAACCCAGGTAGGCCGCGCCATGCACGGCGAGCAGCGGTTCCATACCGTAGTCGCTTGGTTGCTGGATATCAAAGCCCAGGGTTTGCGCAGCCAGCAGCAGGTTGCGCGCACGCTCGGGGACCTCCTGTGGCGTGCGCATCTGGCCACGAGAATAGTAGCTGCGTGGGTGATGCAGCAGTTGTTCGGGATGGAAAAACGTATTCATAGGATGCTCCTGGATAAACACAGAACCTGTGGGAGCTGGCTTGCCTGCGATTGCGCACGGTCAGAGCACAATGTACTGCCTGCTTCACCGCTATCGCAGGCAAGCCAGCTCCCACATGGGCACGGCGTCAGCCTTTAGAAATGAACCTGGCCGGCGCGTTTCAACACGGCGTTGAGCAATACATCTGTGCCCTGGCGCACGTCTTCAGGCAAGACATCTTCGGCTTCGTTGTGGCTCAGGCCACCGACACAGGGGATGAAGATCATCGCAGTCGGGCAATAGCGCGCCAGGTGGATAGCATCGTGGCCGGCACCGCTGATGATGGTCTGCTGGCTGTAGCCCAGAGCATCCACCGACGCTTGTACGCAGGCCACGCACTCAGCATCGAACGGCGTGGCCGGGCTGATCCAGTGCGGTGTGATAGTCACGCTGAGGCCACGGTTGTCGGCAATCGCCTGCAGGCGTGCGCGCACTTGTTGCTCCATAGCGTCGATATCGGCGTCGCGGTGATGGCGCAGATCGACAGTAAAGTCGAGCACACCGGGAATGGTGTTGCGCGACGACTTGGCGATGCTCAATTCACCCACAGTGGTCAGGCCATGCGGGGCAAAATCGGCAGCGAGGTTTTCCAGGGCCTGGATCATTTTTGCAGCGCCGTACAACGCATCTTTGCGCAGTGCCATCGGCGTGGTGCCCGCATGGGCAGCCATGCCTTCGACCCGCACATCGAGCCAGCGAATCGCCTGGCCGCCGGTCACCACGCCGATACTGTTGGCGTTGTCTTCCAGGATCGGGCCTTGCTCGATATGCGCTTCGAAATACGCATCCACTGCCCCACCCAATGCACGCTCGCCGTTATAACCGGTGGTGCGCAACGCCTCGGCCACGCTGACGCCATCACCGTCGGTGGTCGCCAGCGCCTTGTCCAGCGCGAGGGCACCGGTGAAGACCGCCGAGCCCAGCATCGCCGGGGTGAAACGCGCGCCTTCTTCGTTGGTCCACACCGCAATTTCCAGGGGTTTGCGCGTCTGGATGCCGTGGTCGTCGAGGCTGCGGATCACCTCCAGGCCAGCCAATACGCCGTACACGCCATCGAAGCGCCCGCCTTCGGGCTGGGTATCGAGATGGCTGCCGATCATCACCGGCGCGGCGTCATTGTCGGTACCCGCACGACGGGCGAACAGATTGCCGATGGCATCCACGCTCAACGTCAGGCCAGCCGCTGTACACCAGTGGCTGAACAGCTCGCGACCGGCCTTGTCTTCGGCGCTCAACGCCAGGCGGCAGCTGCCACCGCGTGCAGTCGCGCCGATCTCGGCCATGGCCATCAAGCTATGCCACAGGCGCTCGCCATTGATCTTCAACATTGCTGACTTCCTCAACTGTGTGCCATTTCCAGGCGGTGAGCCGTGGCGTGGCGGCGGGACAAGGCCAGGACGCACACCAACGAGACCGCCGCGATCACGCTGTAAAACACTGCCATCGGCCACCATTGGCCCAGGTATTGATGGGCCAGCCAGGTGCCGATCAACGGTGTCAGGCCGCCGGCCAATGCGCCGCATACCTGGTAAGCCAGAGAGATCGCGGTGTAGCGCACACGGGTTTCAAACAGGCCGCTGACAAAGCCTGCGATGACGGCATAGAACGACGCCATGCACACCACCGCCAGGGCAATGCCGAGGATGATCAAGGGCGCCTGGCCGCTGCTGACCAGCACAAACATGGGGTACGGCGACGCCATTGCCAGTACGCACATGGCGCACAGGAACCGTGTAGCGCCGACCTTCTCTGCCACCCAGGCGGCCAGTGGCTGAACGCAGAACTGGATAATGGCGACGAAGAACAGGCATTCCAGAATCAGCGAGCGCGGCAGGTTCAGTTGCTGAGTGCTGTAGGCAATCATGAAGGTGTTGGTGAAATACACGCCGGCAATCCCCAATGTGTTGGCGCCAATGCACAACAACAGTGGACGCCATGCGGTCTTCAGCACTTCCAGCACGGGGGCTTGGTCCTTCTTGATCGCCCGCGCTTTTTCCGCCTGGGCCTTGTCTTCGAGGAACTCCGGCGACTCATTTACACCCAGGCGAATCGCCAGGCCGACGACCAACAGCAAGGCACTGGCCAGGAACGGCAGGCGCCAGCCCCAACTGAGCAGGTCTTCTTCCGGTAAGCGGGTCACCGCACTGAACGCCAGCAGGGAAAGAATCAAACCGGCCGGGCTGCCCAATTGCGCGAAGGATGCAAAGAAGTTACGCCGCCCCTTTGGCGCATGTTCTCCGGCCATCAACACCGCCCCGCCCCACTCACCGCCCACTGCAATGCCCTGCACTACCCGCAGCAGTATCAGCAGCACCGGTGCTGCGGCGCCGATCTGCGCATAGGTCGGCAACAGGCCGATGCACACCGTGACCACGCCCATCATCACGAGGGTGATCACCAGGGATTTCCTGCGGCCGATGCGGTCGCCGATATGGCCAAACACAATGCCGCCCAACGGCCGCGCAAAGAAGCCCACGGCGAAGGTGCCGAACGCAGCCATGGTGCTGAACAATTTATCGTCGGAGGGGAAAAACAGCTGACCGAACACCAGCGCCGCAGCGGTGGCATAGATGTAAAAGTCGTACCACTCGATCATGGTGCCGATAAAAGCGGCGGCCGCGGCACGGCGAGGCTGCGGCGAAGCGGAAGGCTTCATGGGGCTGGCTCCTTTGGTTATTTTTTTGGCAGGAGAAGGTCGAACCGGTGCGCTCTGATGGCGCTTGTTGAGCCCGATTTTTCGGCCTGGGGCTATGATTAGTAAATTTTCTATTTATTATCTTGATTATAAATACTGCTTATTATCGAGCGACACCATGCCCGAATCCCGCCGCGATATTCACCCCCTGCTCAACGACCGCCTGGACTGGAACCTGCTGCGCACCTTCCGCGTGATCGGCCAGGAACTGAGCATCAGCCGCGCCGCAGCGCGCCTGCACCTGACGCAACCGGCCATCAGCCAGGCGCTCAAGCGCCTGGAGGAACAGCTGGATTGCCAGCTCATCGTACGTCGCGGCCCGCGCTTCGTGCTCACCGAGGCAGGTGAACAGATTTTCGCGATTGCCGGCGAGATGTACGGCCAGGTTTCGCAAATGAGCAACGCCCTGCAAAAGCCCGGCGATGAAGTGATCGGCAAAGTGCGCTTGCTGATGATCAGCCGGATTAATTCCGACACTTTCGATGACTTTCTCGCCAGCTTTCATCGCGAACATCCGCGGGTCGATCTGGAAGTCGAAGTGATGCGCAGCTCCGACATCGTCGCCGCCCTGCTGGAAAAAACCGCGACCCTGGGGTTGAGCCTCAATCGTCGGCCTCAGCCGCGCCTGGAACAGCACCTGTTTCTGCGTCAGCGCTACGCGTTCTTTTGCGGAAAACATCACCCATTGTTCGGGCGCACAAACCTGGCCGAGGGGGATTTGCAGTCGGAAAACTTCGTGAGTTTTACCAGCGACCAGATTGGCGGGATGCTCTCGCCGCTGACGATTTTCCGTGATCAGCAAGGCTTCGGTGGGCGGATCGTGGCGTCATCCTCCAGCCTGGAAGAAGTGCGGCGTTTGGTGATTGCCGGGTTTGGTTTGGGTTGCTTACCGACTCATGTGGTGGCGGACGATGTGAAAAACGGGCTGCTGTGGCGGTTGCCGCCGGATGAGGGGATTGCGGATGTGGATATTCACCTGTTGTGGAATCGCGAGCAGAAGATGAGTCGGGCGGAGGGGGTGTTTATTGAGTGTCTTATGGGGCGGTTGGCCGACGTATAATTGGCCACATCCTGCGTGTCAAAAAGCAGTTACAACTCACTGGATGCACGTCGAAGCACGCACGGCTAGGATTGCAGTCAACTAAGCCAATGGCGTACATTAGCGATGATTTTCATAGAGACGTCAGTCTTCACCCGTCGCGTTAAAGAATTGATCGACGAGGATGCCTACACGGCTCTTCAGAACGTGTTGGTAGTCAACCCTTCTGCTGGCGATGTAATCGAGGGTACGGGTGGAGTTCGCAAGATACGAGTAGCAGCCAAGGGCCATGGCAAACGAGGCGGGGCGCGGGTGATCTATTACCACTTCGTCTCGGCATCACAGATTGTTCTACTGATGATCTATCCCAAAAATGAACAGCAGGACTTGACTGCCGACGAGCGCAAGTCACTGAAGGCTGCGATTGAGCACTGGAGATAGCTATGAGCAGATTTTTTGATGAATTGATGGAAAGCGTTCAAGAGATGAACGAGATCCTGCGCGGAGAACGCGAACCTTCTCGTGAATTCCATGTTGATTCAATGCGAGTCAAAGAGATCCGTAAGGCGACAGGGCTGACCCAGGCTAAATTCGCAGCGCTGATTGATGTGCAACTTGGCACATTACGTAACTGGGAGCAGGGTCGTCGTGAACCTACCGGACCAGCAAAGGCATTGTTGAAAGCTATCCATAATGACCCAGTCCATGTACTGAATGCGTTGGCTAGCTAAAATAAGACTCCACTGCTGCGCCTTAAACATCGTCATAACCGGAAAAGCTCGGAGCTGACTCAGCGACGGGCTTTTTCGTTTGTACGGCAGATTTAAGGCTCTTTAAAATCTCACATCGATACCACTGATGATTACTATCGAAACGAGCGCCTGAACGATTGCCGCCACTGATTCCTATAATCGCTCCAAATTCCCTCCCCGCCTGGCTTCAGGCGACATCCTCCCGGAACCCAATCCCATGCCAAGCGCGAGCCAGGCCCCTAGCGGGCTTCCCGAACATAATCAACAAAGCGTCAAACAGCAGTGGCTGGCGATTCTTTCGGTCGCCGTGGGTGCCTTCGCCCTGGTGACCAGTGAATTCCTGCCGGTGGGCGTACTCAACGACGTTGCCAGCGACCTGGGCATCAGTGCCGGTCACGCCGGATTGATGGTCACATTGCCCGGCATCATGGCCGCCCTCGCCGCGCCGTTTCTGTCGGTCAGCATTGGCGCCATGGACCGTCGCTATCTGCTGATTGGCCTGACACTGGTGATGATCATCGCCAACTCGGTGGTGGCCTTCGCCACCGATTTCAGCCTGCTGCTGTTCGGCCGTGTATTGCTCGGCATCAGCATCGGCGGCTTCTGGGCCACGGCCATTGCCCTCAGCGGGCGGCTGGCGCCCAAAGGCGTGGGAGTTGCGAAAGCCACCTCGATCATCATGATGGGCGTGACCCTGGCCACCGTTCTGGGCGTGCCTGTGGGTACCTGGCTCAGTGGACTGATGGGCTGGCGCATGACCTTCCTGGTTACTGCGTTGGTGGGCATTCCGGTGCTGCTGGCGCAGATCTTCCTGCTACCGCGACTGACCCCGGAAAAGGCCATTGAGATTCGTGACTTGCCCGCGTTGTTTATCAACCCACAGGCGCGAGTCGGCTTGATCGCTGTATTGCTGATCGGCCTGGCGCACTTTGCTGCGTATACCTATGTCGCGCCCTTCTTCAAAAACAGCTCCGGCTTTGACGGCCCGACAATTGGTTCATTGCTGCTGCTCTATGGCGTAGCCGGGGTAATGGGCAATGTTTTTGCCGGTTTCGCCGCTAACCGCAGTGTGCGTCACACCCTGCTGCTGGTTGCACTGATGATTGGCACCAGCACAGCACTGTTCCCCTACTTCGCCACCGGCCTTTCCGGCGCCTCGATGCTGATCGCACTCTGGGGTTTCGCCTTCGGCGCCTTCCCAGCCTGCGCCAGTATCTGGATGTTTGTGGTGGCGCCCAAGGATGTAGAGCGCGGAATGCCACTGTTTGTGGCGCTGTTTCAGGTGATCATCGCCCTGGGTTCGTTCTTTGGCGGGCGCATCGTCGACCAGATGGGCAGCTCGGTGTTGTTGAGCCTGGCCACGGTGTTGGTGGGGTTCGGGTTTGCGACCGTGCTGGTGTTGGGGCGCAAGGTCAGTAATAACCTGGTGGCACAGCCTGCCTGACCGGGTTGTATGCGCAAAAAAGCCTGCTGAGCGTTGAGTTCAGCAGGCTTTTTTCGTTTCAGGGAGCAGGTATTTATTTGGCCGTGGGGAAATCACGCTCGAGTACGGCGTCCACCAAGGCTTGCGCGTTCTCGATCAATTGAGCCAGGGCCATGATCACGGGCGACTGCGTGCTGTGTGGATCTTCGGCGCATTGGTAGGCGGTTTGAAGGGCGGATGAGAGGATTTCGGTGGCGTTTGTGAGGGCTTCTTCGGTGCCAACATCTGCACCTACATGGAAGATTTTCCGAGGGGAAAATTCGGAGTCAGAATCGAGATTGCTCATTGTGTAGCTCCTGTATGCAATGGGAGCTGCCACATCCCGCTGTCAAACAGAATCAGGTGGCAGCTATGCGCGGGTTGACAGACCGGTATACAGGACCCGGCGCACCCGAAGATGCCCCACGCACAGCCGCCATAAAACGACGTCACAGCAGAAAAGCCTGTAATCGCATGGAGGTCGTACACCTGTAAATCAGTCTGTCAAAACCGGTCGCCATGAGGGCGACGGCGAAAGGTTAGCGTCCTGCCCCAGTCAACGCAACCCTGCTGGAAAACTGTCGAACCGGCACAACGTAAGCACCTGTTTCGGAAAAGCTTGGTAACCAGAATTCCGGCGAGGAACCTTGTGTGCATAAGCCTGCAAGCTAGCCTCAAAAAGGTCGCCGCCGTGGCGACATACTGTCAAGGATGCTGATATGCCAACGAGATATCGCGATGCGGTCACAGGTGAATACGTAACCGAGCAAGAGGCGAAGAAAAGACCAAGGGAAACGGTGAAGGAAACCGATAAAAAGCGCCCGGCAAAGCCGCCGGCCAAGAAGTAGGATCAACAGATGAGAGCGACTGCCGTATGTCCAGACAGACTTGCCAATGAAACCCGATTGCCCCAATGTAATGACCAACGTCATTACACAAGGAGCTATCCCTTGGCATCTATCAACATCCGTATCGATGACGACCTGAAAGCTCGCGCCTACCTTGAGCTGGAGAAACTCGGTGTCACCCCTTCCGAACTGATACGTCAGGCGTTGCAATATGTTGCCGAACGCGGCCAGTTGCCATTTAAGCCTGTCCTCATGACTGAAGAGGATGAAGCCTTGATGGCGACCGTACGTGAGCGCCTTGCGTCGCCTCAACGCGTGAGGGTTTCTTTGGATGACCTATAGCCTTGATTTTGATGCGCGTGCATTGAAGGAATGGCAGAAACTCGGCGACACCCTCCGTCAGCAACTCAAGAAGAAGCTGATGGAAATCCTGAACAACCCACGTATTGAGGCTAACCGCCTACATGGCCTGCCTGACTGCTACAAGATCAAACTGCGTAGTAGCGGGTACAGGCTGGTCTATCAAGTGATAGATCAGGAAGTTACCGTGTTCGTGGTCGCTATTGATAAACGTGAACGAGATCAGGCTTATCGCAAAGCGTCTGAGCGCCTTGATCAGCGCTAGGCAGGACTGGAAAAAATCACTGAAGCAGTCGTAGATAAAGGCTGGAAACGAAAAAGCCCCGCAGCTTATTCAGCTACGGGGCTTTCTCTATGTAATGGCGGAGAGATAGGGATTCGAACCCTAGGTACCGGTGAAGGTACAACGGATTTCGAATCCGTCCCATTCGGCCACTCTGGCATCTCTCCAACGGCGCGCATCATAACAGCATGATTGATGGATGCAAAGCGCCGAAGCGATTTTTTTCCGTGCTATCAGATGCTTGCGTCGATTACAGCGGTACGCCGAGACGATTGGCGACTTCTTCGTAGGCTTCGATCACGTCACCGAGGCCCTGGCGGAAGCGGTCTTTGTCCATCTTTTTCTTGGTGTCCTTGTCCCACAGGCGGCAGCCGTCCGGGCTGAATTCGTCGCCCAGGACGATGGAGCCGTCGTGGAACACGCCGAATTCGAGCTTGAAGTCCACCAGCAACAGGCCTGCGTCGTCGAACAGCTTGGTCAGCACGTCGTTGACCTTGAGGGACAACTCCTTCATGCGCGCCAGTTGTTCAGCGGTGCCCCAGCCGAACGCCACAACGTGGGATTCGTTGATGAACGGGTCGCCCTTGGCGTCGTCCTTCAGGAACAGTTCAAACGTGTAAGGGTTGAGCTTGAGGCCCTCTTCCACGCCCAGGCGCTTGACCAGGCTGCCGGCGGCGTAGTTACGCACGACGCATTCCACCGGGATCATGTCGAGCTTCTTGACCAGGCACTCGTTGTCGCCCAGCAGTTTGTCGAATTGGGTCGGGATACCGGCCGCTTCGAGCTTCTGCATGATGAAGGCGTTGAACTTGTTGTTCACCATGCCCTTGCGATCAAGCTGTTCGATGCGCTTGCCGTCGAACGCCGAGGTGTCGTTGCGAAACAGCAGGATCAGGCGGTTGGCGTCGTCGGTCTTGTACACCGACTTGGCTTTGCCGCGGTAGAGTTCTTCACGTTTTTCCATGATGGGCTCCGCTTTGAGTAAGGTGGGCTAGGCGATGTGTCGCCAATCGAGCCCTGAATCTTGATCGGCCAGTTGCAGCCAGTCCGGGTCGCACCCGAGGGTGTCGACAAAACATTGCCGGGCAAGCGTCGGCAGGTTGTTCTTGCTGCTGAGGTGAGCCAGGACCAGGTGTTGCAGGTCTTGCCAGCCCAACTCATACACCAGGTACGCCGCCTGGTGATTGTTCAAATGTCCCAGCTCGCCGCCCACCCGCTGCTTGAGAAAGTAAGGGTAGTGACCGCGCGCCAGCAGATCCCTGCAGTGGTTGGACTCGATCATCAAGGCATCGAGGTCCCGGTAACCGTCCAGCACCCTGGCGCAGTAGGAACCCAGGTCGGTCAGCACGCCAAAACGCCGCTGGCCGTCACTGAATACGTATTGCGTAGGCTCCTGGGCATCGTGGGCAACCGCGATGACATTGATGCTCAAGGCACCGATTTGCAGTTGCTCGCCACCGGCCAGAAAACCTGCCGGCTCGATGGGTTTACGCATCCCGCGCAGCGTGCCGCGACTCAAGTACACCGGCAGATTGTAGCGCCGAGACAGTAAACCCACGCCATGCACGTGGTCGGCATGTTCGTGGGTGACCAGAATTGCGCTCAACTGCGTGGGGTGAACCCCGAGGCGCAGCAGGCGTCGCTCGGTTTCTCTTAACGAGAAACCACAATCGACCAGCACATACGTGTCATCGTGGGCGACCAGCGTACCGTTCCCTTGGCTACCGCTGCCGAGAACGGCAAAGCGCACCGAATCAGCCCAGGTTGTCTTGAATCACGCCCAACACTTTGCGCGCTGTTTCAGCTGGCGCGACGGTGTTGATGTTCTTCTCGACGGTGACTTGCACGCTTTCGCCAACCTTGCTCAAACGAACCTGATAACGCTCGGCACGGGTTTCGATCTCTTCCTTGGTCGGCGCGCTGCCGAACAGTTTGCCGAAGAAACCTGGCTCGTCGTCTTTCTTCTCGGCCTTTTCAGCCACGTTGATGTAGTACAGGCCCAGGCTGCGGTTGATGTCTTCAACGCGCCAAGGGCCTTGCTCCAACGCACGGCCAACACTGGCCCAGGCACGGTCGAGGTCTTCACCCAGGTTGAGCACCACGTTACCGCTGCCGTCTTCGGTGAGGCTGACGCGGTTAGGGGTGTCGTAGTCACGGGCCGCGAGCAAGGAAACGGAACCGCCCTTCTCGGAGATACGGCTCATGCTGGCGAGCATCTCGTCGACCAGCGCGGCATCGACGCCGGTGTTGACCGAACGCGGGGTGAAATCGACGTTGGCCGTGCTGCCGGCAGGGCGCTCGGCGCTGACCACATAGACTTCACTGGTATTGCGCTGCACGCCTGGCTCGATGCGCACACGCACACGGGCCTCGCTTTCGGCGGCTACACCGCCGGCCAGCAGGCGCTGAGCCATGTTGGCGGACAACTCGCGGCCTTGCTGCCACGCCGTGGTGAACTCACCGGTTTGCGGGCGTTGCTGGTCGAGACGGAAACCGTTGTCCTGGAAGAACTGCACTGCCACCGGCCAGACTTCGGCAGGTGGGCGCTGAGCCACGATCCAGCGGTTGTCGCCACTTTTCTGCAGGCTGTAGTCGCTGGCATCGGCCACTGCCGTGATCGGCTGCGGGCGTGGTACTACGTACTCGCCCTTGACGGTGTCGTCGGCAACGTTGCGTGGGATCGGCAACAAGGGGTCAAGACGCTTGGCGACATTGACATCAGGCGGCAACTGCATCGGTTTGGTTGCTTGCGCTTCCAGGTAATCGCTGCCGCGGTCACGGAAGTAGCCTTCCGGGCCCCATACCCAACCGCAGCCACTGGTGCTGGAGATAATCAAGGCAAGTGCGGAAAGTCCGGCCAATCGCTTCATGCGTAGTGCTTCCTCAATTAAACCAGGACGCCGGACTGGCGCAGGGCCTGTCGCAGCGGTTCGTGACAGGCTTCGCTGAGCCGGGTGAGCGGCAGACGGATACCGTCCGGCATCAGGCCCATCTCAGTCAGCGCCCATTTCACGGGAATAGGATTGGATTCGATAAACAGTGTCTTGTTGAGCGGCATCAGCTTCTCGTGGATCGCACGGGCCGTCGCGGCATCGCCGGCGATGGCGGCGGCGCACATTTGGCTCATGGCACGCGGAGCCACGTTGGCGGTCACGGAGATGTTGCCCTTGCCACCCAGCAGGATCAGTTCGACAGCGGTAGCGTCGTCACCGGAATACACCAGGAAGTCACTGCTCACGCCGGCCAGGATGTCCTTGGCGCGCTGCAGGTCGCCAGTGGCTTCCTTGATACCGATGATGTTCGGCACGGTGGACAGGCGGATCACGGTCTCGGCCTTCATATCGCACGCGGTACGACCCGGTACGTTATAGAGGATCTGCGGGATCTGGACGGCTTCGGCGATGGCTTTGAAGTGCTGGTACAAGCCTTCCTGGGTCGGCTTGTTGTAGTACGGGGTCACCAGCAGGCACGCATCGGCGCCGGCTTTCTTGGCGTTGCGGGTCAGCTCGATCGCTTCGCGAGTGGAGTTGGCACCCGTTCCGGCGATCACGGCGATGCGGCCCGCAACGCGCTTGACCACGAACTCGATCACCTGGATGTGTTCTTCCACATCGAGGGTGGCCGATTCACCTGTGGTGCCGACCGCCACGATGGCGTTGGTGCCCTCTTGCAGGTGGAAGTCCACCAGTTTGCCCAGGCTGTCCCAGTCGAGACGACCTTGTGCATCCATGGGTGTGACCAGTGCCACCATACTGCCCGCAATCATGCAACCGCTCCTGCCGGAAAAAGAGAGCCGTAATGGTACTGGCGCCAAGATGCTTGTACAAGCGAAGTACCGCGTGAGGATGCGTTCTGGAGCAACTAAACGTCGAGCAATGCCATCATTGGGCCAAAGCACCGCTTCAAGCCGGCCGATCACGCAATGAAAACGCCACCTCCTAGCCCTTGGCGACGCTTTTCGCTACCCTTGATCCTTTGATCGATACGGCCCACACAGTATTGACCGCTCATCGCTTTAGGAAGGCTGCATGTCCACCCCCACAGTTCGCGAACAATTCCTTGTTATCAGTGCCCTCGGCGCCAACCCCATGGAGCTGACCAACGTCCTGTGCCGCGCCAGCCATGAGAACCGCTGCGCGGTGGTGACCTCGCGCCTGACTCGCCATGGCGAGTGCAGCGCGCTGGTTTTGCAGATTTCCGGCTCCTGGGACGCATTGGCGCGCCTGGAAACCGGCCTGCCGGGCCTGGCCAAAAAGCACGACTTCACCGTCAATGTGGTGCGCAGCGCCGCCCTGGAAAATCGCCCACAGGCCTTGCCTTATGTGGCGTACGTCAGCTCGGCCTACCGCTCGGACATCGTCAACGAGTTGTGCCAGTTCTTCATCGACCACAACGTCGAGCTGGAAAACCTGACCTGCGACACCTACCAGGCGCCTCAAACCGGCGGCACCATGCTCAACGCCACGTTCACCGTTACCCTGCCGGCCGGCGTACAGATCAGTTGGTTGCGCGACCAGTTCCTGGATTTTGCCGATGCCCTGAACCTCGACGCGCTGATCGAGCCATGGCGCCCACAGAACCCAATGTAAGGAAAGACTCATGCCGGTAGCCATCGACAAACCCGTCGCAGACTTCGAAGCCCAGGCCACCAGCGGCCAGACTTTCAGCCTCGCAGCTCTCAAGGGCAAGCAAGTGGTGATCTACTTCTACCCCAAGGACAGCACCCCGGGCTGCACCACTGAAGGCCAGGGCTTTCGTGACCAGTACGCAGCTTTCCAGGCCGCCAACACTGAAGTGTTTGGTGTGTCGCGTGACAGCGTGAAGTCCCACGAGAACTTCAAGGCCAAGCAGGAGTTTCCTTTCGAGCTGATCAGCGACAAGGACGAAGCGGTCTGCCAGCTGTTTGATGTGATCAAGCTCAAGAAGCTGTACGGCAAGGAATACCTGGGCGTGGATCGCAGCACCTTTCTGATCGACAGCGAAGGCGTGCTGCGTCAGGAATGGCGCGGCGTGAAAGTGCCGGGGCATGTGGATGCCGTGTTGGCGGCAGCGCAGGCGCTGAACAAGGCCTGATTGTGCGTCGATAAAGCCGTCAGGCCTTGCGCAACCAATACCGGTACACACCCTCGGCGTCTTCTTCATGCTCCAGGGTGTGGCCGGCGAGTTTGGCAAAGGTGCGGAAGTCACGCTGGGAGCCAGCGTCGGTGGCGGTCACCTTGAGCACCGCACCGCGGGCCATTTTATTGAGTTCCATCTTGGCCTTGAGCAAGGGCAACGGGCAGTTGAGGCCGCTGGCATCAAGTTCGGCGTCAAAGGCTAAGGCGTCGGTCATGGTGTTACTCCAGGCAAACATTCGGGTTGCTTAGAATATCTGGTCCCAGGCGCAGTGTCCGGCTACAGTAAGCTCTTTGTCGAAAGGCTTTGTGCATGACTTTTTTGCGCCCTACCCTGCTGACGCTCGCCTGCCTGCTGGCCTCCCCGGCCTTCGCTGACGAGCTGCCGTCACTTGGTGACGCCAGTTCTGCCATTGTCTCGCCCCAACAGGAATATCAACTGGGCCGCGCCTGGCTGGCCTATTTGCGCGGTCAGGTGTCGCAGCTTAACGACCCGCAACTCAAGGACTACGTAGAAACCAGCGTGTACAAGCTGGTGGAGACCAGCCAGGTCAACGATCGGCGCCTGGAATTCATCCTGATCAACAGCCCGCAGCTCAACGCCTTTGCGGCACCCGGGGGGATCATTGGGGTGAACGGCGGCTTGTTCCTCAATGCCCAGACCGAAGGTGAGTACGCGTCGGTACTGGCCCACGAACTGGCGCACTTGTCCCAGCGTCACTTTGCCAGGGGCGTGGAAGCCCAGTCACGCATGCAACTGCCAATGATGGCGGCGCTGCTTGGCGGCATTATTGCCGCCGCCGCGGGTGCCGGCGATGCGGGTATCGCCGCAATTGCCGGCTCACAAGCGGCTGCGATCCAGGAGCAGCGCCGGTTCTCCCGGCAGAACGAACAAGAGGCAGATCGCATCGGCATCCTCAACCTGGAGAAAGCCGGCTACGACCCGCGGTCGATGCCCACCATGTTCGAACGCCTGATGCGTCAGTACCGCTTCGATGCCAAGCCACCGGAGTTCCTGTTGACGCACCCAGTGACCGAATCGCGTATTGCCGACACCCGCAACCGCGCCGAGCAGGCCAAACTCGGCGGCAAGGAAGACAGCCTGCGCTATCAACTGATTCGCGCACGCGTGCAGTTGAAATACGAAGACACGCCTGGCCTGGCTGCCAAGCGCTTCCAGGCGCAGTTGGACGACAACCCCAAAAACGATGTAGCGCGTTATGGCCTCGCCATTGCGCAGATCAAGGGAGTCCAACTCAAGGAAGCACGGGAAAGCCTGGCACCGCTGCTGGCCAAGGCACCCAATGACATCACCTACAATCTGGCGCAGATCGAACTGGACATTACCAACAACCGCATGGCGGATGCCCAGCAACGGACTGACCGTATGCTCACCCAGTACCCCAGCAACTATCCGCTGAACCAGGTGCGGGTAGACCTGCTGCTTAAGCAGAACCGCACCGCCGATGCCGAAAAGGCGCTGGATGGCTTGCTCAAGTCACGCCCCGACGATCCGGACGTGTGGTATCAGGTGGCCGAAACACGCGGCCTGTCCGGCAACATCATCGGCCTGCATCAGGCCCGCGCCGAATACTTCGCACTGGTGGGGGACTTCCAGCAGGCCATCCAGCAACTGGACTTTGCCAAGCGCCGCGCCGGCAGTAATTTCCCACTGTCCTCACGTATCGACGCACGTCAGCGTGAGCTGATCGAACAGGAACGCCTGGTGAAAGGGATGATGAGCTAAACCCGTCACCCACAAAAAAGCCCCGCGGCCGTTAACCGGCAGCGGGGCTTTTTGTTTCTATTGCAATGCAGGCTTGACGATTACTCGGCCAACTTGAAGGTAATGAAGCTGGCACGACCTTGACGCAGTACGCGCATCGACACCGAACGGTTCTTCGGCAACGCCTTGGCGATGTCGGTGAACTCCTTGGTGGTGTTGATCGCCTGATTGTTCAGGTGAGTGATCACGTCGCCCGGCTGCAGGCCGATCAAGGCGGCTGGGCCATCCTGGACTTCCTTGATCACCACACCGCTTTGCAGGTCAAACGTCTTCTTCTGCTCGGCGGTCAGTTCAACCACGGCGATGCCCAGGCGGTTACTGCTGCGCTCTGCACCCGGCTTGGCATTACCCAGGGCATCCAGCGTCGCACCTTCTTCCGGGATCGCACCGACGGTCAGCTCCACGTTCTGGCGCTTGCCGTCACGAATCACTTCCAGTTTGGCTTTGCCGCCAGCCTTGAGCGCGCCGACCAGATGAGGCAGGTCCGCTGACATCACGATGGGTTGGCCGTTCATGCTCAGAATCACGTCGCCGACTTTCAGGCCGCCTTTGGCCGCTGGACCATTGTCCTGGATTTGCGCAACCAGAGCACCGGCCGGCTTGTCGAGGCCGAAGGATTCAGCCAGGTCTTTGTTGACTTCCTGGATCACTACGCCCAACCAGCCACGGCTGACTTTGCCACCGCTTTTGAGCTGATTGGAGACGTCCATGGCCACGTCGATCGGGATCGCGAAAGACACGCCCATGAAACCACCGGAACGGGTGTAGATCTGTGAGTTGATGCCTACCACTTCGCCAGCCAGGTTGAACAATGGCCCCCCAGAGTTGCCCGGGTTGATCGGCACGTCGGTCTGGATAAACGGTACGTAGTTTTCATTCGGCAGGCTGCGGCCGATAGCACTGACGATACCCTGGGTGACGGTATGGTCAAAGCCGAACGGCGAACCGATCGCGACGACCCATTGGCCGGCCTTCAAGTCCTGGGATTTGCCCAGCTTGAGAACCGGCAGGTCCTTGCCATCGATTTTAAGCAAGGCTACGTCGGAACGCGGGTCGGTACCGATCAGCTTGGCCTTGAGCTCACTGCGATCAGCCAGGCGCACGAGGATTTCGTCGGCATCGGCAATCACGTGGTTGTTGGTCAGAATATAGCCGTCAGGCGAAATGATGAAGCCGGACCCCAGGGATTGGGCTTCGCGCTGACCACCGCCACCACGAGGGGTGCGCGGTTGCGGCATACCGCGCTCGAAGAACTCGCGCAGCATGGGCGGCAAGCCTTCCAGGTCGGGCATCTGCTGGTTCGAGACTTTGCGATCCGGCAGTTTCTGGGTGGTACTGATATTCACCACCGCCGGTGAGGCTTGCTCTACCAGTTGGGTGAAGTCAGGCAGCTCAACTGCTTGCGCAGGCAAGGCCTGACCCAGTACCAGCACTGTGGCGACTATGGATAGGTAAGACTTCAAACGTGGTATCGACATACAGCTCCCGTTACGACGAGCAGGGTTAAGCGACAGGGTCCAATAAACGCCGAATGCGGCAAACGACATTTTTGTTCCGCGAACAAAACAAGGCCAGAGCCAACAAACCCTGACCTATAAAAAACATGGGAAGTTTTTGCAAGTGAAAATGCTGATCCAGAAATTTCATACGATCGGCCCTCAACCTAACTTGAGCACAGATTGAAAGGTCAGGATGAACATAGAATTAACAATCTCACGGCTTGGCAGCGGCATTTTCACCGCGTACCGACAGCGCGATACGCTCAGCAGTGCCGACGGGGATCTCCCCTACTACGGTGACCATCATCTCACCGTCAACCGTATTCAAACGCCGAGAAACCGCCACCGTCGGGCCGAGCTGAGCGCGGGTTTCATTCATGTCGGCGCCCTTGGCGGACTCAAGAAATACAGAAAAGCGTGCGAGCCCATCGTCATACATCAGGCTATCGACGGTCGATTTCGTTTGGCTGTCTTTGCGCGTGGTGCTGCTGACCTGCTGGAAGCCAGGCGGCAGCCAATCCAGATGCCACGCCTGGGAGGCAGGCATGTCAGAGGCTTTGTCGGTGGAAGCAGCAACAGGCGAGCATTCGCTGCCAGGCTGTAAGTCATGCTCGGCAGGAACGACCGAGGTATCCAGGCGCGCATACTGAAAGCGCTCCAGCAACTGCCCCTGATCATTGAGCAGCAGGGATTTGAGCGGCAGAGCCGTCTCACGATCCAGGTGCAATTCAAAGCCGTAGCGGTAGTGATCTCGCGGGCTGATTGACACAATCACAGCATGACGACCGGCCACGCGGGATTTGCCAATGACGGCAAGTTCATAGAATTGAGTGAGTTTTTTTGAATCGAGAGCACGCGAAGGTGCATCAGAAGAAGCAACCAACCCAGCACTCAGATCGCCACTGACGCAGTGCGTCCGGCCATCCAACCGTACGGTTTCCTGAGGCGAGCCGTCCAGTTGCAGCAACCGCTCACGGACATGACCGTCCTGCACACGGTGCCAGATAGCGTGGGTAGAAAAACTGCCATTACGTTCGTAAACAAACGTACCTTCAAAGCTTTGCTGCTGCTCTGCACGCCCAAGTCGAGTCAGCCAGTCTTGGGCTTCATCGGCATGGGCGGACTGTGCAATCCAACTACTGAGCAAAAGCGCAAGGAGCGGTATGGCGCGCATAGAGCTCCCTAACGGATCAGCGGTTTTCCTGACTGGCTGCGCGAGCGTATGGCAGAGCGCTTTCGGTGCCTTTGGCGGCCGATTCCTGTGCGTGCTGACGCAGGTAGCCTGGTAGACGCTGATCTTGCCAGCCGGATTGCCCTTGAAGCACACCATTGGCCATCGGACCTGTGGTATCAGAGCTTTCCTTGTAGCCTGCCAGTACAGCCGGGCCTTTGACTTGCGGACCCGCCATGACGGGCTGCTGAGTTTGCTGGGCCAGTTCGGCACCGGCAATTTCGTCCTGGTTGTACAGGCGAACACCAGCCAGTACGGCGACGGTCACCGAGGCAGCCACTGCCAGTCGACCCAGGCTACGCCACGGGCCACGAGCAGCTTTGGCCGGAACGGCTTCATCAGCCAGCGCGGCAGAAACGGCCGCAGCAATATCCAGACGAGGGATTAAAAGATCCTTGTGCATCACCGCCCGAGCGACTTGGTAACGAGACCAGGTATCACGGGTTTCGGCATCATCAAATGCGTTAAGCACTCGACGAAGTTCCAGTTCATCCGCTTCGTTATCCATCACTGCGGACAGCGATTCCTGCAGGGCATCACGACTCATGGCGGTTCCTCTCTTGGCTGTCGCCGCTGTCTTTAGTTTTCCTGCAACAATGGTTGCAAGGCTTTGTCGATGGCTTCCCGGGCCCGGAAAATCCGTGACCTTACAGTCCCCACCGGACATTGCATGACGCTCGCAATGTCTTCGTAACTCAGACCATCGAATTCACGTAAAGTTAATGCCGTACGCAAATCTTCTGGCAGTTGCTGAATTGTTCGATGGACGGTGCCTTCGATCTCGTCGCGCAGCAATGCACGCTCCGGCGACTCGAGATCTTTGAGGCCGTGATCACCATCGTAAAATTCAGCATCTTCTGAACTGACATCACTGTCTGGTGGGCGGCGGCCGCGAGACACCAGATAGTTCTTCGCCGTGTTAATGGCGATGCGATATAGCCACGTATAAAACGCACTATCACCGCGGAAATTTCCAAGTGCACGGTACGCCTTGATAAAGGCTTCCTGTGCAACGTCCTGCGCTTCATGGGTGTCGTGCACAAACCGCACGATCAACCCGAGAATTTTGTGCTGGTATTTCAGCACTAGCAGATCAAATGCTCGCTTGTCGCCGCGTTGTACGCGCTCGACCAGCTGCTGATCCTCTTCCTGGGTTAGCATGAACACTCCTCGTTGTACTTGAAGGAGGCTTGCATAACTAAACGATCAGGCTTGCAAACATAGACTCGGGCTTTTCGCAAAAGTTCTCCCCCTTCAAGCAAGTTTCCGGCATGCACTGATTTGGCACACACGAAAAACGCAGCCCGGGCGGGGCCGGCTGCGCGAATAATCTTGTCGCCGGTTTCGTGACGCGTCCAATGCTCCCGACGGGCCAATAAACTCAACGTTTTCCCAGCTTTCGGGCAACCTGCTATTGAGTCGGGGCCCATGCAAAAAGTTCCCGTCCCGCCAACCGGCTGTTTCCCAAAGCTGCGCAGCATAATCTCACAATGCCACGAATGCGTGGCTATTGTGCCGCTCCACCCCTCTATATACTAGTGGCCCGTGTGACCCTTTGATTCGCCGATCCAGGCGTCCTGTTTGCGCCGCTCCTTCGGATCGCTTTTTGCGGAATCCTTCCAATGAGCCAACAGTTTCAACACGATGTGCTGGTGATCGGCAGCGGCGCAGCCGGCTTGAGCCTTGCCCTGACCCTACCCAGCCACCTGCGCATTGCGGTTTTGAGCAAAGGCGACCTGGCCAACGGCTCGACATTCTGGGCCCAGGGCGGTGTCGCGGCGGTACTGGACGACACCGACACGGTGCAATCGCATGTCGAAGACACCCTTAACGCTGGCGGCGGCCTGTGCAATGAGGAGGCCGTGCGCTTCACCGTCGAGCACAGCCGGGAAGCCATCCAATGGCTGATCGACCAAGGTGTGCCCTTCACCCGTGATGAACATGCCGGCAGCGACGACGGCGGCTTTGAGTTCCACCTGACACGCGAAGGCGGCCACAGCCATCGCCGTATCATTCACGCCGCCGACGCCACGGGTGCCGCGATTTTCAAGACCCTGCTCGACCAGGCTCGCCAACGGCCCAACATCCAATTGCTGGAGCAACGCGTCGCTGTCGACCTGATCACCGAAAAACGCCTAGGCCTTGCGGGCGAGCGCTGTCTCGGCGCCTACGTACTCAATCGCACCAGTGGCGAAGTCGATACCTACGGGGCGCGCTTCACTATTCTTGCCTCGGGCGGGGCAGCCAAGGTTTACCTCTATACCAGCAACCCTGACGGCGCCTGCGGTGACGGCATTGCCATGGCCTGGCGCTCGGGCTGCCGGGTGGCCAACCTGGAGTTCAATCAGTTCCACCCCACCTGCCTGTATCACCCGCAAGCCAAGAGTTTCCTGATCACCGAAGCCCTGCGCGGCGAAGGTGCGCACTTGAAGCTGCCCAATGGCGAGCGCTTCATGCAGCGCTTCGACCCACGCGCCGAGCTGGCACCGCGCGACATTGTCGCCCGCGCCATCGACCACGAGATGAAGCGTCTGGGGATCGATTGCGTCTACCTGGACATCAGCCACAAGCCCGAAGCGTTTATCAAGGCCCACTTCCCGACCGTCTATGAACGCTGTCTGACGTTCAATATCGATATCACCAAAGGCCCGATCCCGGTAGTGCCGGCCGCGCACTACACCTGCGGCGGCGTGATGGTTGACCAGCACGGGCGCACCGACGTGCCCGGCCTCTACGCCATCGGCGAAACCAGCTTTACCGGTCTGCACGGCGCCAACCGCATGGCCAGCAATTCGCTGCTCGAGTGCTTCGTGTACGCTCGCTCGGCAGCAGCGGATATCCTTGAACAACTGCCGCGCATCAAGGTTCCAGCCACCCTGCCCCGCTGGGACGCCAGCCAGGTCACCGATTCGGACGAAGACGTGATCATCGCGCACAACTGGGACGAGTTGCGGCGTTTCATGTGGGACTACGTGGGCATTGTGCGCACCAACAAGCGCCTGCAACGGGCGCAGCACCGGGTACGTTTGCTGTTGGACGAGATCGACGAGTTCTACAGCAACTATAAAGTCAGCCGCGACCTGATCGAATTACGCAACCTGGCGCAAGTAGCCGAGTTGATGATCCGCTCAGCCATGGAGCGCAAGGAAAGCCGGGGCCTGCATTACACCCTCGATTATCCGCAGATGTTGCCCGAAGCCCGCGACACTATTCTGGTGCCAACCACCTACGGCGGCTGAACTTCAGGCGTACCCGCAGGCGCCGATGCACATCGGCGGCCTGCGCGTCCTTGGGCACACAGACCGCGCGTACTCGCCGCTCACCCTGCACGCGATAACGCAACACCACGATCAACGGTAACGCCAGGCTGTCGGGGCGAAGTTGCACGGCGTGCCAGCCGCGCGCAGAGCTCCATAACTGCCAGCCATCTTCGTCGCGGCGCAGGCCACGAATCGACGAACGGTGAGTAAGCAGAATATGGCGCGGTAGCACCCACGCACAGTGTGCCAGGCATAACAGGATGCCGAGGCTCGAATAAGGCAGGTTCAAAACCAGCAGGCTGCCCAGTGCGATCAGCAGGGCAAGCAGATACGCCGCCAGCAACCGCCGCGAGGCCTGCCAGCGGCATTCAAAACGATTACTTGGGCTGGACACGATCCAGGATCATCCGAACCATGCGCTGCAGCTCTGGATCTTCAGATTCAGCGCGCTCCATGAACCAGCCGAACATGTCCTGATCTTCACAGGTCAGCAACCTGACGTAGAGCTCGCGGTCCACCTGATCGAGCGTTGCGTACACCTCTTTGGTGAAAGGCACCAACAACACATCCAGCTCCAGCATGCCACGACGGCTGTGCCAGTAGAGGCGATTGATTTCTACATCTTCGACCATGGAGCCCTCCTCAAATAGAGCGCAAGTATACAGGCCCGGCGACACCGGAACAGTCGGCTTTGGTCGCCCGCGACGAAACTATGCATTTGCCGGACGCCCCTCTATGATGCACCCATGACTTTTTAACCTGCGATGACCCATGGCTGACTCTGCTTTCTTCTGCCCCCTGTCCCACGAAGGCGTTCTCGCCGTCCGCGGTTCTGATGCTGCCAAATTCCTGCAAGGCCAGCTGACCTGCAACCTCAATTACCTGAGTGATACCCAGGCCAGCCTGGGCGCGCGCTGCACGCAAAAAGGCCGGATGCAGTCCAGCTTCCGCATCCTGCTGCAAGGTGACGGCGTACTCCTGGCCATGGCCACGGAGCTGCTCGAACCGCAGTTGGCAGACCTGAAGAAATACGCGGTGTTCTCCAAATCCAAACTTACCGACGAAAGCGCCGCCTGGGTACGCTTCGGATTGGCGAACGCAGACGCGTCCCTGGCCGCCCTTGGCCTGACGCTACCCGCCGAAACCGACAGCATGGTGCGCACCGACACCTTGATCGCTATTCGCGTGTCCCCTGGCCGTGCCGAACTCTGGGTGCCCACCGAACAAGCCGACACCGTGCGCAACCAACTGGCCGCACAATTGCCACAGGCTGAGTTGAATGCCTGGCTACTTGGCCAGATTCGCGCGGGTATCGGCCAGGTAATGGCGCAGACCCGCGAACTGTTCATCCCGCAGATGCTCAACCTGCAAGCCGTGGGCGGCGTCAGTTTCAAGAAAGGCTGCTACACCGGCCAGGAAATCGTCGCGCGCATGCAATACCTGGGCAAACTCAAGCGACGCCTGTATCGACTGAGCCTTGAAGCCACGCAATTACCCGAGCCCGGCACGCCGTTGTTTTCCCCAGGCCATAACAGCGCGGTTGGCGAGGTCGTGATCGCGGCAAAAGCTGACCAGTCGATTGAACTTCTCGCTGTGCTGCAAGCCGAAGCTGCCGAGAGTGGCGACGTGCGTACAGGCAGCCTGGAAGGGCCCGGCCTGCAGCTGCTTGATCTGCCTTACCAACTGGACCGTGATCGCGAGATCCAGCGTTAATCGCCATACCTTTTTGCAGCACCCTAGAGAGCATGAATGAACAAGCTGGCGGAAAAAGTCCAACAGGCGTTGGTGACGGCCATCGACAACGATGACCTGGTTCTGCCGACATTGCCGGAGGTGGCCCTGAAAATTCGCCAGGCCGCCGAAGACCCTGAGATCAGCATCAGTCATTTGAGCAAGGTGATCAGTCGCGACACCGCCCTGTCGGCGCGCCTGATCAAGGTGGTCAACAGCCCGCTGTTACGGGCGAGCCAGGAAGTCACCGACCTGCACACGGCCATCACGCGGCTGGGCACCAACTACAGCAGCAACCTGGCCATCGGCCTGGTGATGGAGCAGATTTTTCACGCCCGCTCCGAAGTGGTCGCACAGAAAATGCGCGATGTGTGGTGCCGTAGCCTGGAAGTCGCCGGCGTCAGCTATGCCTTGTGTCGCCGGCATAGTCACCTCAAGGCCGACCAGGCGGCCCTCGGCGGGTTGGTGCATCAGATCGGCGTGCTGCCGATCCTCACCTACGCCGAAGACCACTACGAGCTGCTTTCCGACCCGGTCAGCCTCAACCACGTCATCGAAAGCATTCATCCGTTACTGGGCGACAAACTGCTGAGTGGCTGGGACTTCCCCGAAATGCTGGCGAAACTGCCGGGCCAGTACCTGAACCTGGAACGCAACTCTGCCACACTCGACTATGTGGATCTGGTGCAGATCGCCGTGCTCTACTGCCATCACAACACCGACCATCCGCTGGCGAAAGTCGACATTACCAGCGTACCTGCGATGAAAAAGCTGCGAATTGATCTCTACAGCGAGAAATCGCGCACCGAACTGGATGAAGCACGGTCGATGTTCTACTGATCAACCGGCGATAAAACTCACGCGCACTTTCAACCCGGCCAACTCGCCATCATGCAGGCTGATCTGCGCCAGGTGCGCACGGCAGATCTCCCCGACAATCGCCAGCCCCAAGCCAGACCCCATGCCCTGCTGGCTACGGCGATAAAAGCGCTCGAATACCCGGTCCCGCTCATCCAACGGGATGCCTGGGCCATCATCCTCAACCTCCAGCACCGCCGGCGCGGTCACGCGCAAAATCACATTGCCGCCAGGTGGCGTGTGGGCCATAGCGTTATCCACCAGATTGCTCAGCAGCTCATTCAACAGCGTCGGTTCACCGCGCAACCAGACCGGCTCGTCCGCCTCCAGTGCCAGGGCCACCCCGCGTGCGTGAGCCAGCGGCGCCATGGCCATGCCCAGTTCGCGCGCCAACTGGCTGAGGTCGAGCAACTGCGCGCCTCCTTCAGCAATGGCTCGGGCACCGTTTTCGATACGGGCCAGGGACAACAATTGATTAGCCAGATGGGTCAGGCGGTCGGTGCCCTGGGCAGCGCTTTCCAGGGTGCTGTGCCAGGTGGACGGCTCCTGGGCACGCAAGCCCAGTTCCAGGCGAGCCTTGAGCGCCGCCAAGGGCGTACGCAGTTCGTGGGCTGCATCGGCAATAAACTGGGCCTGGCGCTCGAACTGGCCGCGCAGACGTTCGGTGAAATGGTTGAGGGAGCGCACCAGCGGGCCGAACTCATCCTGAACTTCCACCAATGGCAGCGGCCGCAAATCATCGGGTTGGCGTTCTTCCACCGCTGTACGCAGGCGTTCGAGCGGACGCAGTGCAGCGCTCACCGCAAACCACACCAGCAGCAACGCGCCGATGGCCAGCATCCCCAGGCGCAGCAACGTGTCGGCCATCAAGCTGCGGGCCATGGCAACGCGTGCTTCGTCGGTCTCCGCGACACGAATCTCGGCCATCCCATTCATGTTCGGCTCGGAAACGGCCTTGAGCAGGCTCACCACTCGCACGTGCTGGCCCTGGTACATGGCGTTGTAGAAGCGCGCCAAGGCCGGGTAATCGTCGGTGCGGGGAGTGCCGGGCGGCGGGCCTGGGAGGTTTTCGTAACCGGAAATCAGCTTCTGATGGATATCGTTGACCTGATAATAGATGCGCCCGGCACTGTCGTAGGCGAAAGTGTCGAGGGCCACATACGGCACATTGGCGCTGAGGGTGCCGTCCACCTGGGTCAAGCCTGCGGCAATGGTGCGCGCCGAAGCCAACAGCGTGCGGTCATAGGCCGTGTCGGCGGCTTCGCGCCCGTTCCAGTAGGCGCTCATGCCGCTGGCGAGCATCAACAGCACCAGCAACAGCGCCAGGTTCCACAGCAAGCGCCAGCGCAGACTGCTGGGCTTATGCATCGCGGGCTTCCAGCAAGTAGCCCAAGCCGCGGAACGTCACGATGGCGATGGGCTGGCCGTCGAGCTTCTTGCGCAGGCGGTGCACGTAGATTTCGATGGCATCGGGGCTGGCCTCCTCGTCCAGGCCGAAAACCTGAGAGGCCAATTGCTCTTTGCTCATCACGCGGCCCGGTCGGGCGATCAAGGCTTCGAGTACGGCTTGTTCGCGGGAGGTCAACGTCATCAATTCACCGCCAACCGTGAAGCGTCGTGTGTCCAGGTCGTATACCAGCACCCCGCACGTCTGCTGGCGCTCCCCGCCCAATACACTGCGGCGCAGCAGCGCCTTGACCCGCGCTTCCAGCTCTGTCAGTTCGAACGGCTTGGCGAGGTAGTCGTCGGCGCCCAGGTTCAGGCCGTGCACGCGGTCTTTGACATCACTGCGTGCCGTCAGCATCAGCACCGGCAGGTTTTTCCCTCGGGCCCGCAAGCGCGCCAGCACCTCGAAACCATCCATGCGCGGCAGGCCCACATCGAGGATCGCCGCCGCGTATTCCTCGCTGCCCAAGGCCAGGTCCGCGGCCACACCATCGTGCAGCACGTCGACGGTCAGACCCATGCCCTTGAGCGCTTGCGCAACACTTTCGGCAAGTTGCAGATGGTCTTCAACCAGGAGGACACGCATGGATTTCTACCTCATGAGGAGTGGTCGGCGCGGCGTTTTATTGGCCCGCTGGCCGGCGAGTTTACAGGCGCAACCTGCCCTGTGAAGCCCGAAAACATTGAAAGACAATTGAAAGGTTAGTGAAAGCTTCGCCCTTTAGCATCCAGCTACGGTGGTTTCTGCCCGCCGAGCTGCCTCATCCGTAGCGCCCGAAAAACGCCTCGAAGCGTTTTCGCCAAAAATAAGAACAATAACGGAGTCCATCACGATGCTGTCGACACAGCCCCAGGCTTGCACGCCTGTTCGTTCTTGCCGTCTGAGCCACACCGCTCTCGCCAGTGCTTGCGCCCTCGCCGGCTTTTCGCCGCTAAGCCAGGCTGCCTTCTTCGAAGACAGTACCGCGACCCTGGAAACCCGCAACATGTACTTCAACCGCGACTTTCGCGACGGTACCCGTGCGCAGCAATCCAAACGCGACGAATGGGCCCAGGGTTTCATGCTCAACCTGCAATCGGGCTACACCGACGGCACTGTCGGTTTTGGCGTGGATGCGCTGGGTATGCTCGGCATCAAGCTCGACTCCAGCCCCGACCGCACCGGCACCGGCCTGCTGCCGACCCACGACGACGGCCGTGCCGCCAATGAGTACTCCAAGCTGGGCCTGACCGGCAAAGTGAAAATCTCCGCCACCGAGCTGAAGATCGGCGCGCTGATACCCGAATTGCCAATCCTCAAGCCCAACGACGGTCGCATCCTGCCGCAGACCTTCAACGGTGGCCTGCTGACGTCCAAGGAATTCAAGAACCTTGTGTTCACTGGTGGCCGCCTGGATAAGGCCAAGGACCGCGACGACACCAATTACGAAGATATTGCGCTCAATAACAAGAACAGCCGCTTCCTCAGTGGCGCCACCGGCAAGCACTTCAACTTCGGCGGCGTGGACTACAAGTTCGCCGACAAAATCACCGGCAGCTATCACTTCGCCCAACTCGATGACGTGTACCGCCAGCATTTCCTCGGCCTGGTCGCCGCGCGCCCGATGGGCCCCGGCACGTTTGCCGCCGACCTGCGCATGGCCATCAGTGACGACACCGGTAGCGCCCGCGGCGGCAATATCGACAACACATCCCTCAACGGCCTGTTCAGCTATGCCCTCAATGGCCATAAGCTCAGCGCCGGCTACCAGCACATGTCCGGCGACAGCGCCTTTCCGTATGTGGATGGCAGCGACCCGTACCTGGTCAACTTCGTACAGATCAACGACTTTGCCGGCGCCGAAGAACGCTCCTGGCAGGCACGCTACGACTACGACTTCGCCAAGCTGGGGATTCCCGGCCTGAGTTTCATGAGCCGTTACCTGTCGGGCGACAACATCAAGCTCAAGAACGGCCAAACGGGCAAAGAGTGGGAGCGCAACAGCGAGATCAAGTACGTGGTGCAAAGCGGCACGTTCAAGGATGTGGCCGTGCGTCTGCGTAACGCGACCTACCGCTCCAACTATTCAGCCCGTGATGCGGATGAAATGCGTTTGCTGGTCAGCTATAGCATTGCCCTTTGGTAAATGTGCGTTGGTACTAAAACCTTATAACAACAACGATGGAGATAACCATGAACCCTTCAGTGCGTAAATTTGCCCTCGCCGCCGGCTGCATGTTGTTCGCCGGCCAACTGCTGGCCGCTGACGAACCCAAGCGCCCGGAATGCATCGCCCCGGCCTCACCTGGCGGCGGTTTCGACCTGACCTGCAAGCTGGCGCAAAGCGCGCTGGTCAACCAGAAGCTGCTGAGCAAGCCGATGCGTGTGACCTACATGCCCGGCGGCGTTGGCGCGGTGGCCTACAACGCAGTGGTCGCCCAGCGCCCTGCGGACGCAGGCACTTTGGTGGCCTGGTCCAGTGGTTCGCTGTTGAACCTGGCCCAAGGCAAGTTCGGTCGCTTCGACGAAACCAACGTGCGCTGGCTGGCGGCGGTGGGCACCAGCTACGGCGCCATCGCGGTGAAAAGCGACTCGCCCTACAAGACCCTCGACGATCTGGTCCAGGCGTTGAAGAAAGATCCGAGCAAGGTGGTGATTGGTTCCGGTGGCACCGTCGGCAGCCAGGACTGGATGCAAACCGCACTGATCGCCAAGGCCGCCGGCATCAACCCGCGTGACCTGCGTTATGTGGCGCTCGAAGGTGGCGGCGAAATCGCCACGGCGCTGCTGGGCGGCCATATCCAGGTAGGCAGTACCGACATTTCCGACTCCATGCCACACATCCAAAGCGGCGATATGCGCCTACTGGCCGTGTTCGCTGAAAAGCGCCTGGACGAGCCGGAAATGAAAGATATTCCGACGGCCAAGGAGCAAGGCTACGACATCGTCTGGCCGGTGGTACGCGGTTTCTACCTTGGGCCAAAAGTCAGCGATGCCGACTATGCCTGGTGGAAAGACGCGTTCGACAAACTGCTGGCATCCGAGGACTTCGCCAAGCTGCGTGACCAACGCGAGCTGTTCCCGTTCGCCATGACCGGCCCGGAACTGGACACCTACGTGAAGAAACAGGTGGCCGACTACAAAGTATTGGCCAAAGAGTTCGGCCTGATCCAGTAATTGCCTACCTGTTCGCGCGGCCACGCCTTCACGCATCGAGGGCGTGGCCCAGGAGTTTTCCATGCTCTTTCAACGCATTTTCGCTGCCGTGATGTTATTGGCCTGTATCGGCCTGGCATTGATGGCCTGGCCGTATCAGGCGGCCTTTTCCTACGAACCGGTAGGGCCTCGGGCTTTCCCCCTGCTGCTGATTGGGCTGATGGGCCTGGCGCTGATCTACATGCTGATTCGTCCGCAACCGACCAAGCACACCGACGATGAGCCAGCTTTGGACCGCCCGACCCTGATCAAAATCGGGATTTGCGTGGCTTTGCTGCTGGTGTTTGCCAGCACTTTCGAATCCCTGGGTTTCATTCTCAGCAGCATGCTGATCGGTATTCCGATGGCGCGGCTGTATGGCGGCCGCTGGTTGCACAGCGTGGTCATCATCACCTTGATGAGCATCGGTCTTTATCTGTTGTTCGATAAAACCATGGATGTGCCACTGCCCCTCGGTCTGCTCGACGTTCTGGAGAACTGATATGGATACTTTTGGCTATTTGGGCCAGGGTTTCGGCGTCGCGCTGAGCCCCTACAACCTGGTAACCGCATTGTGCGGCACCCTGATCGGCACCGTGGTCGGCCTGCTGCCGGGCCTGGGACCGATCAACGGCGTGGCACTGTTGATCCCCATCGCGTTTGCCCTGGGCCTGCCGCCCGAGTCAGCGCTGATCCTGCTGGCAGCCGTGTACCTGGGTTGTGAATACGGCGGCCGGATCAGCTCGATCCTGCTTAATATCCCGGGCGAAGCCTCCACCGTGATGACCACCCTCGACGGCTACCCGATGGCTCGTAAAGGTATGGCCGGCGTGGCGCTGTCGCTGTCTGCCTGGAGCTCGTTCATTGGTGCTTTTATCGCCACCTGCGGCATGGTGCTGTTCGCCCCGCTGCTGGCCAAATGGGCAATTGCCTTTGGGCCGGCGGAATACTTCGTGTTGATGGTATTTGCGATTGTCTGCCTGGGCGGCATGGCCGGTGACAAACCACTGAAAACCTTTGTGTCGGCGCTGATCGGCCTGTTCCTTGCCTGCGTGGGCATCGACGCCAACAGTGGTGTGTACCGCTTTACCGGCGACAATATTCACCTGACCGACGGCATCCAGTTCGTGGTGCTGGTGCTGGGCCTGTTCTCCATCAGTGAAATCCTGCTGCTGCTGGAGAAAACTCACCGCGGCCAGGAAGCGGTGAAAGCCACCGGGCGCATGATGTTTAACGTCAAGGAAGCCTTGTCGGTGTTGACCGTGAACCTGCGTTGCGGGGTGTCGGGCTTTATCATCGGCGTGTTGCCCGGTGCCGGCGCGACCATGGCCTCGGCCGTGGCCTACATGACCGAAAAACGTATCGCCGGCGCCAGCGGCAAATTCGGCCAAGGCGACATGCGCGGCCTGGCCGCACCGGAAACCGCCATCGGCGCTTCGGTCTGCGGCGCCATGGTGCCGATGCTGACCCTCGGCGTTCCCGGCTCGGGTACCACGGCCGTGATGATCGGCGCGCTGTCGCTGTACAACATCACCCCCGGTCCGCTGCTGTTTCAACAGCAACCTGATATCGTCTGGGGCCTGATCGCCTCGTTGTTTATTGCCAACATCATGCTGGTGGTCCTCAACATCCCGATGATCCGTATCTTCACGCGCATCCTTGCCGTGCCGAACTGGGCGCTGGTACCGGTGATCGCTATCATCACCGCGATTGGCGTGTACGCCGTCCATGCCACCACCTTCGATCTGTTCCTGATGATCGCCATCGGCATCTTCGGCTACATCCTGCGCAAGCTGGACTTCCCACTGTCGCCGTTGCTGCTGGGCTTTATCCTCGGTGGTCTGATGGAGCAGAACCTGCGTCGCGCATTGTCGATTTCCAATGGCGCGCTGGAGATCCTGTGGTCCAGCCCGATCACCTTCGGTGTATGGGTACTGACCGCCATCATGCTGCTCGTGCCATTGCTGCGTATCTGGCGCAAGCGCTCCTTGCAGCGCCGTGCCGTAGCCGATGTCTGAAGTCACCTTCAAACATTGGTGGGGAACACCGCTGGTCGGCCTGGCCGGCGGTTACCTGGCCAGCCTCGTCGGCTGGCCTTTGCCGTATATGGTCGGCGCGTTGCTGGCGATCATCCTGGTTCGCTGCCTCACGCCCTGGCAGTTGGCAGAGATTCCCGGCGGGCGCAAGTGCGGCCAATGGGTGGTGGGCATCGGCATCGGCCTGCACTTCACGCCCGTGGTGATCGAACAGGTGATGAGCCACTTCGGCCTGATCTTCTTCGGGGCGCTGGTCACCAGTTTGTCGAGCGTGGTGGGTGTGTGGCTGATGCGCCGCAGCGGTGAAGACCGCGCCACGGCGTTTTTCTCGAGTATGCCGGGCGGCTCCGGGGAGATGGTCAACCTGGGCGCCCGCAATGGTGCGGTACTCAGCCGGGTGGCGGCAGGGCAAAGCCTGCGTGTGCTGGTGGTGGTGTTGTGTGTGCCGGCGATCTTCAAGTATTTGCTGGGCGGCGGTGCACCGCAGTTTCACCCGGCGCCTGTGGACTGGGCCTGGCTGGCCCTGCTGTTCCCGGTAGGTGCGCTGGTGGCCTGGGGCTGGCAGCGTTTGCGCCAACCCAATCCCTGGCTGTTCGGGCCGTTGCTGGTGAGCGCCATCGCCAGTGTGACGTGGGACTTGCACATCGGCCTACCCGACGGCGGCAGCCAGATCGGCCAATGGCTGATCGGCAGCGGTTTGGGCTGCCACTTCAATCGGCAGTTCTTCCGCAGCGCCCCGGCGTTCATGGGCCGCACCTTGATTGGCACGGCCTTGACCATGGCGCTCGCCACGTTGGCAGCGGTAGGGTTGAGTGCGCTGACCCACCTGGACCTGCGCTCACTGACGTTGGGCATGATGCCTGGCGGCATTGCCGAGATGAGCCTGACGGCAGAGACCCTGCAATTGTCGGTGCCGTTGGTGACAGCAATGCAGGTGATGCGTCTGCTGTTTGTGCTGTTTTTGGCAGAGCCGTTGTTCAGGCACTGGAACCGCCAATCTTAACTCTGGAAGTGGCCCCTCAGGGGCCACGACCGTTTGTCTGAACTGGCACTCTTCACAGCTAGCCAAGCTCACCTTATCAGGTGTTCCATGGCGCGACTTCCCTTTGAGGAGCGCAATCGTGGTGACCCCAACCGAAACAACGCTCAAAAACGAGAATGAAGAGCCCGCCGCAATCGTCAATACGATTACCGTCCATGGTTCCCCCAATCGCCTTGTACTCAATGGGGATGGAACGCGTCTGTATGTCGCAAGCTCCACATTGCCACAAGGCATTACTGTCATCGACACAGCGAACTTTAGCGTCGTCAGGACCATCACCAATGTGGGATCCCCCATTTGGCTGGCCATGCACCCCACGGCCCCGCGCCTTTACGCCAGCGATAACAGCCAGGCCAGCAATACGCCGATCACAGTGATAGACACCTTGACCGATACCGTCAGTGACCAGATCAGGGGGTTTACTGCCATCAATGGGTTGGCCTTGAATTCTACCGGAGCACGCTTGTACGTCGCCGACCACGCCGCATCGGAAGTGGTGGTGATCGATACCGCCAATCATCAGCGAATCGCCACCACCCCAGTGCGTTACCCTCGAGAGATAGCGATAGCACCCGGCAACGCCCGTTTACACCTTGCCTCGGATTTGGATGGGTGGACCAGCATCCACCTGGGGACCAACAGGGTTGTGACCCAAACCAATACCGTTGCCGGTCAACCTACCTCCATTGCTCATGCTCGCTTCAACGCACGTGTCTACATCACCTACCAGGACCGTGGTGAGGTCTATATCGGCAATACCTCCGCCGCACAGGTCAGTACCATACTGGACGGTTTGCTAGGCCCCTATCAGGTGGCATTTCATACGATGCTCGAATTCGCCTACATCACGGAAACCGATGGCGATCGCGTGAGTATCCTCCACACCCGCACACAAACCGTAACGGACACCCTCACAGGCTTCAACAAACCGCGGGGTATCGTCGTGACACCCAACGGCCGAACCGCCTACGTGGCCAATATTGGCAATAGCACAGTGTCGCAAGTCCGTCTGTAGCCATGGTCGTCCGGTTCAGAGTGGCGGCAGCCGCCACTCGATCGGTGCCTCGCCATTCTGTTCAAGAAACTTGTTAGCCCGGCTGAAATGCCCGCAGCCCAGAAACCCGCGATACGCCGACAACGGCGACGGATGCACCGACGTCAGCACCAGATGCTTGGTGGCATCGATCAGCTTCTGCTTGCTTTGAGCATGAGCGCCCCACAGCAGGAACACCAGGTGCGGCTGATGCTCGCTGACTACCTCGATAATCCGATCGGTGAAGAACTGCCAGCCCTTGCCCGCATGGGCGTTGGCGTTGGCGCGCTCCACGGTCATGGTGGTGTTGAGCATCAGCACGCCCTGATCGGCCCAGCTTTGCAGGTAGCCGTGGTTGGGGATGTCGATGTTCAGGTCGCGCTTGAGCTCTTTATAGATATTGACCAGCGACGGCGGCGCCGGCACCCCCGGTTGTACCGAAAAGCACAGGCCATGGGCCTGGCCGGGACCGTGGTAGGGGTCCTGGCCGAGGATCACGACCTTGACCTTGTCCAGGGGCGTTGAATTGAGAGCGTTGAAAATCAACGGACCGGGCGGGTAGATCTCTTTGCCGGCGGCATGTTCCTGGCGCAGGAATTCGCGCAACTGGGCCATGTAGGACTTCTCGAACTCATCGCGCAAGGCGTGTTTCCAGCTGGGTTCGAGTTTGATACGGTCGCCATCGGTCATAGTTGAATTGTCTTGTAAAAAAGAATGAGGCGAACCCTAGGAAAGCCGACCCCGCTTGTCAATTGATCTGACACACCACCGGCACTTTCCCACGAAGGGATCATACTCATCCTTCACCTTCTCGATTGAGGTCACAATGAACCTGCACTTCGAAGAACTGGCCGGCAACGGCGGTGCGCGCATAGGCATCGCCAGCCTGGACGCTCAAAAATCCCTCAACGCCCTCTCCCTGCCCATGATTCTGGCGTTGGCAGAACGCCTGGATGCCTGGGCCAACGACCCGCAAATCGCCTGTGTGTTGTTGCGCGGCAACGGGCCAAAAGCCTTTTGCGCTGGGGGTGAAGTGCGCAGCCTGGCTCAGGAGTGCCGTGAACAACCCGGCGAAGTACCGGCCCTGGCCGCGCAGTTTTTTGCTGCCGAATATCGCCTCGACTACCGCTTGCATACCTACCCCAAGCCGCTGATTTGCTGGGGCCACGGCTATGTATTGGGCGGTGGTATGGGTTTGTTGCAAAGTGCCTCGGTACGTATTGTTACGCCGAGCAGTCGCCTGGCCATGCCCGAGATCAGCATCGGGTTGTACCCGGATGTAGGTGCCAGCTGGTTTCTGTCTCGCCTGCCGGGCAAGCTCGGTTTGTTCCTGGGCCTTACCGGTGCTCATGTCAACGGCCGCGATGCCCTGGAACTGGGCCTGGCTGACCGCTTCCTGCGTGATGACCAGCAAGACGAGCTGCTTGACGGTTTGCTGCAACTGAACTGGCAGGAACAGGCCGCAATGCAGCTCAACAGTTTGCTCAAGGCCCTTGCCCAGGAAGCGGTCGGCCACCAACCCGAAGCGCAATGGTTGCCGCGCCGTGGGCTGATCGACGAATGGCTGGATGTGGGTGATATACGGTGTGCCTGGCGTGCATTGAGCCTGTTGCGTGATCACAGCGATCCGCTCTTGGCCCGCGCGGGTAAAACCCTCAGTGAAGGCTGCCCGCTGACGGCACACCTGGTGTGGGAGCAGATTCAGCGTGCCCGTCATCTATCCCTGGCACAGGTGTTTCAGATGGAGTACACCATGAGCCTCAATTGCTGCCGTCATCCAGAGTTCGCCGAAGGTGTTCGAGCACGCCTGATCGACAAGGACCAGACACCTCATTGGCATTGGCCGGATATCAATACCCTTCCGGAAGCGGTGGTGCACGCGCATTTCAGCAAGGCATGGGAAGGTAGGAATCCTCTGGCGGATTTATCTGACTACTGACAGGTCCGTTCGCTTGTCGTTGACGTTGAAAGCGCAGTTGTCCGGCTGGCTGTCCGTGCAGGTATATACCGGCAGTGTGAACGCGCCGGGCCGCAGTTCCCAATACAAGGTGCTGGTCAATGACATGTTGATAATTTTACTGTCCTTGTAGGGCCTCAGCGCTACAACCCCGTCCCAACCGGTGCGGTAGATGCACTTATCCATGTAGCCGTTTTCCCTCTGCTCTTGCTCCCCCGGTATGAAGACCGCGCCGATGAATCCGTCGATAAGGCCCCGATACTTGACCTTCGGGCTTTGCCACCGCAGGCCGTTATCCTCGACGCGATAATGCCCGTCGACATACAAGACCTGCGCCGGGTAAGGACAGCCTTGCTCCGCTCTGGCCGATGCAACGATGCAGCTCGTCAGCAGGAGCACGCAAATAAGTTGTTTGAACATAGGGATTCCATCTGCTCAGTTTCACCACGCAAAGCGCAGGGCTTTTCGCTAGTGAAATACAGCTATCGCCTCAAAGATAGCTGTTAAATCTGACAGTACGGACATACGGTACCTATAAAAAACGGCGCTTGATGCGCCGCTTGTTTTTCAAGATATTTAACGATGACCGCCGCGGCCACCTCCGTGATCGGAACCACGCCCATGCCCGCCATGCCCGCCGTTGCCCCAGCGATTACCCCACCCTTGATTGGAGTAAGGTCGGTAACCCGCCCTTGGGTAATAACGCGGGGCCGGCTGGTAATAACGCGGCGCCGAGTAATAGCGAGGTTGTGGTGCATAGTAGCGAGGCGCTGGGGTGTAATAGCTGCGCCCATAGGGAGAATAGCGCGGGCCGCCGTAATAATAGGCGGGCGCCGGTGCGGTATAGACTTCGGAGCGATAGTAAGTGGCGCCTCCATCGTAGTAGGGCACACAAGCTGACAAGGTCAGGCCGAGCAAAGCGATAAGCAGCAGTCGTCTATACATGGCGGCCTCCTGGACCGCGGAAGAGCTCCTCCAGCGACGCTGGAGAGCGGCATTCAGCCTTCACTGAATGACGAAATATCTGACATCAAAAACCGAATCTGGTGCGCCTACGACACAAGTCGAAACATCTGTTTCAGACGAAGTGAATGCTCGCCTTCAGGACGCGGCGATGGAACCGGACTCAGCGGCGCTGTATCGTGCAAGGACTTGTGCGCCCCTGCCCGATTCCTGCCTGAACCGACCGATGACCACACCCACCCTTTGCCCTGCCTGCGGCGCTCGCAACGACTGCACCCTGGCCGATCCGCGTACCGCCGACCAGCCCTGCTGGTGCTTCAGCGTAACCATCGATCCGGCGGTGCTTGAAGCCTTGTCCGATGAACTGCGCAATAAAGCCTGCCTGTGCCCGCGCTGTGCCCGGGCGGACGAACAGTTGCGTAACCGCAATGCGCGTTGATCGTTTCCTCAGCAACCTGGCGCAGTTCAATCGCCAGCAAGTGCGCCTGCTGCTGGCGGGGCGCCGGGTGACCGTCGATGGTGTCGAGATCAGCGACCCTCATCATCCAGTGCGCGAATTCAGCCATGTCTGCGTTGACGGTGAAGTACTGCAGGCAGGCAAACCGGCGCGCTATTTCATGCTGCACAAACCCCAGGGCTGCGTGAGTGCCACATCGGACCCGCAACACCCCACTGTCCTGGACTTGCTGGATGTACCAGACAAGGCCGAGCTGCATATCGCCGGTCGCCTGGATTTCAATACCACCGGCCTGATGCTGATTACCAACGACGGCCAGTGGTCGCGGCGCCTGACGCAACCACAGACCAAGTTGCCCAAGGTTTATCGCGTGGAAACCGAGCAGGACATCGGTGCACAGTACGCGGTGACTTTTGCCGAGGGTGTGTATTTCGCCTTCGAAGATCTCACCACCCAACCTGCCGAACTTGAGTTGCTGGGCCCAAAGACGGCGCGCTTGAGCATCATCGAAGGCCGCTATCACCAAGTGAAGCGGATGTTTGGCCATTTCGACAATAAGGTGACCGGCCTGCATCGCGAACGGATGGGCCCCTTGGCTCTGGATACAAGCCTTGCGCCGGGCCAATACCGACCATTGACCGACGACGAAATCCGACAGGTCTGACGACCGTTCGGCCAGCGCCGGCAAAAATCCGGCCGTTCAACTTGCGGCCTGCCGGTTGTGCTGCTTGACTCAGGGCTTGCGCCACATCATGACTGATGAGTCGCCCTATAATCTCCAAGAAACACCTTGCCTCGCCCGCGCTTGATCTGCGGGCCATCCCGGCAAACCGCCCTTCATAACAATACCCGCCGGCCAGCCGTCATCGGACCGACATGGGCCCTCATTTCAAGGCGTATGCCTACCTGTCACAAAGCTCGTGCAGAGTGATCTGCGCGCACTACCCGCTTGCCAGGAGTCTTACGACATGAGGCCAGAAATCGCTGTGCTGGATATACAGGGTCAGTATCGGGTGTACACGGAGTTCTATCGCGCGGACGCGGCTGAAAAGACCATCGTCCTGGTCAATGGCTCCATGGCGACCACGGCGTCCTTCGCTCAAACCGTGAAAAGCCTGTACCCGCAATTCAATGTGGTTTTGTACGACCAGCCTTACGCCGGCCGTTCCAAAATCCATAACCGCCATGAGCAGATGCTGACAAAGGAAGTTGAGGGTCAGATTCTCCTGGAACTGCTCGATCACTTCGCCGCAGAGCATGTGCTGTCCTTTTCGTGGGGCGGTGCCGCCACGCTGGTCGCGCTTGCACACCGGCCTCGACGTGTGGAAAAAGCCGTGATCAGCTCATTCTCGCCAGTGATCAATGCGCCGATGCGCGATTACCTTGAGCGCGGTGTCGACTACCTCGGCAACCTCGACCGCGACCGCATCGGCCACCTGGTCAACAGCACCATCGGCAAGCATCTGCCGTCGCTGTTCAAGCGCTTCAACTACCGCCACGTCAGCAACCTGGCCGAGCACGAATATGGGCAGATGCACTTTCACATCAGCCACGTACTCAACAGCGACCGGCTGTGCTACCTCAGGGCGGCCAAACAGATCGACATTCCGGTGTTGTTCTTGAACGGCGAATGGGACGAATACACCAGCGCCGAGGATGCCAGGCTGTTTGGCCAGCATGTGGCCAAGAGCAGCTTTAGCACCATCCAGGCCACGGGGCACTTTCTGGATATGGAGCACAAAGCGGCGTGCCGGGATAGCCGTGAGGCAGTGGTGGGCTTCTTGAAACCAGAGCGACAGGTGAGCCGGCTGCGATATCACCAGGGGCAGACGCAGCATGCAGCTACCCTTTGAAATGGAGACTGGCGACGGCGAACAAGCGCCCTCGCCACACGCAACCCACACATTTTTCAAAGAAAAACTTCAAATTGCGGCGAACATCTGGTACAAAGTCAGCCGCTCTGAGCGGGTATAGTTTAGTGGCAAAACGAAAGCTTCCCAAGCTTTAGTTGAGGGTTCGATTCCCTCTACCCGCTCCACTTGAAAGTGGCACCTGCGTCAGGCTAAATCTGGCGAAAGATGCATAGAAACCGGTCCCTGGTGACCGGTTTTTTTATGCGTGGGATTTGAGATTCAAGAACGTTGTGCACTGACCCGTTCGGGTTTGACAGGCTTCCAGCCCACCAACGCGATCAACAGGGTCAGCAGTTGCAAACCGATGATCAGCCCCACACACCCGGCCCAGCCCCAGCGCTCCCAAATCAGCGCCGGCACGATAGCTCCGCAGCTACCGCCCAGGTAGTAACAGGTCAGGTAGACCCCCACTGCTCTTGCTTTGCTGTCGCCAGCGTTGGCGGTGATGAAGGCATTGGCAGCGGCTTGGGCGAGGAACACGCCGGTGGAGCTGAAGGCCAGGCCTACCACGATGCACCCCAGGGAAGGCACCAGGGTCAGGGCCGAACCACAAACGCCCAGCACCGCGGCGATGCTCAGCAGTTCTGCCTGTGGGCGGGCTTTGCTGAGGCGGCCGGCGATGGGTATCACGATCAGCGCCAACAGAAATACGGTGTACAGCGCTCCCAAGGCCGCAGGCCCGAGGTTGAAAGGCGGTAGGCCAAGGTACAAACCTGCGTAGGTGAAGGCGGCGACCTGTGAAAATAACACGCAAAAACCTACGGCATACGCAGCCATCAGCGGCGTGCGTAAAACACCTGACCAAGCCGCCTTGGCCAGCTTCGCCCGCGGGCGATTGGCGGGCAGCAGAAACTGGATAAAACCGCCGACCATCAGGCTCAACACGGCCAGCCACTCAAACGCTTCGCGCCAGCCCACGTACTCGGTCACCACCCCGGTGACGAACCGCCCGGCGAACCCACCCAGCACGGTACCCGCCACATACAGGCTGGTGACTTCAGTCACCGTGCCACCGCTCCAGCGATCGCCGATGTAAGCCACGCTCGTGGCAAACACTATGGGGATCAGCATGCCCTCGACAAAGCGCCAGACCAACACTCCGGCGAAGCTGTCAGCATAAGCCGTCATCAACGCCGGCCCCGCCAGCAACAGCGCCGCCAGGCTTATCACCGTGCGTTGCTCGAAGCGTCGGGTCAGGTGGCTGACAAATGGCGCAGTGATCGCCACCGCCAGCGTGGTCACGGTAATGCTCCAGCCGGCAGCCTTGGCGCTGATGTCGAACTGCGCCGCAAACACCTGCAGGATGCTCTGGGTGGCGTAGAGGTTGAGGAACGCCGCGCAGCCACACAGGAACAGGGCAAGGCGGGCACAATGCAGGCGCGGTTTCATGAAACCTCTCGTTTTATTTTGTGCGGCCTTTATAGAATGGCCGGCGTGCCTTTAACCAATACCGAATTCCGACCGATTGATACCCAAGGATCAGGATGCTCGACCTACGCAAGCTGCGTTACTTTCTGACGGTCGCTGAAGAACTGCACTTCGGCCGTGCGGCACTTCGCCTGCATCTGGCCCAACCGCCGCTGACTCGGCAGATTTCTGCGCTGGAGGCAGCGTTGGGGTTCAAGCTGTTTGACCGCACCAGCCGCACGGTCACCCTCACCGCTCAGGGACGTTCGTTCCTGCCCTATGCCCGCGGTGTGTTGGAGCAAGTAGAACTGGCGCAAGTGATCGCGCGTAAATTGGCCGCCGGCACTGCGGGCCAACTGGCACTGGGATATGCCAGTTCAATCGCGCTGTCGGACCTGTTCAGCCAGGCGATCCAGGCATTCGCCCAGCGCTTTCCCGATGTGCAGTTGACCCTGGTGGAATGCGCCTCCGGCAGCCTGGGCGCCCAGGTGGCGGACGGACGCCTGGATATCGGCTTGAGCCGCCTGATGCCGCAAAGCGCCGATGTCCAGGCGTTATCGCTGGGTGAGGAGCGGTTGGTGGCCGCCGTCTCCAGCGACAGCCCATTGGCCAGCCAAACGATGCTCGGCGTGGCGCAACTCAGCACTTATCCGCTGATTCTGTTTCCGGCCGATTACGGGTCTGGCTTGAACCAGTCCATCGAGCAACTTTACCGACACCACGGCCAGCCCCTGCGCCCTGGGCCGACCGGGCGACAGATCACTTCGATCATTGCCTTGGTGGCGGCCGGGCAAGGCGTTGCGCTGGTCCCGGAATGTACCCGGAGCTTGATGAACAAAGGCGTGACGTATCGACCGCTGCAGGAAGTGGACGCATGTGCGCAGTTATTGGTACTTACCCCGACTTCAGGAAGAGGCGTATTAGTGGACGCATTTATTGGTGTACTTGAACAGGCATTACACATCCCGTAATACCGCGAAAAATCCCGCAATACGTCTCGGCGGCGCCATTCCAGCGCCGCCATACACTTCCTTCAACCGCTACCGAAATATCGGACATCGACCATCGGTAGGTAGAGTGTTGATAATTTTTTTTCAGTAGTTATAGTCACCACCAACACACACCACAAGGAGGTGATGTGGATAGCCGCTATTTGATAGGTAACATCGTTGCAGACGGTTGGTATCTGGTGCGCATCAGGGGCAGTCATCATCACTTCAAGCACCGGACAAAGCCCGGTCTGGTCACGATTCCTCATCCAAAAAAGGACCTGCTGGATAAAACCGCCAAGAGCATTTTGAAACAGGCTCTGCTGAGTTAACCGTCCCTGGAGGGCAACACACATGCTTTATCCCATCGCAATTTCAACGGGCGACGAGGACCACGCCTGGGGCGTGGAAGTCCCGGATATTCCCGGGTGCTATTCCGCCGGCGATGACCTGGACGACGCCATGGCCATGGCCCGCGAAGCCATCGAGGGGCACTTCGAGATCCTTGCAGAAGATGGCGCGCCGATCCCCAGTGCCCAGAAAGTCACCTTGCACGCCGCCAACCCACAGTACGCAGGCTGCACCTGGGCGGTGGTAGACATCGACGTCACCAAGTACCTGGGCAAGGCGCAAAAACTCAACATCACCCTGCCGGGGTATCTGTTGAATCGCATCGATGACTATGTACTGAATCACCCGGAAGAAAAAAGCCGCTCGGGGTTTCTGGCGTCCGCGGCACTCAAGGTATTGCAACAGGATCGATAATCGCGGCGAAGCAACACCGAAGGGTTTACCGCAACGTTCAACTGACAAGAATTTGAACGCAAGAAACGTAGTTTCCATACCCGCTGGCGGAACTAGAGTAGCGTCATCCCCATTAAACGCCTGTTCGAGGAGCACGCTCATGACTTACCAATTCAAGCTCATGCCTTCCCCTGTCGGTGAACTGACCCTGGTGGCGCGCAACGGCAAACTGAGCGCCATTTTATGGGAAGTGGAACGCGCGAACCGTGTGCGCCTGGGTGAATTGGTCGAGGCCAATGACAGCCCGGTATTGCTGGAAACCCAACGCCAGTTAACGGAATACTTTGCCGGATCGCGCAATCGGTTTGAGCTGGAGCTGGATTTCGCCGGTACCGATTTTCAGAAACAGGTTTGGCGGGCTCTGCTGACAATTCCCTTCGGCGAAACGCGCAGCTACGGCCAGATTGCCCAACAGATCGGCAACCCCAAGGCTGTACGCGCAGTCGGTGCGGCGAATGGGCGTAATCCGATCTCGATTGTCGCCCCCTGCCACCGGGTGATTGGCGCATCAGGCGGGCTGACCGGATTTGCCGGGGGGTTGCAGGCCAAGCAGTATTTGCTGGCGCTGGAAGGCGCAGGTCAGGCAGAGCTGGCGCTCTGACTTTGGCGGCGACTGAACCGTACAGCGCTGCTTGCCGAGATATTTGTTAAAAGAAATTTCAGAGAACTGCCGTGGTCAATTGTTCATCACCTCTTCACACAGGAAACGGTAATGAAATTCTCCACGGTCTCGCAAACCCTGTCCCGCTGGGCAGGCAGCCCCCGAACCTTCTACACAGCCGTCGCACTGATCCTGATATGGAGCCTGAGCGGACCCTATTTCCACTACAACGACACCTGGCAACTGATCATCAATACCTCGACGACCATTATCACGTTCCTGATGGTGTTCCTGATCCAGAACACGCAAAACCGCGACAACGATATCCTGCATATCAAGATTGATGAGCTGCTGCGCGTATCCAAGGATGCCCAGAATGCCGTGCTCAGCCTCGATGGCCTGGACCGCAAGGAACTGGAAAAGCTGCGCCAGGAATACCGCGACATTGGCAACACCAGCAGCCTGAGTTTGAACAACGGTTGCGCTGACAACGCTGCGCCGACCAAGACAGACCTGAACCAGGCATAAAAAAACGGCGGTTGGGTAGGCCCCAACCGCCGATTTCATTTCACGCTACGGTCTCAACCGTCGCCTTGGTGACCCTTGCCATAGGTCGACGCCAGGGCACGGGCTTTTTGCAGACGCTCTTCGAGCTTGGGCAGCGTCTCATCCACCAGCGCTTTTATCTCCGGCACATCCGACGCGGCACCTTCTTTCTTGAACAGGGCGATGGCGTCTTCGTTTTCCTTGACCTGCTGTGCGGTATAGGCAGCGTCAAAGGAGTCGCCATCCTTGAGTTCAGGCATCAGGGTTTCGGCTTTATCGACGATCTTTTCCCGTGGCGCGACCGGCAAATCGAGCTTCTTGGCAATGGCTGCCAAGTGCTGGTTGGCCAGGGTGCGCTCGTTGATGACCTCAATGGTGTAGTCCTTGATCTCTTGGGACGAGGTCTTGGCGTGGGCCATGCGACTGGTTTCGATATCGGCCATACCTTTGGCCGAAGCCTGCTCGATAAATTCAGCAGGCGACTGGGCGAAAGCATTGCTGGCGCCGAGGCCCAGCAGCATCGCGAAACTGGCGGTGCGTAACCGGATAGCCATGCGGCTCATGATGGGTTCCTCCAGAGCAAAAATAGGTACGGGGATCTACACCCGCCCTGGATTCGAATTTTCAGAGCCGCAAAGGTTTAGAAAAAACTTGTCAGTGCGACGAACGGTTGTCGTCATTTCATGCAGGCTTGCTTGCGAACAAGCCCGGCAATGCATGCGCCAGGGCATTAATGGCAAAGCCGATGAACATCACGCCGCAGAGCTTGGTGATCAGGATTTCATGGCGTTGATACACCGTGCGCACTCGTTGGGCGCCGACCACGCCGATCAAAATCCCATAGGCCAACAGGCCGCCCACAAAGCTCAGGAAGATCAGCGACGGCAGCATCGACCACGTCAACAACTCGGCACGGCTGGACAGCAACGCGGTGAAGGTCGCCACGGCAACCGGATAGGCTTTGGGGTTGGTCAAGCCGAACACAATGCCATGCCAGAACGGGTGCCGCGCGGCGCCCTGGGGAGCATCGCCGTTGCGGCGCTGGGTACGGATCGCCCGCCAGCCGAGCCAGAACAGATACACACCGCTGAGTACGCCCAATACATCAAACGCACTGCTGCCCACTTCTCGCGCACCGACGATGGCAATCAGCGCAGTACTGCACCACACCACATCACCGAGCAAATGCCCGCACAAAAAACCCGCTCCGGCACGTCGGCCACGCGCAGCACCGATGCCGAACACGGCCAAAACACCTGGGCCAGGTGTAATACCGTAGATAAAACCCGAAGCAAGGACGGCGAGCAGCAAGGATGGGGTCATGAATAGACGCTCTGAGGGACTCTTAAAGGTGATTGATTCTGCATGTTTCACTGCGGTGGGTAAAACTTCATTCCTGCGTAAGGCTTGGCGCGACAAGCTTGCAGGCGCGAGGCCAGATCGCCGACATGAACCTCCAGCTTGTGGCCGTCGGGATCGAGGAAATAAAACGACGCGCCTTCGCTGCGGTTGTCACGCCACCCCTGCACGCCGGCGGCCCGCAGGCGTTCGACCAATGCGGTGAAATCAGCGGCATCGACGGTGAAGGCATAGTGGGTGTAATCCATTGCCGCAGTGGTCGAGCGCACCGGATCCAGCGACAGGCACAGCCAAAGCCCGGGCAAGAAAAGGTAAGCACCATTGTCCCAAGTGGCATCGAGTTGAACACGCAGCAGATCGTGATAAAAACTGACGCTGCGCGGCACGTCGGTGACGACCAGGGTCAGGTGGTTGAAGCCGGTTAGCATTTAGGTTTTCTCTTATTATCGGTGACCATCGGACAATACACCGCACACCCGCCCAATCAACCACTGCAACCCAGAATCACCACCCCGCCGCACATGCCAGGCGAGCTCAAAAGCAAACGAGGGAATATGAAACGGCGGTGGCACGGTCAGCAAATGTTGATGGTCGATATTCAGTAAACCCCGGGACGACACCGTCAAAATCAGATCCGTGCCCTCGATCAACTGAGGCGCCACGCCCCAGTGTGGCAGGCTGATTGCCACATGCCGCCGTTCACGTATCGCAGCCAGTGCCCGTTCGATTTCCGGCGTACCGCTGCCGCGCATCTCCAACAGTACATGTGGGCGTGACAGGTAAGTCGGCAGGTCCAGCGCACCGCTGGGTGCAAGGCTGTGGCGGTCGACCAGGCAGGTGTAATGCTCTTCGAACAATGGCGTCGTACACAGTTCGGCGGGCATGTCGGGGAATACGCCCGCCGCCAGGTCGAGATCGCCATTGAGCACGCCGTCAACCATACCTTCGCGGCTGGCCTGGATGATCTGCAGGTCGATGCCCGGCGCTTCGCTGCGCAGGACGCGGACCAATCCAGGTAGGAGGATCGCTGCGCTGTAGTCTGACATCGCCACGCGAAAGCGGCGCTTGGCCGAGGTGGGGTCAAAACGATTCGGCGCCAATAATGCCTGCACCTGGCCCAGCGCTTCGGCCAATGGCGCTGCCAACTCCAGAGCCCGAGCCGTGGGCACCAGCGCGCCGCCCTGACGCACCAACAGCGGGTCGCCAAGCATATCGCGCAGCCGGGCCAACGCGTGGCTCACCGCCGGCTGGCTCAGGTGCAGGCGCTCGGCGGCGCGGGTAACGTGTTGCTCGCTGAGCAAGGCGTCGAGGATCACCAGCAGGTTAAGGTCGATGCGGCGTAGATCATTCATCAGCTGCATGGTCTATATAAGAACTTGGAATTTAAATCTGCGCGACGAATAGCCTAGAGTCCAGCGAAACTTCTGGGAGCATGGAGATGAGCGTGTTGCATTGGATGGGTTTGTTAGCGCTGGCGGTGATCGCCGGAGCCGTGGTGCCGTTTCAAAGTGCAATCAACGCTAATCTTGGGCGCGGCCTCGGCCATCCATTGTGGGCCACCTTGGCGTCGTTGCTGGTGAGTATCATCGTGCTGCTGCCAGTGATTATCGCTTTGCGTCTGCCCTTGCCGAGCCTGACGTTTATCACCAAGGCTCCGTTGTGGATGTGGGCCGGTGGCGCCTTCGGCGTCTGTTTTATTTCACTGGCGTTGATGCTGCTGCCCAAACTCGGCGCGTCAGGGTTTATTGCGTTGGCGATGGCCGGGCAGATTCTAGCGTCGTTGCTGCTCGACCATTTCGGCCTGTTCGGCCTGGTGCAACGCCAACTGACAACGCCGCGGGTGTTGGGCGCGTTGCTGTTGATCGGCGGCGTGGCATTGATCCAGTTCAGTGGCGCTCAGCCGCCAGGCGATTGATCTGGGCCTGCTCTACCACCGGCTGCGGCGCGCCCAGGCTCGCGGCCTGTAACATTGCCCGGCCGACAGTCTCGGTGCTCACCACCCAAGCCGGTTTTACCCGCCGCACAAACGAAAGCACCGGCCCCAGTAGGCTATAGAAAGCTTGATACAAGGGCGTCTTTGAGCGCACGCCGTGCAACGGCTGAATGATCCCCGGACGGAACAGGTACACCGCCTTGAACGGCAGGCGCAGCAAGGCGTTTTCCGTCTTGCCCTTGACCCGCGCCCACATCAATTGGCCCGTCTCGGAACTGTCCGTGCCGGCGCCGGAAACGTAGATAAAGGTCATCTGCGGATTAAGCCGCGCCAGGGTACTGGCAGCTACCAGGGTGAGGTCATAGGTGAGGTGGGTATACCGGGCTTCGTTCATGCCCGCCGACGAGACACCGAGGCAGAAGAAACACGCATCAAACCCTTGCAGCAGGTTCTCCAGGGGCTGTAAGTCGAGCATGTCGCTGTGCAGCACCTGGTGCAGCTTGCTGTGTTGCTGGGTCAGGGGCGTACGGCCGACGGCGACCACTTCCTGCACATCCGCCGCCAGCAGGCACTCGCGCAGCACGCCTTGGCCGACCATGCCGGTGGCGCCGAATAACAGAACTCTCATTAGGTAACCTCAGCGGCACGCCGCAAGCTTGCTCAAGTAGAACGCGTTGAGCGTGTAGCTTAACGCCTGCCGCCTGAGGCTGCCCTATCAAAACGCGCTACGAAATATCTCCTCAATCTGACGCTGATCCGCCCGACGTGGGTTGGTCAGCCCGCACGCGTCCTTCAGGGCGTTGGCGGCCAGCACTGGGATGTCCTGCAACTTGGCACCCAGCTCACGCAGGCCGGTGGGGATTTCCACGTCCTGGGACAACCGACGGATTGCCGCAATGGCGGCCTGGGCGCCCTCCTCCACGGTGATGCCCTTGATGTCCGCGCCGAGGGCGCGGGCCACGTCGCTCAGGCGCTTGGCACTGACGCTGGCATTGAAGCTTTGTACGTGGGGCAGGAGCACGGCGTTGCAGACGCCATGGGGCAAGTCGTACAGACCGCCCAGTTGGTGAGCCATGGCATGCACAAATCCCAGGGACGCGTTGTTGAATGCCATGCCGGCGAGGAACTGCGCGTAAGCCATGTTTTCCCGTGCGGCCATGTCGTTGCCGTCGCGCACCGCCAGGCGCAGGTTGGCACTGATCAGCTCGATGGCCTTGATCGCACAGGCGTCGGTGATCGGTGTGGCGGCGGTGGACACGTAGGCTTCGATGGCGTGGGTCAGCGCATCCATCCCCGTGGCGGCGGTGAGGCCCTTGGGCATACCGACCATCAGCGCCGGGTCGTTGACCGATAGCAGCGGCGTGACGTTGCGATCGACGATGGCCATTTTCACGTGACGGGTTTCGTCGGTGATGATGCAAAACCGCGTCATCTCGCTGGCAGTGCCGGCGGTGGTGTTGATGGCGACCAGTGGCAGTTGCGGCTTGCTCGACTGGTCAACGCCTTCATAGTCGCCGATGCGTCCACCGTTGGTGGCGCACAAGGCGATGCCCTTGGCGCAGTCATGGGGCGAGCCGCCGCCCAGGGACACCACGAAATCGCAGGCCGTCTGTTGCAACAGCGCCAGCCCCTTCTCGACGTTTTCCACCGTGGGGTTGGGCTTGGCGCCGTCGTAGATCACCGAGTCGATATCCTGCATCGCCAGCTTCTCGGCGATCATGCTGGCCACGCCAGCCTTGGCCAGGCCGGCGTCGGTAACGATCAAGGCTTTACGAAAGCCGTAGGCGCGAATGGCGGTCATGGCTTCGTCGAGGCAGTCGCTGCCCATGATGTTGACGGCGGGGATGAAGAATGTGCTGCTCATGGTCGATCCTCAGAGGCTTTATGCCGACAGAATCCACCGGTACCGCATGGCGCATCTTGATCAGGATCAACTTCAGCTCGTGATAAAGTCACCCTTCAGCCGATTTCGAGTAGACCCGCCGCAATGAAGGATTTCCAGGATATTGACGCCCACCTTGAAGACTGGAGCGCCCTGCGCGACGCCATCGACTTCAACGGGATTCTGATCGGCAACGGCGCCAGCCGCACGATCTGGGAAGACTTTGCCTACGACTCGCTGTTTGAAAACGCTCGCACCGTTGAAGAAAAACCCCTGAGCCAATCCGAACTCAGCGTGTTCGATGCCCTGCAAACCCGCAGTTTCGAGCAAGCCCTGGGCGCCTTGAAAACCACCAGCCGGGTCAACAAGGCCCTGGCGGTCAGTTCGGCGGCGCCGCGCAATCGCTATTACGCGATCAAGGAAGCGTTGATCAACACCATTCACACCGTACACATCCCCTGGCGACTGGTGCAGCCATCGACCCTGGCAACGATCAACAATGAGTTGGCACGCTACGCCACCGTCTTCACCAGCAACTACGATTTGCTCAACTACTGGGCAATCCTGCACACGCCCGGGATCGACGACCTGTTCCGCAGCGCCGATTCAAGCTTCGACCTGCGCAATACCCACACCGACACCACGCGCATTCTCTACCTGCACGGCGGCCTGCATCTGGTGCGCAACCTTGACGGCACAGCGCGCAAACTGCCGTCCACCGACAGCACCTTGCTCAGCAGTTTCGCGATCAACAACACGATCAAGACGCTGGACGATGTGCCGCTGTTCGTCAGTGAAGGCAAGGTGGAAGAAAAGCTCAAGAGCATTCGCAGTTCGGATTATCTGTCGTTCTGTTATGAGCAGTTGCTGAGCCATGAAGGCGCGTTGTGCATTTTCGGCCATGACTTGGGGCCGCAGGATAAACACCTGGCGGATGCGATTCGCCAGGCCGGTATCACCACCCTGGCGATCTCGGTGTCGGGGCGCACTGATGGCTTTATTCGTCAGCAGAAACAGCGGTATTCGCAGCTGTTTGAAGGGACAGGAGCGCAGCTTGAATTCTTCGCGGCGCGCACGCATCCGCTGGGTAATCCGGCGCTTTCAGTCCCGGTCGAACACTGAGCAAAATGTGGGAGCGGGCTTGCTCGCGAATGTGGTGGGTCAGTCAACATTTTCAGTGACTGACACTGCGCTTTCGCGAGCAAGCCCGCTCCCACATTTGATTGCATTTCAAATCGGGATCAGCGTCATTCCTCAGCGCTGTGCACCACCACCAGCAACTGCGCCTGCACCTCTCCCACCGAGCGAATCCGGTGGGGTTTCTGCGCATTGAAATGCAGCGCATCGCCGCGCTTCAACAGCACCCGCTCGCTCATGAAATCCACTTCCACCTGGCCTTCATGCACGAACAAAAACTCTTCCCCCAAATGCTCCTTGAAGGTCTTGTCGGTAAACTCCGCCGGCGGGTAGATGATGAACGGCAACAGGCTGCGCTCGCTCACCTGATGGGCAAGTACCGCATAACCCGGTGACGTGTCGGGCCGTTCATGGCTGCGCACCAGGCTGTAGCTGTCGAGGCTGACGTTGCCTTCGCTGAACAGCTCTTCGACTTTCACGTTCAGCGCCTTGGCCAGTTTCAGCGCAGCGGCAATGGACGGCGTGTTGAGCCCACGCTCCACTTTCGACAGGTAACTCTTGGTCATCCCGGATTTTTCGGCCAGGGCCTCCAGGGTTACGCCAAGTTTTTTTCTCAGTAATTTCAAACGGATAGACATTTGCTGCGGTTAATCCATGCAGAAAGCGATGAGCCGTGCTTGTCAATGACACAAGGTGTCATATAGCATCTTTAGTGTCATTTGCAGTCACCCAACGACCTTGCGAGCAGCGGGCGAGCAGCAAATCCGACGTCCATTGAACTACCCAAAGGACACCGATATGGCCAAGACATTAGCACTCCCAAAAGACCAACTGGTCAAGCAAGCCCTGAGCCAGATGCAAAACAGCCTGGCAGATAATACGTGGACCGAGCGCCAAAAGCTGGCGCTGACTTGCCGAATTCTGTTCGAACACGGCCACGACTCCGGCCTGGCCGGGCAAATTACCGCACGCGGGCCTGCGCCTGGCACCTACTACACTCAGCAACTGGGCCTGGGTTTTGACGAAATCACCGCCAGCAACCTGCTGCTGGTCAACGAAGACCTGGAAGTGCTCGAAGGTCATGGCATCCCCAACCCGGCCAACCGCTTTCACACCTGGGTGTACCGCGGGCGCCCGGATGTAAACTGCATCATCCATACACACCCCACGCACATTGCCGCGCTGTCGATGCTGGAAGTGCCGTTGCAGGTGTCGCATATGGACCTCTGCCCGCTGTATGAAGATTGCGCGTTCCTGGAGGCCTGGCCCGGCGTGCCGGTGGGCAATGAAGAGGGGGAAATCATCACCACGGCGCTGGGCGACAAGCGCGCCATCCTGCTCTCGCACCACGGCCAGTTGTCCACCGGGGCCAGCATCGAAGAAGCCTGTGTCATCGCGCAGTTGATCGAGCGGGCGGCCAAGTTGCAGTTGCTGGCGATGTCCGCGGGCACCGTCAAGCCGATCCTGCCAGAGCTGGGGCGCGAGGCCCACGACTGGATTTCCAAGCCCAAGCGCCACGGCGCTGCGTTCAATTACTACGCGCGGCAGAATCTGCGTAAACATGCCGATTGCCTGAACTGATCGCCCCCTTTTTCGACCGGAGTTTTCCCATGTCCAATCCAACTATTCACGGCATCATCGGCTACACCATCACCCCGTTCAGTGCTGATGGCCAGCGTGTTGACTTCGATGCACTCGGGCGTTCTATCGACCGCTTGATCGACAGCGGCATCCACGCCATCGCGCCGCTGGGCAGCACCGGCGAAGGCGCTTACCTGAGCGATGCCGAGTGGGACGAAGTCAGTGCCTACAGCATCGAGAAAGTCGCCAAACGCGTACCGACCATTGTCAGCGTGTCCGACCTGACCACCGCCAAGGCCGTTCGCCGTGCGCGCTATGCCGAGGCGCACGGTGCCGATGTGGTCATGGTGCTGCCCGCCTCATACTGGAAACTCAGCGAAGCGCAAATCCTCGCCCACTACGCCGCAATCGGCGACAGCATCGGCGTGCCGATCATGCTCTACAACAACCCGGCCACCAGCGGTACCGACATGTCGGTGGAGTTGATCCTGCGCATCCTCAAGCAGGTCGACAACGTGACCATGGTCAAGGAGAGCACGGGCGACATCCAGCGCATGCACCAGTTAAAACTGGAGAGTGACGTGCCGTTCTACAACGGCTGCAACCCGCTGGCCCTGGAAGCCTTCGCGGCCGGTGCCAAAGGCTGGTGCACCGCGGCGCCGAACTTGATCCCCCAACTCAATCTGGACCTGTATCAGGCAGTGCTGGCCAATGACTTGAATAAAGCGCGAGAGCTGTTCTACCGACAGTTGCCGTTGCTGCAATTCATCCTCAAGGGCGGGTTGCCGACGACGATCAAGGCCGGGTTACGCCTGACTGGATTGGAGGTGGGGGATCCCAGGTTGCCGGTGTTCCCGCTGGGTGAGGCGGGGATCGAGCAACTCAAAACACTTCTGAAATAAACTCAGGGCCTGTGTGGGAGGGGGCTTGCTCCCTCCCACAGTTGAATTGAGTACAGCCTTTAAATAGAGACAAATAGCAATAATTCTCGATATCATTCACGACCTTTCCACCTCGTGCTTCGTCAAGAAGGATATCCATGTCTCGTCCCAAGCCCGACCCGTCGTCGGCCGATGCCTGTCGCGGGTTTTATGCAGATATTCTGTATTTCCTGCGTAAACGCACGGACAACGCCAGCGACGCGGCGGACATGACTCAGGATGTCTTTACCCAGTGGCTGGGCTACCGCGACCGAGCCAAGGTCGAGCAGCCCCGGGCGTTTCTGTTCCAGATGGCGCGCAATCTGTTGCGCGATCACTGGCGCAAACAGAAGGTACGGCACACCGCCCATCCCGATCACGCCGAAATGGATACCGAGCCGGTCACCGACGAACAGCACGACCCCATGGCCGCCGCCCTGCGCCTGCAACGCCTGGAACAGTTGAAAGAAGTCCTCGCCGAACTCTCGCCCCGCCGGCGAGAAGCCCTTATGCTGCACCGCTTCGAAGGCTTGAGCCAGGCACAGATCGCCGAACGCATGGGCATTTCGACCAGCATGGTAGAAAAGCACATTGCCTTGGCCCTGCTGCATTGCAAGCGACGCCTTCAATCCGACCCCGGCACGGAGCAGCCAGAATGAACCGCCTGAGCGACATCGACGCCCTGGACAGCCAAGCGAGCGACTCCATCGACGCCCAGGCCGCCAGTTGGTTTGCACGCAACCGCAACGCTGCCAGCCGTGCCGACCGCAAAGCCTTTGCCGCCTGGCAGGCGGTGCCAGCCCATGCGCGTGCCTATGCCGAATTCGAACAGCTGTGGGCCGACCTGGCCCAGTTGCAACAACTGAACAAACCGCTGCCGCTGGCCAAACGCAAACGCCCCCTCTGGCGCCCAGCCCTTGCGGTGGCCGCTGCCGTGCTGTGCGCCGTGTTGGCGACCCACATCGGCGCGCCCCGCGAGCTGTATCACACCCAGGTCGCCGCTCATGCCAAAAGTATGCGTACCTTGAACCTGCCCGATGGCAGCACCCTGTACGTGAATGCCAACACCCGCATCCGCGTGGACTTCAGCGCCCATCAACGTGTCGTGCATCTGGACAAAGGCCAGCTGTATATCGAAGTGGCGGCCGACAAGGAGCGGCCACTCTACGTGCAAGCCGGCGAGTCGATCATACGGGTGGTGGGCACTGGTTTTGACGTGCGCCGCGGCCAGCAGCAACTGGTGGTGAGCGTTGCCCATGGCCAGGTGGCGTTCGAGCCGGACAGCAAAAGCCCCACCACCCTGCTCGGCGCCCGGCAACGTGCCGCTTACAGCTACGCCAAAGGCACCCTGCAACAACAAACCCTCAGCGCTGAAGAAGTGGCCGATTGGCGCAGCGGGCATTTATCGTTTCGCAATCGCGAACTGGCCAGCCTGATCGACGAGCTGAGCCTGTACCGTCCCCAGGCGCCGTTGCAGGTCAGCAAGGCCGTGGCGCAACTCAAGGTGTCGGGCAACCTGGATGTGAATGACCCCGATGCCCTGCTCAACGCCTTGCCCGCCCTGTTGCCGGTAAAAACCGTGGTCTTGGCCGATGGCAGTGTGAAAATCGAGCCGAGCAAATAGCCTGCATACTGCCCACATGAGAATATTTTGCATTCGCATGTGTGGTTTTTTTGGTCTGCCCCGTCTTCCTCCTGTCCGTGTTTGATACGCACACCTTTTTGGCTATTTAGCCGCTCCGGGGGATTTCATGTTTCGCGCGCCTTGCCACGCTTCGCACCTGTTTCTTCGACCCACGCTCCTGGCCACGTGCCTGGCCTTCAGCCTCAACGCCCAGGCCGAGTCGTTCACCCTGCACCTGCCGGCCCAGTCACTGGCCACGTCCCTGAGCCAGGTGGCACAGCAGGCGAAAATCCAGCTGCTGTTCGATGAAAGCCTGCTCAAAAACCTGAAAGCGCCGGCGCTCGACGGTGACTACACCGCGGAAGTAGCGATTCGCTCCCTGCTGAAAAACGGCGAGTTCACCCTGATCAAGGTCGGCAGCACCTACGTAGTGCGCCCCGATGAGGGCAAGGCCACCAGCAGCGCCGCGATCCAGCTGGACACGCTGAGCGTGATCGGCACCGGCAACGAAGTGAACGCCGGCACCGTCAACCGCTCCACCCTGACCCAGGCCGATATCGACCGCTACCAGTCCAATAACATTCCGAGCCTGTTGCAGACCCTGCCCGGTGTCAGCCAGGGCGGCTCGCTCAAACCTGGCGGGCAGACCATCAACATCCGTGGTTTCGGCGATGCCGAAGACGTGCCGTTGACCGTGGACGGCGCCACCAAGACCGGCTTTGAGCGCTACCAGCAAGGCACGGTGTTTATCGAACCCGAGCTGATCAAGCGCATCGAAGTGGAAAAAGGCCCCAACTCGCCGTTCACCGGCAATGGCGGCTTCGGCGGCACCGTCAACATGATCACCAAGGACGCCCCGGACCTGCTCCAGGACGGTCGCAACAGCGGCGCGATGCTCAAATACGGCTACTCCAGCAATGATCATGAACAGGTCTACAGCGGTGCCGTGTATGGCCGCACCGACGATGGCCGTTTCGACGCCCTGGCCTACCTGACCCAACGCGACGGCGGCGATATGAAGGTGGCCGCCAAGTTGCCCAACGACAACAACGAGTACCCGATCAACCCCCAGCGCTTGCCCAACAGCGCGCAGGATGTGGACGGCAAGTTGTTCAAGGTCAACGCGTACTTCACCGATGAGCAGAGTGTCGGCCTGTCGTACTCGCGTTCTCACAGCAACCGCTGGACACCGTTTTCCGCCGCGAGCTACCCGACGCCGCCTACCCAGTTCAACATCGACCGCTACGGCTACGAAGGGGCCTTGAAGCGCTTCCTCGCGCACCGCGATACGGTCGATACCACCTGGTCGGGCAAGTATCACTACCAGCCGCTGGATAACCCGCTGGTGGACCTCACTGTCAAATACTCCCAGTCCAATACCGAACAGACCGACGAGCGTGACGCTACCGCGTTTTTCCAACTCGCTACCGGCGGGCGCAAGATGGACACCGCCTACACCGACAAAAACCTCGACATCCGCAACGTCAGCTTGTTCGACACCGGGCCCTTGCAGCACGCGGTGACCGTCGGCGGGCAGATCCGCAAGCACATCCGCGAAACCGAAATGTGGATGCCCGGCACCACCTACAACACGCCGCGCTACAACTATGGGCACTTCCAGCCGGGCTTCATGCCCCAAGGCAAGGTCGATACCAACAGCTTCTTTATCCAGGACGCGGTAACCCTCGGCGATGTGACGATCACGCCGTCGCTGCGCTATGACCACGTGCGCAATCGCGGCGAGGGCAACGATGCGCCCTACTACAACAACCCCGACCCCGCGGTTGGCCACGATTACAGCGACCGCACCTACACCGGCTGGTCGCCACGCCTGGCGCTGTTCTGGACCGTGACGCCGAATGTGGGGTTGTTCGCCAACTGGAGCCAGACCTGGCGCGCCCCGGTGATCGACGAACAATATGAAGTACAGGGCCTGGGCAGCCGCACCGCGACCAGCGTGGACCTGGACCCGGAGCGCATCACCTCGATCACCCTGGGCAACATCACCAACTTCGACAACCTGTTGGTCCAGGACGATAACCTGCAACTGCGCACTACCCTGTTCCACAACAAGATCGAAGACGAAATCTTCAAGGCCACCGGCGTGGGCTGCCAGAACCAGGCCATCAACGGCGGCAGCATCTCCTCAGCGTGCCCACCGGGGCCGATGTCCAACTATCGCAATATCGGTGGCATGACCATCAAGGGTGTCGAACTCGAATCGATCTATAACTCCACCTACCTGTTTGGTTCGGTATCGTTTGCCTATGCCAAGGGCCAGCACCAGGGCGCCTACACCAACCCGTGGGGCCCGGATGTGGCGGCACGGGATATCCCACCGACCAAATGGGTGCTGGTACTGGGCACCAACATCCCGGCCTGGGATGCCCAGGTGGGCTGGATGGGTCAATTCATCGGCGCTACCGACCGCTTGCCCAGCGACAAATACTCCGGTGGCCCGGGCTCCGGCGTGGGTGATTTGTTCTTCGACCAGTACGGCAACAAGCGTTACAACACCCAAGGCCTGTTCGCCAAATGGAAACCGCAGCAGGCTTACCTCAAAGGCACCGAGGTGAACTTCACGGTGGACAACCTGTTCAACGAAAACTTCCGCCCGGCGTTGAGCGGCGACCGCGCCTATACCAAGGGGCGCGATGCGAAGATCAGCGTGACGCGATTCTTCTGACCACACACGCATTCCAAATGTGGGAGCTGGCTTGCCTGCGATAGCCGTGGTACAGCCACCATCGTCATCGCAGGCAAGCCAGCGCCCACAGGGAACGCGCTCACTTCAGGCCAGGTAGCGATCCCCGCGCAACAGGGTTTCCAGGCAGTGCTCAGTGATGTGGTAGAACGCCTTGAGCTCCTGGATTTTCACCAGCAACTGCGCGTTGTCCAAAGGCTGCGCACGCTTGACCGCAAGAATCATCTTGTTCTTGTTGGTGTGCTCCAGCGAGATGAACTCGAACACCTTGGTCTCGTAGCCACAGGCTTCCAGGAACAACGCACGCAAGCTGTCGGTGACCATTTCTGCCTGCTGGCCCAGGTGCAGGCCGTATTGCAGCATCGGCTTGAGCAGCGCCGGGCTCTGGATCTGCAGGCGGATCTGCTTGTGGCAGCATGGCGAGCACATGATGATCGACGCGCCGGAGCGGATGCCGGTATGGATCGCGTAATCGGTGGCGATGTCGCAGGCATGCAGAGCGATCATCACGTCCAGCTCGCTCGGCGCCACACTGCGTACGTCCCCGCACTTGAACACCAGCCCCGGGTGCTCCAGGCGTGCGGCAGCACTGTTGCACAGGGTGACCATGTCTTGGCGCAATTCAACACCGGTAACCTCGCCCTCGGCCTTGAGGGTATTGCGCAGGTAATCATGGATGGCGAAGGTCAGGTAGCCCTTGCCCGAGCCGAAATCGGCAACGCGCACCGGTTGGTCGAGTTTCAACGGCGACGACGTCAGCGCATGGCTGAACACTTCGATGAACTTGTTGATCTGCTTCCACTTGCGCGACATCGAGGGAATCAACGCCTGCCTGGCATCGGTCACTCCCAGATCGGCGAGAAACGGCCGGCTCAGGTCGAGGTAGCGGTTCTTCTCACGGTTATGCTCGGCTGACGGTGCTTCGCGCAGTTGCTGCGGCTGGCTTTTGAACAGCGAGCTTTTGTTCTTCTTGCTGTATTCCAGCTGGGCTTCGTCAGTCAGCGACAGCAAGTGCGCGTTCTTGAATGATGCAGGCAACAGCTCGGCAATCGCCGCCACGCCGTCGGCCGAGGGGAAATTCTTGGTGATGTCGCGGGTCTTGTAGCGGTACACGAAGGACAGGCACGGCTGGTCTTTGACGGTGACCGGCTTGATGATCAGCCGTTGCAGCTCGGCTTCCTCACCGACGTACTTGGCCAGCACCAGCTTGATAAAGGCGTTTTGCGCAAGGCTTGCGCTCAGCAATTGGATGAACTGGGCGTGATGATCCGGCGCAGGGTTGGCGGGTTGAGCGGTGACGGACATGAACAAAAACGCCTCGGGCAAAGAATGCCGGGCATTTTAGGGGGGATAGGGGTTCAGGGCACGGGGTTATTTGACCAATGGTCAGTTCCAGCAGCCACAGTAGATCCAAATGTGGGAGGGGGCTTGCCCCCGATTGCAGTATGTCAGCCACCAGATTCATTGACTGGTGCACCGCCATCGGGAGCAAGCCCCCTCCCACATTTGGAACTGAGTTGGCCGGGTTATTCGAGTACCACCAGGCGATTGGGCAGCTCATTGCGCGTTTGCGTCACCGGCACATGCACCTTGAGCAACTCGCCGCACGCCTCGATGCACGCAATAAACCCGGCCAGCGTCTGCCCCTGTTTCACCTGCTGGGTGAACGTCTTGACGATGGCGTCCCAACTGCTGTCATCCAGGCGTTTGGAAATGCCGTCATCGACGAGGATTTCCACGTAACGTTCCGCCTCGCTGACAAATATCAGCACGCCAGTGCTGCCCAACGTGTGGTGCAGGTTCTGCTCCAGAAACTGCCGACGCGCCAGGTTAGAGGCGCGCCAGTGGCGTACGGAGCGGGGAATCAGGCGGGTGGTGACCTTGGGCAAGCGAAACACCAGGCACAACACAATAAACGTCGCCCATTGCGCCAACAGCAAGGTGTACATGGTCAGGTAGCCCGACAAATAATGCACCACGCCCGGCACCACCAACGCGATCAGGCTGGCCCACAGCAACGGGATGTAGGCGTAGTCGTCGGCACGCGCCGCCAGCACGGTCACCAGTTCTGCGTCGGTGTTTTTTTCGACCCGGGCAATTGCTTCGGCGACTTGGCGCTGCTCATGTTCAGTCAGTAATGCCATGGTTGTAGATGCTCTTTTCTCGTTATTGTCATTACCAGCCGCCCGAAGCCCCGCCACCGCCGAAGCCACCACCGCCGCCACGGAAACCACCGCCACCGCCGCCCCCACCACCACCGCGGCCGCTGCTGCTGAGAATGGCCAGCAGGATAGCGCCTACCGGCAAGCCCATGCGATTGCACAGCCACAATACGCCGATCAGCAGGATAAACAGGCCGATGGAAAACCCGGGATTATCCTTGGCGAAATTCGCATCCGCCACATGGGCGGGCACCGCCAGGGGTTCACCGCCCACGACCTGGATCATCGCCGCCACGCCGTCGCTGATGCCCTGGCTGAAATTGCCGGTCTTGAACTTGGGCAGGATCACCTGGTTGATGATCACCCAGGACTGCGCATCCGTCAGCACGCCTTCCAGGCCGTAACCGACTTCGATGCGCAATTGGCGCTCATCACGGGCAACGATCAACAGCGCGCCGTTGTCCTTGCCCTTCTGGCCGATGCCCCATGCGCGCCCCAATTGATAACCGTAGTCTTCAATCGGGACGCCCTGCAGGTCGGGCACGGTGACCACCACAAGCTGGTCACCGGAGGTCTGCTCCAGCGCCTGCAGCTGTTGAGTGAGCTGCTGGCGCGTTGCCGGGTCGATCATCTGGGCGTTGTCCACCACCCGCCCGGTCAGTGCCGGGAAGGTCAGGGCCGCCTGGGCCATGCCCATGCAGGCCAGTAGCCAGAATGCCAGGCCTATCCGTAATAAACGCATCGACACCTCAAGGCAGCGTTATTTGAATTTCACCTGCGGCGCCTTGTCGGCATCGGCGCTGGTGGCTTCAAACGTGGCGCGAATCGGCAAATCGCTGTACATCACGCTGTGCCACAGACGGCCCGGGAAAGTACGAATTTCGGTGTTGTACGCCTGCACGGTCTGGATGAAATCACGACGGGCCACGGCGATACGGTTCTCGGTGCCTTCAAGCTGGGATTGCAAGGCCAGGAAATTCTGGTTGGCCTTGAGGTCCGGGTAACGCTCGGACACTACCATCAAACGGCTGAGTGCGCCGCTCAAGCCATCCTGGGCTTGCTGGAACTGCTTGAGTTTTTCCGGGTTGTCCAGGGTGCTGGCGTCCACCTGGATCGAGGTGGCCTTGGCCCGCGCTTCGATCACGGCGGTGAGGGTCTCCTGTTCGTGGGCGGCATAAGCCTTCACCGTTTCCACCAGGTTGGGAATCAGGTCGGCACGGCGTTGATACTGGTTCTGCACCTGGCCCCAGGCCGCCTTGGCCTGTTCGTCCAGGGTCGGGATGTTGTTGATGCCGCAACCGCTCAGCACGGTGCTGATCAATAGCAAAGCCGCGGCCTTGAAGCCCCAACGGTAAGTCTGTGCTGCTTGCATGGTGTTTCTCCTGCCCAATCTTGATGGAATTTGACGACTAACCCTATAAACCACGCGCTTGGGGCATAATCCGCCACCACTGGAATGCATCGAGCCAATCAGCTACAAAGATGCCCAGCGCGAAAAAGAGTTCAGAGTGTGCTGCATTTATCTGAACAACACCCGAACAACAATAGACGCTCCCCACATTTTGGCCGACCAGCGTAACCGCTGTGCAGTGAGCCGAAAAAGGATATTCATGAAGAAGCTGTGTTTGCTCGGCCTTGTTGCCACTCTGGCCACCCACCCCGTCTGGGCAGAAACAAAGCCTGCTGCGCTTAAAGACAAGGACGCCTTTGTCAGCGACCTGCTCAAGCAAATGACCCTGGATGAAAAGATCGGCCAATTGCGCCTGATCAGCATCGGCCCGGAAATGCCCCGCGAGATGATCCGCAAGGAAATTGCCGCCGGCCGCATCGGTGGCACCTTCAACTCCATCACCCGCCCGGAAAACCGTCCGATGCAGGACGCGGCCATGCGCAGCCGCTTGAAGATCCCGATGTTCTTCGCCTATGACGTGATCCACGGCCACCGCACCATTTTCCCGATCAGCCTGGCCCTGGCCTCCAGCTGGGACATGGACGCCATCGGCCGCTCCGGGCGTATCGCCGCCCAGGAAGCCGCTGCCGACAGCCTCGACATCACCTTCGCGCCGATGGTCGATATCTCCCGCGACCCGCGCTGGGGCCGTACCTCCGAAGGTTTCGGCGAAGACACCTACCTGGTCTCGCGGATTGCCGAAGTCATGGTCAAGGCGTTCCAGGGCGCAAGCCCGGCGAATGCCGACAGCCTGATGGCCAGCGTCAAGCACTTCGCCCTGTATGGCGCGGTGGAAGGCGGGCGCGACTACAACGTGGTCGACATGAGCCCGGTCAAGATGTACCAGGACTACCTGCCGCCCTACCACGCGGCGATCAAGGCCGGTTCCGGCGGCGTGATGGTCGCGTTGAACTCGATCAACGGCGTGCCTGCCACCGCCAACACCTGGCTGATGAACGACCTGCTGCGCAAGGACTGGGGCTTCAAGGGCCTGACCGTCAGCGACCACGGCGCGATCTTCGAGCTGATCAAGCACGGCGTGGCCAAGGACGGGCGCGAAGCCGCCAAGCTGGCGATCAAGGCCGGCATCGACATGAGCATGAACGACTCGCTGTACGGCAAGGAATTGCCCGGCCTGCTCAAGTCCGGCGAGATCGAACAGAGCGACATCGACAATGCCGTGCGCGAAGTGCTCGGCGCCAAGTACGACATGGGCCTGTTCAAGGACCCGTACCTGCGCATCGGCAAGGCCGAGGATGACCCGGTCGACACCTACGCCGACAGCCGCCTGCACCGCGCCGAGGCCCGCGACATTGCGCGCCGTAGCCTGGTGTTGCTGAAAAACCACAACGACACCCTGCCGCTGAAAAAATCCGCGACCATCGCCCTGGTCGGCCCGCTGGCCAAGGCGCCGATCGACATGATGGGCAGTTGGGCGGCTGCCGGCCGACCTGCGCAATCAGTGACCCTGCTCGACGGCATGAACGCCGTGATCGGCGAAAAGGGCAAAGTGATCTATGCCCGCGGTGCCAACATCACCGGCGACAAGGCGGTGCTCGACTACCTCAACTTCCTCAACTTCGATGCTCCGGAAGTGGTGGATGACCCACGCCCTGCCCAAGTATTGATCGACGAAGCGGTGAAAGCGGCGAAGAACGCCGACGTCATCGTCGCGGCCGTGGGCGAATCCCGTGGCATGTCCCACGAGTCGTCGAGCCGTACCGACCTGAACATCCCGCAAAGCCAGCGCGACCTGATCAAGGCCCTCAAGGCGACCGGCAAGCCGTTGGTGCTGGTGCTGATGAACGGCCGCCCGCTGTCGATTCTCGAAGAGAACCAACAGGCTGACGCGATCCTGGAAACCTGGTTCGCAGGTACCGAAGGCGGCAACGCCATCGCCGACGTGCTGTTCGGGGACTACAACCCGTCGGGCAAGCTGCCGATCACCTTCCCGCGTTCGGTAGGGCAGATTCCCACCTACTACAACCACCTGACCATTGGCCGGCCGTTCACCCCAGGCAAGCCGGGCAACTACACCTCGCAGTACTTCGATGACACCACAGGCCCCCTGTTTCCCTTTGGCTATGGCCTGAGCTACACCCAGTTCAGCCTGTCGGACATGGCGCTGTCGTCCACCACCCTGAACAAGACCGGCAAGCTCGACGCCAGCGTCACCGTGAAGAACACCGGCAAGGTCGATGGTGAAACCGTGGTGCAGTTGTATATCCAGGATGTGGCCGGCTCGATGATCCGCCCGATCAAGGAGCTGAAGAACTTCCAGAAGGTCATGCTCAAGGCCGGCGAAGCGCGCACGCTGCATTTCACCATCACCGAGGACGACTTGAAGTTCTACAACGCCCAGCTCAAGTTCGCGGCGGAACCGGGTGAGTTCAATGTGCAGATCGGGCTGGATTCCCAGGATGTGCAGCAGCAGACCTTTGAACTGCTCTAACGCCTGACGCGGTCAAAAATGTGGGAGGGGGCTTGCTCCCGATAGCAGTGGGTCAGTCAATGAATCTGTTAACTGAAACACCGCCATCGGGAGCAAGCCCCCTCCCACATTTGACCTCATTGTTCTTGTTAGCCGCGCCGGTCGAGCAGATTGACCACCAACCGATCAATCCACCCCCACACCCGCTGCTTCACCCGCTTCCACAACGGCCGCGCCTTCCAGGCCTCCAGGCTCACCACCTGGCTTTGGGCAAAATCCGCTTCGAAACTGCCCACCACCGCCGCCGTCAATCCCGGGTCCAACGCTTCGAGGTTGGCTTCCAGGTTGAAGCGCAAATTCCAGTGGTCGAAATTGCACGAGCCAATGCTGACCCAATCGTCCACCAGCACCATCTTCAGGTGCAAAAAGCACGGCTGGTATTCAAAAATCTGCACGCCTGCACGCATCAGACGCGGGTAATAACGATGGCCGGCGTAGCGTACTGACGGGTGATCGGTACGGGGCCCGGTGAGCAGCAAACGCACATCCACCCCGCGCCCTGCCGCCCGGCGCAAGGCACGACGCACGCTCCAGGTCGGCAGAAAATAGGGAGTCGCCAGCCAGATACGCCCTTTGCTGCTGTTCAACGCGCGAATCAACGACTGCAGGATATCGCGGTGCTGACGAGCGTCGGCGTACGCCACGCGACCAAGCCCAGGGCCCGTCGCTGGCACTTTCGGCAAGCGCGGCAAACCGAAATGGGTCGCCGGTTTCCATTCACGGCGCGCGGCGTTAGCGTGCCATTGCCGGTCGAACAGGGCCTGCCAGTCCAGTACCAGCGGGCCGCTGATCTGCACCATCACTTCATGCCAATCGGCGCTGTCTTGCCCCGGCGTCCAGAACTCATCGGTGACGCCCGTACCACCGACCACGGCAACGCGCTGGTCGATCAGCAGCAGCTTGCGGTGGTCGCGATACAGGTTGCGCATCCAGCGCCGCCAATTCAGGCGGTTGTAAAAACGCAGCTCCACGCCGGCGTCGGTCAAGCGCTTGCGCAGCCCAAGGGTAAACGCCAGGCTGCCGTAGTCATCGAACAAGCAGCGCACCTGCACCCCACGTTCGGCGGCCAGCACCAGCGCCTGCACCATCGCGTCGGCACAGGCGCCGGCTTCGACCAGATACAGCTCAAGATCCACCTGCTGCTCGGCCCGGGCGATGCCCACCAGCATCTGCGGGAAGAAACTCGGCCCGTCGATCAGCAGTTCGAATTGATTGGCGCTGCGCCACGGGAACACTGCGCCACTCATGTCAGCGCGCCGTGAAGATCAGTACCGCACCCACCGGCACCGACAAACTGATCGACTTGAGCCCCGCCGCCTTGCGCAACGCCGCCACACCCGGCGCCAGATCGAAGTCCTCGGCGTGCAACACCACAGGCTCCAGGGTCACCACCTGGAAACGTCGCTCATCCAGGCGCGTGGCAAGCAATTCGGCGCTGTAGGTCTGGGTCTTGCCGTGCAGGGTGACGCTCAGCGGCAGGCGCAACTCCAGTTGCGCGCCGGACGCCAGGTCGTTGATCGGTTGCAGATTGATCTGTGCGCTGATCAATGCGTCGGGAAAGGCCTTGATCTGGAACAGCTCTTTGCGCATGCGCTCATCGCGCAGCGGGATGCCGCTGTTGATCGACTCCATCTCCACTTGCAACTGCGCCGCGCCTTTGGCATCGACTTTGCCGTGCAGCACCAGGAAGCGGTGGACTTCAGCAACCTCTGTGTTTTTGGTGGTGACGAAAGACAGGCGCGAGGATTCGTTATCCAGGTACCAATCGGCGTGGGCAGGCACGGTGGCGCAGGTCAGCAGGGCGAAGACCAGAGGTTTGACATTGAACATAAAGACTCATGGGGCAAAAAACCTGGGCGAACATTAAGCGCAATCTCACGAACGGCGCAAATCCATTGTGGGAGCTGGCTTGCCTGCGATGGCGGTGTGCCAGGCGAGAAATGGTTGACTGATACATCGCCATCGCAGGCAAGCCAGCTCCCACAGGGTTTTGCGGTGTTTTTAATCCAGCGTTCGCTGAACTTCGCACACCGCCTGTTCAAGGCTGGCCATATGCAAATTCAACACCCGCTCCACCGGCGCCTGATGCATGGGCCAATGCAACGCCATGCTCCCCACCAACCGGCCATTGGCGTGCACCGGCAACGCCACCGCCCGAATCAGGAAGGGCAAACGCACCGGGTATTCCCAATAGCCCTCGGTACGCTGGCCGAACCCCTGGTGCTGGGTTTGCTCGCAAGCATGGCTTTGCTCATCGGCGGCCACACGATCGCGACACGCCAGCCGCTGCACTTCATCAAGGGGCAACTGCGTCAGGCATGCCTTGCCCATCGCCGAGTGAAACAGGCTGGCGTACTGACCGACGATCTGGCAGTTGTTCGGGTAGAGCTTGCGCAACACGCTGGGAATCGCGCTTTCCATGACTTCCAGGCGCTCGCCGTCGAAACACGACAAGTCCACCACCAACCCCGTGCGCTCGCTGAGCTCCAATAACCAGGGCGCCGCGCTTTCCACCACCTGGCGCTTGAAGCGTTGCTTGGTATCACCGAACAAACGCCGAGCGCGCAGGCGGTAACGCCGATCGCTCAGGCCGCGGTAGACCCAGCCCTGATCCTGCAAGGTCAGTAACATGCGCGACACCGTGGCCTTGGGCAGCCGCGTAAGGTAGTGCAGTTCTTCCAGCCCAAGGGCCTGGTGCTCGCCCAGCAACTCGACGATTGCCAGTGCGCGCTCAACCGAGCGTACCGTGCCTGTCTCCATGTTCGATCTCCCTGTTGCTGGTGGATGATCTGTTTTACACAGCAAGATACAGGCCCGGTCGCAGGTCAGGTGGTGGTGGCAATGCACGCCGGCGGCCGGCGTTGCACCCATTGAGTCAGCTGTTCATGGGCAAATGCCAGTTGCAGCACGGCTCGGTCGGCCTGGGCCGGGCCGATGACTTGCAGGCCCATGGGCAGCCCTTGGGGGTTGAAGCCCACCGGGATGCTCATGCTCGGCAAACCGGCGAGTGTCGGGCCGATCACCACTTCCATCCAGCGGTGATAGGTGTCCATTTCGCGCCCGCCAACGAGGCGTGGCCAAGGCTGTTGTGCATCGAAAGGGAACACTTGGGCGGTGGGCAACAGCAGAAAATCGTAACGCTCAAACAACTTGGCCAGGGCCCGATACCACTCGCTGCGATCCACCGACGCCTGGTACACCTGCTGGGCACTCAGGCCCTGGCCGCCCTCCACTTCCCATTGCGCTTCGGGCTTGAGCAATGCGCGTTTTCGCGGGTTGGCGTAGGCCGCGCCGAGGTTGCCGTGCACCAGCCAATGGCGGTGTACCAGCCAGCAACGCCACAGGCGCGCCAGGGAAAAGTCCGGCTGGCAGCTTTGCACCTCGCAGCCCAGCGTGGCGAAATCATCGAGTGCCGCCTCGCACAGGCTCAGCACGCCGTCTTGCATCGGCAGATAACCGTTGTAGTCACCCAGCCAACCCAGGCGCGTGCCTTTGAAGTCGCGCTGTAACGACTGGCCCAGCATCGCGGGATCGTCCTGGGATGACAAGGGCACACGGGGGTCGTAACCGGCCTGGATGCTCAGCAGCCGCGCTACATCCGTGACACTGCGCCCCATCGGGCCTTCGGTGCCCAGTTGCTGCACAAACAGCTCCGGCATCGGCCCGTGGGGCACGCGGCCCTGGGACGGGCGCAAGCCGAACACGTTATTGAACGCCGCCGGGTTGCGCAGCGAGCCCATCATGTCGCTGCCATCGGCCACCGGCAACATCCGCAACGCGAGGGCCACCGCTGCCCCGCCGCTGCTGCCGCCGGCCGTCAGGCGTGGGTCATAGGCATTGCCGGTGGTGCCAAACAGCGTGTTGTAGGTGTGGGACCCCAGGCCGAACTCCGGCACGTTGGTCTTGCCGATGATGATCGCGCCACTGGCGCGCACCCGCGCCACGCTGATGGCGTCTTCGCTGGGTACATGCTCGGCAAACAATGGTGAGCCCAACGTGGTGCGCAAACCTTGGGTTGCCGCCAGATCCTTGATGGCCTGGGGCATGCCATGCATCCAACCGCGGGATTGGCCCTGGGCCAACTCCCGGTCGCAGGCCCTTGCCTCGGCCAGCACAACCTCGCTGTCGCGCAACGACACCAACGCATTCACACGGGGGTTGAAACGCTGGATCTGCGCCAGGTACGCCTGCATCACCTCTTCGCACGACACCTGCCGCCCATGGATCGCCTGCGACAGTTGCGTGGCATCCCAATCGACAATACTCAAGGCTTCACCTCTCTGGAAAACGCCAGCGGCTTGCTCGCCCGCGGAGCCTCGCGCATGCAATAAGTGCCGAGCAGCGTCAGCACGCACGCGAACAATACGTAGAACGACGGCGCCACCGGCGTGCCCAGTACCTTACTCAACCAGGTCACGATCAACGGCGCAAAACCGCCGAACACCATCACCGCCACGTTATAGGCCACCGACACGCCGGTCGAGCGCACCTCGATGGGAAACTGTTCAGCCAACGCCGTCGGCGCCGGGCCGAAGAACCCGCCAATGGCCGTGCACAGCATCACCTGCATCACCAGCAAACGCTCAATGGACGGCGCGGCAGCCACCCATACATACAACGGGTAGACCATCACGAAGAACGCCAGGGTGAAGGCCATCAACACCGGTCGCCGCCCCAAGCGATCCGAGAGCAGGCCGGACAAGGGAATCACCACGGTCATCAGCGCCACCGCAAACATCTGCACCATCAGCACCTGGTCCAACGGCAGGCCGAGATTCTTGTGGGCGAAGGTCGGCATGTTCACCAACACCACATAGAACGACACCGTCGCCCCGCACGCCAGGCCCATGGACACCAGGATGCTGCGCCGATGCTCACGCAGCACCTGCATCAGGCTCGGTGCCGGGCCGGTGGCGTTTTTACGCGCCTGGATAAACTCTTCCGGGTCCTCCATGTGCCGCCGGATCCACAACCCCACCGGGCCGATCAGCAAGCCCAGCACAAACGGCAGGCGCCAGCCCCACAGGTCGAGGGTTTCGGGGGAGAATAAGTGCGTGACCAGCGCCACCATCGCCGCACCACCAAACACCGCCAGGCACTGCCCCACCAATTGCCAGGAACCATACAACCCCTTGCGATGGGCCGGTGCGCTCTCCACCAGAAACGCCGTGGCACTCGCGTATTCACCGCCGGTGGCAAACCCCTGAAGCATCCGCGCCACCACAATCAGCAACGGCGCGCCCATGCCGATGGCGGCGTAGTTGGGGGCGAAGGCGATCAGCGCGATGGACACGGTCATCAACCGAATAATCAATTGCATCGCGGCTTTGCGGCCTTTGCGGTCGGCGTAGATACCCAACAGGATCCCGCCCACCGGCCGCATGAAAAAGCCCACGCCAAAGGTGGCCAGGGCCATCAGCAGCGAAGCGTATTCATCCTCCGACGGGAAAAACTGCCGGGCGATGATGCTGGCGAGAAAGCCGTAGACGATGAAGTCATACCATTCCAGTGCATTGCCGATCACGGCGGCCACCACTTGGCGGGTGCGCGAGACGCCTGGTTTTAAAGTCTGCATGAGGAGCACTCCATTCAACCTATAAGGGAAAGGGTCCAGCGGCAGAAAAAAGTGCAGTCGTCAGGCAGGCTTGAGCCAGCTCTCGGCCAACGCGCCCCAATAGGCGGCGCCGGTCAGCAGGATGTCGTCGTTGAAGTCATAGGCGGGGTTATGCACCATCGGCCGCGACACGCCGTTGCCGATAAACAGGTAACTGCCGGGGCAGCGTTGCAGCATCCAGGCGAAGTCTTCACTGCCCATCAGCGTGCGAGTGTTGCCGTCCACCGCATCGGCGCCGAGCAAGGCCACACCGACCTGGCGAGCGAATTCGGTTTCTTCGCCATGGTTGACCAGCACCGGGTAGGCTGGACGGTGCTCGATCTGCACGGTGCAGCCGAAGCTGGCGGCCTGGGTGTTGATGATCGCGTTGACCCGCTCCAGCATCTGTTCGCGCACCTTGGGGTTGAGTGCACGCAGGCTCAGGCGCAGCAAGGCTTGCTGGGGAATCACATTGGCGGCCTGGCCGGCTTGCAGCGCACCGACCGTAACCACGGCGGCTTCCTGGGTATCGATATTGCGCGCTACTACCGTCTGCAAGGCCATGACCATACTCGCCGCCGCCACCAGCGGATCCACCGTCAGATGCGGCATGGAACCGTGGCCGCCGACACCTTCCAGCGTCACCGTGAGCAAGTCTTGCGAGGCCATCATCGGCCCGACTCGCAAGCCCAGATGCCCAGCCGGCAAGCCCGGCATATTGTGCATGCCGAACAGGCCGTCACACGGGAAGCGCTCCAGCAAACCATCCGCCAACATCGCCTCGGCACCGCCCTGGCCTTCTTCGGCGGGTTGAAAAATCAGATTCAGGGTGCCGTCGAATTGCCGGGTCGCCGCCAGGTAGCGGGCAGCGCCGAGCAGCATGGTGGTGTGGCCGTCATGCCCGCAGGCGTGCATGCAACCGGCGTGCTGGCTGGTGTAGGCCGCACCGGTGTTTTCGATGATGGGCAAGGCGTCCATATCGGCACGAATACCCAGCGTGCGCGAACTGCTGCCATTGCGCAGCACGCCGACCACACCGGTCTTGCCGATGCCGGTATGCACCTCATACCCCCAATCCCGCAGGGACTGCGCGACCAGCGCTGAGGTGCGGTTCTCTTCAAAGCCGAGTTCGGGATGGGCGTGGATATCGTGGCGCACAGCGTGCAAGTCGCTGGCGACATCGCTGAGCCAATCCAGAATGTGCTGGTGTGGGCGCATGGTGATTCTCCTCACAGGCGGGTGGTCCCGTTCTTGTTGGCGACACATCGACAGCTAAGCGCGATGTGGGCGTGAGGACAATCAAAGGTGGTTCCACCCTGTGGAACCTCAAGGCCGGTTCTTTTTCCGAGAACCCACGCAGATAATCTAAATGTGGGAGCTGGCTTGCCTGCGATGACGGCGGCACAGGCACCAGTGATGTTGGCTGACCTGACGCTATCGCAGGCAAGCCAGCTCCCACAGGGGAATTTGGGTGTGTCAGGGGTTGAGGCGGCAGCCTTGACGGTCGCCCAACCACCGCGCCGTGTGCGTACGCCCTAAACCGCTTGTGGTGACTTCACTGCGTTCCGGCGAGTCAGTGAACGCACTGGTCGACACGTACTGCTTCACATACCCCAGGCAATACTGCGCCGGGTTGTTCTCCACATACCGACACGAGCAATACTCCTTGGCCGTGTACGCCGCGATGATGTCGGGGAAGGCTTGCAGGTTGACGCGCTCGTGCCATACCCAACCCAATAGGGCCAGCAACAGCAGTAGCAGCAGGCTGGTAAATGGCCGACGACGAATCATGACCGCACCGCCGCCAGCACGCGCTTGAGCAGTTCGTTGTGGCGGTAGCTGCCATCGCGGTCATCGCCGTAGCGCACGATCACCAAGTGCTCGTAGGGCAGTACAAACAGTGCCTGGCCCCAGTGCCCCAGCGCAGCAAAGGTGTCGGTCGGGGCGTCGGGCCAGGGTTGGGGCGTCCCCTTGTTGAGCCACCAGTGGCCGCCCGGTACCGCTTCATCCTGGCCGGCTTTGTATTTGTCGAAAGGCCGCCGATTGAAAGCCACCCACTCTTTGGGCAGCAACTGTTGCTCACCCCAGCGCCCATCCCGTGCCATCAGCAGCCCGACCCGCGCCAGATCGCGAGCAGTGAGGTAGGCGTAGGACGAGGCAACAAAGGTTTCGTCGGCATCGGTTTCCCACGTCGCGTTGCGAATGCCCAATGGCTTGAACAGCGCATCCCACGGATAGCTCATGTACGCCTGGTGGCCGAGCATCCCTTTAAGCGCAGCGGACAGAATATTGCTGTCGCCACTGGAATAACGGAACGCCTGGCCGGGCTCGGCGGCGGCTTCGGTATCGGCGGCAAATTGCGCCATATCGTCACGCCCACGGGTATAGAGCATCGCCACAACAGAAGACTTCAACGGGGCGTATTCATAGTCCTCCTGCCAATCCAGCCCCGAAGCCCAATGGAGCAAGTCGGCCATGCTCACCTTGGGGTGCTGCTTCATTGGCGGATAAAAACGTGCGGCCGGGTCGGTGAGCTTGAAACGGTTTTCGCCGTAGGCCACGCCGAGCACAGTGGCCATCAGGCTTTTGCTCACCGACCAGGTCAGGTGCGGCGTGCTGGCGGTGGTTGGCGCGGCGTAGCGTTCGTAGATGATTTCGCCGTCACAAATGACCAGCAGCGCGTCGGTACGAATGCCTTTGCGGGTGGTGTCGTCACGGGTCGGGAAAGCGTAGGCGTTCAGGGCATCGACAGCGGGACCTTCAAGTGACGTGCCCGTGGCCCATTCTTTTTCGGGCCAGGTTTCAGCGCGGACGGTAGCGGTGACTAAAAGCACAACAACGCACAGCAGGCCTCGGACCATGGGCACGAACTCAAGGGGGCATTCAAGCCCGCGAGCCTAGCGCAGACCAATGACAGATTTGCTACACGGGGGCTGTCACCCAACCGTCACCGTAAGTTCATGGAGATGACACCGAGGCTACATAGCCTGACTTTGGACAACAAAGTCGACTGGCCGCAACCTGGCCGGCACCCGGAGACTCGCTATGACTCAGATCGCCCGCATCAGCGACAAAGGCAATGAACGCCGTCTGCAAGCCGAACGCCTGGTGGGCGCCAAGGCCTTGCAGGAAGCCCAGGCCCTGCGGTTCAACGTGTTCAGCGGCGAGTTCAACGCCAAGCTGAAAGGCGCGGAACTGGGCCTGGACATGGATGACTATGATGTTCACTGCAGCCACATCGGCGTGCGGGACTTGAACAGCGGTCGACTCGTCGCCACCACCCGTCTGCTCGACCACCAGGCCGCCAGCACTTTGGGCCGGTTCTACAGCGAAGAAGAATTCAGCCTGCATGGCTTGCTGCACTTGCAAGGCCCGATCCTGGAAATCGGTCGCACCTGCGTCGACCCGGCTTACCGCAACGGCGGCACCATCGCGGTGCTCTGGGGCGAACTGGCCGAAGTGCTCAACCAGGGCAGCTACAGCTACCTGATGGGCTGCGCGAGCATCCCGATGCACGATGGCGGCATTCAGGCCCACGCAATCATGCAGCGCTTGCGCGAGCGCTACCTGTGCAACGAACACCTGCGCGCCGAGCCGAAAAAGCCACTGCCGGCCCTGGACTTGCCGTCCAACGTCATCGCCGAAATGCCACCGCTGCTCAAAGCTTATATGCGCCTGGGCGCGAAGATCTGCGGCGAGCCGTGCTGGGATGAAGACTTCCAGGTGGCCGATGTGTTCATCCTGCTCAAGCGCGATGAGTTGTGCCCGCGCTACGCGCGCCACTTCAAGGCGGCGATGTGATGAACCGCCTGCGCATCTACGGGCGCATCACCCGCGTGCTGTTGGTGGTGGCGCTGGGCTTGAGCATGGCCAGTGTGTTTGGCCTGTTCGAACGTCTGGGCGTGGCCAATTCGATGGTGCGGCGCCAGCGTTGGTCGCGGTTCTTTATGGCGCGATTGAGCAACGCCCTGCCCTTTCGCGTAACGGTGCACGGCGAGTTGCCGCAAGCGCCGATGCTGTGGGTGAGCAATCACGTGTCCTGGACCGACATCCCACTGCTGGGCATGGTCACGCCGCTGTCGTTTTTGTCCAAGGCCGAAGTCCGCACCTGGCCGGTAGCCGGCTGGCTGGCGGCCAAGGCCGGCAGTCTGTTCATTCGTCGTGGCGCGGGTGACAGCCAGTTAATCCGCAAACAGATGACCCGCCATCTGGAGCAACAGCACCCGCTGCTGATGTTCCCCGAGGGCACCACTACCGACGGGCGCAGCTTGCGTACTTTTCACGGGCGTTTGCTGGCCAGTGCAATCGATGCGGATGTGTCGCTGCAACCGGTGGCGATTCGTTATCTGCGTGACGGTGGGGTTGATCCGCTGGCGCCGTTCATTGGCGATGACGATTTGCTCTCGCACTTGATGCGCTTGTTTTCCAACGACCAGGGCGATGTGCAGATTCATCTGCTCAAGCCGATTGCCTGCGCCGGGCAGGAACGCGCGGCACTGGCGTATCAGGCGCAGCAGGCGGTGCAAAAGGCGTTGTTTGGCCCGGTGCCGGAAGCTGAGCAAGTGGCTGCTCGACCTGCGTTCGCGGCATAAAGCGGGCACAGTCATATGTGGGAGGGGGCTTGCTCCCGATAGCAGTTGTTCAGTCAACATAGACAGTGACTGACACACCGCAATCGGGAGCAAGCCCCCTCCCACATTTAGACATCGGTGGTCAGTTGGATCTGTGCAAATCTCTGCAATTGGGGATAGAACACCCGGAAATCTTCACTTAACGGCTTATAAAGCTCGCGCAACTCGTGCATCGCAAATCCGAGTGCCTGCGGGTCAGTCAGCCGCCGCGAAATTCCACGCAGCACCTGCTCCATCACCGCGAACTCGCGATACGAACCCAGCCAGTCATCCGCCGCCATATACGGCGCAATCTGCGCCAGCCGCCCCGGTAACTCAGGTTCTGCCGCCAGCACGCGATACACCTGCGAGGTAAAACGCTCCAGAGGCTGCTCGGCATACAACGCCCAATCCCGCGCCAGGCAATGGTCAAAAAACACATCGAGCACGATCCCGGCATAGCGCCTGCGGGTCAGGCTGAAGCGCGACAACGCCTCGCCCACCAACGGGTGGCTATCGGTAAACCGGTCAATCGAACGGTGCAACTGGATCGCTGCTTCGATTTGCGGGCTGAACTGGCCCTGCAGGCGGCCTTTGACGAAGTCGCCATACAGGCTGCCCAGCAGTTGCGCAGGAAGTTGGCCGCCCAGGTGCAGATGTGCGAGATAATTCATGGCGCGCAGTCTATCACTGCCGCACTCATATCGTTATAACCCGATATACCGATTCGCTTTGGCCTCAGATCAAAATCATATTGGTATATCGAGATATGACGATTTAAAGTTCGCCTCATCGCGATATAACGCTTTACGACACCGAGCACCCTGCCATGTCCATCGACCTCGACGAAATAATAAAAGCCCTGGCGCACCCAGTACGACGAGACATCCTCACCTGGCTCAAAGACCCGAAAGTGCAATTCCCCGAGCAACTGCACAACCACGAATACGGCATCTGCGCCGGGCAGATCGACCAGCGCTGCGGCCTGTCCCAGTCGACCGTGTCGGCGCACCTGGCAACCTTGCAACGGGCGGGATTGATCAGCAGCCAGAAGGCCGGGCAATGGCACTTTTTCAAACGCAATGAGGAGACGATCCAAGCCTTTCTCACGGCGCTCATAACCGAACTCAGCGCACCGCAATAACCAAGGAAACGCAAATGCCCCTCTCGCTCCTCATACTGGCCCTGAGCGCCTTCGCCATCGGCACCACCGAGTTCGTCATCATGGGGCTGCTGCCCGATGTCGCGGCGGACCTGGGTGTGTCGATTCCCGGCGCCGGCTGGCTGGTCACCGGCTACGCCTTGGGCGTGGCCATCGGCGCGCCCTTCATGGCACTGGCCACCGCCAGGCTGCCACGCAAGGCCGCTCTGGTAGCGTTGATGGGCATCTTTATTGTCGGCAACCTCCTCTGCGCCCTGGCCAGTGACTACAACGTGCTGATGTTTGCCCGCGTCGTCACGGCGCTGTGCCACGGTGCCTTCTTCGGGATCGGTTCCGTGGTGGCGGCCAACCTGGTGCCGGCCAATAAACGCGCTTCTGCGGTGGCCTTGATGTTCACCGGTTTGACCCTGGCCAACGTGCTCGGCGTGCCGTTGGGCACTGCACTGGGTCAGGAAGCTGGCTGGCGCTCGACCTTTTGGGCAGTGACCGTGATTGGCGTGATCGCCTTGATCGGCCTGATCCGCTTCCTGCCGGCCAAGCGTGACGAAGAAAAACTCGACATGCGCGCCGAACTCGCTGCCCTCAAAGGCGCGGGTATCTGGTTGTCGCTGAGCATGACGGCGCTGTTCGCCGCCTCCATGTTCACCCTCTTTACCTACGTAGCCCCGCTGCTGGGCGATGTGACCGGCGTGTCGCCCAAAGGCGTGACCTGGACCCTGCTGTTGATCGGCCTGGGCCTCACGGTGGGCAACATCATCGGCGGCAAGCTGGCCGACAAACGCCTGGCGGCCACCCTGATCGGCGTGTTCATCAGCATGGCGGTGGTTTCCACGGTGTTGAGCTGGACCAGCGTTGCACTGATACCGACCGAAATCACCCTGTTCCTGTGGGCCACCGCCTCGTTTGCCGCCGTACCAGCGCTGCAGATCAACGTGGTGACCTTCGGCAAGGCCGCCCCCAACCTGGTGTCCACCCTGAACATCGGTGCCTTCAACATCGGTAACGCCCTCGGCGCCTGGGTCGGTGGCAGCGTGATTGCCCACGGCTTCGGCCTGACCAGCGTGCCCCTGGCCGCTGCAGCACTGGCGATTCTCGCGCTGCTGGTGACCCTGATTACCTTCCGCCAGAGCGGCGGTGCCGACCTGGCCCCCGCGACCAACTGATCAACTTAAAGACAAAGGTGTTTTCCCATGACGACTATTTTCGATCCAATCACACTGGGCGACCTGGAACTGTCGAACCGCATCATCATGGCGCCACTGACCCGTTGCCGTGCCGACGCCGGCCGCGTGCCCAACGCGCTGATGGCCGAGTATTACGTGCAGCGCGCATCCGCCGGGTTGATCCTCAGCGAAGCCACCTCGGTGATGCCCATGGGCGTGGGTTACCCGGACACGCCGGGCATCTGGTCCAACGACCAGGTGCGTGGCTGGGCCAACATCACCAAGGCCGTGCATGGCGCGGGCGGCAAGATCTTCCTGCAACTGTGGCATGTGGGTCGCATCTCCCACGAGTCCTACCTGAACGGCGAAACCCCGGTGGCCCCCAGCGCGATCCAGGCCAAAGGTCACGTCAGCCTGGTGCGCCCACTGGCCGACTACCCTACCCCGCGCGCCCTGGAAACCGCTGAAATCGCCGACATCGTCGACGCTTACCGCGTGGGCGCCGAAAACGCCAAGGCCGCAGGCTTTGACGGCGTGGAAATCCACGGCGCCAACGGCTACCTGCTCGACCAGTTCCTGCAAAGCAGCACCAACCAGCGCACCGACCAATACGGCGGTTCCCTGGAAAACCGTGCGCGCCTGCTGCTGGAAGTCACCGACGCCGCCATCGAAGTATGGGGCGCCGGCCGCGTGGGCGTGCACCTGGCACCGCGTGGCGATGCGCACGACATGGGCGACGCCAACCTGGCCGAAACCTTCACCTACGTCGCCAGCGAACTGGGCAAGCGTGGCATCGCCTTCATCTGCTCCCGTGAAAAAGAAGGCGCGGACAGCCTCGGCCCACAACTGAAAAAAGCCTTCGGCGGCGTCTACATCGCCAACGAACGTTTCACCAAAGACAGCGCCAACGCCTGGCTGGCGGCGGGCAAAGCGGATGCGGTGGCCTTCGGTATTCCTTTCATCGCCAACCCGGACCTGCCGGCGCGCTTGAAGGCTGATGCGCCGTTGAACAAACCGCACCCAGAAACCTTCTATGGCAAAGGCCCGGTGGGTTACACCGACTACCCGACGCTGCCGATCTAACCTGATCCGCAAAACCAATGTGGGAGGGGGCTTGCCCCCGATAGCAGTGCTTCAGTCAACACATCAGTGACTGATCCACCGCTATCGGGGGCAAGCCCCCTCCCACATTTGCCTGTTTGTAGCGCCTGCGGAAACATTGCTTCACAGAACGGCAACAATATCGCTACAAAATACTTAGCCGGCTACCTATCAACGGCCCGCCAGCCCGTATATAAAGTCATCCCACAAATCAGGCAGGAGGACGATTGACCGTCCTTAGGCTTTACTGTTGACACAACTGGTCGCAATTACGCATTTTGTCTCAATTGCGCAGGCTGGGGCTCAGGCGCAGCATGTCCAGCCCTATATCAGCCCAGCGCTCGGCGTCCTGATGCAATTGAAAACTGTCAGGCACCAGCAGCCACTGGCCGATCAAGCCGTGGATAAAGGCATGAATACACACGGCGCCGCGGGTGGTATCCAGCGTGGCTGGAAGTTGCCCGCGATGGACCGCGTTACGCAACGTCAAGCCGATGCGCAGGTTGCACTCAAGGGTGTGGGTCTGGCGTTGGCGGCGCATGTCACACATTTCATCGGTGAACTCGCACTTATGAAACAGAATCTCGTTGATGCGCCGGGTTTTCGGGTCCAGGGCCACTTCATGGTAGAGATGAATCAGCAGCTTGCGCATACAGCCCAGCGGGTCGGCTTCGTCCTCGCTTTCACTGGCCCGCGCCAGTTCGTCCAGGGGCTCGTGCAACGTGTCGAGCAGTGCCTGAAGCAAGTCGGACTTGTTGCTGAAGTGCCAGTAGATAGCCCCGCGCGTCACCCCTGCCAGCGTGGCGATGTCCGCCAGGGTGGTCCGCGCGACGCCGCGCTCATAAAAGGCTTGCTCGGCGGCTTGGAGAATCTGGCTGCGCGTTTCCTGAGCTTCCTCTTTGGTGCGACGAACCATGGCAGTAAAACCTCAATCGGGACACTGTGGATGGTACTTGACCATCATCTGAATAATTATGGGACGACGCCGTCATGGGCACCGAACGTACTAGAATCGAGGCTTGCGGCAGTGCTTTGTCAACAATGCGCCAAGCCTGTCAAGAGTTTACAAACAACCATGAACGTAAGTATATTGCGTAGCAAGCTACTTATCCACTCACGGCTTGTTTTTTACCCTTCCACACTTCTTGTGCGCACTCTGCGCGCCTGACCCGAGGATCTTCATGCAACTTAAGCCAGCTGTTACCGCTCTGGTCACTGCCGTCGCCCTGGCATCGCTGCTCAGCGGATGTAAAAAGGAAGAAGCGGCACCGCCCGCTCAAACCCCTCAGGTCGGCGTGGTCACCATTCAACCGCAAGCCTATACCCTGACCACCGAGCTGCCAGGCCGCACCACGGCCTTTCGCATCGCGGAAGTCCGGCCTCAGGTCAACGGCATCATTCTCAAGCGCCTGTTCAAGGAAGGCGCCGACGTGAAGGAAGGGCAACAGCTCTACCAGATCGACCCGTCGGTGTATGAGGCCACGCTGAAAAGCGCACAAGCCAGCCTGTCCCAGACCAAGTCCATCAGCGACCGCTACAAGCAGTTGGTCGATGAACAGGCCGTCAGCCGTCAGGAATACGACACCGCCGTCGCCAACCGCATGACCGCCGAAGCAAACGTTCAAACCGCCCAGATCAACGTGCGCTACACCAAAGTGTTTGCACCGATCTCCGGGCGCATTGGTCGTTCTTCGGTGACCGAAGGCGCACTGGTCAGCAATGGCCAGGCCGATGCCATGGCCGTGATTCAGCAACTGGACCCGATCTACGTCGACGTTACGCAGTCCTCGGCTGAAATGCTGAAACTGCGCCGCGACCTGGAAAGCGGCCAGCTGGAGAAGGCCGGCGAAAACGCAGCCAAGGTCAAGCTGACCCTGGAAGACGGCACGCCTTACGCCCAGGACGGCAAGCTGGAATTCTCCGAAGTGTCGGTCGACCAGACCACCGGTTCCGTGACCCTGCGTGCCGTGTTCCCCAACCCTGACCACGTGCTGCTGCCGGGCATGTTCGTACACGCCCAGTTGCTGGCCGGTGTGAACAGCAAGGCCATCCTGGCTCCGCAGCAAGGCGTGACCCGTGACCTGCGCGGCATTCCGACGGCGCTGATCGTGAACAAGGACAACAAGGTCGAGCAACGCGAACTGGTTGCCAACCGTACCGCGGGTGCCTACTGGCTGGTGGAAAAAGGCCTCAATGCCGGTGACCGCGTCATCACCGAAGGCTTGCAGTACGTCAAGCCGGGCGCCGAGGTGAAGGTCACGGAAGCCTCCAACGCTAAACCCGCCGGTACTGCTGCAGCGCCTGCTGCCGCTGCTGGTCAAGGGGAGTAATCCATGTCGAAATTTTTTATCGACCGTCCCATTTTCGCCTGGGTAATTGCCCTGGTGATCATGCTGGTCGGGGCACTCTCGATCCTGAAGTTGCCCATCAACCAATACCCGGCCATTGCGCCAACGGCCATTGATATCCAGGTGACCTACCCGGGCGCTTCCGCACAAACCGTGCAGGACACCGTGGTGCAGGTCATCGAGCAACAGCTCAACGGTATCGACAACCTGCGTTATGTATCCTCGGACAGTAACTCCGACGGCAGCATGACCATCACCGTGACGTTCAACCAGGGTACCAACCCGGATATCGCCCAGGTTCAGGTACAGAACAAGCTGAACCTGGCCACCCCGCTGCTGCCGCAAGAAGTGCAGCAACAGGGTATCCGCGTCACCAAGTCGGTGAAGAACTTCCTGATGGTGATCGGTCTGGTGTCGGAAGACGGCAGCATGACCAAGGACGACCTCTCCAACTACATCGTGTCCAACATCCAGGACCCGATCTCCCGTACCGCGGGGGTGGGTGACTTCCAGGTGTTCGGTTCGCAGTACGCCATGCGTATCTGGCTCGACCCGGCCAAACTGAACAATTACCAGCTCACGCCAGTGGACGTCAGCAATGCCATCAAGGCCCAGAACGTGCAGGTGGCCACCGGCCAACTGGGCGGCCTGCCTGCGCTGCCCGGCACCCAACTGAACGCCACCATCATCGGCAAGACGCGCCTGCAAAGCACAGAGGAATTCGCCAAGATCCTGATGAAGGTGAACACCGACGGCTCCCAGGTTCGCCTAGGTGACGTCGCGCGTATCGAACTGGGCGGCCAGAACTACAGCATCAGTGCGCAATTCAACGGCAAGCCGGCCTCGGGTATGGCAATCAAGCTGGCGGCCGGTGCCAACGCACTGGACACCGGCAAGGCCATCCGCGAAACAGTGAAGTCTCTGGAACCGTTCTTCCCGCCAGGCATGAAGGCGGTGGTGCCCTATGACACTACGCCGGTAGTGACCGAGTCGATCTCCGGCGTGGTTCACACCCTGGTCGAAGCGATCGTGCTGGTGTTCCTGGTGATGTTCCTGTTCCTGCAGAACTTCCGCGCCACCATCATCACCACCATGACCGTACCGGTGGTATTGCTGGGTACCTTCGGGATCCTGGCCGCGTGCGGCTTCACCATCAATACCCTGACCATGTTCGGCATGATCCTGGCCATCGGCTTGCTGGTGGACGATGCCATCGTCGTGGTGGAAAACGTCGAACGGGTCATGGCCGAGGAGCACCTGTCGCCCAAGGAAGCGACGATCAAGTCCATGGGCCAGATCCAGGGCGCCCTGGTGGGTATTGCCCTGGTACTGTCGGCGGTATTGCTGCCGATGGCGTTCTTCGGTGGCTCCACCGGTGTGATCTACCGCCAGTTCTCCATCACCATTGTTTCGGCGATGGCGTTGTCGGTACTGGTTGCCCTGATCTTCACCCCGGCCTTGTGCGCCACCATGCTCAAGCCGATCGATCCGGAAAAGCACGGCCAGCCCAAGCGCGGCTTCTTTGGCTGGTTCAACCGCACCTTCGACAGCGGCGTACTCAAGTACGAGCGCGGCGTGGGCAACATGATCAAGCACAAGATCCCGGCGTTTCTGGTGTATGTGCTGATTCTGGCCGGCATGATCTGGATGTTCACCCGTATTCCAAGCGCGTTCCTGCCAGAGGAAGACCAGGGTGTGATCTTCGCCCAGGTGCAGACACCAGTCGGTGCTTCGGCTGAGCGTACGCAAAAAGTCGTCGACGATATGCGTGCCTTCCTGCTGAACGACAAGGAAGGCGAGCCTGGCGAAGGCAAGTCGGTGAACTCGGTGTTTACCGTAAACGGCTTCAACTTCGCCGGCCGTGGCCAGAGCTCGGGCCTTGCGTTCGTGATGCTCAAGCCGTGGGACGAGCGTGACTCGACCCAATCGGTATTCGAAGTGGCCAAGCGTGCCCAGGGTTACTTCTTCGGGGCCTTCAAGGACGCCATGGTATTTGCCATCGTGCCGCCTTCGGTTCTGGAATTGGGTAACGCCACCGGTTTCGACGTGTTCCTGCAAGACCAGGGTGGCGTCGGCCACGACAAGCTGATGGCTGCACGTAACCAGTTCCTGGGTGCGGCGGCACAAAGCAAGGTGTTGGCGGGCGTACGTCCTAACGGCGTGAACGATGAGCCGCAGTACGAGCTGACCGTCGACGACGAGAAAGCCAGTGCCCAGGGCATCAGCCTTGCCGATATCCAGCAGACGCTGGCCATTGCCTTGGGTGGCAGCTACATCAACGACTTCATCGACCGTGGTCGTGTGAAGAAGGTGTATGTGCAAGGTGACGCCGCCAGCCGCATGTCGCCGGAAGACCTGGACAAATGGTACGTACGCAGCGGCGACGGAAAAATGGTGCCGCTGTCGGCCATCTCGTCGGGCCAGTGGATCTACGGTTCGCCCAAGCTTTCGCGATACAACGGTGTAGCGGCGATGGAAATCCTCGGTACCCCGGCACCAGGCTACAGTACCGGTGACGCGATGGCCGAAGTCGAACGCATTGCCAAAGAACTGCCGGCCGGTGTCGGCTATGCCTGGACCGGCCTGTCGTACGAAGAACGCCTGTCCGGCTCCCAGGCGCCAGCCCTGTACGCATTGTCGCTGCTGGTGGTGTTCCTGTGCCTGGCGGCACTGTACGAAAGCTGGTCGATCCCGATCGCGGTGATTCTGGTTGTGCCACTGGGTGTGATCGGTGCACTGATCGCTACCAGTATGCGGGGCTTGTCCAACGACGTGTTCTTCCAGGTGGGCTTGCTGGTGACGGTGGGCCTGGCGGCGAAAAACGCCATCCTGATCGTGGAATTCGCCAAAGAGCTGCACGAGCAAGGCAAAGGCATCGTCGAGGCGGCTATCGAAGCGTCCCGTATGCGTCTGCGCCCGATCATCATGACGTCCATGGCGTTCGTGCTCGGCGTACTGCCGCTGGCGATTTCCAGCGGTGCCGGCTCAGGCAGCCAGCACGCGATCGGTACCGGCGTGATCGGCGGTATGATCACCGCCACTGTGCTTGCCATTTTCTGGGTGCCACTGTTCTACGCAACCGTGTCCTCGGCCGGCGAACGCAAAAAGAAAGACACTACTGAAACTCCTAAAGAGGCTGGCCAATGAGCAAGTCGCTACTTTCCCTAGCCGTCACGGCATTCGTGCTCAGTGGCTGCTCGCTGATACCTGACTATCAGCGCCCCGATGCGCCGGTGGCTGCACAGTTCCCGCAGGGGCCGGCGTATTCGTCGGCCCAGGCGCCGAACCAGGCCGCTGCCGAGCAGGGCTGGAAGCAGTTTTTCCATGACCCTGCCCTGCAACAGCTGATCCAGACCGCGTTGGTGAACAACCGTGACCTGCGTGTCGCGGCCCTGAACATCGACGCCTATGCAGCGCAGTACCAGATCCAGCGTGCCGACCTGTTCCCGGCGGTATCGGCCACCGGTAACGGCAGCCGTTCGCGCACCCCGGCCAAGCTGTCACAGACCGGCGAATCGTCTATCGCCAGCCAGTACTCGGCGGGCCTGGGGATCAGCTCTTATGAGCTGGACCTGTTCGGTCGCGTGCGAAGCCTGAGTGAAGAAGCGCTGCAGAAGTACTTCGCCACTGAAGAAGCGCGGCGCAGTACCCAGATCAGCCTGGTGGCCAGCGTGGCCAATGCCTACCTGACCTGGCAGGCCGACAAGGAACTGCTCAAGCTGACCCAGGACACCCTGGGTGCGTTCGAGCAGAGCTTCAAGCTCACCTCGCGCAGCAACGAAGTCGGCGTGGCGTCGGCGCTGGACCTCAGCCAGGCACGCACCTCGGTGGAAAACGCCCGGGTGCAACTGGCACGTTATACGCGCCAGGTGGCTCAGGACGAAAACAGCCTGACCCTGTTGCTGGGCACCGGCCTGCCGGCGAATATCGCCAGCAAGCCGCTGTCCGATGACCTGCTCAGCGAAGTGCCTGCCGGCTTGCCGTCAGACCTGCTGCAACGTCGTCCCGACATTGTGCAGGCCGAGTACAACCTCAAGGCTGCCAATGCCAATATCGGCGCGGCCCGTGCGGCGTTCTTCCCGAGCATCAGCCTGACGGCCAGTGCCGGTACCGCCAGCCCAACCCTGGGCGGCCTGTTCAAAGGCGGTTCGGGTACCTGGGCGTTTGCCCCGCAGATCAACATCCCGATCTTCAACGCCGGTAGCCTGCGCGCAAGCCTGGACTACTCGAAGATCCAGAAAGAGATCAACGTGGCCAACTACGAGAAAGCCATCCAGACCGGCTTCCAGGAAGTCTCCGACGGCCTCGCTGCGCGTCAGACCTACAAGCAGCAACTGGATGCCCAACGTGGCTTCGTCGAGGCTAACCAGGATTACTACCGCCTGGCCGAGCGTCGCTACCGCATTGGTGTCGACAGCAACCTGACTTTCCTCGACGCCCAGCGCCAACTGTTCAGTGCCCAGCAATCGCTGATCACCGACCGCCTGGCGCAGCTGACCAGCGAGGTCAACCTGTACAAGGCCCTCGGCGGTGGCTGGAATGAGCAGACCGCCAAGAACGAGCCGTTGAAAGAACAAGCACCGCCGTTGAAGTTGTTCTGATAGCGCGTGTGTAAGAAAACCGCTTCCCTTACCGGAAGCGGTTTTTTTATGCCTGGTTTTTTACCTCGCCAACTTGCGTTCGATCACCGCCCACAACCCGCCCTCCCCCACTTTCATCGCCCCCATACCGCCGCGCACCATGGCCGCCACCTGCATAAACCCAATAACAACAGGTCCAACACCATGAGCACTTTTCACCCGCGCCAGCTGTTGCTGGCTGCCGCTGTCGGCAGTCTTGCCGTTCCTGCAATCGCCGAAGAACACGGTTTTCTTGAAGATGCCAGCGCCAACCTCAACCTGCGTAACTTCTTCTTCAACCGCAATTACACCAACCCGACCAAGGCCCAGGGTGGCGCGCAGGAGTGGACGCAGAGTTTCATCCTCGACGCCAAGTCCGGCTTTACCCAAGGCACCGTGGGTTTTGGTGTGGATGTGCTGGGCCTGTACTCGCTCAAGCTTGATGGCGGGCGCGGCACGGGCGGCACCCAGTTGCTGCCGCTGGACCATGATGGCCGTCCGGCGGATGAGTTCGGGCGCCTGGGCGTGGCGTTCAAGGCGCGGTTTTCCAAGACAGAGCTGAAGGTAGGCGAATGGATGCCGGTGCTGCCGATCTTGCGTTCCGACGACGGCCGCTCCCTGCCGCAGACCCTGCGCGGCGGGCAGATCACCTCGAAGGAAATCGACGGCCTGACCCTGTATGGCGGCCAGTTCCGCGCCAACAGCCCGCGTGACGACGGCAGCATGAGCGACATGTCGATGTTCGGCAAAACCGCCTTCACTTCCGACCGTTTCAATTTCCAAGGTGCCGAGTACGCATTCAACGACAAGCGCACCCAGGTCGGCGTATGGAATGCCCAGCTCAAGGACATCTACAGCCAGCAGTATCTCAACCTGATCCACAGCCAACCTGTCGGCGCCTGGATCCTCGGCGCCAACCTCGGGTTCTTCTACGGCAAGGACGATGGCAGCGCCCGCGCAGGTAACCTGGACAACAAAACCTGGTCCGGCTTGCTTTCTGCCAGGTACGGCGGCAATACCTTCTACGTTGGCCTGCAAAAACTCACCGGCAACAGCGCCTGGATGCGCGTCAACGGCACCAGTGGCGGCACCCTGGCCAACGACAGCTATAACTCCAGCTACGACAACGCCGAGGAAAAATCCTGGCAAGTGCGCCACGACTACAACTTTGCCGCCCTGGGCATTCCTGGCCTGACCCTGATGAACCGCTATATCAGCGGCAGCAACGTGCACACCGGCACTATCACCGACGGCAAGGAGTGGGGCCGCGAAAGTGAAGTGGGCTACACCGTGCAGAGCGGCGGCCTGAAAAACCTCACGGTGCGCTGGCGTAATTCGAGCATGCGCCGCGACTACAGCAACAACGAATTCGACGAAAACCGGTTGATCGTCAGCTACCCCATCAGTCTGCTGTAAACCGGCGCCGGACTTGCTGTATGGTGCGCGCCTGCCGCTGCTGATCCCCCCAGCAGCGGCCTTTATCGAGCCTGCGTACCTGATGAAACCCTTTGCCGCAGCGAGCGTAGTGTTTGCCTTGGCCCTGAGCCTGAGTGGCTGCATCGGCGCGCCCATTGCCCTGACACCGGCAACCCAGCAACGCTTGCAAGCCCAGGCGCCGATCCGCTTTCTGCTGACCTTCGATGACGGCCCCAGCGCCTCGGGCTACAACAACCCGAGCCGTTCGGTCGTGGCGGATCTGGCGAATAACCCGGTATTGCCGGGGATCAAGGCGGTGTTCTTCTCTCAGACCGAAGCCGCTCGCTCCGGCGGCAGTTCTCGCGGGCGCAAGACCATGGAACGTGAATTCGCCGCTGGCCATGTACTGGCCTTCCACACGGCGACGGCGTTTCATACCAATCACCGCTGGCTGAACGATGCAGAGCTGGAACGCACCCTTACCGAAGGTGCGGCAGACATTGCCGCCATCACCGGCACGCCGCCCATGCTGGTACGCCCACCGTTCTGGAACTACGACCGCCGTACCTTCGCCGCCTACCAGCGGCATGGCATGCACGTACTGCTGACGGACCTCAGCGCCAATGACGGCAAGATCTGGGGCTTCAACGCCAGCCCGCGCCGGCGGGCCAATTTGTATCGGCAGCTGTCGGTCGTGCGTGAGCGCATCGCGCTGGGTGAACTGCCGATGGTGGAAGGCGTGATACCGGTGGTAGTGACCTTCCATGACATCAACCGCTACACCGCCCGGCATATGCAGGAATACATGCAGATCCTGATGGACAGCGCGCGAATCAACGGAGTGAAGACCGCTGCCGAGCCGTTCTACACCGACACTGCCATGCTGGAACGCGCAGCACTGGCACGCACCGTGAAGGATGTGAATGAAGAGGCCCATCTGCCGGGTGTATGGAACTGGATATGGGATGCGGACTCACACTGAAAGCTACAAACAGTTACAACAGTAAGATGTTTAAGTCAGACAGGTAGTCCCATCCTGCCCCACCACGCCCACCTTATTAACCACCCACTGACCATAAGCCCTTTGAATACGTAGGAAAGTGAAAAAAGTGGCGTTGGAACTCAGTACTCCTTCCCGCCCACTATCGGATCAGTAGTTCGCAAGACTTACCGCGCACTGCCCAACCTTCTCACACTTGCCAACCTTTAAAAGGACTTAGTCATGTTGACAACTCCCTTACAGAACAACTATTCGCACAGCCTTTACAACCCTAACTCCTCGATGGATAAACCCGTCAATTCCGCAGCTACGGCTCCAGCACAACAGCCCATCGAATCAAACCCCATCACCGAAGTACCACGCGCCCTCACCAGTACCCCGACCACTCACACGTACGATAACGGCAACGTCAAGATCACCTCGGCAACGGCTCATGAAGGCAGTTTTCACGGCGTTCCCATGCTGCGCAACAAAGTCACCATCGAAACCGGTAATAGTGCAGACAACGTTCACCTCAAGAGTCTTCCGGACATTGGGGTCGTCGCAGAAATAAACGGCAGGCGATACCTATTACCGGTTCAGAATGCTGGCGGCATAACCGAGACCGTGGAAATAAAAACCAAGGGTGGCGATGACCACGTCACGATTGCAGACGACGTCTGGTTCCAAACCACTGTGAGTCTTAACGACAACCACACGGTTTCCGGGACCAATGGCTATACCTCCGCCCCCGAGTCAGCGGGCGTGAAAACATTCTCGCAACCCGGAATCATCGCCATTGCACCTCACCTGCAAAAAGGCGCCGAGTTCAAACATGACGAGACCACCTTCAAGTTCTCGCCAAACGCCAACCCAAGGCAGTTCGGCGACGGCGTCATGCAAATAACCGCCGGCAGCGGCAATGACACTATTCGTATCAGCGCAGCAGAAGACAATTCATTGTTAGCTGAAGTGAATGGGCAACAATTCCTCCTGCCTATTAAAAACGATCCAGCAGGTGGTTCCAGGCTGTTCATTCAAGCCGGAGACGGAGACGATAAAGTCACCATCGACTCTAATGTAAAGAACTATGCCTTTATCAACATGGGCGAGGGTAAAGCAGGCACTTTGTACAGTGGCGGCGGGTTCGTTTCGGGTGAAGAAGAGCCCAATTTGAGGCAGCGCTATACCACGCAAAACTACAAACCTGTCGAAACCAGTGTCTGACCCCCGATATGGCATAACCTCACCCCACGCCAAGTTTGCATCGGCGCACGGTGAATGAATTCCGAGCCTAGGTGTACGTGATAAAAACCCACCTGATAACCAGGGGGTGGGTTTTCACTCTTTTTACGCTCGGGATTGCGCCTGCTAGCCCAAGTGCTGATCCGTTTCCCGCTGACCCTCTATGACGCCGTAGCGTTTCATACCAATCGTAGGTGATGCGGCTGCCGACGGTGACCGAGCTGATCCCATTGCAGCCACGCGGGTTATGTCGAGTGACCCGCAAATTTTTGTATCAGATGGGTTGGGCCAGAAACAATTAACAAATCACCCGGCAGAACCAGCGAACCAGGAGTTGCATGCTGGAAGTCTTGACTCGCGCGCTTCAGCCCTACGACCGTTACGCCAAATTTCTCACGGATCTGGCCGTCGGCCAGCGTGCTGTTATGGCTCGACAGGGGTGAATGAATCTTGGCAATGGCGAAGCCGTCATCGAACTCGATGAAGTCGATCATCCGCCCGGTAATGAGATGAGCAACACGCTCGCCCATTTCTCTCTCCGGATAGACAACATGATGGGCACCAATGCGCTGGGCTATTTGCCCATGCTCGGCAGTGCGGGCCTTGACCCAGATATCAGGGATACCCAGTTCGGTCAGCGTCATGATGGTCAGCAAGCTGGCTGACAGATCGGTGCCTATCCCTACAATGGCATGAGCGAAGTCGGCAACTCCCAACTGGCGCAAGACCTGCAGGTTGGTGGAGTCGGCCTGAACCGCATGAGTCAACAGATCTGCCCACTCATGGACAGGTGCGGGGTCCAGGTCGATGCCCATCACATCGTGACCAAGGCGCATCAGCGACTGAGCCACGGAGCCGCCGAAGCGGCCAAGACCGACCACCACCACGCTATCGCCCTTGGAAAATGAAAACTGCTCTGAAAACAAAAGTTTAGCCAACAATTGGATGTTCCTCAGGGTAGCGATAGGGCATGCGGCGCTCGCCCAAGGCTAATGACGCCGCAAGTGTAATGGTGCCGACCCGTCCGGCATACATCAGCAGCGTCAGCACCAGTTGACTCGATGGGGGTAGATCAGCGGTGATGCCAGTGGACAACCCGACGGTGCCAAACGCCGAGATGACTTCAAATATGACCTGATCGGTAGGCAAATCTGTTCCACGCAAGATAAAGAGCGTCGCCAGTACGATCATGGCGCTGCTTAGAACGAGCACCGTGATGGCTTGACGTTGGGCCGGGGCACCGACTCGCCGGCCAAATGCCTCGCTGTCACTGTGACCACGAATTTCGGCAACAACCAGCAAGACCAAAATGGCGACAGTACCGACTTTGACCCCACCCGCCGTTCCGGCGCTGCCCCCCCCGACAAACATCAGAAAGTAGTGCACTGCCCAACTTTCAGGCGTCAATGCACCTATATCGAGGGCGTTGAACCCGGCAGTACGCGCAGAAACGGAAGCAAATGCAGCCGAGAGGATTTTATCGGCTAACGCCATCGGCCCAATCGTCGCCGAATTGTCCCACTCGAACAGAAGCACGGTGAAAAACCCGCCCAGTAACAGGATTACCGTTCCAGTCAGGGTGAATTTGGTGTGTAAGGACCAACGACGGGGATGCTTGAACCTACTGCGCAAGTCATACAGCACGGGAAACCCAATGCCGCCGATAACAATCGCAACCATGATCGGCAGCAGGATCCAGCCATCTGAGGCATAGCGCATCAGGCTGTCGGGATAAAGGGAGAAACCCGCATTATTGAATGCCGATACTGCGTGGAACAGGCCATTCCAGGCTGCAACGGCCCACGGCAAGTCATAAGCCCAATGGAGTCTAAGTGTAAGCCACACGGTCGCAATGAATTCCAAGGCGAATGTCACTAACAACACCAGCTTGGCCACGCTGGCGATGTCGCCCGCCCCTAATGAGCGTGATTCCAACTGTGCAACCATTTTGGTGCGTAGACGAAAACTGCGGTTAACCATCAAACCGAGCAAGGTCGCCACTGTCATGATGCCGAAGCCACCGAGCTGGAACAGTAACAAAATCACTGATTGGCCGAAGGTTGACCAGTACGTGCCGGTATCCACCACTACCAGCCCGGTCACGCAGACAGCCGATACCGCAGTAAAGAAGGCAGTCAGCCAAGGAGCCGCGATACCCTCGGATTGAGAGATCGGCAGCATCAAAATGACCGTTCCAGCCACAATCGCTGCCAGGAACACCAAGGCAACCGCCCTGGCTGGATGAAGCATTAATTTCATTGGGCGTCAGGGCTCATGTCGTGTCAGGAAAATGCACAGCGCTCGAGAAACCTGACCTCTATATCACTCGCTTGATATCGATAGGCACAACTGAAGCAGTCAGCGTCAGCTCTAACTCAACATCATCCGCACTGGGATTGGCAGTATATGCCGTTGAAAAACTATTCAACGTAAGAGATTTCACTCGATGATCATTCAGTCAGGCTGGCGGGACTCAACCCCGAGCTCATCCCACACCGACTCGGCCAAGTGAAACGTCGCATTCGCCGCCGGTATTCCGCAATAGATCGCACTCTGCATCAGCACTTCCTTGATCTCGGCGCGGGTCACACCATTGCTGGCGGCCGCACGCAGGTGCAGCTTGAGCTCTTCACTGCGGTTCATGCCGATCAACATGGCGATGGTGATCAGGCTGCGGGTATGCCGAGGCAGCCCGGGGCGCGTCCAGATATCGCCCCAGGCATGGCGCGTGATCATTTCCTGGAACTCGCTGTTGAACTCGGTGAGGGCATTAAGGCTGCGGTCGACATGAGCATCGCCCAGCACTTCGCGGCGCACCTGCAGGCCATCGGCGTAACGTTGTTTCTCGTCCACAAAACGCTCCTCAGCGAGCCAGCAGAAAGTTGATCACGCGGTCGCTGAAGGCAGCGCCGGCTTGCACGTTGGACAGGTGCGCCGCATAGAACTCGGCGTATTCGGCGCCCTGCACATGGTGCTGGATAAAGTGGCTGCCAGCCGGCGGTGTCACCGCATCTTCAGTGCCGGCAATCACCAGGGTAGGCACCTTGATCAACGACAGTTGCTCACGAAAATCCGCGTCGCGCACGGCGCCGCAATTGGCGGCGTAGCCCTCGGGCGATGTGGCCGCGAGCATGTCGGTGATCTGCTTGGCCTGGTGCGGGTTGGCCGCAGCGAAATCCGCGGTAAACCAGCGCGCAATCGAAGCATCGCGTAACGCCACCATCGCAGCGGCGCCGTCACGCAGGACCATTTCGATGCGCGGGTTCCAAACCTCAGGCGTGCCGATCTTGGCGGCGGTATTGCACACCACCAGACGCCGCAAACGCTCGCCGGCGTGGATGCCCAGCCATTGGCCGATCAAGCCGCCCATGGACAGGCCGCAAAAATGCGCGCGCTGGATATCCAGCGCATCCAGCAACGCAAGCACGTCTCGCCCCAGTTGTTCGATGCTGTACGGCCCCTCGGTGACCAGGGATTTGCCGTGACCGCGGGTATCGAAACGCAACACGCGAAAATGCTCGGTGAACGCCGGAATCTGCACGTCCCACATATGCAGGTCGGTGCCCAGGGAGTTGGACAGTACCAGCACCGGTGCATCCCCCGGCCCGTCCAATTGGTAATGCAATTCGCCCTCGGCGAGTTGTACAAAAGCCACAGCGGTCTCCTCAGGCAGTCAAAGCAAAGTGTTCAGTCACGGCACGCGTGACCCAGGTCTGGGCCTGGCCCAGGTAATGAGCCGGGTCGAGCAGGCGGTCCAGTTCAGCCGCTGACAACTCGGCAGTCACCTGGGACTCATCCGCCAGTACGGCGCGCAAGTGACGCTGCTCGGCCACGGCGCGTTTGCAGCATTGCTCCAGCAGGTGGTGTGCGGTATCGCGGCCCAGGCGTTGGGCAAGCACGATGCTGACTGCTTCAGCCAACACCAGGCCCTGGGTCAGGTCGAGATTCTGCGCCATGCGCGCGGTATCGACCTCCAGCCCTTCACTCACCAGCAGCGCCTGTTGCAAGGCGCCGGACACCAGGCGGCAAATCTCTGGCAAGGTTTCCCATTCGGCGTGCCACAGGCCCAGGCTGCGTTCGTGCTCCTGGGGCATGGCGCTGAACATGGTCGCCACCAGGCCCGGCACGCGGGTGGCAGCGCTGATCAATACGGCGGCGCCTACGGGGTTGCGTTTGTGCGGCATGGTCGATGAACCGCCCTTGCCCGGGGCGGCGGGCTCAAACACCTCTGCCGCCTCGGTTTGCATCAACAGGCTGATGTCGCGCCCCAGTTTGCCGAGGCTGCCGGCGATCAGACCGAGCACGCTGGCAAATTCCACCAGGCGATCGCGCTGGGTGTGCCAGGGCTGCTCCGGCAAGCCCAGTTGCAACTCGGCGGCCAAGGCTTCGGCAACAGGTATGGCGTGTTCGCCGAGCGCAGCCAAGGTGCCGGACGCACCGCCAAATTGCAGCACCAACAGGCGCGGTTTCAACTCGGCAAGACGCTGGCGACTGCGTGTCACGGCGCCCAGCCAACCGGCGATTTTCATGCCCAGGGTGACCGGTGTCGCGTGCTGCAGCCAAGTGCGGCCAGCCAACGGCACGGCGGCGTGGCGCTGCGCCTGGGCAGCCAGCACGTCCCCCAGGCGCGCCAAATCCGCCTCGATCAGCACCAGCGCCTGACGCACTTGCAGCACCAGGCCGGTGTCCATCACATCTTGACTGGTCGCGCCCAGGTGCACATAACGCTCGGCGTCGGCATCTTCGCTGGCGATCAACTTGCCCAGCGCCTTCACCACAGGAATCGCGGAATTACCCGCCGTGGCAATGGCCGCGCCAAGCGCATCGACGTCATACAGCGAAGCCAGGCACGCCTGGGCAATCGGCGCGACGGCAGCCTGGGGAATCAACCCGACCCGAGCCTGGGCCCGGGCCAGCGCCGCCTCGAAATCCAGCATGCCCTGCAAGCGTCCCTGGTCACAGAACACTTCGGCCATGCTGGCGGCGGTGAAGTAAGCGTCGAACAGTTGATTGCTCGTGCGCAGCGTCATAACTCATCCCTTACAAATCGTGATGCAGGTACGCCGCCTGTTTAGGCAGGCGCAAGCTGAACAGGAAGGCCACCGCCATCATCGCAGTGACGTACCAATAGAAGGTGTTTTCCATGCCGATGGATTTCAGGCTCAGTGCGACCACTTCCGCCGAACCGCCAAACACCGCGTTAGCCACGGCATATGCCAGGCCCACACCCAAGGCACGCACCTGGGGCGGGAACATCTCGGCTTTGACCAGGCCGCTGATGGAGGTGTAGAAGCTGACAATCGCCAAGGCCAGGGTGATCAGTACAAACGCCAGGAACGGGCTGGTCACGGTTTTCAAGGTCAACAGGATCGGCACAGTGAACAAGGTGCCAAGGCCGGCGAACCAGAGCATGGAATTACGTCGCCCGATCTTGTCGGCCAACATGCCGAACAGCGGCTGCATGCACATGTACAGAAACAGCGCGCCGGTCATGATGTAGCTGGACGTCTTGGCGTGCATACCGACAGTGTTAACCAGGTACTTCTGCATGTAAGTGGTGAACGTGTAGAAAATCAGCGAGCCGCCAGCGGTGTAGCCCAGCACAGTGATGAAGGCTTTGCCGTGGTCACGGAACAGCGCGACGATGCTGCCGGCGTCCTTGTCCTGACGCATTTCCTTGCTGGTTGTTTCTTTCAGGGTGCGACGCAGCAGCAGGGAGATCACCGCGGCGATGGCGCCGATTACAAACGGAATGCGCCAGCCCCAGGCACGCAGTTCTTCTTCGGTGAGGATCTGTTGCAGGATCACCACCACCAGCACCGCCAGCAACTGGCCGCCGATCAGGGTCACGTACTGGAACGAAGCGAAGAAACCGCGCTGGCCCTTGAGCGCAACTTCACTCATGTAGGTCGCCGTGGTGCCGTATTCGCCACCCACCGACAAGCCCTGGAACAGCCGCGCCACCAGCAGCAGCGCCGGGGCCCAGGCACCGATGTCGTTGTAGGTGGGCAGGAAGGCGATGACCAGGGAACCGGCGCACATCATCAGCACCGAGATCATCATCGAGTTCTTGCGCCCGTGCTTGTCGGCCACCCGGCCAAACAGCCAGCCGCCGATCGGCCGCATCAGGAACCCGGCGGCGAACACACCGGCGGTGTTGAGCAGTTGCACCGTGGGGTCGTCCGAGGGGAAAAACGCTGGGGCAAAATAGATTGCGCAGAAGGCGTAGACGTAGAAGTCGAACCATTCGACCAGGTTGCCGGAGGAAGCCCCGACAATCGCAAAAATCCGTTTGCGGCGTTCTTCTCCGGTGTAGTGACTCGTTGTTGTTGTCATGGTTTTTTACTCAGTGGGAACGGTTATAGCCTAGACATACTTTGCAACAACCATGTTCCGCAAGCAGACTTTTGGGTATGTAGTGACTGGGAGGGCCTCATCGGGAGCAAGCCCCCTCCCACATTGGTATGTATTCACAAGTCCAAATGTGGGAGGGGGCTTGCTCCCGATGGGGCCCTACAGCCAACTCAGTAATCGAAAAACACCGTTTCCTTATCTGTCCCCTGCAAAATCACATTCCACTGATGCACGCCCTGCGTATCCGGCTTGGCAATCAACGTACCGCGACGCTCGACTGGCACACACGCCAGCAGCGGGTCATCGCCATTGAGTGCCTCACCGTCAAAATAAATCCGCGTCAGCAAGTGCTTCACCAGCCCGCGGGCAAACACCAGCACCACCAGGTGCGGCGCCTGGGTGGTGCCCTTCAAGCCAGGAACGGCACCCGGCTTGATGGTGGTAAAGCGGAACCGCCCTTCGGCATCCACCGGCACCCGGCCAAAACCTTCAAAGTGCGGATCGACCGCCTTGTCCTGTTCATCCTCAGGGTGGTCATATTTACCGGCAGCATTGGCCTGCCAGACTTCCAGCATGGCGTCGTTGACGACATCACCGTTGCCGTCCACTACCTGGCCGCTGATCGCCACGCGCTCGCCGAGTGTGGCGGCTACAGTCATGTCTTCGCGGTTCAGCCAGGTCAGGCCAATGTGGTAATACGGCCCGACGGTGTGGGACGTGGTCGCGTTGAGTGTCATCTCATTTCTCCATCGGCGTGGCGTCGCGGCCGCGCAGGACGATGTCCCAGCGGTAACCGAGGGCGTAGGAAGGGACGGTCTTTTCCAGGTCGAAGCGCGCGATCAGGCGTTCCTTGGCCCGCGTATCCGGCACGCAGTTGTAGATCGGGTCGTATTCGAGCAATGGGTCGCCAGGGAAATACATCTGCGTCACCAAGCGCGTCAGCACACTGGGGCCGAACAGCGAAAAATGGATATGCGCCGGGCGCCATGCATTGTGATGGTTGCCCCACGGGTAGGCGCCGGGCTTGATGGTTTGGAACTGGTACCAACCATCGGCGTCGGTAACGGTGCGCCCGGTGCCGGTGAAGTTCGGGTCCAGCGGCGCGTCGTGCAGGTCACGCTTGTGGTTGTAGCGCCCGGCGGCGTTGGCCTGCCAGATCTCCACGAGAATGCCCGGCACCGGCAGGCCATTCTCGTCCAGCACACGGCCATGAATGATGATGCGCTCGCCTTGGGGCTCGCCTTCATGCTGGGCGGTCAGGTCGTTGTCCTTGTCATTGATGCGCTCGGCGCCGATCGTCGGGCCGGTGATTTCCGACAAGGAATGGGGCAGGAACACCAACGGCTGGGACGGCGAACGCAGGTTCGTCGACTGATACGCCGGGTGCAGGTAATCAGGTTGAGTGCCCGCTTGCGGGCGCCGGTAACCAGGCTTGTCACTCATGGAGCAATCCTCTTTTATTAGACGCGTTCAATCGCCAGGGCCAGGCCTTGGCCGACGCCCACGCACATGGTCGCCAGGCCTTTGCTGCCGCCGGTTTTTTCCAACTGGTGCAGGGCCGTCAACACCAGCCGCGCACCGCTCATGCCCAGGGGATGACCCAGCGCAATGGCACCGCCGTTCGGGTTGACCTGAGGTGCATCGTCGGCAATACCCAGCTCGCGCAGCACCGCCAGACCCTGGCTGGCGAAGGCTTCGTTAAGCTCGATCACGTCGAAGTCGGTGACCGCCAACCCCAGGCGTTCCACCAGCTTGCGCACCGCCGGCACCGGGCCGATACCCATTACGCGCGGTGCGACACCGGCACTGGCCATGCCCAGCACCCGGGCGCGCGCGGTGAGGCCGTGTTTCTTGACGGCGTCGGCGGATGCCAGAATCAGCGCGGCGGCACCGTCATTGACCCCCGAGGCATTGCCGGCGGTGACGGTCTTGTCCGGGCCGTTGACCGGCTTGAGTTTGGCCAGGGCTTGCAGGCTGGTGTCACGCGGGTGTTCGTCGTGTTCCACCAGGGTTTCGCCTTTTTTATGGGCAACCCGTACCGGCACTATTTCCTCGGCGAAGAAACCGGCGGCTTGCGCAGCGGCGGTCCGCTGCTGGCTGCGCAAGGCGAAAGCATCCTGGTCGGCGCGGGAAACCTGGTAGTCGTCGGCGACGTTATCGGCGGTCTGCGGCATGGCATCCACGCCGTACTGGGCCTTCATCAACGGATTGATGAAACGCCAGCCGATGGTGGTGTCTTCCAGCTTCATGCTGCGCGAAAACGCCGCATCGGCCTTGCCCATCACGAACGGCGCACGGGACATCGACTCGACGCCGCCAGCAATCGCCAGCTCCATTTCGCCACTGGCAATAGCGCGAAAGGCCGTGCCGATGGCATCCATGCCCGAGGCGCACAGACGGTTGAGGGTCACGCCCGGAATGCTGTCCGGCAGCCCCGCCAGCAACAGTGCCATGCGCGCCACGTTACGATTGTCTTCGCCGGCCTGGTTGGCACAGCCCAAAAAGACTTCGTCCACCGCGTCCCAGTCCACCGACGGGTTGCGCTCGATCAGGGCCTTGATCGGCAGCGCCGCCAGGTCATCGGCACGCACCGTGGACAGCCCACCGCCGAAACGACCGATAGGTGTGCGAACGGCATCACAGATAAATACCTCGCGCATCAGGCTTCTCCCGGTGCTTGGCCATGGGCGGCGGCGGTGCGGGCTTCAAGCTCGCGCAGCGCGGTCAGTTCTGTCTCGGTCGGTTCTGCCGTGGTGCTGACCTGGTCGGCAAAGCGAATCGCCCAGCCGGTGGCAGCGACCACTTGCTCGCGGGTCACGCCGGGGTGCAGCGCGGTGACCACGAACTCATGGCTGCCCTCCTCCGGTTCCATGATGCACAGGTCGGTAATGATGCCGACGGGGCCGGCACCGGGCAGGCCAAGACGCTTGCGCGAGTCGCCACCTTCGCCGTGACCGACGGAGGTGATGAAGTCCAGTTTGTCGACAAACGAACGGGACGACTGTTTAAGGATGATCAGCACGCTCTTGGCGGAACCGGCGATCTCCGGCGCCCCACCGGCACCCGGCAAACGCACTTTGGGCTGGTGATAATCACCGACCACGGTGGTGTTGATATTGCCGAAACGGTCGACCTGGGCCGCACCGAGAAAGCCCACGTCAATGCGCCCGCCCTGCAGCCAATAGCGAAAGATCTCACCGGTGGGCACCACAGTGTCGGCGGTCTCGGCCAACTCGCCATCGCCGATTGACAGCGGCAACACGCTGGGCTTGGCGCCAATCGGGCCGGACTCGTAGATCAGCACTACATCGGGTGAGGACGTCAGCCGCGCCAGGTTGGCGGCCTTGGACGGCAGGCCGATACCGACGAAGCACACTGAACCGTTCTTCAAGCGGCGTGCAGCGGCGACGGTCATCATTTCATTGGTGGAGTAGGTCATTACTTGGCCTCCTGCGCGGTGGCCAGCTTGGCCTGGAACTCGCTGAAATCAGCAGTGCCGTGGATGAATTCATCAATCCAGGCGGTAAAGGTCCCACGGTCGCGAGCAATCGGGTCCCACGCCTGGTAGAAGCGGTTATCCCGCTCGTTGTAGCCGTGAGCGTAGGAGGGATGTGCACCACCCGGCACATGGCACACCGCGGTCAGTGCCCAGGTCGGCAACACGCAACTGTTCATCGGCGCATTGAGGTCATCGACGATTTCTTCCACGGTGACAATGCAACGCTGAGCCGCAAGGGCCGCTTCCTTCTGTACCCCGAGAATGCCCCAGAGCAACACGTTGCCCTTGCGATCGGCTTTCTGCGCGTGAATCACGGTGACATCCGGACGTACCGACGGCACCGCCGCCAGCACTTCGCCGGTGAATGGGCACGTGACGGTCTTGATCAGCGGGTTGACCTTGGGCAAGTCGGAACCAGCGTAGGCACGCAGCACCGCGAACGGCAGGCCCGAGGCACCGGCGACGTAGGCATTGGCCAAGTCGGCGTGGCTGTGTTCTTCGATCTCCAGCGGTTGCGGCCATTGCTTCTCCACCGCGTCGCGCAACCGATGCAGGGAGCCCACACCCGGGTTGCCGCCCCAGGAAAAAATCAACTTGCGCGCGCAGCCAGCACCGATCAATTGGTCGTAGATCAGGTCGGGCGTCATACGCACCAGCGTCAGGTCTTTCTTACCCTGACGAATGATTTCATGACCTGCGGCCGTTGGGATCAGGTGGGTAAAACCTTCGAGAGCGACGGTATCGCCGTCGTTCACAAAGCGCTTGACCGCATCACGCAGGGTGAGGATTTCAGCCATGGGGTTGGGCTCCCGGTGTTGATCGAAAAAGGCGCTGAGGTGGCGCCGAAGTGCTTGAAGATTAAGCCGGGGAAATGGGCCGAACAATCCGATAATCGACTCAGCGTTCGATTATCGAACGGATTGTTGTCTAGCTAATCGTCTAAGCGAACGCAATTCAAATGTGGGAGGGGGCTTGCTCCCGATAGCGGTGGATCAGCCAACAAATTTTTTGACTGACACCCCGCAATCGGGAGCAAGCCCCCTCCCACATTTGAGTCCCATCAAGGCTTAAGTGGCGTCGGCGTGGCTGACCATGCCTTTGATCAACACGGCTGCAGTGGCGAGTGCCGCCGGAATCACCAGTGCCGTGAGCACCTGCTCGAAATTCCAGCCCAGGCCCAGCAAGGTGGCCCCCATCCACGCACCCAGGATCGCGCCGAAGCGGCCAATGCCAAGCATCCACGACACACCGGTGGCACGCCCCTGGGTAGGGTAAAAACGTGCGGCCAGGGACGGCATCGCTGACTGCGCACCGTTGACGCACATCCCGGCGATCAGCACTAACGTTGCCAATAAAGTGATATTGCCAAGGCTTTGCCCTACCGCGTAGGCAAACACCCCGGCCAGCAGGTAGAAAGTCCCGATCACTTTGTGCGGGTTGAACCGATCCATTGCCCAGCCCACGCCCACTGCGCTCAACACCCCGCCTAACTGGAACAACGCGCCGATAAATGCCGCCTGCTCCATGCTGGCGCCACTGTCGCGCATCAAGGTAGGCAGCCAACTGGTCAGCAGGTAAACAATCACCAGGCCCATGAAGTAAGTGAGCCACAGCAGCAAGGTGCCGGCGCTGTAGGTGCCCGAGAAAATCACCGCGAACACGTTGCGAGCCTTGACGGTTGCTTGCTCCGGCACGCTGAAGCTGCCGGCCTGGGCCACGATATTGGGCTCAATGGGTGCCAGGGCCTTGCGTACCTTGTCGGTACCGCGATTACGCACTACCAGGTAACGCGCCGACTCCGGCAGCCACACCAACAGCACCCCCGCGAGGATCAATGGCAGGATGCCGCCGATCAGCAACAAGCTGTGCCAGCCAAACGCCGGGATCAACTTGGCCGAGATAAACCCACCACCGGCCATGCCCAGGTTGAAACCGCAAAACATGCTGGTGACCAACAACGACTTATGACGCTCGGGGGTGTATTCGGAGAGCAAGGTCGTGGCATTGGGCATACCCGCGCCCAGACCCAGCCCGGTCAGAAAGCGCAGCACCAGCAACTGGTCGACATTGGTGCTGTAGGCCGAGGCCAGGCTGAACGCGCCAAATACCAGTACCGCGCCGACCAACACGACTTTGCGGCCAAAGCGGTCGGCCAGCGGGCCGGACCCGAGTGCGCCGAACACCATGCCGATCAACGCGGCGCTCATCACCGGGCCAAGGCTGGCGCGGTCGATGCCCCAGTCCTGGGACAGGGCCGGCGCAATAAAACCCATCGCCGCCGTATCGAGGCCGTCAAGAAAGACAATCAGGAAACACAGGATCACCACGCGCCACTGGTAGCGTGACAATGGCTGGGTGTTGATAAAGGACTGCACGTCCAGGGGGGTACCGACAGAAGGCTGATTCATTATTTTTATTCCACACCGATGGCGGGCCGATGACCTCAGGTCATCATTATTGTTAGGCGGCGCTTTGAAGCGCTGCCGCACATTAATAAGCCAGGGGAAACACCGTCAATCGAGCCGACCGGGATCTGTGCGGTCACCGAACAGCTTAGGCAAACAGTTGCGCGCTCAACTCACGGCTGGCGGTGAGCATACTCGGCAGAAAACGCTGTTCCAGCTCGCTGCGGCTGACGCGCCCGGCATGGGTGCTGACGTTCAGTGCGGCCAACACCTGGCCGGATGCGTCATACACCGGCACCGCGATGGAACGCAGGCCCTGCTCCAATTCCTGATCGACGATGCACCAGCCTTGCTGACGTACCTGCTGCAAACATTCGAACAAGGCTTCGGGCGTCGTGAGCGTGCGGCTGGTCTTGGTTTGCAGGTCTGCGTGGTCGAGGTAATCCTGCAGCGAGGCATCATCCAGGGCCGCCAGGAGGATGCGCCCCATGGACGTGCAATAGGCCGGCAGCCGACCGCCGACTGAAAGGTCCACGGAAATCAGGCGCTGAGTCGTGGCCGAACGTGCGATGTAGAGAATATCGTCGCCTTCAAGGGTGGCCATGTTGCAGGCTTCATGGAGCTGCTCGCTCATGCGGTCCAGATAAGGTTGGGCCGAGACGGCCAACGGTGTGGACGACAAATAGGCATGACCGAGCGTCAGCACTTTAGGCAATAGCGAGTAGGTACGCCCATCCGTGGTGGCGTAGCCGAGTTTGATCAAGGTATGCAGGCAACGGCGCACAGCGGCGCGGGGGATTTCCGTGCGGTGGCTGATCTGGGCGATGGTCAGGTGACGCTTGCGCTCCTGGAACGCTTGCACCACGGCCAGGCCACGGGCCAGGGACGTCATGAAGTCCGGATCACCGGTGAACGCCTGGATGCGCTTGGCCGGTGAAGCCACGATCGGCGGCGCCACTGATGCGAAGGAGTTGCGCAATTGATCGTTCATTTCCAGGGTCCTGTCTCTTGTTCTTACCACGGGAGGGTTGGCCGCTATTACAAGCCGTGCCGATCGCGATGCACAAGCCAGCGCCAGCAACATTGGGCGATTATCGGACGATCATGCGATTATCGCAATTTGTCAGGCTAGGGCAGCCGCCGCCGCGGCCAAGTTTCAGATTTGCCTGATGACCTGGGAAGTGCGCAGATTTACGCTTTTATTTAGAACAGGTGGCGACAATATGATGACGCTGTTCACAAACAGTGATGCCCATCCATAACACCCTCCCCTGCACCGTTGACGCTTTTTAACTTTATGATGATAGTGTTATTCAAATGCGCCGCTATAATGCAACCTGTGCAGAGGTCGGCCCGGTATCACTATCGGGATGGGAGCTCGCCAGGCGCTGGAGGACGTAAGCCGCGCCGGCCACAAGTAGCCGCTTAAAAGAACTGCCCTCAGGCCTGCTTTTCAACTTGAACGGTTTTCTACTGTTTTATTTGGAATCGCCCGAGGACGACTGTTGAAGCGCGACACTGCGCAATCAATAAACTTCACACAATTAGGTAATACTGTGACGAAAGATGAACTGCGCGCCGAACTTGAGCGCCAGGAGCAACGTTACAAGGACGTCTACGGCGGGGAAGTCACCACCTACGCCGCGCAACCTGAGCCGGAACGCAAGCCATGGCGCAAACGCGCCAGCCTGCTGGATCAGGCATTTGCCCAGGAAATCCAAAAGATCGAACAGGAACTCAAAACCGAAGAGCCATAAGCGCTTCGGTGCGAGTAGGCTGGGCCCTGCTGTCTCTGCCGGTCCACCACCGGCAGGGAGCCCCTCGCGTCAGCGCCCGTTGGTCAGTCACCTACAGCCGCGCACGAAATTTCATACAAATGTTTCAGGCATGACGTTTTCATGACAAATGCCGGCCTTTTGCGGCCTGCGCTTTATAAATCAAAGACTTGCCAAAGCCCCGAAAACCCTGGGATGCGTCCGTTTTGCCCGGGCTTGTGCGACGAAGATTGTTACCGATGAGCAGTCAATGCATCGATTACCGATGTTTTCTGGCATAATCGCGCCCCCTTACGACCGGGTCAGAAAACCTTCATGATCGATTTATTCAGCGGACTGGATGCTTGGGTTCTAGTGAGCCTGCTGCTCGCCCTGGCCTTTGTCCTCGCCTTCGAGTTCATCAATGGCTTTCATGACACCGCTAACGCGGTGGCCACAGTCATCTATACCAAAGCCATGCCGCCACACCTGGCGGTGTTCTTCTCCGGGGTCTTCAATTTCCTCGGCGTGTTGCTCGGTGGTGTCGGTGTCGCCTACGCCATCGTGCATTTGCTGCCGGTGGAGTTGCTGATCAATGTGAACACCGGCCATGGCCTGGCGATGGTCTTCTCGTTATTGGCGGCGGCGATCACCTGGAACCTGGGCACCTGGTACTTCGGTATTCCCGCCTCCAGCTCCCACACCCTGATCGGCTCGATCCTCGGTGTCGGCCTGGCCAACGCCCTGATCAACGACATCCCCCTGGCTGACGGTGTGAACTGGCAGAAGGCCGTGGATATCGGTGCGTCCCTGGTGTTCTCGCCGATGGCCGGCTTCCTGGTCGCAGCCCTGGTGCTGATCGGCCTGAAGTGGTGGCGCCCGCTGTCGAAGATGCACAAGACCCCGGACCAGCGCCGCAAGCTCGACGACAAGAAGCACCCGCCGTTCTGGAACCGCCTGGTATTGGTGATCTCGGCCATGGCCGTGAGCTTCGTGCACGGCTCCAACGATGGCCAGAAAGGCATCGGCCTGATCATGCTGGTGCTGATCGGTATCGTGCCGGCGCAGTTCGTATTGGACCTGGGCAGCACCACCTACCAGATCGAGCGTACCCGTGACGCAACCCTGCACCTGAACCAGTTCTACCAGCGCAACCACGAGACCCTCGGCGAGTTCCTGGCCCTGGGCAAAAGCGTGAAGGATGATCTGCCGGGCAAATTCCGCTGCAACCCGCAGCAGACCGAGCCGACGATCAATGCGCTGCTGGGCACCTTGAAAGGCGTTTCGGACTACCATTCACTGACTGCCGACCACCGCATTGAGGTACGCCGCTACCTGCTTTGCCTGGACGACACCGCGAAGAAAGTCGGCAAGCTGCCAGGCCTGGATTCCCGTGAGAAATCCGACCTCGACAAGCTGCGCAAAGACCTGACCGCCACCACCGAGTACGCCCCGTTCTGGGTGATCCTCGCGGTTGCACTGGCCCTGGGCCTGGGCACCATGGTGGGTTGGAAGCGCGTGGTACTGACCATTGGCGAGAAGATCGGCAAGCAGGGCATGACCTATGCCCAGGGCATGTCGGCGCAGATCACCACCGCTACCATGATCGGCTTTGCCAACATCTTCGCCCTGCCGGTGTCCACCACTCACGTGCTGTCTTCCGGTGTGGCGGGTACCATGGTTGCCAACAAGAGCGGCCTGCAAGGCGGTACCGTCAAGACCATCCTGATGGCCTGGGTATTGACCTTGCCGGCAACCGTCGGCCTGTCGGCCGGTTTGTTCTGGTTGGCGTCCAAGGCATTGGGTAACTGATAGCCAGCCGGCAATAGAAAAGGTGCGATCCGCGAGGGTCGCACCTTTTTTTATAGCTGGGTTTTGCACTGCCAATCAAAATAATCGGCCAAAAAAAAGGGCGACCGAAGTCGCCCAAAATGCCTTGCGTGCCCATGTAATCTGAAAAGACCTACGGTTTTTTACGCTTGTTAGCGTCTTTCCAGATAAAAAATCCAAACCCTACAAAAAACAGCACCATGAGGCTGACAGTCAGCACTCCGGCAAAAACCACATTATCGAAAAACATGACCGGCCTCCTGCACGTGCCCTGTTGCGATAGGGCTAAGTTAATGGAGAAGACGCAGCGGGAAATTGACCGGGATCAATGTCGCCCGTAACGGGGCGTAAAGAAGGGTAATAACTGACCTGCATCAACAGATGCAGGCTGTTTCAACGCTTTTTCGGTTTGTTCTTCGACTTCTTCTTGGGTTTGCCCAAGGGCATGGCTTGTTCAAAGGCTTGGCGCACTTCATTCAAGCGTTTGTCATTGAGGTCGTGCACGCGCTTGGCGCGTTCGGCATTCAGGTCGATCAGCTTGTCGTCATCACTCATGGCTTGGCTTACGTCGTGGCGGGAATGCCCCAATAATGCGGCCTGCCCTGCCCGACGGCAAATCAGCGAGCGACAAAAGGCAGGTCATCGACCAAAATCGGCACTTTCCAACCGACCCAGGAGCTGCACCCAAGTGGCCTTGCACAACGACCTTCCACCGCTGCTGGCCCTGCGCGCCTTCGAAGCCGTGGCACGGCACTTGAGCTTTATCAAGGCAGCGAACGAGTTGTCGGTGACCCAAAGTGCGCTGAGCCACCAGGTGCATAAGCTCGAACAGCATTTGGGCAAGCCGCTGTTTATCCGGCGTACCCGTGCGATTGATCTGACCTTGGCCGGGCAACATTACTACGACCAAATCCGCCCAGCCCTGGACGCCATCGCTACTGCGACACGCAGCCAACGGGGTGTACCCAGCACCAGCGTGTTGCGCATCGGCGTACTGGCGTCTTTCGCCACGCTATGGCTGGCACCGCGTCTGGCCGAGTTTCTGCAGCGCTACCCGCATATCCAGGTGGAGTTGCTGCCCGCGATTCAACTGGCCAATGTCGCCACGGCCGAAGTTGACCTGGCCATCCGTTACGGCAAGGGCGATTGGCCCGACGTGCAGGCCACGCGCCTGATGGCCGAAACCTTGTCACCCGTGTGCAGCCCCGCGTTCAAGGCCAGCCAGGTAACCAAAGGCCCCCTACTGATGGCGACCTCGCACCGTCCTTTCGAGTGGACGGATTGGGCCGCCCATTACCAGGTCAACCTCGATCACCACCCCAGGGTGATGCTGCATGACTACAACATCGTGGTCGAGGCTACCGTGGCCGGCCAAGGTATCGCCATGGGCCGCCATCGCCTGATCGAACGCAGGCTCCAGGACGGCAGCCTGGTGGAAGCCTTTGACTGGCCGCCCTATCACAGCGAAATCGGCTATTGGCTGATCGCTCCCCAGAGCCCACTCGGCGAAGCAGCCGAATGCTTCAGCCAGTGGTTGAAGCACCTGTGTGCGGATGAGTGAGTTTTTTCGATACGTCGATTGAGATCTATCCGTTTGTCGCCCATCGCAACAGCCAACATGCTCAAACCTCCTGAACCCAGAGGTTTTCAGCATGACCGATTCCATTCGCCAACGCGTACACACACTCGGCCTGACACTGCCCACACCCAATCAACCAGCTGCCAATTACATCAACCATGTCGTCAGCCAACACCAGCTGTTCATTTCCGGGCAAATTCCCATACTCGATGGCAAACCTGCCTACATAGGCCGGCTGGGCGATTCCCTCAGCGATGAAGAAGGCGCCCAGGCGGCGGAACTGGCGGCGCTGGGCCTGCTGGGGCAATTGAGCGATGCGCTGGGCGATGACCTGTCGCGCGTGGTGCGCATCCTGCGTCTGGGCGTCTTCATCGCCAGCAGCGCTGATTTCCAGCGCCAGAGCGTGGTCGCCAATGGCGCCTCGAACCTGCTGGTCAACGCCCTCGGCGACAAAGGCCGGCACGTACGCACTGCCGTAGGCGTCAGCAGCTTGCCGGCTGGCGTCGCCGTGGAGGTGGATGCCATTTTCGAGCTGCAGCCATGAGCCCGCTGGACGTCCAACAACTGCGGGAGGCCACGCCTGGTTGCCAGTCGGGCCTTGTGCACTTCAACCATGCCGGGGCGTCCTTGCCCAGCCAGGCGACGCTGGACGCCATCATCGAACAGTTGCAACACGAAGCCCGCAACGGCCCGATGGAAGCCGGCGAACAGGGCACCGTGCTGGTGGAAAACGCCCGCCGCGCCGCCGGGCAACTGCTCAATGCACCGCCCTCCTCGATTGCCTTCGCCAGCAGTGGCTCAACGGCCTGGAGCATGGCGTTCCAGGCCCTGGGGCCTTGGCGGCCGGGCGACCGCATCCTGGTGGGGCGCCATGAATGGGGCGGCAACCTGGCGAGCATGGAGTTGGCCGTGCAAGCGGGCGCGCGCGTGGAAGTCATCCCCTGTGATGCCACCGGCGCGGTTTGCCCGGTAGCACTGGAAGCGATGCTCGACGCCCACGTGAAGCTGATCGACCTTGCCTGGCTGCCGGCCAACGGCGGCCTGATCAACCCGGCCCAGGCCATCGGCGAAGTGGCTCGTCGTCACGCCATCCCCTACTTTATCGACGCAGGCCAAGCCGTCGGCCAATTACCGGTGGATGTGCAAGCGTTGCAGTGTGACGTGCTCAAATCCGCCGGCCGCAAACACCTGCGCGGCCCGCGCGGTACTGCACTGCTGTATGTCAGGCCGGATTTTCTTGGGCAACTGAACCCGGCCCAACGCGACGTGTTTTCGGCGCCCTGGACCGCCGACGGCTTCGACCTGCGCAACGACGCCCGGCGCTTCGAAACCAGCGAAGTGTCCGTCGCCCTGCTGGCGGGCTTGGGCAATGCATTGCAAGAGATCAATCGACTGGGGATCGAGCGGGTGTGGGAAAGGATCTCGCAGACCAGCGCCCGAATCCGCGAAGCGCTGCATCAGATACCTGGGATTAGCCTGCATGACCTGGGCAGTAAACATTCGGGCTTGATCGCTTTCAACCTGGCCGGCTGGGATAGCTTTGAACTCAAGCGGCGCTTGGGGTTAAAGCGCATCAACATCGGTGCCAACGGCGTGGCCTATACGCCGCTGGATATGCAAGCACGTGGGTTGCGCAGTATTGCGCGCCTCTCCGTCAGCCCACTCAACACCGATGACGATATCGAACTGTTGATCAAGGCCCTGCATGAATTGAGCGCTTAAACCTCGATGTCCACCCACAAGCCCTGGCGCGGCGCATCTTCGATCAGCGGCGCTACGGGCACCGTGTTGTCGGCATTGAGCAAGTCACCGGGGATAGGCAAATGCTGCTCGACGTCATCGTCGGCTTCTCGCCGACGCTTGTGCTGCTCCTGCTGACGACGCTGCTCTTCGCGCAACAGAAAGGTCGATTGCTCGGCATCGCCTTTTTTCAGGTCGATCGTGCTCTCGCTGGAGCCCGGTTGAACGGGCACCACCGGCGGAATATCCGGCTTCTGGCGTGCCGGATCGAGTTGCGACGTGACCGGCACAACACTGACGGGCAGCATGGGTGGCAGCATGATAGTTATTCTCCTGATCAACAGGCTGTCGGCGGGTTGCAGGGCGACTTGAGCACAGGCTCGCCAAGCTGTGACTCAGTCGACACTCGCAAGTGCCCGCCACCCGTCGATTCAGCACTCTGCCCGCCGGCCAAACGGAGTAGTTTTTGTCAGAGTCCTTGGGCGCAAGGGCTTGTTCCGTTAAGATAGTCGGCTTTTTCACGGCGGGAGTCAGGCAGCATGGCGCAGCAGTATCAACCGGGGCAACGCTGGATTAGTGACAGCGAAGCAGAGCTGGGGTTAGGCACCGTTCTGGCACAGGACGGGCGCTTGTTGACCGTGCTCTATCCGGCCACTGGCGACACCCGCCAGTATGCGCTACGGAATGCGCCCCTCACTCGCGTGAGGTTTTCGCCGGGTGACACCATCACCCATTTCGAAGGCTGGAAAATGACCGTACAGCAAGTCGACGACGTCGATGGCTTGCTGGTCTACCACGGCCTCAATGGGCAGAACGAGCAGGTCACCCTGCCGGAAACCCAGCTGTCCAACTTCATCCAGTTCCGCCTGGCCAGCGACCGTCTGTTCGCCGGTCAGATCGACCCGCTGGCCTGGTTCTCGCTGCGTTACCACACCCTGGAACACACCAGCCGCCAGTTGCAGTCCTCGTTGTGGGGCCTGGGTGGCGTGCGTGCGCAACCCATTGCGCACCAACTGCACATCGCCCGTGAAGTCGCTGACCGTATCGCGCCGCGGGTCTTGCTGGCTGACGAAGTGGGCCTGGGCAAGACCATCGAAGCGGGCCTTGTGATCCATCGCCAACTGCTCTCGGGCCGCGCCAGCCGTGTGCTGATCCTGGTCCCGGAAAACCTGCAGCACCAGTGGCTGGTGGAAATGCGCCGCCGCTTCAACCTGCAGGTCGCGCTGTTCGACGAAGAACGCTTTATCGAAAGCGATGCCACCAACCCGTTCGAAGACACCCAGCTTGCACTCGTTGCGCTGGAATGGCTGGTGGACGACGAGAAAGCCCAGGACGCGTTGTTCGCCGCTGGCTGGGATTTGCTGGTGGTCGACGAAGCGCACCACCTGGTGTGGCATGAAGACAAGGCCAGCGCCGAATACTCGCTGGTCGAACAACTGGCTGAAGTGATCCCAGGCGTGCTGCTGCTCACCGCCACCCCGGAACAACTGGGCCAGGACAGCCACTTTGCGCGCCTGCGCCTGCTGGACCCGAACCGTTTCCACGACCTGCAAGCCTTCCGCGCCGAGAGCGAAAACTATCGCCCGGTGGCCGAAGCCGTGCAGGAGCTGCTCGACAAGGGCCGCCTGTCTCCGACCGCGCACAAGACCATCCAGGGTTTCCTTGGTAACGAAGGCGAAGCCCTGCTCAGCGCCGTCAACGATGGCGACAGCGAAGCCAGTGCGCGCCTGGTGCGTGAACTGCTCGACCGCCACGGCACCGGCCGCGTGCTGTTCCGCAACACCCGCGCAGCCGTGCAAGGCTTCCCCGAGCGCAAGCTGCACGCCTACCCGCTGCCGAACCCGGATGAGTACCTCGAACTGCCGTTGGGCGAACACGCCGAGCTGTACCCGGAAGTCAGTTTCCAGGCGCAGCCGGATATCGAGGAAGAAAACCGCTGGTGGCGTTTCGACCCGCGTGTCGAGTGGCTGATCGATCAGCTGAAAATGCTCAAGCGCACCAAGGTCCTGGTGATCTGCGCCCACGCCGAAACCGCCATGGACCTGGAAGACGCCTTGCGCGTGCGCTCCGGCATCCCGGCCACGGTGTTCCACGAGGGCATGAACATCCTCGAGCGTGACCGCGCCGCCGCCTACTTTGCCGATGAAGAGTTCGGCGCCCAAGTGCTGATCTGTTCGGAAATCGGCAGTGAAGGCCGCAACTTCCAATTCTCCCACCACCTGGTGCTGTTCGACCTGCCGTCCCACCCCGACCTGCTGGAACAGCGTATCGGCCGTCTGGACCGGATCGGCCAGAAACACGTGATCGAACTGCACGTACCGTACCTGGAAACCAGCCCGCAACAGCGCCTGTTCCAGTGGTACCACGAAGCGCTCAACGCCTTCCTCAACACCTGCCCGACCGGCAACGCCTTGCAGCATCAGTTCGGCCCGCGCCTGCTGCCATTGCTCGAAGCCGCCGACGACGGCGAGTGGCAAGCCTTGATCGACGAAGCCCGTGCCGAGCGCGAGCGCCTGGAACAAGAGCTGCACACCGGTCGTGACCGCCTGCTGGAACTCAACTCCGGCGGCGCCGGTGAAGGCGATGCGCTGGTCGAGGACATCCTTGAGCAAGACGACCAGTTCGCCCTGCCGATCTATATGGAAACCCTGTTCGACGCCTTCGGCATCGACAGCGAAGACCATTCGGAAAACGCGCTGATCTTGAAACCCAGCGAAAAAATGCTCGACGCCAGCTTCCCCCTGGGCGACGACGAAGGTGTAACCATCACCTACGACCGTAACCAGGCGCTGTCGCGTGAAGACATGCAGTTCATCACCTGGGAACACCCGATGGTGCAAGGCGGCATGGACCTGGTGCTGTCCGGTTCCATGGGCAACACCGCCGTGGCGCTGATCAAGAACAAGGCGCTCAAGCCGGGCACTGTGCTGCTGGAACTGCTCTATGTCAGCGAAGTGGTTGCCCCGCGCTCGCTGCAACTGGGCCGTTACCTGCCACCAGCGGCTTTGCGTTGCCTGCTGGACGCCAATGGCAATGACCTGTCCGGTCGGGTGTCGTTCGTGACCTTGAATGACCAGCTCGAAAGCGTGCCACGGGCCAGTGCCAACAAGTTCGTGCAGGCCCAGCGCGATCAGCTCACGCCGCGCATCAATGCCGGTGAAGAGAAAATCGCCCCGCGTCACGCCGAGCGTGTGGCCGAAGCCAAGCGCCGCCTGGCCGCAGACACCGACGAAGAGCTGGCGCGCCTGACCGCGTTGCAAGCGGTCAACCCCACCGTGCGTGACAGCGAGCTGGTTGCCTTGCGCAATCAACGCGAGCAAGGCCTGGCCATGCTCGACAAGGCGGCGCTGCGACTGGAAGCGATTCGCGTGTTGGTGGCGGGCTGATCATTCGCTGTCAGTAGAAGGCCCGCGCAATGCGGGCCTTTTTTATTTGCCTTCAGGGCCTCATCGGGGCATGGGTATCTACACAACTTCAGTTCGCAGCCCCTACGGTAACCACGATGCAAAGCGAGCCGCTCTTGATCTGCATTTGATCTTGATCTTAGGCGCCCCGTTAAACCACGCTGGCCGGAATTCGACAGGGATTTGGGGGGTAAACCGGCAGGGATGCCGGTTTAGCCGCCCCGCGCCATGGATGGCGCGTGGCGGCGGCCCCCCAAATCCATGGCGGATTACGGGCACACCGAGCCCAGGCGAGGTGCCGAGTGGTGGGGCAAGAGCCTTTTGGGTTACTTTTGGGGCTCTTTTCCAAAAGTGACCCGCTGTAAAAGCGGAACCAATAGCAGCCGTTACCGCAGGAATGGATATGTACTCGGTCTCAAGCTGTAGCGGCAGCCGCCGGCACCTCAACCGCACTCAACCCATCCTTCATGCGCTTGGCATCACGCACAAAACTGCGCGAGGCCTGAAACAGAAACAGCATGGTCAAGAACAGCGCCACCGGAATCAGGTACATGGCGTCATGCAACCCCACGGCTTTATACGCCTCAGTCATTTGCTCTGCCCCGGCCGCATACATTGCCGAATGGGCAAAGTGATCGGACAGCGCCCCGACCACCACCGGCCCCATGCCACCGCCGAGCAAATACAGGCCTGCAAAGAATAGCGCCATGGCCGTAGCGCGCAGGCGCGGTTCGACCACGTCCTGGATCGCGGTGTACACGCAGGTATAGAAATTGTAGGCAAACAGCCAGCCCACACTGAACAGCGCGACAAACACGCCTATCTCGATACGCCCGGCATGCAAGGCCCAGGCGGTAGTCACCGTGGAGATGATCAAGCTGCACGCGGCAAACAGCAGACGGCCGTTGGCGACCCGCTGATGGATCTTGTCGGCAATCCAGCCACCCAGGGTCAAGCCCACCAGACCGGTCAAGCCGACGATCACACCGGTGGCGACGGCCGCGTCCTGCAATGGCAGGAGGAAATAGCGTTGCAGCATCGGCACCAGGAACGAGTTGCACGCATACGTGGCAAAGTTAAAGCACAACCCGGCCAGCACCAGCCACAGGAAGGTCGGCACCGCCAGTACGCGGCGGATCGGGCGGTCGACACGCTCCTGGGACACTTGCACGGTTTCCGCCGCGCCGCGTTTAGGCTCTTTGATATAGAACATGAACACCGCCAGGATCATTCCGGGCACGGCGGCGATAAAGAATGGGGCACGCCAGCTATCAAACGCCTTGACCATCGCGCCAATGGTGAAAAACGCCAGCAGCAGCCCCAACGGCAGGCCAAGCATGAAAATCCCCATGGCCCGCGCGCGGCGGTGGGCGGGGAACAGGTCGCCGATCAGTGAATTGGCGGCCGGCGCATAGCTGGCTTCCCCGATGCCGATGCCCATGCGCACCAGCAGGAAGGTCCAGAAACTCCCGACCATGCCATTGACCGCCGTCAGCCCGCTCCAGGCGAACAGGCCCCAGCCCATCAATTTGCTGCGCGAGCCGGTGTCGGCCAGTCGCCCGAGCGGCAGCCCGGCAAGGGCGTAGACGATGGTAAAGGCGGTGCCGATGATACCTAGCTGAAAGTCGCTCAGGTGCCATTCCATGCGGATCGGCTCGATGATGATCGCGGGGATGGTGCGATCGAAGAAGTTGAACAGATTGGCCAGGAACAGCAGGAACAGAATGCGCCAGGCATTCGCCGCTTGGGTCGAGTTCTGCATGGGTCCGTCTCTTTTATTGTTATGAGCGCTACGATGCCCGATGCATCCTGCCCGGTACCTGCAACATAGTCAGCTGAGGCGGGGTTGTCTGTAATGATTCGTAAAGCTGATAGGGCATGATTTCACCCGGTAACACGGGGATTTGTCCCACAAAAATATAAGTGCGCGCCCCCCTTCCCAACGGCCATGGCACGGATAGAATGGCGAGCCTTCCTGTAACACCCCCAACCTACTTTCTTATTGATGACGCCCATGTCCGAAGCCAGTCCGTGTCTGAATTGCGGTGCCTGCTGTTCACACTTTCGCGTGTCTTTCTTTTGGGGTGAGTGCGCCTCATCCGGGGGCACGGTGCCCGATGATCTGGTGGTGCAGATCAACCCGACCCGGGTGGCAATGATCGGCACCGATCAAAAACCTGCGCGCTGTTGCAGCCTTGAGGGCGAAGTGGGCAAAAGCACCAGTTGCTCGATCTATGCACAACGTTCGAGCCCGTGTCGCGAGTTCGATGCTTCCTGGAGCCAGGGTGTGCAGAACGTTGATTGCGATGCTGCCCGTGCTGCCTTCGGTCTGGCCCCTTTGCAAGCTCCGCCGTTTGAACTGGACCTGCCCATCAGCGCTTAGCACCAAACGCTATGCACAGCATGACAAATTAATTGAGATCAAAATGCCATTACCCATGGCAAATCCCATGAGGCTTCTATACTCGACATGGTAGGTCATCGCCTCTGGCAGTGACGTGGCTCTATGACGGGATACGCTATGGAATGGCTGGGCCAGTATTTTTTCACCGACCTTCCAGACAGCGGGCATTTATTGCTCAATTGCAGTCATAACCCCTTTCTGGTGCTACTGGCATACCTGGTTGCCTGCGCAGCGGGGTTCGGCACCCTGGACATGGCCGAACGCGTCGGCCATGTAGAAGACCCCACCGCCCGCCGCCACTGGCGCTGGCTGGGAGCGGGCTGCCTGGCGGGCGGGATCTGGTCGACCCATTTCATCAGTATGCTGGCCTTCCAGGCCCCAATCGCCATTCATTACGAATTGCTCACGACGTTTGCCTCGCTGTTGATCGCCCTGATCGCCTCGCTGTTCGCCATGAAAACCCTCAGTCATGCCCATCTGCGTTTGCACCAATACCTGCTGGCTTCGGTATGGATAGGGCTGGGCATCGCGCTGATGCATTACGTGGGCATGGCGGCGATGCGCTCCCAGGCGCAGGTGTACTTTGAATCGCGGTTGTTCATGGCCTCGGTGGCGATTGCCATCGTTGCCAGCCTGGCGGCGTTGCTGCTGTCCAGTTACCTGCGCAACGGTGCCGGGGTGTTTCACCAACTGCTCAAGTACGCCGCCAGCCTGGTTCTTGGCGCGGGGATCCTGAGCATGCACTTCACCGGCATGGCGGCCATGCAAATGTTGGTACCCAGCGGCGCGGACTTGTCGTTGCCGGTGGACAACAATCCGATTCAACTGGGCCTGTCGGTGGCGGTGATTACCCTCTTGGTGATCGGCAGCGGTGTCAGCGCAGCTCTGGCAGACAAAAAACTGCAGCACAAGGAACGTGACCTGCGCCGGGTCAATGCGCTGCTCAGCGAACTCGACCAGGCCCGCGCCTCACTGCAACAAGTGGCCCATTTTGACGCGCTGACCAACTTGCTCAACCGCCGTGGTTTCAATCAGATCTTCGCGGAGAAAGTTGCAGAAAAAACCCGAAGCCAAGGCATGATGGCGGTGATTTTCCTCGACATTGACCACTTCAAGCGCATCAATGACAGCCTCGGCCATGACGCTGGCGACCAGTTGCTCACGGTGCTGGCCGGGCATATCAAGGGCTCGATACGTAGCCGTGAGGATGTGGTCGCACGGTTTGGCGGCGATGAGTTCTGCATCCTGATCAATATCCATCACCGTGACGAAGCGCGGCACATGGCCCAGCGCATCATGCAGAAAATGAAAGAACCCATCGAACTGGCCGGCCGCCGCATGGTGATGACTACCAGCATTGGTATCAGCCTGTTCCCCGACGATGGCCACACCTGCGAAGAACTGCTGAAGACCGCCGACCTGGCGCTGTACCAATCCAAGGACACCGGGCGCAACAGCCTGAACTTCTTCAGTTCCAACCTGAAAACCCGCGCCTCCCTGGAACTGCAACTGGAAGAGGAGCTTCGTGCCGCATTGCGCGCACGCACCGAACTGGTGTTGTTCTATCAACCGATCTTCGACATGAAACTGGGCAAGGTCACGCGTCTTGAGGCACTGGTGCGCTGGGAACATCCCCAGCATGGGTTGCTGGCCCCGGACCGGTTTATCGGGATCGCCGAGAACAATGGGCTGATCGCCGAGTTGGACCACTGGGTATTGCGCCAGGCCTGTCACGACCTGAGCCTGTTGTCTGACCGGGGCTACACCGAGCTGACCATGGCCGTGAACTGCTCGGCCCTGAACCTGGCGCGGGACGAACTGGCCGATGAAATCGAAGACGCCCTGCGCTTTGCCGGCGTGGCGGCCAACCGCCTGGAACTGGAAGTCACCGAAAATGCGCTGATGGGCAATATCAGCAGCACCCTGGCGCTGTTGCGGCAAATCCGCGCCCTGGGGGTCTCCCTGGCGATCGATGATTTCGGCACCGGCTACTCATCCCTGGCCTATCTCAAGCGCCTGCCGCTTAACACCTTGAAGATTGATCGTTCGTTTATCCAGGACATCCCCAAATCCACCGCAGACAGCGAAATCGTCCAGGCGATTATCGGCATGGCCCACACCCTGCACTTGCAGGTGGTGACCGAAGGCGTGGAAACCCAGGCGCAGTTTGAGCTATTGCTCAAGCACGACTGTGACTTCATCCAGGGTTACCTGCTCAGCCCGGCGGTGCCGTTCAACGACATCATCGGTGTGATGCAAGGCATTGCGATGCGCAATCCGCTCTACCCCTTCAGCGTGGAAGGCAATAAAGACAGCACGCCCACCAAAGACCCTGCGCCAGTGCGAATCGGCCCGCCGTCTATTGTCAGGCCAATTCGCTGAAGCCCAAATCAGAATGCTGGTGGTGCGACGACTGCAATCGCCAGTGCCATGGCACACATGGAAACAATTCTTCAGCGGTTTCCCGGCGGCCTGAACTGTTCCCGTGACGTTTACGTCACCCTAGGCTGTGACCTTTCTCTACGGCAAGGTGCCATCACTGGCAACGCGGTTACTCCGCTACACACTTATGGGGACAGAAAAGGTGCACCTTTTTCGCGCACTCCATTCTTACGCCGCCCTTTCCTGGATCAGAATCCAAGGCGAGACCACCACCGCCCACAGGCTTGGATCACGCTCCACCAAGTCCAATGCCCGCGTTGCAGACACTTCGCCAAGGCTCCCTGAAGCCAGCCAGGCGGCGACTTTATCACGGTTGTCTTCAGCCATTCCCTCGGCTGCTTCGATCAAATCCAGTCCGGCATCGACCCACAATAGGGCACCCTTGGCAAAGAACGGCTCTAGCTCCTTCCAGGAAATTTCAGCGGTTTCACCGAGCAGCTTGGCATAGAGGGTGCTAGGTTCTTGCGTCATGGGAGTTCACCTGAGTAAAAAATCGGCGCAATCATAGCCTTCTGACTCAGGCAGAAAAACCCAGTAGCAAATGAGGTAGCGATTGAAAGGGTCGGGAAAGCCAGGGAACACCTTGAAAACGGGTGTAAGCCCGCCGCAATTCTGTCTTTTTCTTTCATTTAAGCGACACGCTCAGGTTTTGCCCCCCGTTGCCAGCTTTTCAATTGATCAACCGGCGCTCTACACTGTACCGGTACAGTTGCCAGGGCAATACCGGGGGGATATCCGCGATATCTGATCCGGTTCTGCAGCTCACAAGGCCGCTAGAACTATAAAAAATACAACAGTAAGAGTGGAGCACTATGAATAAGGCTACTAAGCAGATTTCCAAACTGTTTGCCGCTATGGTCCTGGCTGGGGTTGCCGGCCATTCGTTCGCAGCCGACACCATCAAGATCGGCATCGCCGGTCCCAAGACCGGTCCGGTAACGCAATACGGCGACATGCAATTCATGGGTGCCAAGCAAGCCATCAAGGACATCAACGCCAAGGGCGGCGTGGATGGCAAAATGCTTGAAGCCAAGGAATACGACGACGCTTGCGATCCAAAACAAGCGGTCGCCGTAGCCAACAAAGTGGTCAATGACGGTGTCAAGTTCGTAGTCGGCCACCTCTGCTCCAGCTCCACTCAGCCAGCGTCGGATATTTATGAAGACGAAGGCGTCATCATGATTACCCCGGCTGCCACCAGCCCTGAAATCACTTCCCGTGGCTACAAGCTGATTTTCCGCACCATTGGTCTGGACAGCGCACAAGGCCCGGCAGCCGGCAACTACATCGCCGACCACGTGAAACCGAAAATCGTTGCAGTACTGCACGACAAACAGCAGTACGGTGAAGGCATCGCTACCGCCGTGAAAAAGACCCTCGAAGAAAAAGGCACCAAGGTTGCCGTCTTCGAAGGCTTGAACGCCGGCGACAAGGACTTCTCCTCGATCATCCAGAAACTCAAGCAAGCCAACGTCGACTTCGTCTACTACGGCGGCTACCACCCTGAGCTGGGCCTGATCCTGCGCCAGGCCAAGGAAAAAGGCCTGAACGCCAAGTTCATGGGCCCAGAAGGTGTCGGCAACGACTCCATCTCGCAAATCGCCCAGGGCGCTTCCGAAGGCCTGCTGGTGACCCTGCCGAAATCCTTCGACACCGACCCTGCCAACAAAGCCATCGTTGAAGAGTTCACCAAGAACAAGCAGGACCCAACCGGTCCGTTCGTGTTCCCGGCGTACTCCGCGGTTGAAGTCATCGCCGGCGGTATCGCTGCCGCGAAGAGCGAAGACACCGCCAAAGTGGCTGAAGCCATCCACGCAGGTACCTTCAAGACCCCTACCGGCGACCTGAGCTTCGACGCCAAGGGCGACCTGAAGGACTTCAAGTTCGTGGTCTACGAATGGCACTTCGGTAAACCAAAAACCGAAGTTTCCCCTCAGTAAGCCAGGCGTTACTGGTCAACAAGCCCACTGTGCAAGCAGTGGGCTTTGTTTTACGAGGTTTATGGGCCATGTCACCCGCGATCCGGGCGCTGGCTCACCTGAAAATCTTAAAACCGTCACCAGCGGTTCGCTGGCAAACGCTTCGTGCAACCTGGTCACAGAACAGGGCACCGAGCCGGAAATGACTCCACCAGTGAAATGCGTATCGGGTTTTTAGGAGCGCTGTAATGCCTGAGATCTATCATTTTTTCCAACAGCTGGTTAATGGCCTGACCATTGGCAGCACCTATGCCTTGATAGCCATTGGCTACACAATGGTTTACGGCATCATTGGAATGATCAACTTCGCCCATGGCGAGGTATACATGATTGGTTCCTATGTGGCCTTCATCGCCCTTGCCGGGCTGGCCATGATGGGGATCCACTCCCTGCCGCTGTTGATGACCGCTGCGTTCCTGGCATCGATCATCGTGACCAGTGCCTATGGCTACAGTATCGAGCGGGTTGCCTACCGTCCCTTGCGTGGCAGCAACCGTTTGATCCCACTGATTTCCGCCATCGGCATGTCGATTTTCCTGCAGAACACCGTATTGCTGTCCCAGGACTCCAAGGACAAGTCCATTCCCAACCTGATCCCGGGGAGCATCTCCTTCGGCCCAGGTGGTGCACAAGAAGTGCTGATTTCGTACATGCAGATTCTGGTTTTCGTGGTAACCCTGGTGGCCATGCTGGGCCTGACACTGTTCATTTCCCGCTCCCGTCTGGGGCGCGCCTGCCGGGCCTGCGCCGAAGACATCAAGATGGCCAACCTGCTGGGCATCAACACCAACAACATCATCGCCCTGACCTTCGTCATTGGTGCTGCGCTGGCGGCCGTGGCGGCCGTGTTGCTGAGCATGCAATACGGCGTGATCAACCCCAACGCCGGTTTCCTGGTGGGCCTCAAGGCCTTTACCGCAGCGGTATTGGGCGGCATCGGCAGCATTCCGGGCGCCATGCTCGGCGGGCTGGTGCTGGGTGTGGCCGAAGCCTTTGGCGCCGATATCTTCGGCGACCAGTACAAGGACGTCGTAGCGTTCGGCCTGTTGGTTCTGGTGCTGTTGTTCCGTCCGACCGGCATCCTGGGCCGTCCGGAGGTTGAGAAAGTATGAGCAGATATCTTAAATCGGCGTTTTTCAGCGCCTTGCTGGTATGGGCCGTGGCCTTCCCGGTACTCGGCCTCAAGCTGAGCATTGTCGGCATCAACCTGGAAGTGCATGGCACCGGGCCCGTGACCCTGACCGTCATCGCCTTGTGTTCGGTGCTGATGTTTCTGCGCGTGCTGTTCACCCAGCAGGTCGGTGCCTTGTTCAAGGGCAACCGTGCTCCGTTGGTGTCGCCCAAGGTCAGCCAATTCCTGACCCTGCCGCGCACCCAGCGCTACATCATTATCGGCCTGATTATCGCCGCGCTGATCTGGCCGTTCTTCGGCTCACGCGGTGCGGTCGACATTGCGACGCTGATCCTGATCTACGTGTTGCTGGGCCTGGGCCTGAACATCGTGGTGGGCCTGGCCGGCCTGCTCGACCTTGGTTACGTGGGCTTTTACGCCGTGGGTGCCTACACCTACGCGCTGCTCTCGCACTACCTGGGTTGGAGCTTCTGGATCTGCCTGCCGCTGGCCGGCATGGCGGCCGCTACGTTCGGCTTCCTGCTGGGCTTCCCGGTGCTGCGCCTGCGCGGTGACTACCTGGCCATCGTGACCCTGGGCTTCGGTGAGATCATCCGCCTGTTCCTGCGTAACCTCACCGATATCACCGGTGGGCCCAACGGTATCAGCAGCATTCCCAAGCCAACGTTCTTCGGGCTGTCGTTCGACCGCACCGCCGCTGAAGGTATGCAGACCTTCCACGAGTACTTCGGGATCGCCTACAACCCGGTCAGCAAAGTGGTGTTCCTGTACCTGGTGGCGCTGCTATTGGCGTTGGCGGCACTGTTCGTGATCAACCGTTTGCTGCGCATGCCCATCGGCCGTGCGTGGGAAGCGTTGCGCGAAGATGAAATCGCCTGCCGTGCCCTGGGCCTGAACCCGACCATCATCAAGCTTTCCGCGTTCACCCTGGGCGCCGCGTTCGCCGGTTTCGCCGGCAGCTTCTTCGCTGCGCGCCAGGGCCTGGTTACCCCGGAGTCGTTCACCTTTATCGAGTCGGCGATCATTCTCGCCATCGTGGTATTGGGTGGCATGGGCTCGCAACTGGGCGTGATCCTGGCGGCGATCGTGATGATCCTGCTGCCGGAAATGATGCGTGAGTTCAGCGAATACCGCATGTTGATGTTCGGCGCCATGATGGTGCTGATGATGATCTGGCGCCCTCAAGGCCTGCTGCCCATGCAACGTCCACACATGGAGCTGCGCAAATGAGCCGCGAGATCCTGAAAGTTGAAAACTTGAGCATGCGCTTCGGCGGCTTGCTGGCGGTCAATGGCGTGGCCCTGACCGTGAAAGAGAAACAGGTCGTGGCGCTGATCGGCCCCAACGGTGCCGGCAAGACCACGGTGTTCAACTGCCTCACCGGCTTCTACAAGCCGAGCGGCGGCAGCATCCTGCTGGACGGCCAACCGATCCAGGGCCTGGCGGGTCACGAGATCGCTCGCAAGGGCGTGGTGCGTACCTTCCAGAACGTGCGGTTGTTCAAGGACATGACCGCAGTCGAGAATCTGTTGATCGCCCAGCATCGTCACTTGAACACCAACTTCTTCGCGGGCCTGTTCAAGACCCCGGCGTTCCGCAAGAGCGAGCGCGAGGCCATGGAATACGCGGCGTACTGGCTGGACAAGGTCAACCTGACCGAGTTTGCCAACCGCCCGGCAGGCACCCTCGCCTACGGCCAGCAGCGTCGCCTGGAAATCGCCCGCTGCATGATGACCCGCCCGCGGATCCTTATGCTCGACGAACCTGCCGCGGGCCTGAACCCCAAGGAAACCGAAGACCTCAAGGCGCTGATCAGCGTGCTGCGTGAGGAAAACAACGCCACGGTGCTGTTGATCGAACACGACATGAAACTGGTCATGAGCATTTCCGACCACATCGTCGTAATCAACCAGGGCACGCCGCTGGCCGACGGGACCCCGGAGCAGATCCGCGACAATCCTGAAGTGATCAAAGCCTATCTGGGGGAAGCGTAAAATGTTGCAGTTCGAAAACGTTTCCACGTTCTACGGCAAGATCCAGGCCCTGCACGACGTCAATGTCGAAGTGCGCCAGGGTGAGATCGTCACCCTGATCGGCGCCAACGGTGCCGGCAAATCCACCTTGCTGATGACCTTGTGCGGTTCGCCGCAAGCCTACAGCGGCAGCATCCGCTACATGGGTGAAGAGCTGGTGGGCAGGCACTGCGCCGAAATCATGCGCAAGAGCATTGCCGTGGTACCGGAAGGCCGCCGCGTGTTCTCGCGCCTGACCGTGGAAGAGAACCTGGCCATGGGCGGGTTCTTTACCGACAAGGGCGACTACCAGGAGCAGATGGACAAGGTGCTGCACCTGTTCCCCCGCCTCAAGGAACGCTTCAGCCAGCGCGGCGGCACCATGTCGGGCGGCGAGCAGCAAATGCTCGCCATCGGCCGGGCGCTGATGAGCAAGCCCAAGCTGTTGCTGCTGGACGAGCCCTCCCTGGGCCTGGCACCGATCATCATCCAGCAGATCTTCGATATCATCGAACAGCTGCGTAAGGACGGGGTGACGGTGTTTTTGGTGGAGCAAAACGCCAACCAGGCATTGAAAATCGCTGACCGGGCCTATGTGCTGGAAAACGGTCGGGTGGTGATGCAGGGCACTGGCGAGCAACTGCTGACGGACCCGAAGGTGCGAGAGGCATATCTGGGAGGTTAAGACCCGGTTACTGAGTAAACTGGATCTAAATGTGGGAGGAGGCTTGCCCCCGATAACGGTATATCAGTCACATGTCCTGTGCCTGACACACTGTCATCGGGAGCAAGCCCCCTCCCACATTTTGTTTTGCGTAACTTGAAAAAAATTCGACTGGTTTTGTAACGAACTCAATCCCCCTCTCTCTAGTGGTGCAAGCAGGCAATCAAGCCTGCGCATTCGACCACTGCTGGAGACACACCATGACCACCAAACTGTCCGCCGCCACCCTCGTCCTCGCCCTGGGTTCGGCCCTGAGCCTGTCCGCCCTGAGCACCACTGCCCACGCAGCCGATGACATGCAGAAATGCTTCGGCGTGGCTGAAGCCGGCAAGAACGATTGCGCCGCAGGCGCCGGCACCTCTTGCGCCGGCACCTCCAAAACCAAGGACCAGGCCAATGCCTGGAAGCTGGTCCCCGCAGGTACCTGCACCAAGACCCCAAGCACCACCTCGCCGACCGGCTTCGGCCAGGAAACCGAATTCACTGCCAAATCCTGAAACCTCGTGCAGCCTGAGTACTGATGATGACGCCTACATCCCCTTACACGGTCTCACCGACTCAGGTGCCCGGCCTGCCCTTGCGGGCCGGACTGGGGTTGAAGACCGAGCACTTCACCCAAGTGCTTGAGACCGGCCCCGATATCGGTTTTTTTGAAGTTCACGCCGAAAACTACATGGTGGCCGGTGGCCCGTTTCATCACTACCTGGGATTGATCCGTGAGCAGTACCCGCTGTCGTTGCACGGCGTGGGCCTGTCCATCGGCGGCGAAGGTGCCCTGGATCGCGAACACCTGGCACGCTTGGCGACGTTGATCGAGCGCTATCAACCCCAGTCTTTTTCCGAACACCTGGCCTGGTCCAGCCACGGCCCGGTGTTTCTCAACGACTTGCTGCCGCTGGCTTACGACGCCACCACCCTGAGCCGAGTGTGCGCACATGTTGACCAGGTGCAGAGCACACTCAAGCGGCCGATGCTGCTGGAGAATCCCTCGACCTACCTGCAGTTCCAGCGCTCTACCCTGGATGAAACCGACTTCATCAGCGAGGTCATCCGCCGTACCGGTTGCGGCCTGCTGCTCGACGTCAACAACGTCTACGTATCCTGCATCAATCACCAGCGCGATCCATCGGCCTACATCGACGCCCTGCCCTTGCACGCAGTGGGGGAGATTCATCTGGCCGGCTTTGCCGAAGACACAGACAGCCTGGGCGACCGCCTGCTGATCGATGACCACGGCGCGCCTATCGATAACGCCGTGTGGCAACTGTACGAGCACGTGCTGGCGCGGACCGGTCCGGTAGCTACGTTGATCGAGCGGGATAACCAGGTGCCGCCCTTCAGCGTATTGCAGGCCGAAGCCCGGCAGGCTGAAAGCTATTTGTCGCAGGTGGCCCGATGAGCCTTCAACAGGCATTCGCCCACGCGCTGCTGACGCCGGACGCAACCTGCCCCGAGGAGGTGTTCAGCAGCAACGGGGCCGACCCGGCGAGTCGCTTCGCGGTGTATCGCAATAATGTCCACAGCGCGTTGATAAATGCGCTCGTTGCCGCCTATCCGGTGACGCGGCAACTGGTTGGCGATGAGTTTTTCCACGCCATGGCCAGCCTGTATGTCCAGGCTCACCCGCCCACCAGCCCTTTGATCAGCGAATACGGCAGCACGTTGGCAGCGTTTATCCAGCGCTTCGAACCGGCCTCAAGCGTGCCATACCTGGCAGATATCGCTCGGCTGGAGCGCCTGCGGGTTCGGGCTTATCACGCGGCGGATCGCCAGGCACTGGATCAGCACAGCGTGCTCCAACAACTGCAAGGCTGCGCGCAGCTGGGGCAATTGCGGGTGCGACTGCATCCATCCCTCGAAACATTGGAATCTCCCTACGCGATCGTGTCGGTTTGGGCTGCGCACCAGACCGACGGGGTTATCGCCACCTTGAACCCATGGTACGCCCAAGGCGCGCTGGTCCTGCGCCACGGGTTGGCGGTCAAGGTGTTCGCCATCGACAGCGGCTCGGTGACGTTTATCAACCGCCTCAACCAAGGCGCCGGGCTGGAGTTGGCCATCGCTGACGCCCTTGAAGCCTCAGCCGAATTCGACTTGCACCAATGTCTCACGCTGCTGATCAGCCACGACGCCATTACTCATTTGCATCTGCCACCCAAGGTATCGCCATGAACACTCCCGCTCCGTGCCTGATAAAGCGAACCGTCGCACTGTTTGAAAAAATCCCCTACAGCCTGATCGCGTTTATTGCGCGCTTCTCCATTGCCGCAGTGTTCTGGAAATCCGGGCAGACCAAGGTCGAAGGCTTTGCCATTGACGTGATCAGCGGCACATTCCAAGTCGGTGAACCCAAGCTCGCCGCCTCGACACTCTGGTTGTTTCGCAGCGAATATCAGTTGCCCCTGGTGCCGCCGGAGGTGGCCGCGTACCTGGCAACCTTTGCCGAGCACTTTTTCCCGGTATTGATCCTGCTGGGGTTTGCCACACGCTTCTCGGCCCTGGCCCTGATCGGCATGACCTTGACCATTCAGTTGTTCGTCTACCCTGACGCCTACCCCACGCACGGCACCTGGCTCGCGCTGTTGTTGCTGTTGCTCGCCAAGGGGCCAGGCCGCTTGTCCATCGACCACCTGATGGCCCGTCGCTTGCGTTAAAGCCGATCCAGCGCCTCGCCGCTGCGCCGGAACCAATCCACCAGGTAATCGACCAGCACCTGGGTGCGTCTCGGCAGGCCACCCTGGTAGGGATGAACCAGGTACATCGGCATTCGGCGTGTCTGATAGTCGCGCAGGATCCAGCGCAATCGCCCATCGGCCAACTCCGTCGGCAACACGTAGGACGGCAGGCGGGCGATACCGGCGCCCACCAGGGCGGCTTTTTTCAGCAGGTTGTAATGGTTGGAGGCAAACGTGCCGCTCACCCGCACTCGCAGTAATTCATGCTGCTGGTGATACAACCACTCCTCACGACCGCTGTAGTGACTGTTGAGCAAGCAGCTGTGCGTCGACAGGTCCGCCGGGGTCAGCGGTTCCCCATGCTGCTCCAGATACGCCGGGCTGGCGCAGGTCACCTCGTGCCAGGCCAGTAAAGGCTTGGCGACCAGGCGTTCATTTTCGATGGCAGCCGCGCGCACGCCCAAGTCAAAGCCATCGCGCGCCAAGTCTCGGTAGCTGTTGTTAAGCTCCAGCTCGATCTGCACCTGCGGATATTGCCGGGAAAACTCCAGCAACAAGCCATCGAAGAAGGTTTCGCCCAGCGACACCGGCACGGTCATACGCACAGGGCCGGCCAAATCATCCTTGAGCCGCGCCAACGCCTGCCGCGCGCGTTCTACCTGTACCACCAGCGCTTGTGCCTGGGGCAGCAACGCCGCGCCGGCCGCGGTGAGGCTGAGCTTGCGGGTGGTGCGGTGCAACAGCACCACGGCAAACTGCGCTTCCAACTGGCTGATGCGCTTGGACAACTGCCCTTTGCTGCAGCCCAGCTGTTCGGCCGCCACGGTGAAACTGCCCGCTTCGATCAGCACAGCAAAGGCTGCCAGATCATCCATTTCGCTCATGGATTGTTTCCATTTGAAAACCAAAGGTTGCCTATTAGCGCGTTTATTCGCCTGAAAAGCCACACTAGACTGGACCTTCAGTTAACCCCCTGGAGGAACAGCACGATGAAAATCCTATTGATTGGTGCCAGCGGCACCATAGGTTCAGCGGTCAAGGCAGAGTTGGCGCAACGCCACGAAGTGATCAGCATCGGCCGTACCAGCGGCGACTTCCAGGTGGACATCAGCGATAGCGCCTCGATACGCAGGCTGTTCGAGCAGACCGGCAAGTTCGACGCCCTGATCTGCGCCGCAGGCAGTGTGAACTTCGTGGCACTGGGAGAGATGAGCGACAGCGATTTCGAACTGGGCCTGCGTGACAAGCTGATGGGCCAGGTCAACCTGCTGCTGATCGGACGCGAATACGCCAATGACGGTGCCTCGTTTACGTTCACCAGCGGCATTCTCAACCGCGACCCGATCCGTACCGGTGCCTCGGCCGCGCTGGTCAACGGCGCACTGGATGCCTTTGTCAAAGCCGCGGCGATCGAGTTGCCACGGGGCTTGCGTGTCAATTCGGTGAGCCCGACAGTGCTGTTGGAAGCCATGGGCAGCTACGCTCCATACTTTCGTGGGTACAAACCGGTGCCTGGTGCAGATGTGGCGTTGGCCTACGCGAAGAGTGTCGAGGGCTTGCAGACAGGGCAGACCTTTATCGTGGGCTGACCTGCCAAAGAAGGTTCTCGGTACCTGCCACCTTTAGTGCAGGTACCGAGTTGCCCATTCCGCAGCCAAGTCTTTGGGCACGGCTACTCTTAAGCTGCCCCCCATAATCCCTTGAACGTGGCTGGTGTATAAACGGCGACCATCGATATAAAGCGTCATCTGCTTTCCGTAGGTCAGCGTGGTAATGGCTGTGGTACGCGCCTTGGCCTCTTCGCTTAACGTAATGCTGGCCGATACGGTATCCGCATTCAGATTGTGGATACTCTTGAGTTCAAGCGAGATCTCGGTGAAGTCATTAGCCGACCAATACTCCAACCTCGCGGCGTCCTCAGCAAACACCGAAACGCTGACAAACAGCAGTCCATATGCGCTCCATTTATTTGTCATCGCAACGCTCCCAGGCAAAGTCATCAACCCTTGCATACCGCCCCCCGTCCTTGCATCAGTAAAGGCTTAAAGGCTGACGTATGCCGCAGGTATTGGTTTCGAGCTGTTTACAGACTTGTGGTGCGACGCGAGGCTGCGTAACGTGGCGGCACTTGTTTTGGAGACCCGATCAATGCGCGCCGCCCGTACTCTTGCACTGCTTGCCCTGCTGCCCCTGTTCACCGCTTGCCAGATGTTCGAGAGCGAGCCGGCCAAACCGTCTACTGCCGGGCTGACCCGTATGCAGGGTGAGTTGACCGCTGTGGAGGGCAAATTGTTGTTCCAACCGTGCGGCGACAAACGCAACTATGTGGTCAACGACACCGGCGGCACCAGCATCCTGCAGGAAGCCGCGTCCCTGGCCGGCCAGCAAGGCGCGTTGTTTGCCGACCTGCGCGGCAAGTTTTCCGGGGTTGCCAGCGGCACCCAGGGTTCGCTCGACCTGCAACAACTCTATCGCGTAGAGCGCTCGACCTCAGCCTGCGACGATCCGGACTTCAAGCGCATGATCCTGCGCGCCAACGGCCATAAGCCGGCCTGGGCAATGAATGTCACAGCCAAGGGCATGGTGCTGGAACGCGAAGGCCAGCCACCGCTGGCGGTGCCCTACGTCGAAGAACAACTGGGCGATGGGCGCTTCAACCTGATGACCGAAGCCAATAACCAGCACATCGAACTGTGGGTGGCGCCCCAGCGCTGCGTCGACAGCGTGAGCGGCAGCCTGCAACACATGAGCGCCGAGCTGCGGGTGAACGGCCAGGTGCAGCGTGGCTGCGCGGCGTTTGGCGGCTCCCGGGACGACTGATTGTGCCTTGGGCTGTTTTAACCTGACGGAAAACCACCTTTGGGGCTTATAATCGCCGGTTTGCAAAACAGCCGGCCTCCTTGCCCGCCGCCTACCGGATCCTGTCATGTTACGAATCACCGAACTCAAGCTGCCCATCGACCATCCCGAAGAAGACCTGCGGCCTGCCATCGTGCAGCGCCTGGGCATCGCCAGTGATGACCTGCTCGATTTCACCCTGTTCAAACGCAGCTACGACGCCCGTAAAAAGTCGTCGGAGCTGTGCTTCATCTACACCGTCGACCTGAACGTCAAGGGCGAACCCGCCCTGCTGCTCAAGTTTGCCGATGACCGCAACGTCAACCCCGCGCCGGATGTCAGCTACAAGGTCGTGGGCCAGGCGCCGGCAGGCTTGGTTGAACGGCCGATCGTGGTGGGTTTTGGCCCCTGCGGGATCTTCGCCGGGCTGCTGCTGGCGCAGATGGGCTTCAAGCCGATCATCCTCGAACGCGGCAAGGAAGTGCGCCAACGCACCAAGGACACCTGGGGCCTGTGGCGTAAAAGCGTGCTCAACCCCGAGTCCAACGTGCAGTTCGGTGAAGGCGGTGCCGGGACCTTCTCCGACGGCAAGCTGTACAGCCAGATCAAGGACCCGAAATTCCACGGCCGCAAAGTGCTGCACGAGTTCGTCAAGGCCGGTGCACCGCAAGAGATCCTCTATGTCAGCAAGCCGCATATCGGCACTTTCCGCCTGACCGGCGTGGTAGAGAACATGCGCGAGCAAATCATCGCCCTGGGCGGTGAAGTGCGCTTTGAACAACGGGTCACTGATGTGTTGATCGAAGACGGGCAGTTGAACGGCGTGGTCATCGACGGCGGCGAGCAGATCCTTTCCAGGCACGTGATTCTTGCCCTGGGCCACAGCGCCCGTGACACCTTCCGTATGCTCCATGAGCGCGGCGTGTACATGGAGGCCAAGCCGTTCTCGGTGGGCTTCCGTATCGAACACCCGCAGTCGCTGATCGACGCCGCACGCCTGGGCAAATACGCAGGCCATCCGAAACTGGGCGCAGCGGACTACAAGCTGGTGCACCACGCCAAGAATGGTCGCTCGGTCTACAGTTTCTGCATGTGCCCTGGCGGTACCGTGGTGGCTGCGACCTCAGAACCGAACCGCGTCGTGACAAACGGCATGAGTCAGTATTCGCGTAATGAACGCAACGCCAACTCCGGCATCGTGGTCGGCATCACCCCCGAGGTGGATTACCCGGGCGGCCCGCTGGCCGGTATCGAATTGCAGGAGCGCCTGGAGTCCCACGCCTATATCCTCGGCGGCAGCAACTACGAGGCACCGGCGCAACTGGTGGGGGACTTTATCGCCGGCAAACCGTCCACTGCCATCGGCAGTGTGGAGCCGTCCTACAAGCCCGGCGTGTCAATGGGCGACCTGGCCCTGGCCTTGCCGGACTTCGCCATCGAAGCCATCCGCGAAGCCTTGCCGGCGTTCGAGAAGCAGATCAAAGGTTATTCGCTGCACGATGCGGTGTTGACGGGGATCGAGACCCGCACATCATCACCGCTGCGCATAACCCGCGATGAGTCGATGCAGAGCCTGAATGTAAAAGGCCTGTTCCCAGCCGGGGAAGGCGCCGGTTATGCCGGCGGGATTCTGTCGGCGGGTGTTGACGGGATTCGGATTGCCGAGGCGTTGGCGCGGGATATGCTCGGCATCGAGGCCTGAGCACAGCGCAATACAAAGTGGGAGGGGGCTTGCTCCCGATAGCAGTGGTTCAGTCACAGTATTTTTGACTGACACACCGCAATCGGGAGCAAGCCCCCTCCCACATTTTGATTTGCGCCGGGTCAGATATTGGCGCGCAGGATCGTTTCGGGCAGCGACTCGCCCTGCTCGACACTCGCAGCCACCGCCGCGATCAAGCTCTCCAACTCATACCCCTGCCCCGCCAACCACGCCTGATCGTAATAGGTCGTGGCATAACGCTCGCCGCCATCACACAAGATCGCTACGATCGAGCCCGATTCTCCCGCCGCTTTCATCTGGTGCGCTGCTACCAACGCGCCGATCAGGTTGGTCCCGCTGGAACCGCCGACCCGTCGTCCCAAACGCCCAGCCAGGTAATGCATCGCCGCCAATGACAAGGCGTCTGGCACCTTGACCATCGCATCAATCACCGCCAGCAGAAACGACGCCTCGACACGCGGGCGACCAATCCCTTCGATTCGCGAACCACACTCCAGGCGCAGGCTGGCGTCGCCGCTCTGGTAGAAGTCGAAAAACACCGAGCGCTCGGCATCGGCACACAGCACGCGGGTGCAATGCTGGCGATAACGTACGTAGCGGCCCAGTGTCGCGGTGGTGCCGCCAGTGCCGGGGCTGGAAATCAACCAACTGGGCTCCGGGTGCTGCTCGAAGCGCATCTGCTGGAAGATCGATTCGGCAATGTTGTTGTTTGCGCGCCAGTCGGTAGCACGCTCGGCGTAGGTGAACTGGTCCATGAAGTGACCACCACTTTCCTGGGCCAGGCGTTCGGATTCGGCGTAGATCTGCGTCGGGTCCTGAACCAGATGGCTCTTGCCACCGTAGAAGGCGATCTGGGCGATCTTTTCCTGGGAGGTGGTGGCCGGCATGACGGCAATGAACGGCAACCCCAACAGGCGAGCGAAGTAGGCTTCAGAGATGGCTGTGGAGCCGCTGGACGCTTCGATCACCGGGGCGCCCGGCTTGAGCCAGCCATTGCACAGCGCGTACAAAAACAGCGAGCGAGCCAGCCGGTGTTTCAGGCTGCCTGTGGGGTGGCTGGACTCGTCCTTGAAGTACAACTCGATGCCGGGCAACCCTGGTAACGGCAACGGGATCAGGTGGGTGTCGGCGCTCCGCTGGAAGTCCGCTTCAATGATGCGAATGGCTTCGCGGGCCCAGGTACGGTGGTCGCTCATGGTGGATTCTCTAAGGTTTTCAGCCTGAATCTTAAGATGTTTCGTACACCTCACACAGATACAGTACCGACTCAATTTGACACACAACTGCTAGTCTTTTACGCATCTACAACACGACTCATCTCTTATAACAAATAAGAATATAACTTTTGTTTTAACAACTAACTGTACGGGTTAGGGTACCCACCTATTGAACCTCAAATGGAGAGCATCCCTTGCCTCTGCGTAGCACTTTTACTCGTTTCTTCCAGCTGGAAGCCGCCAGTGGTCTGTTGTTGATCGCCGCTGCCGCTTTGGCGCTGATCATCAACAACTCACCGTTGTCGCACCTGTACAACGCGTTTCTCGATACACCTGTGGTTGCCCAGGTCGGCGCGTTGAAAATCGCCAAGCCGGCACTGCTGTGGATCAACGACGGCCTGATGGCTCTGTTTTTCCTGTTGATCGGCCTGGAGGTCAAACGCGAACTGCTCGATGGTCACCTCTCCAAGCCTTCCCAGGTTGTGCTGCCCGGCGCAGCGGCCATCGGCGGCATGGTGGTGCCGGCGCTGATCTACTGGGCGCTGAACAAGGACAACCCGGCCGCCCTCGCCGGCTGGGCGATCCCGATGGCCACGGATATCGCGTTCGCTCTGGGCGTGCTGGCACTGCTGGGCAAGCGCGTACCGGTGTCGCTGAAGTTGTTCCTGATGACCCTGGCAATCATTGATGACCTCGGCGCCATCATCGTCATCGCGCTGTTCTACTCCGCTGACTTGTCCGGCGCGTCCCTGGCGGGCGCGGGGGCTTGCTTGATTGCCTTGATTGCGATGAATCGCCTGGGCGTGATCAAGCTTGGGCCTTACCTGATCATCGGCCTGATCCTGTGGGTGTGCGTACTCAAGAGCGGTGTGCATGCCACACTGGCCGGTGTGACCCTGGCATTCTGCATTCCACTGCGCACCCGGAATGCCGAAACCTCACCGCTGCTGACCCTGGAGCACGCCCTGCACCCGTGGGTGGCCTACGCCATCCTGCCGTTGTTCGCGTTCGCCAATGCCGGGGTTTCCCTCACCGGCGTGAGCCTGGAGAGCTTCACCCATTCCGTGCCCATGGGCATCGCCGCCGGCCTGTTGATCGGCAAGACCATCGGTGTGTTCGGCCTCACTTGGCTGGCGATCAAGACGGGTATCGCGTCCCTGCCCAGCGGCGCCAACTGGGGTCAGGTTCTTGGCGTGGCTGTTCTGTGCGGTATCGGCTTCACCATGAGCCTGTTTGTCGGCTCCTTGGCGTTTGTGCCGGGTGCCAGCGAGTTTGCCGGTGAAGACCGCATGGGGATTCTGACCGGATCGATCCTGGCAGCCTTTATCGGGTATGCGGTGACGGCGATGGCGAGTCGCAAAAAAGCCTGAGCCCCTGGGAAAGCAGCATAAAAAAACCCCAACCGGTCACCCGGTTGGGGTTTTCTTTGCCCGATTACTTACCGCTTAGCGAGTAACGCGGCTGGTACCGTCAACGGTCATGATGCGTACGCGGTCACCGATGCGGAAGATTTCATTTTCCTGCACGGCTTGTACGTAGGCGCGCATGCTGCCGTCGTCTTCGCGCACGGTGATTTCCACGCCCTGGGTGCGGGTCAGGCCTTCTTCGGTGGCCGAGCCCAGCAGGCCGCCCGCGACCGCGCCGATTACAGCGGTGACGATGCTGCCACGGCCGCCACCGATGGCGCTGCCGCCAACACCACCGATGACTGCGCCAGCAGCGCCGCCGATTGGGGTCTTGGTGCCTTCGATTTTCACCGGACGCAGGGATTCGATGGTACCCATGCGCACGGTCTGAACGCGACGCGCCTCATCACGGGAGTACGAGTCGCCGGTCAGACTCGAGGCGCAGCCACCCAACAGCAATGACAGGGTGGTAAAGCAGGCAACTAGTAAAACGGACTTACGCATAGCATCAACTCCAAAGGACAGGTATTCATTAAACGCTGTGGCTTGGCGCCTGTCACGGCAAGCCGGGCAGAAAATTGCTTTCATTCAGCCTGAGTACAGACTGCCAGCACCAGAAAACACGACGAACGGTAGCCTGGCTGGGGGGCGCAACGGTGCCATCAGCTGCTTGATCATTGTAGCCGCACAATCAAAAGCGCCGAAGTCTCCTGAATAGAGACGTCGGCGCAATGGGCATGATTCAGGCGCAATGACGAAAGGTGACGCTCAGGGCGCCAGACGCTCGCGGATCCATTGAGCGTCTTGTACACGATAGTTGAGACGATCATGCAGGCGGCTGGCGCGGCCCTGCCAGAACTCGATGCGCTCGGGCAGCAAACGGTACCCACCCCAATGCTCGGGGCAATCGGGCTGGGTATCGCTGAAACGCTGTTCGGTGGCCTTGAGCAGATCGTGCAGCTCTTCACGGTCACGAATGACCCTGCTCTGCGGGGATGCCCAGGCGCCGAGGCGGCTGCCCAACGGGCGCACCTGGTAATAGGCATCCGACTCTTCAGGGGTGACCTTGACCACGCGCCCTTCAATACGCACCTGGCGTTCCAGGGTCGGCCAGAAGAACGTCATGGCCGCAAACGGCCGCGCCGCAAGTTGCTCACCCTTGGCGCTCTGGTAGTTGGTGAAGAAGGTAAAGCCCTGTGCATCCAGGCCCTTGAGCAACAGGATGCGACAGTGCGGGCGACCGTCCTGGTCGACCGTCGCCAGGGTCATGGCATTGGCCTCCACCGGCGGCTGTTCGGTTTTCACCGCGTCGCCAAACCATTGGTGGAACAACGCAAACGGCTCGCCGGGGGCCTGGGCCTCGCTCAAACCGTCCCGTGTGTAGTCACGGCGCATATCAGCCAGTGCCTGGGTCATGCGGCTTTATCCTTATGGTTCAACGGCTCAGTTTTTCGCCTGGTCGTTCGAAGCGGGTGCAGCAGCCTTGGCTTTGGTTGCAGCCGGCTTCTTCGCAGCAGGTTTGGCCGCGGCCTTTTTAGCCGCTGGCTTGGCGGCCGCTTTCTTGGCCGGAGCCTTCTTGGCTGGTGCTTTTGCCGCTGGTGCCGGGGCTGGAGCATTCTGCACGGCAACCATTTCAGCAACCGGTGGCGTCTTGCCCGAATTGTACTGGCTCAGCAGTGCAAGCATCGTTGTACGCTGAGTGAACATGATTTCCATGCGACGATTCAGCGCACGCCCCTGGTTGCTGTCGTTGGCGGCACGCGGCATAAGATCGCCCATGCCACGCAGCATCAAGCGGTCCTGCTTCAAACCACTGAGGCTGAAGATCGAAGCAATCGACTGCGCACGCTCCTTGCTCAACGCCTGGCTCGCAGGAGCGCTGCCGGTGGCATCGACGTGGCCCAGAACCAGTACGGCGGTCTTGGGATCAGCCTCAACGGCCTTGGCCACACGAGTGAACGGGCCCAAAGTCACCGGCAGCAGCATCGCCGGACGCTTCGGGTTGTAGGAACCGTCTACCGGGGCAATCACGACCAGCACGTTGTCGCGACGCTCCAGTTGCAGCGAACTGCCCTTGATGGCCTCGCGCAGGCGTGGCTCGTAGTCGTCCAGCCAGGCTTGGGTGATTTTCGGGTCAGGCATTGGCACATTGGTCACGTCGACCTTGGCCAACGGCTTTGGCTTGCTTTCGAACGGCCACCACCAGCGGGGTTCGGCGTCGGTCTTGGCGACGACAGGTGCCGCGTCCGAAGTCGGGGTTGCGGCCTTCAGGTCGGCTTTCAGGTCGGCCTTGGCATCGGCGGCTTTTTCTTCGGCACTCTTGGTGGAGAACGGCCACCAGCTGTAGCCGGTATCAGCCTTGGCGGGCGAAGCAGGTGCAGCAGCAGCGGCGACAGGTTCAACAGGCTTGGCGCCGGCAGCTGGTTTGGCATCCGGCTTGGCGTCGGTTTGGGTCACTGCGTCCTTGGTCGCAGCCTTGTCCGATCCAAATGACCACCAATGCCCACCTTCGGCATCATTTTGTGGAGTTTGTGCGCAACCTGTAATAGTGAGGCACAGCGCCAGTGCCAAGGACTTGTTCGATAACATGAGATATCCACAAAATGAGAAAAAACCAGGGGGCCTGATGACCCGTTAAACAGACGCTTAAAGAACATTCAAGTTACAACATGTCGTTCAGCATCTTTTTATACTTGCCTTTGTAACAAAAAATTGTGAAACAGCAAGGGGTTTATAGACAACCGGCCAATATTCCGACCAACTTCTGCGCACGCGGGTCCATAAGTACGTAAGGGCCCAGGGTATTAGTCACAAAACCGAACGCTACATCATGTTCAGGGTCGGCAAAACCCACTGAGCCCCCTGCGCCGGGATGCCCGAAAGCACGTGGCCCGAGGCCGAACGTGGCATTGGGCAGCTGCGGTTGATCCAACATGCAGCCCAGGCCGAAACGGGTTTGGGTCAATAAGGTTTTATCCGGCCCAATACTGTGTTCACGGGTCAATTGTTCGAGCATGTCGCTTTCCAGCAAACTACCGTCCAACAAACCGCTATAAAACCCGGCCAGGCTGCGCGCATTACCGTGACCATTTGCCGCGGGCTGCTGCATGCGTCGCCATTCGGGCTTATTAGTACTGGTCAGAATAGATGGTGGATTGGCAAATGCCCGTGTGGTCATCGCCGCCGGTTCGCGCATCATTACTTGAAGTAACCGTTGCGCGGCTTCATCCCCCATATTGCCCTTGCTGCGCGCTATATGGGCCACCCGATAAAACTCTGCATCCGCCAGGCCAACGTGGAAGTCCAGCCCCAGCGGCCGTGCGACCCGTGCCACGATCGACTCACCCGGCCCGCGCCCATCGGCGCGGCGCAACAGTTCGCCGACCAGCCAGCCGTAGGTAATCGCCTCGTAGCCATGACCCTCGCCTGGTGTCCACCACGGCGCCTCGGCCGCCAGGGTGTCGACCATCAGTTGCCAGTCATACAGGGCTTCGGTAGGCAGCATTTCGCGGATGGCCGGCAGCCCGGCCTGGTGGCAGAGCAACTGGCGCAGTGTGATCGCCTCCTTGCCCGCCGCCGCGAATTCCGGCCAGTAGTCAGCCACCGGTGCATCAAGCTTGAGCTTGCCTTCGGCCACCAGTTGCAAGGCAGTGACAGCCGTGAAGGTCTTGGTGCAGGAGAACAGGTTGACGATGGTATCGCTGTGCCAGGCTTCGGCTCCGTCCTTGTCGGCAGTACCGGCCCACAGATCGACGACGGTTTGCCCGCCTACCTGGATGCACAGCCCGGCACCACGCTCCTGGGGATCATCGAACAATGCGGCAAAGGCTTCGCGTACCGCTTCGAACTGCAGCTCGTAATGACCCTGAATCTGCACCTGATTCCCCTCGCAAAGCACCATGAAAAGTGGCCGCCATTCTTTCAGCCATTGTGGGTTTTGTGAACCCGTCAACGACGAATCAATGACCGTTGCCGGAGTGCCCACCGGCATGTCCAGCGCCCTGCCCTGCGCCTTTGCCGCCCTGCCCCTGCCTGGCGCCTTCACTTTCACGCGCCGTGCGGGTCGCCTTGGCTTTTTGCGCCTCACGGCCCAACTGGTCGACCGCCGCAAGGTTGCTCTTGCGCACACTGTCAACGAAGCCCTGGAAAGGTACATCGGTGATGCCGACAAGGCCGAAATGGCCATTTTCGCCATCCAGCAGACGCCCGGTGACCGGCTGGTCCAGGTACTGGAACCAGTGCACGCCAACAATCGACGGCTCGGCCATGGCCTGCTTGAGGAACGTGGCGTACGCCGTACCGCGATCTTCTTCGCGGGCCAATTGCGTCACGCCGCCCCAGAACGGGCCACGGTCGGCCGAGCCGAAGTTGAATTCGGTGATCAACACCGGTTTGTCCAGCGCACGCAGGGCGGCGAAGTCATAACCGTCCTGGGGTTTTAGGGTGTACATGTTGAAGCTCAACACATCGCAATACTGCGCGCACGACGCCACTGCTTCCGGGGTGCTCACGGCAAAACGGCCGCCCAGCAACAGTTGATTCGGCGCGTGCCACTTCAGCGAGTCGGAAATGGTCTTGAAGTAAGCGTCGGCGAAGGTCTTCTGGAAGTACTTGAAGTCAGCTTCGATTTCCGGGTGTTCAGGGCTGGGCATCGGTGGTTCGAAGCCTGGGTCTTCCATCAGTTCCCAACCCGCCAGTTGAATGCCCCAGGCTTTGGACAGACCTTCTTCGTTGCGATATTTGTCACGCAGCTGCTTGAGGAAAGCGCGCTTGGCCGGAACATCGGTGGTCATGCGCAGGGTGCCGTAAGCCAAGGCGTAGCGGGATTTTGCATCGTCGCCAGGACCGGCCCAGGCCAGTTCGTTGTCGGCAAAAAAGCCGATCAACCACGGATCGTCGCGGTGATCACGAGCGGCGATGGCCACGGCGCGTTCGGTGGCCATCGCGAAATGTGGATCGAACGGATCGGGCATACCGCCCCACCAGTCGGTGCCGGTGCTGATGCTCGCGTAGTCACCCACAATCGACAGCGGCAGGGTATAAGGCACGCGGTCGGCAGTGGCCAGGTCCTCGTCGCTCCAGTTGCCCACGGTATTGAAACCCCAGGCTTGCAGACGGTCCAGGGTGTGCGTCACCCAGCGCTTCTGGTCCAAACCCTCGCCGCCGTAAGTGCGCTGCAGGTTGGCGCCATAAAAGTCATACCAACGCCCCGAACCAAAGCCGCGACCTTCGCCGGCACCGTTGCCGGTGCGGTTATCGCTGCTGCCGTAGTACTTGTCGAAGGGTTCGCCGGCCTTGGGCAACGCCGCGAACATCCACTCACGCCCTGCCACGTAGGTCTGGCTGTTGTCCGCAGCCACGGTGTTGACCCCCAGTGAATAGAACGGATGACCTTCAGGCGTCACCAGATACCAGCGGCCGTCGCGCTTCTCTGTGCGGAAAAAGCCGCTGGAATCGAACGCCGGGCCTTTGTTCCAGCCGCCGTATTGGTCCAGGGAGGATTTGTCTCGCTCAGCCAACCAGGTTTTGAGCTGCTGCTGCTCTTTGGCGGCCGACGCCTTGAGCTGCTCGTCGCTGCTGACCTTTTCCGGCCAGCGCGCCCGGGTGGACTGGCCAAAAGCATCGACCAATTCGCTGTAGGCGGCCTTCGTTACCGGCTCGCTGTCCTGCACGCCAAAGCGCTCCAGCAGGATGCTTTGGGCGGCATTGGGCTTGATCATCGACAGGGTCACCGACACCACCTGGCTGCGGTCGATTTCGCCGGCACTGCCGGCCAGCAATACGCGCTGGCCATCCACGGTCATCGGCATCGGCGGGCCAGCCTTCATGCCCTGGCTCAGTGGCGAGTTGGCTTGCAATGGTACCAGCAGGGTCTGCGCAGGCCCGGCCGGCAAGTCGATGCGGCTGACCAGGGTCTTGCCGTCGGCGCTCTGCACCTTGACGTAGAGGGTCAGTGCCCAGTTCATCGCGCTCTGGATACGCAGGCTCATGGCGCTCGATTGCGACCAGTCCCACACACCGGATTGCGGGCTGAGCACCAGGCTTGGCTCGGCCGCCGGGTTGAAGGTGATACGGCGCAGCACCTCGCCTTCGGGAGTTTGTTCGGCGTTGTATTGGGGCAGGCTGGCGTCCTGAGTCGCCACCTTGACCACATCGGCAGGCCGGACGAAGTTGAACAGCGTTTGTTGCCCGGCAGGCGCGGCCATCAACGGCGCAGCGAACAGCAAGGCAAAAAGAGCGGGCAGCGTGCGAATCATACGAACAAGGTTCTCCCAAACGGCCGGTGAATGGCCTGGTGATAGTGATGAGATAGACCACAAAGTGGGCGAATTCGCCCACGGGGGTTTAAGAAATTTCGCGCCTGAACGGCGGCAACGCATTGAGGATAGCTTTGCCATAGCGTTGGGTGACCAGGCGGCGGTCAAGCAAGGTGATGGTGCCGCGGTCTTGCTCGGTGCGCAGCAAGCGCCCGCAGGCCTGCACCAGCTTCAATGAGGCATCCGGCACCGAGATTTCCATGAACGGGTTGCCGCCACGGGCTTCGATCCATTCGGCCAGTGCGGCCTCGACCGGATCATCGGGCACCGAGAACGGGATCTTGGCGATCACCACGTGTTCGCAATAAGCGCCAGGCAAGTCCACGCCCTCGGCAAAACTTGCCAGGCCGAACAATACGCTGGAATCACCGCCGTCGACCCGCGCCTTGTGCTTGTTCAGGGTTTCCTGCTTGGACAGGTTGCCCTGGATAAACACCTGTTTGCGCCAGTCGCGATCGAGGCCATCGAACACGTCCTGCATCTGTTTGCGCGACGAGAACAGCACCAGGGTGCCGCGCGAACCTTGCACCAGTGACGGCAGATCGCGAATGATCGCCGCCGTGTGGGCCGCCGCATCCCGAGGGTCAGCCTTGAGGTCCGGTACGCGCAGCACACCGGCATCGGCATGATGAAACGGGCTCGGTACCACAGCGGTAACGGCCTTTTTCGGCAAACCGGCGCGCATACGGAAGCGATCAAAGGTGCCCAGGGCGGTCAGCGTGGCCGACGTCACCAGGCAGCCGTAGGCCACGTTCCACAGGTTGCGACGCAGCATTTCAGCGGCGAGGATCGGGCTGGCGTTGACCTCGATATCAAACAGCGCACCGCTTTCCGACAGGGTAAGCCAACGGGCCATGGGCGGGTTGTCTTCCGGATCTTCCACGGTGAACGCGGTCCACAGCTCCCAGTTGCCCTGGGAGCGGGACAACAGGCTGCCGAACAGCGGGTACCACTCCTCGGCCTGGTTGCTGGCGATACCGATATTAACCTCGCCATCCATGCCTTCCTTGAGCAAATCCGTAAGGCGGGTGAACAAGTCGGTCAGGCGTGAAAAGCCTTTCTTCAGCTCGATGCCCATTTCGCGCATGTGCTCGGGGATCATGCCGCCGACAAAACGGTGGCGCGGGCGCTCACGGCCCTCGACATCTTCGCCGGGTTTGAAGTCGGCCACCTGTTCGCAGGCGCTGAACATGAATTGCTGTTGGGTCTTGATCTCCCGCGCCAGTTCCGGCACCTGTTCGATCAGCTTGCCCAGGTCGCCGGGCAGCGGATGCTGGGCCAGCAACTTGGTGAGGTTCTTGGCAGTGGTTTCCAGCCAGTCGGCAGTGGAACGCAGGCGCGTGTAATGGGCGAAGTGGCCGATGGCTTTGTCCGGCAGGTGGTGACCTTCGTCGAACACATAAAGCGTGTCGCGTGGATCGGGCAGCACCGCGCCGCCGCCCAGTGCCAGGTCGGCCAGCACCATGTCGTGGTTGGTGACGATGACATCCACCTTGCCCATGCCTTCGCGGGCCTTGTAGAAGGCGCACTGGCCGAAATTGGGGCAATGGCGATTGGTGCACTGGCTGTGGTCGGTGGTCAGGCGCGCCCAGTCGGAATCCTCCAGGGCGGTGGGCCAGCTGTCGCGGTCGCCGTCCCATTTGTTGCCGGCCAGTTTCTCGATCATGCTGGTAAACAGCTTCTGGCTGGCCTCGTCGACCTCGATCTTGAAGCCTTCTTCTTCGAACAGCGACGCGGTGGCGGTTTGCGCATGGCCTTCCTGCAGCAACACGTCGAGCTTGGACAGGCACATGTAGCGGCCACGGCCCTTGGCCAGGGCGAAGGTAAAGCTCAAGCCGCTGTTGCGCATCAGGTCGGGCAAGTCTTTGTAGACAATCTGCTCTTGCAGGGCGACGGTGGCGGTGGCGATTACCAGGCGCTTGCCGGCGGCCTTGGCGGTGGGGATCGCGGCCAGGCTGTAGGCCACAGTCTTGCCAGTACCGGTGCCGGCCTCGACGGCCACAACCGCAGGTTCGCCCTCGCGGCGACCTTCGTCATCGGTGTCGATATCCCCGAGGACTTTCGCCACTTCGGCGATCATCAGGCGTTGGCCGTAGCGCGGTTTCAAGCTCTTGGCTTCGAGAAAACGCGAATAGGCGCCCTGGATCGTGGTTTTGAGTTCAGTGCTGATCATGGATAGTCGGGCGCAAAAAACGCTGGATAAATTTTCAGTGGTTCGGATCGGCCGCTATCATACCCCGCTAATTAATCCCGCGCAGAACGGAGTACCACAATGACCGCGTTTAGCCTCGCTTACACCCTGCATGTACTGGCCGCCCTGATTTGGGTCGGCGGTATGTTTTTCGCCTGGATGATCCTGCGACCCGCCGCCATGGCGGCCCTTGAGGGCCCTGCCCGGCTCAAGTTGTGGGCAAATGTGTTTCAACGTTTTTTTGTGTGGGTGTGGGTCGCGGTCGTGATTTTGCCGATCAGCGGCGTTGGTTTGCTGCAACTGCGCTTCAACGGTTTTGAAACCGCGCCGCGCTATGTGCAGGTGATGATGGGGTTGTATCTGGTGATGACCGCGCTGTTTATCCGCATCCAGGCGTTGAAGTTTCCTGAACTGAAGGCCGCGGTGGCGGCTGAGGATTGGCCGGCGGGCGCGGCTGCGTTGGGGCAGATTCGCAAGTTGGTGGGGGTTAATTTGATTGTGGGGTTGGTGGTGGTGGCGATTGCTTCGGCCCGGCCGATGTTTTGAAGGCGAGGCTTGCACTGCCATCGGGGTGTGGATATCTACACAACCGCAGTTCGCAGCACCCAACGGTAACCACGATGCGAAGCGAGCCGCTCTTGATCTTGATCTTGATCTGCTTTTGATCTTAAGCGCCCCGTCAAACCACGCTGGCCGGAATTCGACAGGGATTTGGGGGGTAAACCGGCAGGGATGCCGGTTTAGCCGCCCCGCGCCATGGATGGCGCGTGGCGGCGGCCCCCCAAATCCATGGCGGATTACGGGCACACCGAGCCTGAGCGAGGTGCCGAGTGGTGGGGCAAGAGCGCTTTGGTTACTTTCGCCTGGGCCGGCATTCCGGCTTTTCGAAAGTGACCCGCCGTAAGGGCGGAACCAATAGCAGCCGTTACCCAAACAACGGATATGTACTCGGTCTGATCCAGCATCCTGGTCGGCCCTAAGGCCGCCATCGGGGGCAAGTCGGAACAGTCGACTCAGAGCCGCTGAATAGTCACCGCCCCCGCAGGCCCAGCCGGCCCCGGCTGCCCTTCAAGCCCAGGCCGGCCCTTGTCGCCACCATCGGCGCGGTACACCAGGCAGCCCTTGGACTGCCCACCCTTACCAGGTTTACCCGCCACGCCAGGCAACCCACCGGCACCGCCGTCCACCCAGACCTTGATTTGCTCAATCGGGAAGTCCTGCGGCAATTCCAGGCGTACCTGTGCGCCGGCGGCGCCCGGCAGGCCGTCACCGCCGTTGTCACCGTTAAACCCGCGCCCGGCCGAACCCCAGGTGCAGCCTGGGTCCACGCCGTTGGCGCCATCCAGGCCCGCGTACCCTTGGGCACCGGCACCGCCGCGGGCGTCTACCGACAACGCTTCAGCAGTGAGGGAATTGATCCGCAAGGTCAGGTCACGCCCAGCCTTGGCAGGTTTTTCATGGGTGCCGGGGGCGCCACGGGACGTGATCTGGCTACCCTGCTCCAGTTGCGCCTGGCGCACTTGCATTTGCAGCGCGCTAGCGCCGGGAACAATGGTGATGCGTGCGTCACGCCCCAGGTGCAACTCATCCACAGTGACCTGACTGATAGTGGCCGGAATCAGCAAAGTGCCATAGTCCGCCACGTCCAGGCGCTCAAGCTGCAACACGCTGGTACTGCTGGGCAGGCGCATCAACGAGTTGGTTTCGACACTGACGCTCTGGGCCAGGGCAATGGGGCTGACCAGCAGGGCCAACAGAAAAACCTTACGCATCATGGGGCTCCTGAGTGTTTTCAAATTTTTCTTTGAGCGCACAGTAACGACTTCTACCGGCGATTTGCCAGTGAAGGATCAAAAAACTTCCGCAGGTACGGTACAAGCCGCCGTGGCCCTGACCGCAATGTCCTAGGCTCGCACGCCCAGCCGCGCTAGTCTCTACCGTCCTGATGTGAGGATCTGCAATGACCGCTGGAATTTCTTCCCGTACACCCCAGCAAGCCCTGGCTGCCCTGCTTGAGTTGCACCAGCCCAAACGCCTGCTGTTATTGGGCGCCAGCCAGTTTCCGGCGCTGGAGGCGTTTAAAACCGCGCACCCGGATGTGAACGTCTGTGTCGCCGCACCTGGGGCACTGCCTGCCGAACTGGCAGCGCAGCGTTTTGATTTGGCGCTGGTAGTCGATTGCCTTGAACACTTGCCCAAGCCTCAAGGTCTGACGCTTCTGGGCGGCATTCGAAACCTCAATGCCAGCCGGATCGCGGTGCTGGTCGACCTGCGCGCCTGCGACTGGAAGGACACCGACTTCTTTTCCCTGGCCCTGCAAGCCGGCGAGCGATTCCAGCGCGATGAGCAAGTTCTGACGCTGTTTACCTATGATCTGCTTGACTATAAACAAGTGCCCGACTGGCTCAACGCACGCTTCTGGGCCAACCCGGAGAATTTTGGAAAGTATTGGTGGTAACCCGATGAGTACATCCATTTGCCCGTGCGGCAGCGGCAATCTGCTGGATGCCTGCTGCGGCCATTATCACGCCGGCCACCCGGCGCCCTGTGCCAGTGCGTTGATGCGCTCGCGCTACAGCGCCTATGTGCTGGGCCTGGTCGATTACCTGGTGGCCACCACCCTGCCCGCGCAACAGGCCGGTCTGGACCGCGACGCCATCGCCGCCTGGAGTGCGCAGAGCACCTGGCTGGGCCTTGAGGTGGAAAGCTCCGAGGTCTTCGGCGGCCAGCCGGAACACGCATTCGTCACCTTTACTGCGCGCTGGCATGACAGCACCGGCGAACATAGCCACCGCGAGCAGTCTTCTTTCGTACAGAATGAGGGGCGCTGGTACTTCATAGACCCGACGGTGGAACTGAAGGCCGGGCGTAATGACCCGTGCCTGTGCGGCAGTGGGCAGAAGTTCAAGAAGTGCTGTTCCAGCTACCTTTAATTCACTCACAGGGATAACGCCATGCTTCGGATTTATAGCTTGATGCTGGCGTTAACCCTAGGCCTGACCGGCTGCGCCTCGTGGTTCGAAGATGACTCGCCGCCGCCTCACGTATCGCTGGTGAAGGTCGAAGTCGTGCGCGCCAAGCTGCTGGAGCAGAAATTCAAACTCTACTTTCGCGTGGACAACCGCGACGATGCCGACCTGACCGTGCGCGGCCTGATCTACAAGGTCACCCTTGGCGACCTGGTGTTGACCGAAGGCGAATCCAATGAATGGCTGACCGTGCCGCCGCGAGGTCATAAAGTCTTCCGGGTCTCGGTACGCACCAACCTCTGGCCACGCGTACGCGATGTGGTGCAGATGCTGAAAAATCCCGAGCGCCCCGTGCCCTATCGTCTGGAGGGCGAGCTGAAAACCGGATTATTCATCGGTAATGACGTGCAGGTGGCTCACAATGGCGAGATAATCCCCGGCGATTTTATTCCGGAGCAACATCGATGACTCAGCAACCCCATGTCCATGGTCCTGACTGCAACCACGATCACCATGATCACGACCACGGCCATGTCCACGGGCCGAACTGCGGCCACGCTCACCAGGAACCGGTGCGCAACGCCTTGAAGGATGTTGGCCGCAACGATCCTTGCCCGTGCGGCAGCGAGAAGAAATTCAAGAAGTGCCATGGCGCATAAGCCGCACTGATGATCAAAATGTGGGAGGGGGCTTTCTCCCTCCTACATTGATTTGCACATAGCTTGAGCACTCACGCAATTACACAACTCCCGCTTGCGTCGTTTCGCCGCGCTCACTAACGTAGCGCCTTTACTGACGCTACCCCCCGCAGGAGCTTTGCCATGGCCTCGCCAGCCCTCTTACACTTTCTTCCCCGGTTCGGCGTTGCCGCGGCAGTGGCCAGTGCCTTGGGCCTGGCGGGTTGCCAGCTCCAGAACACCCAGGACACCCTGCCACCCGTGGCTGGCGTACAGCCAATCAAGGGCCTGGCACAGAATGTCTCGATACGCCGCAATGCCCAAGGCATGCCGCTGATCGAAAGCAACACCTTCCACGACGCGCTGTTCAGCCTTGGTTATGTGCACGCCAGCGACCGCATTACCCAGATGGTCACCTTGCGCCTGCTGGCACAGGGCCGCCTGGCGGAAATGTCCGGGCCGCAAGTGCTGGATGTCGACCGTTTCATGCGTGCGGTCAACCTCAAGAAAAGCGCGGGCGAGCTGTACAACGCCTCGTCGCCGCGCCTCAAGCGCTTCTTTGAAGTGTATGCCCGGGGCGTCAATGCCTACCTGTTCCGCTATCGCGACAAGCTGCCGGCGGACCTGGCCCAAAGCGGTTACACACCCGAATACTGGAAGCCGGAAGACTCGGCGCTGCTGTTCTGCCTGCTCAATTTCAGCGAGTCGAGCAACCTGCAGGAAGAGATTTCGTCCTTGGTGCTGGCGCAAAAGGTCGGCGTCGACAAACTCGCCTGGCTCATCCCAAGCGCGCCGGACGAAGCCGTGCCGCTGGCCGAGGCCGACAAGCTCAAGGGCGTGAACCTGGGGCAGATCAGCGGCCTCGCCGCCCTGGACACGGTAAGCCAGCAGTTGAGCGGCCTCAACACGCTCGGGGTCACCACCTCAAGCAACTGGGCCATCGCCCCGCAACGCAGCCGCAGCGGCAAAAGCCTGCTGGCCAACGATATCGCCGCCACGCCACAAGCCCCGTCGCCATGGAGCTACGTGCAGATTCGCGCGCCTAAATATCAGGCCGTGGGTGCTTCGATCGCTGGCCTGCCGACCCTGCTATCCGGTTTCAACGGCAAGGTGGCGTGGAGCATGAGCGCGGTCAAGGGCGACACCCAGGACCTGTTCCTGGAGAAGGTCAAGCGCCAGGGCAACGCGTTGTACTACGAGAACAACGGCAAATGGCTGCCGGCTGGCGTGCGCAACGAAACCTTCTTTATCAAGGGCCAGCGCTCGATTCGCGAAACGGTGTACGAAACCCGTCACGGCGCGCTGCTCAATAGCAGCCAGGCCCTCACCAGCGGTCTTGGCCTGGCCCTGCAGACTGCCGACTTCAAGGAAGACAAGAGCCTGGACGCGTTCTTCGACCTGTCCCGTGCGCAAAACGCCGGCAAGGCCTCGGACGCCACTCGCGAGATTCGCGCCATCGCGTTGAACATGATCTTTGCCGACGCCAGCAATATCGGCTGGCAAGTCACCGGCCGCTTCCCCAACCGCCGCGAGGGCGAGGGCCTGTTGCCATCGCCGGGTTGGGACACGCGCTTTGACTGGGACGGTTATGCCGATGCGATGCTGCACCCCTACGACCAGGACCCGGCCCAGGGCTGGATCGGCACGGCCAACCAGCGCACCGCACCGCGTGGCTACGGGATGCAACTGTCCAACTCCTGGGACGCACCGGAGCGCAGCGAACGTCTGGCGCAATTGGCCGGTGCCGGCAAGCATGACAGCCGCAGCCTGATCGCCATGCAATACGACCAGACCACGACCTTCGCCGCCAAGCTCAAGAGCATGTTCCAGGCCCCGGGCATGGCCCAGCCGCTCAAACAGGCAATCGACGCCCTACCGGCAGCGGAGCGTGCCCAGGCCCACGAAGCACTGGAGCGCCTGATGGCCTTCGATGGTCGCCTTGCGCCAACCTCAGCTGACGCGGCGATCTACGAGCTGTTCCTGCAGGAAAGCGCCAGGCAGATTTTCCTCGACAAACTCGGCCCGCAAGACAGCGCCAGCTGGAAAGCCTTTGTCAGCAACGCCAGCCTGTCCTACTCAGCCATCGCCGACCACCTGCTGGGCCGCGAAGACAGCCCGTTCTGGGATGACACGCGGACCGCGCAAAAAGAAGACAAACCGGCGATCCTGGCCCGCACGCTTGCCGCCGCTATCACTGCCGGTGACAGCCAACTGGGTGCCGATCACAAAGCCTGGCAGTGGGGCAAGCTGCACAGCACCACCTGGAAAAACACCAGTGGCCAGGTGATTCGCGGTCCCTTCGCCAGTGGTGGCGACCACAACACCTTGAACCCGGCGCCGTATAACTGGGGTGAGGATTTCAACACCACCCAGGTATCGGCGCTGCGCATGATCATCGACTTCGGCCTGGCCGAACCCATGCTGGGCCAGGGCGGTATCGGCCAGTCCGGCAACCCGGCCAGTCCGAACTATGCCAACGGCATCGACCCGGCGCTCAAGGCGCAATACCTGAGCTTCCCGATGCAGCCGCAGAACTTTGAAAAGGTGTACGGCAAGGCCAGGTTGACCCTGACGCCCGGCAAGTAATCCGGTTTCCCAGAAGAAACCGAATCCAGAATGTGGGAGGGGGGCTTGCTCCCGATAGCGGCGTGACAGTCAACACATTCATTGACTGAACTACTGCTATCGGGAGCAAGCCCCCTCCCACATTTGGATCCCATGCATTCAGATAGAACTTCTACACCCAGCCCCGCCTCATAACTAACAAGCCCATCTCCCCGGTCACCCCATGGACCTCGTCATTGCCCGCCCCGAAGGCCTCTATTGCCCTGCGGGTGATTTTTATATCGACCCCTGGCGCCCAGTGGAACGTGCGGTCATCACCCACGCCCACGGCGACCACGCCCGCACCGGCAACCAACACTATCTGGCCGCCGCCCCCGGCGAAGGTATCCTGCGCTGGCGCCTGGGCCAGGACATCAACTTGCAAACCCTGGCCTATGGCGAGCAGTTGCTGCATCACGGTGTTACCTTGAGTTTCCATCCAGCCGGTCACGTGCTCGGTTCGGCTCAGGTGCGCCTGGAATATCAGGGTGAAGTCTGGGTCGCGTCCGGCGACTATAAGGTCGAACCCGATGGCACCTGCGCGCCTTTCGAGCCGGTGCGTTGCCACACCTTTATCACCGAATCCACTTTTGGCCTGCCGATCTACCGATGGCAGCCCCAAGCGCAGATCTTTGCCGGGATCAATGACTGGTGGCAGGCCAATCTCGCCACGGGCAAGGCCAGCGTGCTGTTCTGCTATTCCTTCGGCAAGGCCCAGCGCATTCTGCATGGCCTCGACGCCAGCATCGGTCCGATCCTCAGCCATGGCGCCGTCGAGCCGTTGAACCGGGTCTACCGCGAGGCCGGCATCTACATTCCCGAAACCCTGTATGCCGGGGATTTCAAGAAGACCGACCCGTTGCTGCGCCAAGCCTTGATCATCGCCCCGCCCTCCGCCGGCGGCAGCACCTGGATGCGCCGTTTTGGCGACTACAGCGACGCCTTCGCCAGCGGCTGGATGCGCCTGCGCGGTACACGGCGCCGGCGTGGGGTGGATCGCGGCTTTGTACTGTCGGACCACGCCGATTGGCCCGGGCTGTTGTGGGCCATCGAACAAACCGGCGCCGAACGGGTGATGGTTACCCACGGTTCGGTCGGCGTGCTGGTACGCCACCTGCGAGAAAAGGGCCTGGACGCCCAGGGCTTCAGCACCGAATACGGTGATGACGAAGAAGAGGCCACGGCATGAAAGCCTTCGCCGAGCTGTACGCCAACCTTGACGCCACCACCTCCAGCAATGCCAAGCTCGCAGCCCTGCAAGCCTACTTTCTGCAAGCGCCGCCGGAAGATGCGGCATGGGCGGTGTACTTCCTCTCCGGAGGGCGACCACGGCAACTGGTGCCCACACGCTTGCTCAGGGATATGGCGACTGACGCGGCGAGCATCGAGCCGTGGTTGTTCGAAGAGAGCTACCAGTCCGTAGGCGACCTGGCCGAAACCATCTCCCTGCTGCTCCCCGAATCGACCTACAGCTCTGAAGACGGGCTTGCCGTGTGGCTGGAAGAAAAACTGCTGCCGCTGCGCGGTCTATCGCCCATGGACCTTGCCGCGCGCCTGCCGGCGCTATGGGCGCAACTGGATCAACCGAGCCTGATGGTATGCATCAAGTTGATCACCGGCAGCTTTCGCGTCGGCGTCTCCAAGCTGCTGGTTACCCGCGCCCTTGCCGCCATGGCCAATCTGGATAGCAAGCGCGTGGCGCAGCGGTTGGTGGGCTATACCGACCTGTCCAACCGTCCTACAGCCGAGGGTTATCTCAAGCTGATCGCTGCCGAATCATCCGACGAACATGCACAACGTGGCGGGCAGCCGTATCCGTTTTTTCTCGCCCACGGGCTGGCGCAACCCGTCGAGCAATTCGACAGCCTGCTCGGCCCCCCCGCCGACTGGCAGGTGGAATGGAAGTTCGATGGCATCCGTGCGCAGTTGGTCAAGCGCGAGGGGCGCCTGTGGATCTGGTCACGAGGCGAAGAGTTGGTGACCGAGCGTTTCCCCGAGCTTCACAGCCTGGTCAGTGGCCTGCCCGACGGCACGGTGATCGATGGCGAAATCGTGGTGTGGAAAGACGCGGTGCAACCCTTTGCGCTGCTGCAACAGCGGATCGGTCGCAAAACCCTGAGTAAAAAGGTGCTTGAGGATGCGCCCGTCGCCGTGCTCGCTTACGACCTGCTGGAGTATCAGGGCGACGACTGGCGCAACCACATCCAGGCCGAGCGCCGCACGCAATTGGAACAGGTGATCGCTGTGTGCAACCAACCGGTGCTGTTGCCTTCGCCGCTGATCGAGGGGCCAACCTGGGCAGCGCTGGCGACCCAACGCGAAGCCTCTCGCAGCCTTGGTGTTGAAGGCATGATGCTCAAGGATCGCAAGGGCCTGTACGGTGTGGGCCGCACCAAGGACATGGGCCTGTGGTTCAAATGGAAGGTCGACCCCTTCAGCGTCGACGCCGTGTTGATCTACGCCCAGCGCGGCCATGGCCGGCGCGCCAGCCTGTACAGCGACTACACCTTCGCGGTATGGGACGGCCCGCCGGGCAGCGAGCGCACGTTGGTGCCGTTCGCCAAGGCCTATTCCGGGCTGACCGACGAGGAAATGCGCAAGGTCGATGCGATTGTGCGCAAAACCACCGTGGAGAAGTTCGGCCCGGTCAGCAGCGTGACGCCAAGCATGGTGTTTGAATTGGGGTTTGAGGGTATCGCCCTGTCCAAGCGGCATAAGAGCGGGATTGCGGTGCGGTTTCCGCGCATGTTGCGCTGGCGTCAGGACAAGACGGTGGAAGAGGCTGACAACCTCGCCACACTGCAAGACCTACTGACTTGACATAAATCCCTGTGGGAGGGGCTTGCTCCCTCCCACATTGGGATCCCCACAGACCTGCAATGGTGCACTCACTTTCAGATGCCCATTTTCGGGCATCTCCTACACTCAGCCTTGCCTTATCCCACCTTTTAAAAAGCCCGTCCGGAACTATGGTGCAGAAATTGCTACTTGTGCTGCGTCTGACACCGTTCAGTAACAGTCCTAAACGCGCCACAAGCGCTTATCTTGGTTTCCAGGGAATACATAATGAAAAAAGCATTGCTGACCCTTTCTGCACTGGCTCTGTGCATGGCCGCTGGTGTCGCTACCGCCAAGGAATACAAGGAATTGCGTTTTGGTGTCGACCCGTCCTACGCACCGTTCGAATCCAAAGCCGCCGACGGCAGCCTGGTGGGCTTCGATATCGACCTGGGCAATGCGATCTGCGCGGAGCTGAAGGTCAAGTGCAAGTGGGTTGAAAGTGACTTCGACGGCATGATCCCAGGCCTTAAGGCCAACAAGTTCGATGGCGTGATTTCGTCCATGACCGTAACGCCGGTGCGCGAAAAGGCAATCGACTTCTCCACCGAGCTGTTCTCCGGCCCCACGTCGCTGGTGTTCAAGAAAGGGGCTGGCTACTCGACACCTGAGTCCCTCAAGGGCAAGTCCGTGGGCTACGAGCAAGGCACCATCCAGGAAGCCTACGCCAAGGCCGTGCTGGACAAAGCCGGGGTAACCACCAAGGCCTACGCCAACCAGGATCAGGTGTATGCCGACCTGACCTCCGGCCGCCTCGACGCGTCGGTGCAGGACATGCTGCAAGCCGAACTGGGCTTTCTCAAGTCGCCGGCTGGCGCCGGTTATGAAGTCAGCGCCGCCATCGACGACCCGTTGCTGCCGTCGAAAACCGCTGTCGGTATCAAAAAAGGTAACACTGAACTGAAGGCGCTTTTGGATAAAGGTATCAAAGCGTTACACGATGATGGCACCTACGCCACCATCCAGAAGAAACACTTTGGCGATTTGAACCTGTACAGCGGCAAATAATGCCTGGAGCGCCCCTCCCTGCAGGGGCGCTTTTCTATCGCCATAGGTCCTGATTTATGTTCGAAGAACTGTTGCAAACCCTCGGGTTGAGCGCGCTCAGCTTGAAGGGTTTCGGCCCGCTGTTGCTGCAAGGCACCTGGATGACCATCAAGTTGTCGGTGCTGTCCCTGGCCGTCAGCGTACTGCTGGGCCTGCTCGGCGCCAGCGCCAAACTGTCCAGCCTGCCGTTCCTGCGCATTCCCGCCCAGCTCTACACCACGCTGATTCGCGGGGTGCCCGACTTGGTGCTGATGCTGCTGATTTTCTACAGCCTGCAAACCTGGCTCAGCAGCTTTACCGACTTCATGGAATGGGAATATATCGAGATCGACCCGTTCAGCGCCGGGGTGATCACCCTGGGCTTTATCTACGGCGCCTATTTCACCGAAACGTTTCGCGGCGCTATCCTCGCCGTGCCCCGCGGCCAACTGGAAGCCGCCACTGCTTACGGGCTCAAGCGCGGGCAGCGGTTTCGCTACGTGACCTTCCCGCAGATGATGCGCTTCGCCCTGCCGGGCATAGGCAATAACTGGATGGTGATGCTCAAGGCCACCGCGCTGGTATCCATCATCGGCCTGGCAGACCTGGTGAAAGCCGCCCAGGATGCGGGCAAAAGTACCTATCAACTGTTCTACTTCCTGGTACTCGCCGCGCTGATCTACCTGTTGATCACCAGCGCCTCCAACTTTGTCTTGCGCCGTCTGGAACGTCGCTACTCCGCCGGCGCCCGGGAGGCAGTGCGATGATCGAGCTATTGCAGGAATACTGGCGCCCCTTCCTTTATAGCGACGGCCAGCACGTCACCGGCCTTGCCATGACGATGTGGTTGCTGACGGCTGCACTGGTCATCGGCTTTCTGGTGTCGATCCCGCTGTCCATCGCCCGCGTCTCGCGCAAGCGCCTGGTACGTTGGCCGGTGCAGTTCTACACCTACCTGTTTCGCGGTACGCCGCTCTATATCCAGTTGCTGATCTGCTACACCGGTATCTACAGCATTGCCGCCGTACGCGAACAACCGCTGCTGGATGCGTTTTTTCGCGACGCGATGAACTGCACCATCCTGGCCTTCGCGCTCAACACTTGCGCCTACACCACGGAGATTTTCGCCGGGGCGATCCGCAGCATGGCGCATGGCGAAGTCGAGGCGGCCAAGGCTTACGGCCTCAGCGGCTGGAAGTTGTACGCCTACGTGATCATGCCGTCAGCGCTGCGCCGTGCGTTGCCCTACTACAGCAACGAAGTGATCCTGATGCTGCACTCGACCACGGTGGCGTTTACCGCAACGATCCCGGACATCCTGAAAGTGGCACGGGACGCCAACTCCGCCACCTTCATGACCTTTCAATCATTTGGCATCGCCGCGTTGATCTACCTGGCGGTGACCTTTGCCCTGGTCGGCCTGTTCCGCCTGGCGGAGCGCCGCTGGCTGGCCTTTCTCGGGCCGAGCCACTAAGGAGCCTTCATGCGCCATCAGCGACATGACCTGATCGCGCCGGTGCCCGGCACGGCGCGGCAGATCCACAGTTTTCACTTCGGCCCGCAGCAGGCCGCAGGCAAGGTCTACATCCAGTCGTCGCTGCACGCCGATGAATTGCCGGGCATGTTGGTGGCCTGGCATTTGAAAGTACGCCTGGCGGAGTTGGCCGCGGCCGGGCGCTTGCGTAGCGAAATCGTGCTGGTGCCGGTCGCCAACCCGGTGGGCCTCGAACAAGTGTTGATGGACATCCCCTTGGGCCGCTATGAACTGGAAAGCGGGCAGAACTTCAATCGCCTGTTCGTCGACCTTGGCGAAGAGGTCGGCAACCAGGTCGAAGAGCTGCTGGGCGATGATCCCCAGCACAATGCCCGCTTGATCCGCAGCGCATTGTCCAGCGCCCTCGCCGCGCACACCGCCCAGACCCAACTGCAATCCCAACGCCTGGTACTGCAACGCCTGGCCTGTGATGCCGACATGGTGCTCGACCTGCATTGCGACTTCGAAGCCGTGGCGCACCTGTACACCACACCTGAAGCCTGGCCACAGGTAGAGCCATTGGCGCGGTACCTCGGCTCCGAGGCCAACCTGCTGGCCACCGACTCCGGCGGGCAGTCCTTTGATGAGTGTTTCACCCTGGTGTGGTGGCAGTTGCAGCAACGTTTCGGCGAGCGCTTCCCGATTCCCATGGGCAGTTTTTCGGTGACCGTCGAACTGCGCGGCCAGGGCGATGTAAACCATGGCCTTGCCGCGCTGGACTGCCAGGCCATCATCAATTACCTGATCCACTTCGGCGCCATTACCGGCGATGTGACGCCCCTGCCCGCCCTGGCTTACCCGGCCACGCCATTGGCCGGTGTGGAGCCCGTCACCAGCCCAGTCGGCGGCTTGCTGGTGTTCAGTGCCTTGCCGGGTCAATACCTGGAGGCCGGGCAACTGCTCGCCGAAATCATCGATCCCATTACCGACCGCGTAACGCCGGTGCGCTGCGAGCACGCCGGCCTGCTGTACGCCCGTTCGCTGCGACGCATGGCCACTGCCGGGATGGTCATCGGCCATATCGCCGGCACGCAGGCCTACCGCAGCGGCTATCTACTTTCGCCTTGAGGATGCACGCCCCATGTACAAACTGACCGTTGAAGGCCTGCATAAAAGCTATGGCGACAATGAAGTGCTCAAAGGTGTTTCGCTCAAGGCCAGGACCGGTGACGTGATCAGCCTGATCGGCGCCAGCGGCTCCGGCAAGAGCACGTTCCTGCGCTGTATCAACTTCCTGGAAACCCCCAACGATGGCGCCATGACCCTGGACGGCCAGGCGATCCGCATGGTCAGCGACCGCCACGGTATGCGCGTGGCCGACGACGCCGAGCTGCAACGCTTGCGCACACGGCTGGCGATGGTGTTCCAGCACTTCAACCTGTGGAGCCATATGAGCGTGCTGGAAAACATCACCATGGCCCCGCGCCGCGTGCTGGGGTGCAGCAAGAAAGACGCCGAAGACCGCGCCCGCCGCTATCTGGACAAGGTCGGGCTGCCGGCACGTGTAGCCGATCAGTACCCGGCGTTCCTGTCTGGCGGCCAGCAACAGCGGGTAGCCATCGCCCGCGCCCTGGCGATGGAGCCTGAGGTGATGCTGTTCGATGAACCCACCTCGGCCCTCGACCCGGAACTGGTGGGTGAAGTGTTGAAGGTGATCCAGGGCCTGGCCGAGGAAGGCCGCACCATGATCATGGTGACTCACGAGATGAGCTTTGCGCGCAAGGTCTCAAGCCAGGTGCTGTTCCTGCACAAGGGCCTGGTGGAAGAGCAAGGCACCCCCGAGGATGTGCTGGGCAATCCGAAAAGCGAGCGCCTGCAGCAGTTTCTAAGTGGCAATTTGAAGTAAACCTTTGTGACGCCTGGAGGGTCTCTGCAATAGAGCCTCCAGAGCGTCCGCTGCCGCATGGCAAAAAACCCCGATTTCGCCAAACAATGGTTTGCCGCCAAAGGTTGGAAACCGTTCGCCTTTCAGAAACATGTATGGGCAGCGGTCAAGGCTGGCCAGTCAGGGCTGCTGCATGCCAGTACCGGTGCAGGTAAAACCTATGCCTTGTGGTTCGCCGCCCTCAACCGTTTCGCCATCACCCGCCCGCCCGCTACCGGCAAGCGCAAGCCACCCGCTGAACCATTGACGGTGCTGTGGATCACGCCGATGCGTGCCTTGGCTGCCGATTCCGCACGTGCCCTGCAGGCACCCTTGGACGCCCTGCAAATTCCCTGGAGCGTGGGCCTGCGTACCGGCGACACCAGCAGCAGCGAGCGCGCACGCCAGACCCGCCGCCAACCCACCGCTCTGGTCACCACCCCGGAAAGCCTGACGCTGATGCTCGCACGGGCCGACAGTGAGACGAGCCTGGCGCACCTGCGCATGGTGATCGTGGATGAATGGCACGAGCTGATCGGCAATAAGCGCGGCGTGCAGTTGCAACTGGCGCTGGCGCGCTTGCGGCGCTGGCACCCTGAGTTGATGGTGTGGGGCATTTCCGCGACGCTGGGTAATCAGGCCCACGCTTTGGAGGTTCTGGTCCCACAGGGCGGTGGGATCAATGTACAGGGGCAGACGGCCAAGGCACTGCAGGTCGACACCTTGCTGCCGCCCGTCACCGAGCGCTTTCCCTGGGCCGGGCATATCGGCTTGAAGATGTTGCCGCAAGTGGTCGCAGAGGTAGAGGCCAGCAGCAGTTGCCTGGTCTTTACCAACACCCGGGCGCAATCGGAGATCTGGTATCAGGCGATTCTCGATGCCCGCCCGGACTGGGCCGGATTGATTGCCCTGCACCACGGCTCGTTATCGCGGGAGACCCGGGATTGGGTGGAGCGAGCATTGAAAGATGGGCAGCTCAAGGCGGTGGTGTGCACCTCCAGCCTCGACTTGGGTGTGGACTTCCTGCCGGTGGAGCGAGTGTTGCAGATCGGCTCCGCGAAAGGTGTGGCGCGGCTGATGCAACGCGCCGGGCGCTCCGGCCATGCACCGGGTCGGCCGTCACGGGTGACGCTGGTGCCGACCCATAGCCTGGAGCTGGTGGAGGCGGCTGCCGCCCAGGATGCAATTGCGCAGCGGCACATCGAAGCGCGGGAATCGCCACACAAGCCGCTGGATGTGCTCGTGCAACACTTGGTCAGCATGGCCCTGGGGGGTGGGTTTACCCCGGATGCGCTGCTGGCGGAAGTGCGCGGCGCCTGGGCCTATCGCGATCTCACCGAAGCGGATTGGGCCTGGGCCCTGGGGTTTGTACGCCATGGTGGCCTGTCACTTACCGCCTATCCGGATTACCGCCGTGTTGAGCCCGATGAGCATGGCATCTGGCGTGTCCCGGATGCCCGCCTGGCACGCCGTCACCGCATGAGCGTCGGTACCATCGTCAGCGATGCCAGTATCCAGTTGAAATTCTGGAGCAAGGGTGGCGGCGGCAAGAACCTGGGCAGTGTCGAAGAGGGCTTTATTGCGCGGCTCAAGCCGGGGGATGGGTTTCTGTTCGCCGGGCGTTTGCTGGAATTGGTACGCGTGGAAAACATGACCGCCTACGTGCGCCGCAGCAGAGCGAAAAAAGCCGCGGTGCCACGCTGGAATGGCGGGCGTATGCCGCTTTCCAATGAACTGGCCCAGGCGGTGGTCGAACGTTTTGATGCGGCGGCGCATGGGCACTTCGACGGCCCGGAGATGCAGGCGGTACAACCGTTGTTGCACACCCAACTGCGCTGGTCTGGCCTGCCGACGCGCGACAACCTGCTCGCCGAAACCCTGCAATCGCGAGAAGGCTGGCACCTGTTTCTGTACCCCTTCGCCGGCCGTCAGGTACACCTGGGCTTGGCGAGCTTATTGGCGTGGCGGGTCAGTCAGCAGCAGCCGGTGACCTTCTCCATAGCCGTGAATGATTATGGCCTGGAACTGTTGAGCGCCACGCCAGTGAACTGGTCGTTGTTGTTGAATACGGCGTTGCTGAGCCCACAGCGCTTGCTGGAGGATGTGGCCGCCAGCCTTAACGCAGGAGAACTGGCCCTGCGCCGCTTTCGCGAAATCGCGCGGATCGCCGGGCTGGTGTTCGCCGGGTATCCCGGTGCGCCGAAAAGCACGCGGCAGGTGCAGGCTTCCAGCGGATTATTCTTTGAAGTGTTCAAGCAATATGACCCGCAGAACCTGCTGCTGGCCCAGGCAGGGGAAGAAGTCTTGCGCGATGAGTTGGATATTCGTCGGCTGGAAGAGACATTAAGTCATCTATCGGCACTGAAACTGGACGTGCATACGATTCAGCGGCCCACGCCCCTGGCCTTCCCGCTGTTGGTGGAACGGATGCGCGAAAGCATGAGTTCGGAGAAGTTGTCGGAGCGCATCGCACGGATGGTCAAGGACCTGGAAAAAGTCGCCGACAAAGGAAAAGCTTGATGCATTGTGCACTGACGCTTGCAGGCGAAGAACTGTGGTTATTGGCGGACAAGGCCGTGTACTGGCCCGCTCGTCAGTGCCTGCTTATTGCCGATGCGCACTTTGGCAAAGCATCGGCCTATCGCAGCCTGGGACAACCTGTGCCCCAGGGCACCACCACGACGAATCTGGAACGCCTGGACAGGCTGTTGTCGGCACTGCCGTGCGCGCAGTTGATCTTTCTCGGTGACTTCCTGCATGGCCCAGGTTCTCACGCCAGCGGCACCCTCAGCGCGATCCGGGCCTGGCGTGCACGCAATGGCGAACTGGCCTTGACCTTGATTCGCGGCAATCACGATAAACGCGCCGGCGATCCCCCGGACGACTTGAGAATTGAGGTGGTCCCGGAGCCGCTATTGATGGGCCCTTTCGCCTTGCAACACGAACCCGACGTTCACCCCAGCCACCACGTATTGGCGGGGCACGTGCATCCGGTGTATCGCTTGCGCGGCAAAGGCCGTCAGCGCTTGCGCCTGCCGTGCTTCCAGATCGGTGAGCGGGTCAGCCTGCTGCCGGCGTTTGGCGCATTTACGGGAGGTTATGCCGTGGAGCAGGGTGATGACCGCCGAATCTTTGTGATCGGCGATCAAACCGTTTGGCCGATTCAGTGAAGTGCTGACCGGCCGTCCGAATATCAGGCGACGGGGGCCGGTGGTGGCTCGTCAGGCAGGGTAGGCTCACCTGGTTCGGTGGGCTGTGGGTAATCGGGCTCTGGTTGGCCGGGGGGAATGCCGCCCGCGTGAGCGGGGTTAGCCATCAGGGACCAGGCCAGAACACCAATCTGGTTGGGTTCAAGCCGGGCGAGTTCTGCGCTGATTCGCGGGTCGATCTTCATAAGGTACTCCTCAAGCGTGGCCCGACGCGTTTTGCACGCGCCGAGGCAGTACACCTGAATAGAGTCACTTTGTGCAGACTAATTCCCTTTAACCGTAGGAGCTTTCGATCAAGCGCGTGGGAGAGTGACGCCACGTTGGCCCTGGTACTTGCCGGCGCGGTCTTTGTAGGACACTTCACAAGCCTCGTCGGACTGCAGGAACAGCATCTGTGCCACGCCCTCATTGGCATAGATCTTTGCCGGCAAGGTGGTGGTGTTGGAGAACTCCAGGGTCACATGACCTTCCCACTCCGGCTCAAGCGGGGTGACGTTGACGATAATGCCGCAACGAGCGTAAGTGCTTTTACCCAGGCAGATGGTCAATACGTCGCGGGGAATGCGGAAGAATTCCACGGTACGCGCCAGGGCGAAGGAGTTGGGCGGGATGATGCACACGTCGCTCTTGACGTCGACGAAGCTTTTTTCATCGAAGTTCTTCGGATCGACAATCGCCGAATTGATGTTGGTGAACACCTTGAATTCATCGGCGCAACGCACGTCATAGCCATAGCTGGAGACCCCGTACGAAATCACCCGCTCATCACCTTCGCCACGAATCTGGCGCTCGACGAACGGCTCGATCATGCCGTGTTCCTGCGCCATGCGGCGAATCCACTTGTCCGATTTGATGCTCATGGCGGTGTCCTGAATAGCGAGGTGGAAAAATCTGTGGGCCATCTTACCGGGGCCAGCCTTGGGGTTCAAAGGCCGCAAGGGTTTTCTTGATCAAAGCCCTGCCCGCTATAAGCCTCAGCCAACGCGGCCGGGGCCGGGATTGCCGTCAGGGATGGCTGTAAATACCACCGCCAGTCACGAAAATAGAGAAACCTTCGGAAATACCATTGGCACGTTCCGGAAAAAGGGTTAAGGTGGCGCCACTGTGCTGCTTGTGTCACTGAGAATCTCTACACGATATGTTGAATTTCGATCCAACCATCTCCAAGAATTTTTCCTGCTCTTTGCACTCAGTCTCGGCCAGGGCTTTTCCTGAGTCGCAGTTAACTTTGTCCAAGGAGTTACACCATGTCTAATCGCCAAACTGGTACCGTTAAGTGGTTCAACGATGAAAAAGGCTTCGGCTTCATCACTCCACAATCCGGTGACGACCTGTTCGTTCACTTCAAAGCTATCCAATCCGACGGCTTCAAAAGCCTGAAAGAAGGCCAACAGGTTTCTTTCATCGCTACCCGCGGTCAGAAAGGCATGCAAGCTGAAGAAGTTCAAGTTATCTAACTTGTACTGACTCAGTCGAAAAACCCCGCCCTTAAAAGCGGGGTTTTTTTATGCCTGGATTTTGAGAGAGGCCTGAACAAAAGCCGGGCATAAAAAATGTGGGAGGGGGGGCGTACCCCCTCCCACATCCAAGCTTTCAAGCGGCGTCGCTTACTGGAACAACGACTCACTCGACAAGCCATTCTTCTCAAGGATCTCACGCAAGCGCTTGAGGCCCTCCACCTGGATCTGCCGCACCCGCTCACGGGTCAGGCCAATCTCCAGGCCTACATCTTCCAGGGTGCTGCTCTCGTGACCACGCAGGCCGAAGCGGCGAATCACCACCTCACGCTGCTTGTCCGTAAGCTCTGACAGCCACTGGTCAATACTTTGGGAAAGATCATCGTCCTGCAACAGCTCGCAGGGATCGGTCGGGCGATCATCCGTCAGGGTGTCCAGCAGGGTTTTATCCGAATCCGGCCCCAGCGAGACATCGACCGACGATACACGCTCGTTAAGGCCCAGCATGCGCTTGACCTCCCCTACCGGTTTTTCCAGCAGGTTGGCGATCTCTTCAGGCGAAGGTTCATGATCGAGTTTTTGCGTCAGCTCACGCGCCGCCCGCAGGTAGACGTTGAGCTCCTTGACCACATGGATCGGCAGCCGGATCGTGCGGGTCTGATTCATGATCGCCCGTTCGATGGTCTGGCGAATCCACCAGGTGGCATACGTCGAGAAGCGGAAGCCCCGCTCGGGGTCGAACTTCTCCACCGCCCGAATCAAGCCCAGGTTGCCCTCTTCGATCAAGTCCAGCAGCGACAGCCCACGATTGACGTAGCGTCGGGCGATTTTCACCACCAGGCGCAGATTGCTTTCAATCATGCGTTTGCGCCCAGCCGGATCGCCCTTCTGCGACAAGCGCGCAAAATGGACTTCTTCTTCGGGAGTGAGCAGAGGGGAAAAGCCGATTTCATTGAGGTACAACTGAGTCGCATCGAGCGCCCGAGTGTAGTCAATGTACTTGTGTTGCTTTAACGCGGAGGCGTTCCTGGATTTGGTACGAACTGAAGGTGGTGCCGCTCCTTCATTATCTGACATCGGATCCGTATCGATGCCGGCCTCCATAAGGAGAACCTCATCGTCGATGTCAAACTCCGGCGCTTCTTTACTGAGAGCCATTGTTATAGTCCTTTGGTGAGTTCGACCTCAAGCTCAAGCGACGCCTTTATCCTTGGCAACGCTGGAGCCTGTTCCTTCTACGTGAGGGAACAGGCTGTGCAACACATCAACGACGGGGCAGGAATTGCAGCGGATCTACAGGCTTCCCTTGGCGGCGAATCTCAAAGTGCAGTTTCACCCGGTCTGTGCCCGTTGAACCCATTTCGGCAATTGTCTGTCCGACTTTGACCTGCTGCCCCTCCCGAACCAACAGCCTGCGGTTATGACCGTAGGCACTGACGTAGGTATCGCTGTGTTTGATGATGACCAGCTCGCCGTAGCCTCGTAGACCACTCCCGGCGTACACCACCGTCCCATCAGACGCAGCTAAAACAGGCTGTCCCAAATCCCCGGCGATATCAATGCCTTTATTCAAACTACCGTTTGAAGAGAATTTTCCAATCAGTACGCCATTTGAAGGCCATCCCCAGCCGGTCGGCGCCGGCCCTGCAGGTGGCAACGGCGCGGGTGCGGGCTTGCTTGCAACGCTAGGCGAAGCACTGCCTGCAGGCCGGGTGATGACGGTGGTTTTGCTCGAAGACGATGGCGAAGATCCCGACTTTGTCACAACTGCCGTAGCCGCCGAACCTGTGCGGCCATCGAAACGAATGGTCTGCCCTGGATGAATGGTGTAGGGCACGGGAATGTTGTTACGAGCGGCCAGCGCCTTGTAGTCCCAGCCATAACGGAAGGCAATGGAGAACAGTGTGTCGCCTTTGCGCACCACATACTGGCCCGTGGTCACCGTGGGCCGCTGCGGTGCTGCGTTGGTGCGGTCAACGACACGCGCACCGCCCGATGGCGTGCTCGAGCAGGCGGCCAATAAGGAACTCAAGACAAGGCCAAGCACCAGTCGCTGAAAGCTTGTTTTACTCATTCGCTGCGCAGGACCTGTGAGACTCACCCGCCGCTCCCTTTGTGGTGGCTGAACGTTAACGCCTGGATCAGGCTTGAAATATGACGCAAGTATAACTGGGCATTGGCTTTTTACTGGCACCCGACTGAAACGAAAAATTCATCTTGTTCAATTGCGGCTGCCAAGCCTGTTGATTCAATAGACCCCGGCGTAAGACACATCCTCGCCAGCAGAATTCACTGCCAGGGAATAAATGCTCAGGCCAAGGGGCCATTCAACAGCGGCACGAAGCGCACCGCGCCCAGCACGTGCCGGGAAAAACCTTCTTCCTCGCGGATAATAAGCATCAACTGTTGCACTTCGCCGGAGCCCACCGGGATGACCAGCCGCCCGCCCGGCGCCAACTGATCCAACAGAGCTTGAGGCACATCGGTGGCCACGGCGGTGACAATAATGCCGTTGTACGGCGCCAGCGCCGGCCAGCCTTCCCAGCCATCGCCCCAGCGAAACACCACGTTGCGCAGGTTCAGTTCTACCAGGCGCTCCTTGGCACGGTCCTGCAGCACCTTGATGCGCTCTACCGAAAACACTCGCTCTACCAACTGTGACAGCACAGCTGTCTGGTAACCGGAGCCGGTGCCGATCTCCAGCACCTTGTCCAGGGGCCCGGCCGCCAGCAACAGCTCGCTCATGCGCGCAACCATGTAGGGCTGGGAGATGGTCTGGTTGTGGCCGATAGGCAACGCCGTGTCTTCATAGGCGCGGTGCGCCAGGGCCTCATCGACAAACAGGTGCCGCGGCGTACGCCGAATCACTTCCAGCACCTGGGCGTTGGACAAGCCTTCTTCGTACAGACGCTGGATCAACCGCTCCCGGGTGCGCTGGGAAGTCATCCCGATGCCACGGCGCAACAAGTCGTCTTGTTCACGAGCCATCAACGCAGTCCCTCCAGCCAGCCATCGAGGCCACTGAAGGCATCACTGAAGGTGCGATCCAATTGCAACGGGGTAATTGACACATAGCCTTGCATCACCGCATGAAAATCCGTGCCTTCCCCGCCATCCTCGGCATCACCGGCCGCGGCGATCCAATAGCCTTCCTTGCCACGCGGGTCGACCACCTTCAGGGGCGCCGCCGCTCGCGCGCGATGGCCCAGGCGCGTCAGCTGGATACCGCGGATACGGTCGAGGGGCAGATTGGGAATATTCACGTTGAGTACCGTACGCGGCGGCAGGTCCAGAGACTCATGGGCCTGCACCAGCTTGCGCGCGAAATACGCCGCGGTCGCCAGGTTATCCAGTTGCCGCGAAGCAAAGGAAAAGGCGAACGCGGTGCGCCCCAGGAAGCGCCCTTCAAGGGCCGCCGCCACGGTGCCGGAATACAGCACGTCATCACCCAGGTTGGCGCCCAGGTTGATTCCCGACACCACCAGGTCCGGCTCATGCTCCAGCAAACTGTTGATTGCCAGGTGCACGCAGTCGGTGGGGGTGCCGTTTACGCTGATAAAGCCATTGGCCAGAACCTGCGGGTGCAGCGGACGGTCGAGCGTCAGCGAACTGCTGGCGCCGCTCTTGTCCTGGTCGGGGGCAACCACCACGCACTCGGCGTAATCCTGCAGCGCAGCATAGAGCGCGGCAAGACCGGGTGCGGTGGCACCGTCATCGTTTGATATCAGAATACGCATGGGCTGTCCGTCTGCCCCACCGGCACCAGATCAACAAGCTCGCGCACCAAGACAGTGGCGAAGCATCCGGCCGGCAGGACGAATTCCAATTGCAGAATGTCAGGCCCGGGATAATGCCACGTCAACCCGCCAATGGGCAGTCGCAGAATGCGACGTTCCTGGCTCATTCCTGCATTCACCAGCCAATCACGTAGGTCGGATTCGCTGGCAGCGACAGATTGTTCCAGATCATGCGTAAGACCTTTCGCCGGCGAGTCGCCTTCGCCCCATTGTGGGCCAGTCGGGTGCAAGTCCAGGATCGCCAGGCGCGGGTCGCTGCATTCAGCCTCCCCGGCAGGGAAAAAGCTGCGACTGTCGGTAAAGGCCAGCAGGTCACCCACCTGGGCGCGCTGCCAGGAACCGTCGGCGACACGCGCTGCCAGCACTTTGTTGAACAAGTAGCTACGAGCGGTGGACAGCAACCGCGAACGCACGTTGCGTTGCTCCGGCAGGGCCTTGCGAGCAGCCCATTCACGGGCATCCACCACGTTGCCACCGTTGTGGCCAAAGCGCTGGGCGCCGAAATAATTGGGAATGCCATGCCGGGCAATCAACTGCAAACGCGCGTCGATGGCGGCGGTATCGCCGGCCAGTTGGGTCAGACGCAAGGTAAAGCCGTTGGCCGAATGCGCACCACGTTGCAACTTGCGCTTGTGGCGGGTGGTTTTCAGGATCTTGAGGGTGTCGTTTTCCGCACCGCTCAGGTCCGGGTCGGCCTTGCCGGGCAACTGTACGCTGAACCATTGGCGGGTCAGGGCCTGACGGTCCTTGAGCCCGGCATAGCTGACGGTGCGCAGCGGCACACCGGCGGCCTTGGCGATACGCCGTGCGGCCTCTTCAGTATTCAAGCCGCGCTTTTCCACCCACAGCCACAGGTGCTCACCGTCACCAGTCAACGGAATGTCCAGCACCTCATCAACCTGGAAGTCTTCTGCCGTCGCCTTCAGCACCGCGCTGCCCAAGGCCTCGCCGTAGGCCCGCGGGCCCAGCAGTTGCAAATCGTTCATGCGCGCAGCAACAAGGCAACGGAGTGCACGGCGATGCCCTCTTCACGACCGGTAAATCCGAGCTTTTCGGTGGTGGTGGCTTTCACGTTGACTTGATCCAGTTCAATTTGCAGGTCTGCGGCAATCAGCGCACGCATCGCTTCGATATGGGGGGCCATCTTGGGCGCCTGGGCCACGATGGTGTTGTCGACGTTGCCGACCTTCCAGCCCTTGGCATGGATCAACCCGACCACATGGCGCAGCAACACACGACTGTCCGCACCTTTGAAGGTCGGATCGGTGTCCGGAAAGTGCTTGCCGATATCGCCCAATGCCGCCGCGCCGAGCAAGGCATCGCTCAAGGCATGCAAGACAACGTCGCCGTCGGAATGAGCCAGCAACCCATGGTGGTGTGCGATGCGCACGCCGCCCAAGGTGATGAAATCGCCCTCAGCGAAACGGTGCACATCGTAGCCGTGGCCAATACGCATAAAAAAACGCCCCGATTTTATTCAGGGCGTGATTCTACCTACTTTTGCCTCACATTAACCGAGCAAAGCACGACCATGATGGCGCAAATGGTCTTCGATGAAGCTGGCGATGAAAAAGTAGCTGTGGTCGTAGCCAGGTTGCAGGCGCAGTTCCAACGGATGGTTGGCCGCCTTGGCCGCTTGCTGCAGGGCCTCGGGCTTGAGCTGAACCGCAAGGAAATCGTCACGATCGCCCTGGTCCACCAGTAGCGGCAGTTTTTCCGAGGCTTCGCTGATCAGCACGCAGGCATCCCATTCACGCCACTTGGAACGCTCTTCGCCCAGGTAACGGGAAAAAGCTTTCTGGCCCCAGGGGCAGTCCATCGGATTGTTGATTGGCGAAAACGCCGACACCGATTGGTAGCGTCCCGGGTTACGCAGCGCGCATACCAATGCGCCATGTCCGCCCATGGAGTGACCGCTGATGCCGCGTTTAGCCGACGCAGGGAAATGCGCCTCCACCAAGGCCGGCAACTCCTGCACTACGTAGTCATGCATCCGATAGTGCTGGGCCCAGGGCTCCTGCGTGGCGTTCAGATAGAAACCAGCGCCGAGGCCGAAGTCCCAGGCGTTGTCCGGATCGTCCGGCACACCGGGGCCGCGCGGGCTGGTGTCCGGTGCGACGATAATCAAACCCAGCTCGGCGGCCATGCGCTGGGCGCCAGCCTTCTGCATGAAGTTCTCATCGGTGCAGGTCAAGCCGGACAGCCAGTACAGTACCGGCAACTTACCGCCCTGCTCTGCTTGCGGCGGCAGATAGACGGCGAAGGTCATGTCGCAACCGAGCACATCGGAATGATGCTTGTAGCGTTTATGCCAGCCGCCGAAGCTCTTCTGGCATGACAGGTTTTCCAGACTCATGGCCGACCTCAGAAGTGAATGACGGTACGAATGCTCTTGCCTTCATGCATCAGGTCAAACGCTTTGTTGATATCTTCAAGGCCCATGGTGTGGGTGATGAAGGTGTCCAGCGGGATCTCACCGGTCTGGGCCATTTCCACGTAGCTTGGCAGCTCTGTGCGCCCACGCACGCCACCGAATGCCGAACCGCGCCAGACGCGCCCGGTGACCAGTTGGAACGGACGCGTAGCGATTTCCTGGCCGGCACCGGCCACGCCGATGATCACCGACTCGCCCCAGCCTTTATGGCAGCACTCAAGCGCCGCACGCATCAGTTGCACATTGCCGATGCACTCGAAGGAAAAGTCCACGCCGCCGTCGGTCAAATCGACAATCACGTCCTGGATTGGGCGGTCGTAATCTTTCGGGTTAATGCAGTCGGTAGCCCCCAGTTGCTTGGCGATTTCGAACTTGGCCGGGTTGATGTCGATGGCAATGATGCGACCGGCCTTGGCCTTGACCGCGCCGATCACGGCCGACAGGCCAATACCGCCCAGCCCGAAGATAGCCACGGTGTCCCCCGGTTTGACCTTGGCGGTGTTGAGCACCGCGCCGATGCCTGTGGTGACGCCGCAACCAAGCAGGCAGACTTTTTCCAGCGGAGCTTCCTTAGGAATCTTGGCCACGGAGATTTCCGGCAACACGGTGTACTCGGAGAACGTCGACGTGCCCATGTAGTGGAAGATCGGCTGGCCCTTGTAGGAAAAGCGCGTAGTGCCATCCGGCATCAGGCCTTTGCCTTGGGTAGAACGGATGGCCTGGCACAGGTTGGTCTTGCCCGACAGGCAGAATTTGCACTTGCCACATTCCGGGGTGTACAGCGGGATCACATGATCGCCGACAGCGACTGAAGTTACGCCCTCGCCGATGGCTTCGACCACTGCGCCGCCTTCGTGACCCAGGATCGACGGAAAAATGCCTTCCGGGTCCGCACCCGACAACGTATAGGCATCGGTGTGGCACACGCCGGAGGCAACCACCCGCAACAGCACCTCGCCAGCCTTGGGCATGGCGACGTCCACTTCCACGATCTCAAGGGGCTTCTTGGCTTCGAAGGCTACGGCGGCGCGGGACTTGATCATCCGGGTTTCTCCAGGGGGTTAAAAATTGATTGCAGCAGTGTAAAACATGGCTGCCTGATTAATAATCCAGGCGAAAGCAAAACTTTATTGCTGTACAGGGATAATGACCATGCTGGAAAACCGCTGGGAAGGCATCGACGAATTCGTCGCAGTGGCCGAGTGCAGCCAATTCACGGCGGCGGCAGAGCGCCTGGGAGTATCGTCGTCCCATATAAGCCGCCAGGTGGCACGCCTGGAGGAGCGGTTGCAAACGCGCCTGTTGTATCGCAGTACACGCAAGGTGACGCTGACCGAAGCGGGTCAGACGTTTCTGCAACATTGCCAGCGTTTGCAGGATGGTCGCGAAGAAGCCCTGCGGGCAGTAGGCGACCTCACCAGCGAACCCAAGGGCATGTTGCGCATGACCTGCGCAGTCGCCTATGGCGAGCGCTTTATCGTGCCACTGGTGACCCGGTTCATGGCGCTCTATCCGCAACTGCGGGTGGATATCGAACTGAGCAACCGTCAATTGGATCTGGTGCACGAGGGCCTGGATTTGGCCATCCGCCTGGGTCGCCTGCAAGACTCGCGCATGGTCGCCAGCCGCCTGGCACCGCGACGCATGTACCTGTGCGCCTCCCCTTCCTACCTGGAACGGTATGGTCGGCCCCATAGCTTGTCGGAATTGAGTCGGCATAACTGCCTGATCGGCAGCTCGGATATCTGGCAACTGGCCCAGGACGGGCGGGAATTTTCCCAAAGGGTTCAGGGAAACTGGCGCTGTAACAGTGGGCAGGCGGTGCTGGATGCGGCGCTGCAAGGTGTAGGGCTGTGTCAGTTGCCGGATTATTACGTGCTGGAGCATTTGCACAGTGGTGCGCTGGTGTCATTGCTGGAGGCGCATCAGCCACCGAATACGGCGGTGTGGGCGCTGTACCCGCAGCAGCGGCATTTGTCGCCGAAGGTCAGGAAGCTGGTGGACTTTCTCAAAGAAGGCTTGGGTGACAATTCGGTCTATCGAACATAAACAGCTACCGTTCGTGCATTGCCTGGACACCGGTTAATAACCGCTTTCATTAGAAAACCAGGCAAGCCCATGACGTCCAACACTCGGCAACTCCAGCATATCAATCATTTTGTCCGAAAGGTTCTGGCCGACTTTCCGGTGCCCAGCGCAATCGCAGCCCAATTGCTTTGCGAGCATCTACAACCATTCACTCAGGAACAACTGGACCCGGATACTACGTTCCTGACCACTCTGGAATACAACCTCGACAATCCCAATGCACCCTACACTGCAGTGATCGTCCAATCCATGAGCCTGACCGAGGCCATGATCTGCAATGCGCCCCATGCCCCTGGCGGCATGATCAACAACACGGGCTTTTCCACTATCGCGCCGTACTTCAATATCGTCGATGAACTGCCGCGCCTGATGGATAACCGCATACCGCAAATGTTCAACGAAGAGTTCATCACTTCCGGCTGGATCCCGCCCAGACGGTATGAGGCGCTTTACCGGCAAAGCGAACCTCAGGCCTACGACCCGACCACCCAACTGGAGATCGCGCCAGCCGTTCTCAGAAAGGTGATTGACTCAAGCAACTTTGAACAAACCTATGACAAGGCCATCACCCAATTCTGGGGGGAGCATCGGGACAATTACACCACCCTGATGCGCATTGCCTTCGCCAAGGCTTACCTCAATCAGTACGAAGAATTCACGCTCACCGAAGCAGAACGGCAACTGGCCGCACGAGCGGCAGGTATCGGCGTCGACAGGGACGCCAGCAACCTGACCCTTGAAGATTTTCAGGCGCCCTACTCACCGGATAAAAACTTATCCGTGCGCGTGCTGCGCATTCATCAGTTCGACGCCACCGACATTCTTACGATTACCGACACCCAGAGCCAGATCACCCTGCTGTACGTCCCCGGCAACTCCTCCCCCATCCATGGTTTCAACAGCCCAACGGACATGCGCAATGCGCTGGTAAAAGTGGCCAAGGACCCGACCCAGCGCAAAGCGCTGACCAACCACTTTGAACCCGACTCGATTGACTCCGGCCTGATCTACTGTGGTGTCGAGGAAGCATTGATCGGTATGGCGATGTACCCGGAATCTTCCAGCCCCGCCGGTTTTTTCAATAGCTTGTTGCGCAACGGTTATTGGGACCCCGAGCAATACATTAATAACCCAATGTATCCGGCGCTCAGAAGCAACCCATTTGCGTTTATCGCACGACAGATCCGCAGTCGGATTGCAAAATTGGCAGCCAAAACCGTTGTCTCGCCCTTGGACACATTCAAAGCCGACACCCTCGACGCCTTGGATAAAGCCTGCCTGCTGGCGATCCCCGTGGCGCTGACCATGGGCACCGCGTTGCTGGCGGAGTTTTGTTTCATTACCTCAGGTTTGACTGGCATGGCGATCGGCGCCGATGACGTGCTCAAGGACAAACCCCACGCCGTTGAGCGCATGGTGTTCGGCGCCCTGAACGCGCTCCCGGTGGTTATCCACGGCATCAGCAAAGGCGCGAGCAGTCTCGAGGCGTTACGCCCCGTGCTTGGCCCGGCTACGCGGGCAGAGGAGGGCCAGATCAACGTCAAGGTGATCACTCAGGCCTCCGCCCAAACCGAGACTCGCCCCCTGGTCGCTGCAACATCTCCCAGCGGCCTGCAGACCGTCAAGATTCAGGGCGAGACCTTCCTGACCTACAAAAGCCCGAATGACTGGGGTTCTTTTGAGCTGTTCGTGAATAATCCAGAAGCCCCCGAGAAGACTCAAGCCACGGGTCTCTACGCTATTCAGAGCTCCGACCTGCAATGGCGACGTGCCGGATTGACCGGAGGGGGGGCATTTCGCAATGCCTGGCAACGGGTTTACAAACTGTTCGATAGCACCCAGCAGTTGAGTTTCTTCAGCGCCTACCAGATGCCAGCGCCCGTGCGCGAGACCGTCGTGCAGATGCTCACCGACACCAGCTCATTTTCGGAAGATTTCGAACCCTTCGGAATGGATGCACAGTCGATCAGCAACGCCCGGAGACTGTTCTTTGAGAAAAGGAGCCAATTAAACCAGGATTCGGCGATCTTCTTTCACCACCTGCCCTACTCGCCCCTGCAGCCGGTCCTCCCCCGCTTGAGCTTGAACGAATCACAGCAAAGCATTATCGAGAAACTGCTACGTGCCAGTGACGGCCTCGTGATCGGCGAAAGCCACAGCGCCGAATCGAGCAAAGCCTTTCTGATCGACAACATGCAGATACTCGCCAGCCAAGGTGTCAAACGCATCTACTTCGAACATCTGCTGACGGATGTGCATATTCCGATGCTGAAGGCTTTTTACCGGTCGAAGAACGCCCCTATGGCCGAGGCGCTGACAAACTTCCTGAACGGGATCTACCCATTGCCCCGAAACCACTATTACTCATTCACAAACGTCGTGACCAAAGCCCGAGAGGCCGGAATCAAGATCCAGCCGATCGACTGCACCGTGAGCTACATACTTCGCGATATGCGCGACAGTGCGGGAACCCTGCGCCAGCGGATGATGAACTATTACGCTACCGAGGTGATTCAGTGGATCCAGACCTCCAAGCGCCAACCCGGTAAATGGGTCGCACTGGTGGGCGATACCCATACCAATACGTTCAAGGACATCCCTGGGCTGGCCGAACTCACCGGCAGCATCGGCCTGCGGATAGAAGATAGGATGGGCACCCACCCGTTGGGCATCGAAGTCGATCCGGGGCGCACCGCCAGCCTGGGCCTGAACAAAGGGGAAGGCACGGTCAAAGCCAACCTGGTCTTGCGCGTTGATCCTGCCGCGTTGCAGCACTCAATGGAATCACAGCCCGGCCCTTCGCACAGTCGAGTGGTGAAGTCGGCCCAGGCACTGCTGACACGGCCAGGCCAATTCATGCTCACCGAGGCCACCCACATTGACTATCGGTCCCGACGCGGGGACCTGCGCAGTTTCAGGATCAACAGCCAGGAAGGCCGGAACTCCATCAACGTGGTCGGCTGGCCTATTGATGAGAAGCCATTCGACAACATTGAGGCATTGGTGAGCGAGCTGAAAACCCTGCCCGGGTTGGAGCAAGTCTACGGCTGAGGGTCAGGACGCCTGATAAGCCCGGCGCTGACGCAGCCATTCAAGGTCTTCGGGGCGGGTGACCTTGATATTGTCCGCACGCCCTTCGACCAGCCGCGGCGCCTGGCCGGACCATTCCATGGCCGACGCTTCGTCGGTGATCACGGCGTCCGCCACCAGGCTGTCGGCCAAGGCGCGGTGCAAGGCCCCCAGGCGGAACATCTGCGGCGTATAAGCCTGCCAGATCAGGCTGCGGTCAACGGTTTCCACCACGCGGCCATGCTTGTCGACGCGCTTGAGCGTGTCGCGAGCCGGCACCGCCAGCAGACCGCCCACCGGGTCATCCGCCAGTTCAGCCAAGAGTTTGTCGAGGTCATCACGGCTCAAGTTAGGCCGCGCCGCGTCATGCACCAGCACCCAGTCATCATCACTGGCACCCAGGGCATTAAGGTGCAGCAGTGCATTAAGCACCGAGCCCGAGCGTTCCGAGCCACCGTCCGCACGCTGGATGCGCGGGTCTGTGGCGCACGCCAGGGTGGGCCAATAAGGATCATCAACAGCAAGACTGACCACCAGGCCCTTGAGCGAGGGGTGGTCGAGAAAACAGCCGAGGCTGTGTTCGAGAATAGTGCGCCCGCCCAATTGCAGGTATTGCTTGGGACGGTCCGCGGCCATACGGGCACCGACGCCCGCGGCAGGAATCACGGCCCAGAAGGCCGGTAGATCGTTATTCATTGGGCCAACTGGTAGAGGGTCTCGCCCTCCTTGACCATGCCCAACTCATGACGAGCCCGCTCTTCAACGGTCTCCGTACCTTTTTTCAGCTCAAGCACTTCGGCGTCCAGGACACGGTTGCGCTCCAGCAGGCGTTCGTTTTCGGCACGCTGGTCGGCAATTTGCTGGGTCAGCTCTTCCACCTGCGCAAAGCTGCCATTACCGACCCATAGGCGGTACTGCAGGCCAGCCAGCAACAAGAGCAAGACGAGGAACAACCAATTGGGACTGCGCATCGAAATCCGGATATCCAGTGAAAAAAGACAGTCATGCAAACCTTTTGCAGCAACTGATAGCACAAAGCCTGGAAAAACCAGGCTTGCGCTTGTCAGTCAGCAGATTAGCGCCGAAATTCACACTTTCGTGAAATTTCTGACGCAACCCGCCGACTTTTTACCATTTACTGCTTAGCCGCGAAACTCGCCGCGACCGTTGTACTTGGCTTTACCTGCCAATTGCTCTTCGATGCGCAGCAATTGGTTGTACTTGGAAACGCGATCGGAACGGCACAGGGAGCCGGTCTTGATCTGGCCCGCCGAAGTGCCCACGGCCAGGTCGGCAATGGTGGAATCTTCGGTTTCGCCGGAGCGGTGGGAGATCACGGCGGTGTAGCCCGCAGCCTTGGCCATCTGGATGGCTTCCAGGGTTTCGGTCAAGGTGCCGATCTGGTTGAACTTGATCAGGATCGAGTTGGCGATCTTCTTGTCGATGCCTTCTTTAAGGATCTTGGTGTTGGTCACGAACAAGTCGTCGCCCACCAGCTGGATTTTCTCGCCGATCTTGTCGGTGAGGATTTTCCAGCCATCCCAATCGGACTCGTCCAGGCCGTCTTCGATCGAGATGATCGGGTAGCGCTGGGTCAGGCCCTTCAGGTATTCAGCGAAACCTTCTGAGTTGAACACCTGGCCTTCGCCGGACAGGTTGTACTTGCCATCCTCAAAGAATTCGCTGGCCGCACAGTCCAGGGCCAGGGTCACGTCGGTGCCCAGTTTGTAGCCGGCGTTGGCCACGGCTTCGGAGATCACTTTCAGTGCATCTTCGTTGGAGGCCAGGTTCGGTGCGAAACCACCTTCGTCACCCACAGCGGTGCTCAGGCCACGGGCCTTCAGTACAGCCTTGAGGTGATGGAAAATCTCGGTGCCCATGCGCAGGCCTTCGGAGAAGGACTTGGCGCCCACCGGCTGCACCATGAATTCCTGGATGTCGACGTTGTTATCCGCGTGCTCGCCACCGTTGATGATGTTCATCATCGGTACCGGCATCGAGTAGACGCCCGGGGTGCCGTTCAGGTTGGCGATGTGCGCGTACAACGGCAGGTCCTGGTCCTGAGCTGCTGCCTTGGCGGCAGCCAGGGACACGGCGAGGATTGCATTGGCGCCGAGGCTGCCTTTGTTTTCAGTGCCGTCGAGCTTGATCATCGCGTGGTCCAGGGCTTTCTGGTCCAGCGGGTCCTTGCCCAGCAACAGGTCACGAATCGGACCGTTGATGTTGGCTACAGCCTTGAGTACACCCTTGCCCAGGTAACGGCTCTTGTCGCCATCACGCAGTTCCAGCGCTTCGCGCGAACCGGTGGAAGCACCGGACGGCGCGCAGGCGCTGCCGATGATGCCGTTATCGAGAAGCACGTCGGCTTCGACGGTGGGGTTGCCACGGGAGTCGAGAACTTCACGACCTTTGATGTCGACGATTTTTGCCATTGTTGTAAACACTCCAAAGTTGACGAAAACGACGCAGCTGAAGGAAATCTTTTGACCGACCGCAAGGGTGGAACAACGGGGCAGGCTTGCAGACGACAAGGCTCAGGCCCAAGGGCCTGAGCATTTAGCGTGGGAAATTCTACCGGAGAAATGGCAGTTACGCGGTCTCTACCGTCGGAAAACTCTTGACCAGCTCGTCCAACTGCTTGAGTTGGGCCAGGAATGGCTCCAGCTTGTCCAGGCGCAGGGCGCATGGGCCATCACATTTGGCGTTGTCCGGGTCCGGGTGGGCTTCAAGGAACAGGCCCGCCAGCGACTGGCTCATGCCCGCCTTGGCCAGGTCGGTGACCTGGGCACGTCGCCCACCGGCAGAGTCCGAACGACCACCGGGCATTTGCAGCGCGTGGGTCACGTCGAAGAACACCGGGTATTCGAACTGTTTCATGATGCCGAAACCGAGCATGTCCACCACGAGGTTGTTGTAGCCGAAGCTCGAACCACGCTCGCAGAGGATCAACTGGTCGTTACCCGCTTCCACGCACTTGCTCAGGATGTGTTTCATCTCCTGAGGGGCGAGGAACTGGGCTTTCTTGATGTTGATCACAGCGCCGGTCTTGGCCATGGCGACCACGAGGTCGGTCTGGCGCGACAGGAAGGCCGGCAACTGGATGATGTCGCACACCTCGGCGACCACGGCAGCCTGCTCAGGCTCGTGGACGTCGGTGATGATCGGCACGCCGAAGGCTTGCTTGATGTCCTGGAAGATCCGCATGCCTTCTTCAAGGCCCGGGCCGCGATAGGAGGTCACGGAAGAACGGTTGGCCTTGTCGAAACTGGCCTTGAACACGTATGGGATGCCCAGCTTCTGGGTAACCCGCACGTATTCTTCACAGACCTGCATCGCCATGTCGCGGCTTTCCAGCACGTTCATGCCGCCGAACAGCACCATGGGCTTGTCGTTGGCAATCTCGATATCGCCTACGCGAATGATCTTCTGGGCCATCAGGGTTACGCCTTCTTCTGATGTTGCGTCAGTGCTGCTTTGACGAAACCGCTGAACAACGGGTGACCGTCGCGCGGCGTCGAGGTGAACTCCGGGTGGAACTGGCAGGCCACGAACCACGGATGATCCGGCGCTTCGACCACTTCAACCAGCTTGCCGTCACCGGAGCGACCGGAAATCTTCAGGCCAGCCTCTTTGATCTGCGGCAGCAGATTGTTGTTCACTTCATAGCGGTGACGGTGACGCTCGACGATTACGTCCTTGCCGTAGCAGTCGTGTACCAGCGAGCCGGCTTCCAGCAAGCAGTCCTGCGCACCAAGGCGCATGGTGCCGCCCAGGTCGGACGTTTCGGTACGGGTTTCAACGGCGCCGGTGGCGTCTTCCCACTCGGTGATCAGGCCGACGACCGGGTGGCCGCTGCTGTGATCGAACTCGGTGGAGTTGGCGTCTTTCCAGCCCAGCACGTTACGGGCGAACTCGATAACGGCCACTTGCATGCCCAGGCAGATACCCAGGTAGGGCACCTTGTTCTCGCGAGCGTATTGCACCGCGGTGATCTTGCCTTCCACGCCACGCAGGCCGAAACCGCCCGGCACGAGAATCGCGTCAACGCCTTCGAGCAGCGCAGTGCCCTGGTTCTCGATGTCTTCGGAATCGATGTAGCGCAGGTTGACCTTGGTACGGTTGCTGATGCCGGCGTGGCTCATCGCTTCAATCAGCGACTTGTACGCGTCCAGCAGCTCCATGTACTTGCCGACCATGGCGATGGTGACTTCATGCTCAGGGTTGAGCTTGGCGTCGACCACGGCTTCCCACTCGGACAGGTCCGCGCCATTGCACTGCAGGCCGAAACGCTCGACCACAAAATCATCCAGCCCCTGCGAATGCAGGATGCCCGGGATCTTGTAGATGGTGTCGGCGTCTTCCAGCGCGATCACCGCACGCTCTTCAACGTTGGTGAATTGCGCGATCTTGCGGCGCGAGGAAATGTCGATCGGGTGATCGGAACGGCAAACCAGTACGTCCGGTTGCAGGCCGATGGAACGCAGCTCCTTGACCGAGTGCTGGGTAGGCTTGGTTTTGGTTTCGCCGGCAGTGGCGATGTACGGCACCAGTGTCAGGTGCATCAGCATCGCGCGCTTGGCGCCGACTTCGAAACGCAGCTGGCGGATGGCTTCGAGGAACGGTTGGGACTCGATGTCACCCACGGTGCCACCGATCTCGACCATGGCCACGTCGGCATCGCCTGCACCCTTGATGATGCGGCGCTTGATTTCGTCGGTGATGTGCGGGATCACCTGGATGGTTGCACCCAGGTAGTCACCACGGCGCTCTTTGCGCAGCACGTGCTCGTAGACACGGCCAGTGGTGAAGTTGTTGTTCTGGGTCATGGTCGTGCGGATGAACCGCTCGTAGTGGCCCAGGTCCAGGTCGGTCTCGGCGCCGTCGTGAGTGACGAACACTTCACCGTGCTGGAACGGGCTCATGGTGCCCGGGTCGACGTTGATGTACGGGTCCAGCTTGAGCATGGTGACTTTAAGCCCCCGCGCCTCCAGGATGGCCGCCAATGAAGCGGAGGCAATGCCTTTCCCCAATGAAGAAACAACACCGCCCGTGACGAATATGTAGCGCGTCATGAAAAACCCTAGAAGTCTGCGTTAAAGCGGTCCGAGCCGCCGGGGAAAGCGAAGGAAGGCCGAAGCCCCCGATCACCTGCATTAATCACAGTGCACCTTTCAAAAAAACCGCCGCGTTGTGACAGACCAGCAAGGAAACACCGGTACGTTGATCGCTACACATTTTTTGGAATCGCCCAGCAAAGACTGCTTGGTAATCGGCAACTGCTGCGATTCAGTCGAATCCACAGAAGTTGTATCAAGAAGGGAGCGTAGTCTACCGGAAAGGCGCTATCAGCTCAAACCTTGATCGCAGGTCTGTGGCAACCAATGTAATTGCCAGTCATCCAGCGGACTGGCCCTCAGCCCCGCAAGCGTTGGTACAGCCAGCAATTGCTCGCCCCGATAGACCAGCGGCAATCTGCCACGGACGAAGCCCGGCATACCACTTTCATTCAACAGGCGCTTGAGATCACGCCGGCCTCGACCTGGCACTTCGACGATTTCGCCACCCTGGCGATAACGAATCGACAAGGGTCCCTCGGGAGCCTTGCCGGCAAACATCAGTTGGCCGTTCCCGGGTAACTCTAGTGGATTTCGCGGATCGGGCCAGCTCACCGACACGTCGGAAAATTCCGACCACGTGGAAGGCAGCCACCAAATGCGCTCGCCGCAACGATGAAGCTGACCGTCAGCCAGGCGCCATAACGGCTGTGCGTCCCCCTTGGCATCGCGCAGGGCGTACCAACTGGCCCAGTGGTCACTGTCGGGCAGACGAGTCAGGGGATTCAGCCAATGACGCAAGGCATTGCGCTGGCGCGCATCGGAAAGATCGCGCAACGGAGCAAGGACCAAGGAAGGCAAAGGCAGCCAGGGAAACGCTGAAGGCTGATCGGCGGCGGTCAGATCCATGTGCGCCAGTTCGTCGAGCAGGCCCTGGGCTTCACTCAGGTGCTCGGCAGTGCGGGCCAGGCTCAAGACTGCCTGGGGCCAGCGTTGAGTCAGCGCTGGAAAGACTTGGCGACGCAGGTAATTGCGAGAGAACCGTGGATCGGCGTTCGAAGGGTCTTCAATCCACTTCAATTGGTGTTCGTGGGCGTAGGCTTGCAGTGCTCCGCGGGAAACCGCCAGCAATGGCCGCACCAAGTGCCCCGTCGCCAACGGGCGACGCTCGGGCATTGCCGCCAACCCACGCACTCCGGCTCCGCGTAACAGGCGGAACAGCAGGGTCTCGGCTTGATCGTCGCGATGCTGGGCGGTGAGCAGCACCTCCCCTGCCCCGATCACCTCGGTAAACGCCTGGTAACGTGCGTTACGCGCGGCACGCTCCAGGCTGGCACCGGGTTGCACCTGCACACGCAAGACCTGCAAAGGTATGCCCAGGCTGTCACATAACGCTTGGCAATGACTGGGCCAGGCGTCAGCGGCCGCTTGCAGCCCATGATGGACATGCACAGCGCTGATGGGCGGCAGGGTTTCGGTGTTTGCCAGGGAAGCCAGAAGGTGCAGCAGGACGGTGGAGTCGAGGCCACCGGAGAATGCAATGCGCCAGGCCGGAGCATTGCGCCAGGGGGCCAGGGTTTTCAGGAGTCTGGCGGGTAGAGCCGGTTTCATCAGATGTCCCCGCCGCAAATCTGGAATACATAAGCCGAGCATACACAAAGCAAATGTGGGAGGGGGCTTGCTCCCGATTGCTGAGTGTCAGTCACTGCATCTGGTGACTGATCCACCGCTATCGGGAGCAAGCCCCCTCCCACATTGAGTTACGGCGTAGACTTTAGAGACCGTAGCTCATAAGGCGTTCGTAACGACGGGCCAGCAGCGCTTCGTTATCCAGCTTCTTGAGCATCGCCAGTTGCGAGCCCAGTTCAGCACGGATGGTCGCGGCAGCCGCGGCCGGGTCACGGTGGGCGCCGCCCAGTGGCTCGGCGATCACTTTGTCCACGATACCCAGGCCCTTGAGGCGATCGGCGGTGATGCCCATGGCTTCAGCCGCATCCGGCGCCTTCTCTGCGGTTTTCCACAGGATCGAGGCGCAACCTTCCGGCGAAATCACCGCGTAGGTCGAATATTGCAGCATGTTCAACTGGTCGCACACGCCAATGGCCAGCGCACCGCCGGAACCACCTTCACCGATCACGGTGGCGATGATCGGGGTTTTCAGGCGAGCCATGACGCGCAGGTTCCAGGCAATCGCTTCACTCTGGTTGCGCTCTTCGGCGTCGATACCCGGGTATGCGCCCGGTGTGTCGATGAAGGTCAGGATCGGCATCTTGAAGCGCTCGGCCATTTCCATCAGGCGGCAAGCCTTGCGGTAGCCTTCCGGACGCGGCATACCGAAGTTGCGACGGACTTTCTCGCGCACTTCACGGCCTTTCTGATGGCCGATCACCATTACCGGCTGGTCGTCCAGGCGAGCGATACCGCCCACAATGGCCGCGTCGTCGGAGAAGTGGCGGTCGCCGTGCAGCTCATCGAACTCGGTGAAGATGTGTTCGATGTAGTCCAGGGTGTACGGACGGCGCGGGTGGCGAGCCAGGCGCGCGATCTGCCAACTGGTCAGCTTGCCGAAGATGTCTTCGGTGAGCGTGCTGCTTTTGTCTTGCAGGCGAGCGATTTCGTCGCCGATATTCAGCGAATTGTCATTGCCGACCAGGCGCAGCTCTTCGATCTTGGCTTGCAGGTCAGCGATCGGCTGTTCGAAATCAAGAAAATTCGGGTTCATAAGCGTCCGTCTTGGGTCGACGGCCAAGGAGTGCCTGGCCAGCCGGTTGTCTATTCGCGCCCTACCTTAAGGGAGAGGCGCGTTTAGGTCGAGATTAAATGTTCAGCCGAGGTCAGGGGTACTGACCGTCAACGGTATTGGAGGAAGACGTTGTCTCGCCCGAACTGGTCACGCAAAGCTTGAATCAAGCCATCAGCCGGATCAATCCGCCACGTCTCACCAAACTGCAACATGGCCTTGGCGTCGCTGCCGGTGTACTCCATGGTTACCGGGCACGCGCCGCGGTGACGTTTGAGCAGGTCACCCAACCAGCGTAGCTGATCGCCCTTGAGCGCTTCGGTCTTGACCTTCAAGCGCAGGCTTTCGGCCAGGTTGGTGCGCGCATCTTCCATGCTCATCACCCGCTTGATACGCAGGCGCAGGCCACCGGAGAAGTCATCATTGCTGACCTCCCCTTCCACCACCACCATGGCGTCGGTCTGCAAAAGCGACTGGGCGGAGTGGAACGCGTCGGCAAACAGTGACGCTTCGATCCGGCCCGAGCGGTCATCCAGGGTGATGAAGCCCATTTTGTCGCCCTTTTTATTTTTCATCACCCGTAGGGCGATGATCATGCCGGCGACGGTCTGGGTATCCCGCGCGGGCTTGAGGTCGATAATGCGCTGGCGGGCGAAACGGCGGATTTCGCCTTCGTACTCGTCAATCGGGTGGCCGGTGAGGTACAGGCCCAAGGTGTCTTTCTCACCTTTGAGGCGTTCCTTGAGGGTCAGCTCCTTGGCCTTGCGATGATTGGCGTAGACATCCGCATCCTCTTCGACGAACAGCCCGCCAAACAGGTCGGCGTGGCCGCTGTCATGGGTGCGGGCAGTCTGTTCGGCAGCCTTGATCGCCTCTTCCATGGCGGTGAGCAGCACCGCACGGTTACGGTCGATATTGGCCTGGTAAGCCTTCGGCTCATCATGGAAATACGGGCCGAGACGGTCGAGCGCGCCGCTGCGGATCAAGCCATCAAGGGTACGCTTGTTGATGCGTTTGAGGTCAACACGCGCGCAGAAGTCGAACAGGTCCTTGAATGGCCCATCCTGACGCGCTTCGGTGATGGCCTCCACCGGGCCTTCGCCCACGCCCTTGATCGCGCCGAGGCCATAGATGATGCGGCCTTCGTCGTTCACCGTGAACTTGAACTCAGAGGCGTTCACGTCCGGCGCATCCAGGCGCAGCTTCATGGTGCGCACTTCCTCGATCAAGGTCACGACCTTGTCGGTGTTGTGCATATCGGCCGACAGTACCGCAGCCATGAACGGCGCCGGGTAGTGGGCTTTCAGCCAGGCGGTCTGGTACGACACCAGGCCATAGGCGGCGGAGTGGGATTTGTTGAAACCATAACCGGCGAATTTTTCTACCAGGTCGAAGATGTTACCGGCCAGGTCGGCGTCGATGTTGTTGGTGGCGCAACCTTCAATGAAACCGCCGCGCTGCTTGGCCATTTCCTCAGGTTTCTTTTTACCCATTGCGCGACGCAGCATGTCCGCACCACCGAGGGTGTAGCCGGCCATTACCTGGGCGATCTGCATCACCTGTTCCTGATACAGGATGATGCCGTACGTCGGCGCCAATACAGGCTTGAGGCCCTCGTATTGATAGTCGGAGTGCGGGTAAGCCAGCTCGGCGCGACCGTGCTTGCGGTTGATGAAGTCATCCACCATGCCCGATTGCAGCGGGCCCGGACGGAACAGCGCCACCAGTGCGATCAAGTCTTCCAGGCAGTCGGGCTTGAGCTTTTTGATCAGCTCTTTCATGCCCCGGGATTCAAGCTGGAACACCGCCGTGGTTTCGGCCTTTTGCAGCAGGCTGTAGGTCGGTTTGTCGTCCAGCGGGATAAACGCGATATCCAGCGGTTCTTCGCCGACCTTGGCGCGGTCGCGGTTGATGGTCTTGAGTGCCCAGTCGATGATCGTCAGGGTACGCAGGCCGAGGAAGTCGAACTTCACCAGGCCGGCCGCCTCCACGTCATCCTTGTCGAACTGGGTGACCAGGCCGTCGCCTTCTTCATCGCAGTAGATCGGTGAAAAGTCGGTGAGCTTGGTCGGCGCGATGACCACACCACCGGCGTGTTTACCGACGTTACGCACCACGCCTTCGAGCTTGCGCGCCATGTCCCAGATTTCGGCGGCTTCTTCATCGACCTTGATAAAGTCGCGCAGGATTTCTTCCTGCTCGTAGGCTTTTTCCAGGGTCATGCCGACTTCGAACGGGATCATCTTCGACAGGCGGTCGGCCAGGCCGTAGGACTTGCCCTGCACCCGCGCCACGTCGCGAATTACCGCTTTCGCCGCCATGGAACCGAAGGTGATGATCTGACTTACCGCGTTGCGGCCGTATTTCTCGGCCACGTATTCAATCACGCGGTCACGACCATCCATGCAGAAGTCGACGTCGAAGTCGGGCATCGACACCCGTTCCGGGTTCAGGAACCGTTCGAACAGCAGGTCATATTCCAGCGGGTCAAGGTCGGTGATCTTCTGAACATAGGCCACCAGCGAGCCAGCACCTGACCCCCGGCCGGGACCTACCGGTACGCCGTTGTTTTTGGCCCACTGGATAAAGTCCATTACGATCAGGAAGTAGCCGGGGAATCCCATCTGGATGATGATATCCAGCTCGAAATTCAGCCGATCAACGTAGACCTGGCGCTTGGCTTCGTAGTCTTCAGTGGTGTCCTTGGGCAGCAGGACGCTGAGGCGTTCTTCCAGGCCATCGAACGACACTTTGCGAAAGTATTCGTCGATGGTCATGCCATCGGGTATCGGGAAGTTGGGCAAAAAGTGCTTGCCCAGTTTCACTTCGATGTTGCAGCGCTTGGCGATCTCGACGGAGTTTTCCAGGGCCTCGGGCAAATCGCTGAACAGTTGCGCCATTTCATCGGCGCTTTTGAGGTATTGCTCTTCGCTGTAATTCTTCGAGCGGCGCGGGTCATCCAGGGCCCGGCCTTCGCCGATGCACACGCGGGTTTCATGGGCCTCGAAATCTTCTTTCTTGATAAACCGCACATCGTTGGTCGCCACCAGCGGCGCCCCCAGCTTATCGGCCAGGGCTACGGCAGCATGCAGATGTTCTTCATCGTTGGGGCGGTTGGTACGCTGGACTTCCAGGTAGAAACGGTCCGGGAATACCTGCATCCACTCACGTGCCAGCACCTCGGCTTCCTGGGGATTACCGCCCAGCAACGCGATACCGATCTCGCCCTCTTTAGCCGCCGAGAGCATGATCAGGCCTTCGCTGGCTTCGGCCACCCACTCGCGCTCGATGATGATCGAGCCGTTGCGCTGGCCGTCGATAAAGCCGCGGGAAATCAGTTCAGTGAGGTTGCGATAACCCACGCCGTTCATCGCCAGCAGGCTGATGCGGCTCAGTGGGTTATCCGGGTCCTTGTTGGACAGCCACAGGTCGGCGCCACAGATCGGCTTGATGCCGGCGCCCATGGCGTTCTTGTAGAACTTGACCAGGGAACACATGTTGTTCTGATCGGTTACCGCCACCGCAGGCATATTCATGCCCACCAGGGTTTTGACCAGTGGTTTGATCCGTACCAGGCCGTCGACCAGGGAGTACTCAGTGTGCAGGCGCAGGTGAACGAATGAAGCCGGCATAGTGATCCTGTCTTGATACATGAAAACAACAAGGCCCGGATTGTACCGGGCCTTGGTAAAAACATCAGCCTTGCTGCTAAACCTCGATCAGACTTTCGCGGGCCTCATAAGCCAGGCGTACCGGGGCAAACGAGCGGCGATGGATCGGGGTCGGGCCCAGCCGAGCCAGAGCTTCCAGATGAACGGGCGTCGGGTAGCCTTTATGGCCGCCAATCCCGTAGCCGGGGTAGATCAATTCGAACGCAGCCATTTCACGGTCACGGCTGACCTTAGCCAGGATCGAGGCGGCGGCAATGGCTGGAACCTTGCTATCGCCCTTGACCACCGCTTCCGACGGCATCGTAAGCTTCGGGCAACGGTTGCCATCGATCATCGCCATTTTCGGGGTGATATGCAGCCCTTCAACAGCACGCTGCATGGCTAACATGGTTGCATGGAGGATATTAAGTTCGTCGATTTCCTCGACTTCAGCGCGAGCGATATGCCAACTCAGGGCCTTTTCACAGATCTCGTCATAGAGCTTTTCGCGACGGGCTTCGGTAAGCTTTTTCGAATCATTGAGGCCCAGGATCGGGCGGTTCGGATCTAGGATTACCGCCGCCGTGACCACTGCGCCACACAGCGGGCCGCGTCCTACTTCGTCAACACCGGCCACCAGTTCGTGAGCTTGGGCAACCAGGCTGAAATCCAGCCCCATTTGCGTGGTCATAAGGCTTCCTGTTTATGGCCGATCAAGGTCAACACGGCGTCGGCCGCCTGGTTCGAGGCATCACGACGCAACGTGCGATGAATGTCGTCGAAACCACGGGTCTGCTCTTCGCCGCCGTCAATCAAGGGCAGTAGGGTCTGCGCAAGCGCTTCAGGCGTTGCATCGTCCTGCAACAACTCTGGCACCAGCAGGCGCTGGGCCAGCAGGTTGGGCAGGGAGATATAAGGGCTCTTGACCATGCGCTTGAGAATCCAGAAGGTCAGCGGCGCCAGGCGATAGGCTACAACCATTGGCCGCTTGTACAGCAAGGCTTCAAGGGTGGCAGTGCCCGACGCAATCAACACCGCATCGCAGGCTGCCAGAGCCAGATGGGACTGGCCGTCAAGCAGGGTCAGCGGCAGGTTGCGACCTTCCAGCAGGGTCTCGATCTGTGCGCGGCGTTGCGGGCTGGCACACGGCAGCACGAAGCGAACCCCCGGCTTTTGTGCCTGCAGACGTTCGGCGGCATCAAAAAACAGCGCACCCAGACGCCCTACCTCTCCGCCACGACTGCCCGGCATCAACGCCACCAACGGGCCGTCGGGCAAACCCAGCTCGGCACGCGCGGCAGCACGATCGGCTTGCAACGGAATGGCATCGGCCAGGGTATGACCGACAAACCGCACCGGTACGCCCTTCTCTTCGTAGAACCTGGCTTCGAACGGCAACAGGGTCAACATCAGGTCGCAGCCTTCGCGGATCTTCAACACGCGCTTCTGCCGCCACGCCCATACGGATGGGCTGACGTAGTGCACGGTCTTGATCCCGGCCTGACGCAATTTTAGTTCGATATTGAGCGTGAAATCCGGTGCATCGATGCCGATAAAGACGTCAGGCTTTTCATCGATCAGCGTCTTGATCAACAGCTTGCGGCGAGCGAGCAGCTCACGCAGGCGTCCCAACACCTCCACCAACCCCATGACCGACAGCCGCTCCATGGGGAAGTAGGAGGCAAGCCCTTCGGCCTGCATCAGCGGCCCACCCACACCGATAAACTCCACCGCAGGATGCTGGGCCTTGAGGGCTCGCATCAGGCCAGCACCCAGAATATCGCCGGACGCTTCACCGGCCACGAGTGCAATACGCAGATTGGCCATGATCAGCGAGTGATGCCGCGAGTCGACGCCTGGATCGAGTCACGGAACACCGCGACTTCCGGAAACAGGGTTGCCGGCTCGGTCAGTTCGGTCAGCGCCTGCTCAACCGTCAGCCCCTGACGGTAAACCGTCTTGTAGGCACGGCGCAGAGCGTGGATCGCCTCTTCGCTGAAACCGCGGCGGCGCATGCCTTCGAAGTTCATGCTGCGAGCCTCGGCAGGGTTGCCGAACACCGTCACGAATGCAGGGACATCCTTGCCAATGGCGGTACCCATGCCGGAAAAGCTGTGGGCGCCGATATGGCAGTACTGATGCACCAGGGTGAAACCGGACAGGATCGCCCAGTCGTCAACGTGCACATGGCCTGCCAACGCAGTGTTGTTGACCAGGATGCAATGGTTGCCGATCACGCTGTCATGGCCGATGTGCGCATAGGCCATGACCAGGTTGTGATCACCCAAAGTGGTTTCAGCGCGATCCTGTACGGTGCCGCGGTGAATGGTGACGCCTTCACGGATGATGTTGTGGTCACCGATTACCAGGCGTGTTTCTTCACCCTTGTACTTCATGTCCGGGGTGTCTTCGCCTACCGAGGAAAACTGGTAGATACGATTGTGTTTGCCAATACGGGTCGGACCTTTAAGGATCACGTGTGGCCCGATGACAGTCCCCTCGCCGATTTCCACACCTGCGCCGACGATCGACCAGGGGCCGACCTCAACGTCGGCGGCCAGTACGGCCGACGGATCGATGATTGCGCGAGGGTCAATCAAACTCATAGTTTGCGTTCCGCACAGATGATCTCGGCAGAGCATACCGGCTTGCCATCTACCGAGGCCTGGCATTCGAACTTCCAGATCTGGCGCTTGCAGCTGATGAACCTGGCTTCCAGGATCAACTGGTCACCCGGGGTGACCGGGTTGCGAAAACGCAGCTTGTCGGAGCCCACGAAATAGTAAAGCGTGCCGTCGGCAGGCTTGAGGTCGAGCATTTTGAAACCAAGGATACCGGCAGCCTGGGCCATCGCTTCGATGATCAACACGCCCGGCATGATGGGATGCGCTGGGAAGTGACCGTTGAAGAATGGTTCGTTGATGCTGACATTCTTGTAGGCACGAATGCGCTTTTCCTCGACATTGAGGTCCACTACGCGGTCCACCAGCAGGAACGGGTAACGGTGAGGCAGGTATTCGCGAATCTCGTTGATGTCCATCATTTCGGGGGGAAGCCTGTAATAAAGATTGGGGGCGGGCGAACTAAGCGCACGCCCCGCTAGCAAATCAAGGAGGCAGTCTAGCGGCTGTGCACACTTGATATGGAAATGGTATCAGCCTTCAGATGAAGCATTACCGCCAGGGGTCACGTCCCCAACACGCTTTTCCAGCTGTTTGATACGTCGTGCCATGTCGTCGATCTTCCTCAAACGCGCCGCGCTCTTGCGCCATTCAGCCGCAGGTTGCATGGCGGTACCGGAAGAATAGGCCCCCGGCTCGGTAATCGAGTGAGTCACCATGGTCATGCCGGTGATAAAGACGTTGTCGCAAATATCGATATGCCCCACCAGCCCGACGCCGCCGGCGAGCATGCAATGCTTGCCGATTTTGGTGCTGCCGGAAATACCCACGCACGCAGCCATGGCGGTGTGATCGCCAATCTGTACGTTGTGGGCGATCTGGATCTGGTTGTCGAGCTTCACGCCGTTACCGATCACCGTATCGGCCAAAGCCCCACGATCCACCGCAGTGTTTACACCGATCTCCACATCGTCGCCGATCAATACGCCGCCGACCTGGGCAATCTTGTGCCAGACACCTTTGGCGTTGGCAAAGCCAAAGCCTTCGCCGCCGATAACAGCGCCGGACTGAATGACCACACGCTGACCAATACGCACATCGTGGTAGAGGGTTACACGTGGGGCCAGCCAACCATTGGCACCGATTTCACAGCGTGCGCCGATAAAGCAGTGGGCGCCCACGGTGACACCTGCACCAATACGCGCCCCGCTCTCGATCACTGCAAACGCACCGATGCTGGCCGCAGGGTCAACCTGGGCATCATCGGCAATTACCGCAGATGGGTGAATGCCACCGGCCGCTTTCGGCTTGGGATCGAACAGGTGTGACGCCTTGGCGTACGACAGGTACGGGTCGGCCACCACCAGCGCATCCCCGATAAACCCTTCAGCGTCAGCGGCCTTCAGCAACACGGCTGCGGCCTGGCAATCAACCAGGTATTTACGGTATTGGGGATTTGCGAGGAAGCTCAACTGAGCTGGGCCAGCCTCCTGCAAGGTGGCTAGCCCAGTGATTTCTTTCTCCGGGGAGCCACGCAAGGTGGCTCCCAGGAACTCGGCCAACTCGCCGAGTTTGATAGTCGCGGTCATGGCTTACTTCAGCTGGTTCATGCGCTCGATCACCTGACGGGTGATGTCGTATTGAGGCTTGACGTCAATCACGGCGCCGCGCTCGAACACCAGGTCAAAGGCACCCTTCTTGATGACTTCTTCCACGGCGCTGTCGAGCTTGGGCTTGAGCTGCTTGAGCATTTCACGGTCGGCAACAGCCTTGGCTTCGTTCAGCTCCTTGGACTGGAACTGGTAGTCACGGGCCTTTTGCTTGAATTCAAGCTCCAGACGCTCGCGCTCGCCTTGCTGCATCTTGTCGCCACCGGCTACCAGACGATCCTGGATGCCCTTGGCGCTGCTTTCCAAGGTTTTGAGCTTGGTCAGTTGCGGACCGAATTTCTTCTCGGCATCCACGGCGTACTTCTTGGCCGCGTCGGATTCCAGCAGAGCCATCTGATAGTTCAGGACGGCGATTTTCATTTCGGCGAAGGCCGGGGTGGTTACCAGCACAGTGGCCAGCAGGACCAATTGAGTCAACTTACGCACGATGTACTCCTACAGAATCCGTTGTCGTTATCTTGGGTCAGACGCTTAGAACGTCTGGCCGAGGGAGAATTGGAAAATCTGGGTTTCAGCGTTATCCGGTTTCTTGATCGGCATGGCCAGAGCAAAGCTCAACGGGCCCAGCGCAGTCACCCAGGTCACACCCACACCCACGGAGCTCGCCAGGTTGCTGAGGCTCACGTCGTTGCACTGGGTGTTGGACTTCAGACCGCTTGGGTTCTTGATCTGCTCGCACTTGGAGTCGAACACGTTACCCACGTCCCAGAAGACCGAAGTCCGCAGGGAACGCTGGTCCTTGACGAACGGCAGCGGGAACAGGATTTCGGCACCACCCTGGATCAGCACGTTACCACCGAACGGCAGCGGGTCGTTGTCATCATCGCGGCGAGTACCGACGTTACCGGTTTGGTCAACACCGCGGCTTGGGGTACCACGAGGCCCCAAAGTGCTGTCCTTGAAGCCACGCACCGAGTTGAAACCACCTGCGTAGTAGTTCTCGTAGAACGGCAAGCCATCGGTCGAACCATAACCGTCGCCATAGCCCAGCTCTGTGTGCAGGCGCATGGTGTAGTTATCGCTCAACGGCTGGAACAACTGGCCGCGGTAATCGAGTTTGAAGAACGACAGGTCGCTGCCCGGCGTGGTGACTTCCGCAGTCAGGCTCTGGGAATGACCACGGGTTGCCAGCACACCTTTGTTCAGGGTCGACTCGGACCAGCCGGCAGACGCCTTGAAGTTCAGGAACTTGTCGCCTTCACGACGGGTGAAGTCAAAGATCTCGTCCACAGTGTACACACCGGTCTTGATCTCATCCTGTTGCGCAGTGATGCCAAAGGTCAGGCGCGAGGTTTCGCTGATCGGGTAACCGATGTTTGCGCCCACACCCAGGCTGTCGATCGCATAGCTTGCAACGTCGACGTCGAGGTCTTTGTAGTCGGTGGTGCGGTAGAAGGCGTTATAGCCCAGGCTCACACCGTCAGCTGTCCAGTAGGGGTCGACATAACCGAAGTTATAGCGGCTCTGGTATTCGCTTCGGGTCAGGCCGATGGAAACCTTGTTACCGGTACCGAGGAAGTTGTTCTGGGTGATCGAGCCACCCAGGATCAGGCCGGCGCTCTGTGCGAAACCGACGCTGGCGGTGATCGAGCCCGAAGCTTGCTCTTCAACGGCGTAGTTCACGTCAACCTGGTCATCCACACCTGGTACGGCAGGGGTTTCGACGTTGACTTCCTTGAAGAAGCCCAGACGCTCAAGACGGGTCTTGGACTGGTCGATCAGGTAGGTCGAAGCCCAGCCACCTTCCATCTGACGCATTTCACGACGCAGCACTTCGTCCGCAGACTTGGTGTTGCCACGGAAGTTGATGCGGTTTACGTAGGCACGCTTGCCAGGATCGACGACGAAGGTGATGTCTACCGTGTGATCTTCATCATTCGGGGTCGGCACGCCGTTGACGTTGGCGAAGGTATAGCCTTCGTTACCCAGGCGGCGAGTGATCAGTTCGGAGGTAGTGGTCATCAGCTTGCGCGAGAACACCTGATCCTTCTGCACCAGCAGCAGGGACTTGACCTGGTCCTCAGGGACTTTCAGGTCGCCGCTGAGCTTGACGTCACGAACCTTGTACTTCTCGCCTTCGTTGACGTTCACGGTGATATAGACGTGCTTCTTGTCCGGGGTGATGGACACCTGGGTCGAAGCGATGTCCATGTTGATGTAGCCACGGTCCAGGTAGTAGGAGCGCAGGCGTTCAAGGTCACCGGAAAGTTTTTCACGGGCGTATTTGTCATCGTTCTTGAAGAACGACAGCCAGTTGGTGGTCTTGAGCTCGAACAGGTCGATCAGGTCGTCATCAGCGAATTTGGTGTTGCCCACCACGTTGATGTGCTGAATGGCCGCGACGGTACCTTCGTTGATGTTGACCTTGAGGCCCACACGGTTACGAGGCTGCGGGATCACTTCGGTTTCCACGGTCGCGGAGTAGCGGCCCTGGGCAACGTACTGGCGTTGCAGTTCGTTACGCACACCCTCAAGGGTCGCGCGCTGGAAGATCTCGCCTTCGGCCAGGCCGGATTGCTTCAGGCCCTTCATCAGGTCTTCAGTGGAGATGGCCTTGTTACCTTCGATCGCGATACTCGCAACGGAAGGTCGTTCGACGACCGTGATGACCAGGACGTTGCCTTCGCGACCCAGTTGGATATCTTGAAAGAACCCGGTTTTGAACAGCGCACGAGTGGATTCCACCAGGCGACGATCATCCGCCTGTTCCCCGACGTTCAACGGCAAGGCACCAAAGACGCTACCCGCGGAAACCCGCTGGAGGCCGTTGACGCGAATATCGGAGATGGTGAAGGACTCGGCGTGAACTTCGGCGATCATCAATACGGTGAGAACCGCAGTTAGCAGCAGACGTTTCATGAAGTCCTTTCTTATTCCAACTGGCAATAAACAAACTGCCGCAAAATGCGGCAGATTCGCAATTCAGCGAAGCGTTACAGTCGTCCCAGATCGTTGACCAGAGCTAACAACATCACCCCGACCACCAAACTGATACCGATCTGTATCCCCCAACCCTGCACCCGATCCGACAAGGGGCGACCACGCACCCACTCGACCAGATAAAACAGCAGATGCCCCCCATCCAATACTGGAATGGGCAGCAAATTCAGAACCCCAAGGCTAATACTCAGATAAGCCAGGAAATTCAGGAAATCCGCGACACCCGACTGGGCAGAAGCGCCCGCCACTTTAGCAATGGTTATCGGTCCACTCAAGTTTTTTACCGAGAGCTCACCGAACAACATTTTCTTGAGGGATTCGAGGGTCAGTACGCTCATGGTCCAGGTGCGTTTCGCACCCTCGCCAATCGCGGCCAAAGGCCCGAAGCTGACCTCTCGAACCATCGATGGCGGCCATTCGACACCTTTGACCCCGGCACCCAGGTAACCCCCGGCCGCCTTGACCTCCCCGCGAACCGACAAGGTCACGGGAACATCGATTTGAGCACCCTCGCGCTCAACTTTCAGCACAATTCTGGTATCAGGACGCACACGTACCAGGTCGACCACTTGCTGCCAGTCAACCAGCGCCTGGCCATCGAGGGCCAGCAGGCGATCACCGGTTTTCAGGCCTGCGGCCTGGGCCGGACCTTTCGGATCCAGCTCAGCCAGTACCGGCGGCAAGGCCGGACGCCAAGGACGAATCCCCAGGGATTTGATCGGATCAGGCTCATCGGCGCCCTTGAGCCAGTGGTCCAGAGCCAACGCCCGCGGGGTTTCGGCACTGGAATCCTGGTCACGCACCACCACATTGACGGTGCCGCTTTCACCCAGGCGGCGCACCAACTGCAAATTGACCGCGCCCCAACCGGTGGTCGGCTCGCCATCAATGGAAACAATTTCCTGCCCTGCCACCAAGCCGGCCCTGGACGCGATGCTGTCCGCCTCGACTGCACCGATGACCGGGCGCACCTGCTGGCTGCCCATCATGGCCAGAACCCAGAAGAACACCATTGCCAACAGGAAGTTGGCGATCGGGCCCGCTGCAACAATTGCGATACGCTGACGAACGGTCTTGCGATTGAAAGACTGATCCAATTGATCAGCCGGCACTTCACCTTCGCGCTCATCGAGCATCTTGACGTAGCCACCCAACGGGATAGCGGCAATCACGAACTCGGTGCCACGACGATCATGCCAGCGCAACAATGGCATGCCGAAACCAACGGAAAAGCGCAATACCTTGACGCCGCAACGACGCGCCACCCAGAAGTGGCCGAATTCGTGGAAGGTAACCAGCACACCCAGAGCAACCAGGGTGCCGACAATCATGTAGAGCGCACTCATCTAATTTCTCCGCATTTCAATCCGATGCCTGAAGGCTCAAACGCGCCCACCCTAACGTGTGTCGCGATCCAGCCATTGCTGGGCCAAGGCTCGGGCCTTGGTATCAGCCTCAAATACCGCTCCCAGGTCATTTACAGCCACGACTGGCTCAAGATTCAGGACGTCCTCGATGATACTCGCGATCTGCGGAAAGCGGATGCGCCGTTCGAGAAACGCCGCCACGGCCACTTCATTGGCCGCATTGAGCATGGCCGGCGCGCTGTTACCCGCCTCGGCCGCTTGCCGCGCCAGGCGCAGGCACGGAAAACGCTGCTCGTCCGGAGCTTCGAAGTCCAGGCGCGCAATCGCAAACAGATCCAGGGGCGCCACGCCGGAATCGATCCGCTCCGGCCAGGCCAAGGCATTGGCGATCGGCGTGCGCATATCCGGGTTGCCCAGCTGCGCCAACACCGAACCGTCCACGTAATCGACCAGGGAGTGGATCACGCTTTGCGGGTGAATCACCACCTCGACCTGATCAGGCCGTGCATCGAACAACCAGCACGCCTCGATCAGCTCCAGGCCTTTGTTCATCATGCTCGCCGAATCCACGGAAATCTTGCGCCCCATGGACCAGTTCGGATGAGCGCAGGCCTGATCGGGAGACACATGCTCAAGCTCAGCCAGCGGAGTCTGCCGGAAGGGGCCACCGGACGCCGTCAGCAGAATCCGACGCACACCGACCTGGCTCAAGCCGCGGGCGAAATCCCCGGGCATGCACTGGAAGATTGCGTTGTGCTCGCTGTCCAGCGGCAGCAGGACCGCCCCACTCTTGCGCACGGCTTGCATGAAGAGTGCGCCAGACATGACCAGGGCTTCTTTATTGGCCAACAGAATTTTCTTGCCGGCATCGACTGCCGCCAGGGTAGGACGCAACCCCGCCGCGCCGACAATCGCCGCCACCACGGTATCCACATCGGCGTCGGCCGCCACCTGGCACAACCCCGCTTCCCCGACCAGCACCTGGGTGGTCAACCCCGCAGCCCGCAGATCATCCTGCAGCCCACGGGCCGCCGCGGCCTCAGGCACTACGGCAAAGCGCGGTGAGTGGCGCACGCACAAGGCCAGTAATTCGCGCAAACGCGTGAAGCCGGTCAGGGCGAAAACCTGGTAACGATCCGGGTGACGAGCGATGACATCCAGGGTACTCAGCCCCACGGAGCCGGTCGCGCCCAGTACGGTAACCTGCTGCAGGCCGTTCACGAAGCGATCATCCACAGCAACACCGCGAAGATCGGCAGCGCGGCAGTGAGGCTGTCGATGCGGTCCAGCACGCCACCATGACCCGGCAGCAGGTTACTGCTGTCCTTGATCCCGGCCTGGCGCTTGAACATGCTCTCGGTGAGGTCACCCACCACCGAGATAAACACGACGATAGCGGTGCCCAGTAAGGCCAGTAGAACCTCTTTCACCGACCAGTCACGCACCAAACCGACCACCAGCGTGATCAGCAGCGTCAAGGCCAGGCCACCGTATACGCCTTCCCAGCTCTTGCCCGGGCTGACGGCCGGAGCCAACTTGCGCTTGCCAAATGCGCGACCAGAGAAGTAGGCGCCGATATCGGCCCCCCATACCAGCACCATCACGGCCAGGATCAATTCATTACCGATGGGGTAGCGCTTGATTTCCACCAGCCCTTGCCAGGCCGGCAGCAGGATCAGCAAGCCGATCACCAGCTTGCAGGCCACGCTGGACCATTGACCGCTGGTGCGTGGGTAAGTCAGCACCAGGAATGTTGCCAACGCCCACCACAGCACCGCCGCCCCCAATACCCAGGGTGCGATGTCCGGCAGGATGTACATCAGGAACAACAACACCGCGACCACTGCGGCGTACGCCACACGCGGCAACTGGTTGCCGAAGCCTGCCAGGCGCGCCCATTCCCAGGCACCCAGGCTCACGACCAGACCGATAAACAGCGCAAAGCCGGACCCTTCAAGCAGGAAGAAACCGCACAAGGCAATCGGCAGCAGGATCAGCGCCGTGATGATTCGTTGTTTAAGCATTTAAACCCGGGCTCCAGCTTCGATCTGCTCGCTCGTTTTACCGAAACGACGCTGACGGGAAGCGAAATCGGCCAGCGCATTGCGCATGGCATCGTGTTTGAAGTCCGGCCAGAACAGGTCGGAGAAGTACAACTCGGTATAGGCTAGCTGCCACAACAGGAAATTGCTGATGCGATGCTCACCACCGGTACGGATACACAAGTCCGGCAACGGCAGGTCGCCGGTCACCAGGCAGGTTTGCAACAGTTCGGGCGTGATGTCGTCGGGGCGCAGATGGCCGGCCTGCACTTCGCGGGCAAGCCGTTGCGCAGCCTGGGCGATATCCCACTGGCCGCCGTAATTGGCTGCGATCTGCAGCACAAAACGATTACTGCCTGCGGTGATAGCCTCGGCTTCGCGCATGGCCACTTGCAGTTCCGGGTGGAACCGCGAGCGATCACCAATGATGCGCAGACTGATGTTGTTGTCATTGAGGCGCTTGGCCTCACGACGCAGCGCCTTGAAAAACAGGTCCATCAAGGCACTGACTTCGTCGGCGGGCCGCTGCCAGTTCTCACTGGAAAAGGCGAACAAGGTCAACACTTCGACCTTGGCCTCGGCGCACACCTCAATCACCGCTCTTACCGCGTCAACACCCGCTTTATGCCCGGCAACACCCGGCATAAAGCGTTTTTTCGCCCAGCGATTATTCCCATCCATGATGATCGCGACATGGCGCGGCACCACGGAGGGCACAGTCTGCTTGGTCTTTTCCATAAAGGCGTCCTGACCCCTTATACGGCCATCAGGTCCTTTTCTTTTTCTTCGGTAGCCTGGGTGATCTTGGCTTCGGCGTCCTTGGTCAACTTGTCGATATCAGCAACGGCACGACGCTCTTCGTCTTCGCTGATTTCCTTGTCCTTGACCAGCTTCTTCAGGTCACCCAACGCATCGCGACGGATGTTACGCACGGCAACGCGCGCATCTTCAGCGGCACTGCGCGCCTGCTTGGTGAAGCCCTTGCGGGTTTCTTCGGTCAGGGCTGGCATGGAGATCAACAACAACTCGCCGAGGTTGGTCGGGTTGAGGTTCAGACCGGCGCTCTGGATCGCCTTGTCGACTGCCGCGAGCATGTTGCGCTCGAAGGCCACGACTTGCAGGGTGCGCGAGTCCTTCACGGTCACGTTGGCCACGCCGCTGAGCGGGGTGTCGGAACCGTAGTAAGGCACCATCACGCTGCCCAGGATGCTCGGGTGCGCCTTGCCGGTACGGATCTGACCAAATGCATGGCTCAGGGATTCCAGGGATTTCTGCATACGCGCCTGGGCGTCTTTCTTGATTTCATTGATCATTGTTGGCCTTCCTCGATCAGAGTCCCTTCCGCGCCGCCGTGTACGATATTCAGCAGGGCGCCGGGCTTGTTCATGTTAAATACGCGCAGCGGCATCTTGTGGTCGCGGCACAGGCAGATAGCAGTCAGGTCCATCACACCCAGCTTGCGATCCAGCACTTCATCGTAGGTCAGATGATCGAACTTCTCGGCATGCGGGTCTTTGAATGGGTCTGCAGTGTATACGCCATCTACCTTGGTGGCTTTGAGCACCACGTCGGCATCGATTTCGATAGCGCGCAGGCACGCCGCCGAATCCGTGGTGAAGAACGGGTTGCCTGTGCCAGCGGCAAAGATCACCACTTCCTTGGAGTTCAGGTGGCGCATGGCTTTGCGGCGATCGTAGTGATCGGTCACGCCAACCATGGAGATAGCCGACATCACGATGGCCGAGATATTGGCACGCTCCAGGGCGTCGCGCATGGCCAGGGCGTTCATCACAGTGGCCAGCATGCCCATGTGGTCGCCAGTGACCCGATCCATACCAGCCGCACTCAGTGCCGCGCCGCGGAACAGATTGCCGCCGCCGATCACCAGGCCGACCTGCACACCGATACCGACCAATTGGCCGACTTCCAGCGCCATGCGGTCAAGCACCTTGGGGTCGATCCCGAACTCTTCCGAGCCCATGAGGGCCTCGCCGCTGAGCTTGAGTAGAATGCGTTTATAGCGAGCCTGATAACCACTGCCCTGCTGAGCCATTGCGAATCTCTCCTGCGGCGTATTTTTTAAAAATTCTTGGCGAGCCGTTTACGGCTTGCGTTCACTCTAGCTGGACGCTGTCACAGCGCCATCGGAACACGGCTTTGTAAGCCAGTTCCGAGAGGAAACCAAATAAAATTGGCCTTCCCATTTGAAAAGAGGCTGCGCGCGTGAGCGGGCAGCCTCTTTCGGCGACAGTTTGGGACTGTCTTATTGCTTGGCGGCAGCCAGCTGGGCAGCAACTTCTTCAGCGAAGTTGTCGACCGGCTTCTCGATGCCTTCGCCTACTTTGAAGTAAGTGAAGGAAACGATTTCAGCACCGGCTTTCTTGGCCAGTTCGCCAACCTTGATTTCAGGGTTCTTGACGAACGCCTGCTCAACCAGGCTTGCTTCGGCCAGGAACTTGCTGATACGGCCTTTGACCATGTTCTCAACAATGTTTTCTGGCTTGCCTTTGATTTTTTCTTCGTTCAGCTGCAGGAACACAGCTTTTTCGCGCTCGATCGCTTCGGCAGACACTTCCGAAGGCAGCAGGAACTCAGGGTTGCTTGCAGCAACGTGCATAGCGATGTCTTTGGCCAGCTCAACGTCGCCGCCTTTCAGAACAACTGCTACACCGATTTTGTTGCCGTGCAGGTAACCACCAACAACATCACCTTCAACGCGAACCAGGCGACGGATGTTGACGTTTTCGCCAACCTTGCCGACCAGTACCAGACGAGCTGCTTCTTGAGCTTCGATCAGAGGCTCAACAGTGGTCAGCTTGTCAGCGAAGGCTTTTTCGACGCTGGCAGCAACGAATGCCTTGAAGTCATCCTGCAGAGCCAGGAAGTCGGTCTGCGAGTTGACTTCCAGCAGAACGGCGGATTTGCCGTCTTCCTTCAGGGCGATAGCGCCTTCAGCAGCGACGTTGCCTGCTTTCTTGGCAGCCTTGATGGCGCCGGAAGCACGCATGTCATCAATGGCTTTTTCGATGTCGCCGCCGGCCTTGGTCAAGGCCTTTTTGCAATCCATCATGCCTTCGCCGGTACGCTCACGCAGTTCTTTAACCAACGCTGCAGTAATCTCTGCCATTTCAAAATCCTCTTGGATAGGTTTTCAACCATTCCACCCGATCAAACGGGCGATCAATTCTTCCCGAATTTCCGTTGTAGGCCGCTGCACGTTACAAATGATGTAGCTGCGCTGCCGACAAATGGTTTTCGAGGTGGCAAAAAGGGGGCCAAGCCCCCTTTTTGCTTACTGAGTCAACGCCAGGGCGTCAGTTACTCAGCGGCAGCTACCGGAGCTTCTTCAACGAACTGCTCGGTACCGCCAGCAACGTGGTTGCGACCACGGATTACAGCGTCAGCCATCGAACCCATGTACAGCTGGATAGCGCGGATTGCGTCATCGTTGCCTGGGATGATGTAGTCAACGCCTTCCGGGCTGCTGTTGGTATCGACTACGCCGATAACCGGGATGCCCAGCTTGTTGGCTTCGGTGATCGCGATGCGCTCGTGATCAACGTCGATAACGAACAGTGCGTCAGGCAGACCGCCCATGTCCTTGATACCACCCAGGGAACGATCGAGCTTTTCCAGGTCACGGGAGCGCATCAGCGCTTCTTTCTTGGTCAGCTTGGCGAAAGTACCGTCTTCGGCTTGCACTTCAAGGTCACGCAGACGCTTGATGGAAGCACGGATGGTTTTGAAGTTGGTCAGCATGCCGCCCAACCAGCGGTGATCGACGTACGGCGAACCGCAACGTGCTGCTTCTTCAGCAACGATCTTGCCAGCGGAACGCTTGGTGCCGACGAACAGGATCTTGTTTTTGCCCTGGGCCAGACGCTCTACGAAAGTCAGAGCTTCGTTGAACATTGGCAGGGTTTTTTCAAGGTTGATAATGTGAATCTTGTTACGCGCGCCGAAAATGTATTTACCCATTTTCGGGTTCCAGTAACGGGTCTGGTGACCGAAGTGCACACCGGCCTTCAGCATATCGCGCATGTTGACTTGGGACATGATAGTTCCTTAATAAGTCGGGTTTGGCCTCCACGTATCCCAATGACCAACCAGCGGCATCAAGGCCTCCGGCACCCAGGTCATCGTGTCGACACGTGTGTGGATTTAAGCTTTTCGGGGTATCCCCGGAAAGCGGCGCATTTTATACCACAGCAAGGGCGAAAACGAAACCCGCAATCACACCTGACCGCAGCGATCTGTGCGCAAGCCGTTGAATAGAGCGGATTTACCCCCACCCTATAGATAGAAGCGATCGTCAGGGGCTCATGGTTTACCGCCCGCGTCTGTTAGAATCGCGTTTTTTGTGGCTTGTGCGAATTCAGCAACCTTTTGTCGCACGCCCGTAAACCGTATTGATTTCAGCGCGTCGCGCTAGAGAGAGCCTGTATGACCGTTAGTTTGAAAACCGCCGAAGACATCGCCGGCATGCGCATCGCCGGCAAACTGGCCGCTGACGTGCTGGAAATGATTGCAGAGCATGTAAAGCCGGGCGTCACCACCGAAACCCTGAACCAGATCTGCCACGACTATATCGTCAATGTGCAAAAGGCCATCCCTGCGCCGCTGAACTACAAAGGCTTCCCCAAGTCGATCTGCACCTCGGTCAACCACGTGGTGTGCCACGGCATTCCCGGTGACAAGCCGTTGAAGGACGGCGACACCCTGAACATCGACGTCACCGTGATCAAGGACCGCTACTTCGGCGACACCAGTCGCATGTTCCACGTCGGCAACGTGCCGGTCTGGGCCGAGCGCCTGTCCCAGGTGACCCAGGAATGCATGTACAAGGCCATCGAAATCGTCAAGCCAGGCTGCCGCCTGGGTGACATCGGTGAAGTGATCCAGAAGCACGCCGAAAAGAACGGCTTCTCGGTGGTGCGCGAATTCTGCGGCCACGGCATCGGCACCGTGTTCCACGAAGAACCACAGATCCTGCACTACGGCCGCGCCGGCACCGGCATGGAACTCAAGGCAGGCATGACCTTTACCATCGAGCCGATGATCAACCAGGGCAAGGCCGATACCAAGGTGCTGGGCGACGGCTGGACCGCTATCACCAAGGACCGCAAGCTCTCGGCCCAGTGGGAACACACGCTGCTGGTCACCGAAACCGGCTACGAGATCTTCACGTTGCGCGCAGACGACACCATTCCTCGCGTTTCGGCGTGAGGGTTGCTTCGGTTTTCCAGCTTCAACCGTGTGACTGACTCAATAGATAGATAGGAAAGCCGACCGATGCCCCAGGTGGATCCCGAACTCTTCGACCGTGGCCAGTTCCAGGCCGAGCTGGCATTGAAGGCGAGCCCCATCGCCGCCTTCAAGAAAGCCATCCGCCAGGCGCGCGAGGTGCTCGACGCGCGTTTTCGCAGTGGTCGGGACATCAGACGACTGATCGAAGACCGCGCCTGGTTCGTCGATAACATCCTGCAGAAAGCCTGGGAACAGTTCAGCTGGAGTGCAGACGCCGATATCGCCCTGGTGGCGGTCGGCGGCTACGGTCGCGGCGAACTGCACCCCTACTCCGACATCGACCTGTTGATTCTGCTGGACAGCGCCGACCACGAAACCTTCCGCGATTCCATCGAGCGTTTTCTGACATTGCTGTGGGACATCGGCCTGGAAGTCGGCCAGAGCGTGCGCTCGGTGGATGAATGCGCCGAAGAGGCCCGTGCCGACTTGACGGTGGTCACCAACCTGATGGAAAGCCGCACCATCTGCGGCCCCGAGCGCCTGCGCCAGCGCATGCTCGAAGTCACCAGCACCGCACACATGTGGCCGAGCAAGGATTTCTTCCTGGCCAAGCGCGCCGAACAGAAGGCGCGGCACCACAAGTACAACGACACCGAATACAACCTGGAACCCAACGTCAAGGGCTCTCCGGGTGGGCTGCGGGATATCCAGACGATTTTGTGGGTGGCGCGCCGCCAATACGGCACGCTGAACCTGCGCGCCCTGGCTGGCGAAGGCTTCCTGGTGGAGAGCGAAAACACCCTGCTGGCCTCGTCCCAGGAGTTCCTGTGGAAGGTGCGCTACGCCCTGCACATGCTCGCCGGGCGTTCCGAGGACCGCCTGCTGTTCGATCACCAACGCTCCATCGCCACCCTGCTGGGCTTTGAGGGCGAAGACGCGAAGACCAGCATCGAAAGCTTCATGCAACAGTACTACCGGGTGGTCATGAGCATCGCCCAGCTCAGCGACTTGATCATCCAGCACTTCGAGGAGGTGATCCTGGCCCCCGAAGACGAAGCGCCGCCGCAGCCGATCAATGCGCGCTTCCAACTGCATGACGGTTATATCGAAGCACGTAACGACAACGTGTTCCGCCGCACCCCGTTCGCCATGCTGGAAATCTTCGTGCTGATGGCCCAGCAGCCGGACATCAAAGGCGTGCGCGCCGATACTATCCGTTTGCTGCGGGAAAACCGTCACCTGATCGACGACGAATTTCGCAACGACATCCGCAATACCAGCCTGTTTATCGAACTGTTCAAGTGCCGCATCGGCATCCACCGCAACCTGCGGCGCATGAACCGCTACGGCATTCTCGGGCGCTACCTGCCGGAGTTCGGCTTTATCGTCGGGCAAATGCAGCACGACCTGTTCCACATCTACACCGTCGATGCCCACACCCTGAACCTGATCAAGCACCTGCGTAAGTTGCAGTACACCCAGGTGTCAGAGAAATTCCCACTGGCCAGTAAACTGATGGCCAAGCTGCCCAAGCCTGAGCTGATCTACCTGGCGGGCCTGTATCACGACATCGGCAAGGGTCGCCATGGCGATCACTCGGAAATCGGTGCAGTGGACGCCGAAGCCTTCTGCCAGCGTCACCAGTTACCCCTGTGGGACAGCCGTCTGATCGTCTGGCTGGTGCAAAACCACCTGGTGATGTCGACCACTGCCCAGCGCAAGGATTTGTCCGATCCACAGGTAATCCACGATTTCGCAGGAATCGTCGGCGATGAAACCCGTCTCGACTATCTTTATGTGCTGACCGTCTCCGACATCAACGCCACCAACCCCACGTTGTGGAACTCCTGGCGCGCCAGCCTGTTGCGCCAGCTGTACACCGAGACCAAGCGCGCCCTGCGCCGCGGCCTGGAGAACCCGGTGGACCGCGAAGAGCAGATCCGCCGCACCCAAAGTGCGGCCCTGGATATTCTGGTACGCGGTGGTAACGACCCGGACGACGTCGAACAGCTCTGGTCGCAACTGGGCGACGACTATTTCCTGCGCCACACAGCCGGCGACGTGGCCTGGCACAGCGATGCGATCCTGCAGCAGCCGGCCGACGGTGGCCCGCTGGTATTGATCAAGGAAACCACCCAGCGCGAATTCGAAGGCGGCACGCAGATCTTCATCTACGCGCCGGACCAGCACGACTTTTTCGCCGTGACCGTGGCCGCCATGGACCAGCTCAACCTGAACATCCATGACGCTCGGGTCATCACCTCCAGCAGCCAGTTCACCCTCGACACCTACATCGTGCTCGACACCGACGGCGACTCTATTGGCGATAACCCGGCGCGGGTGAAAAAGATCCGCGAAGGCCTCACCGAAGCCCTGCGCAACCCGGACGATTACCCAACCATCATCCAACGCCGGGTACCACGCCAGCTCAAGCATTTTGCCTTTGCGCCCCAGGTGACCATTTCCAACGACGCGCAGCGACCGGTGACGGTGCTGGAACTCAGCGCGCCGGATCGCCCGGGCCTGCTGGCGCGCATCGGCGGGATTTTCCTGGAGTTCGACCTGTCGTTGCAGAACGCCAAGATTGCGACCCTCGGCGAACGGGTGGAAGACGTGTTCTTCATCACCGACGCTGATAACCAGCCGCTGTCCGACCCTGAGCTGTGTCGCCGCCTGCAGGATGCGATCGTGGAACAATTGAGCGTGACCCAGGAACCCGGCGTTGAGCTGACCCGACTGACTATTTGAATTCTTAACTTTGTGAACACGAGTCATGTGGGAGCTGGCTTGCCTGCGATGCAGACACCTCGGTCCGTCAGGTCGACCGCAGTGATGCCATCGCAGGCAAGCCAGCTCCCACAGGGGCCGCGCTCACCGTGATAGAGGCTTATATGAACAACGCCCTTAACCAGTTGCAGCCCTACCCTTTCGAGAAACTGCGCGCCCTGCTCGGCAGCGTGACGCCGAACCCGGACAAACGCCCGATTGCACTGTCCATCGGCGAACCCAAGCACAAGTCCCCGACCTTTGTCGCCGAGGCGCTGAGCAACAACCTCGACCAGATGGCGGTGTACCCCACCACGCTGGGTACCCCTGCCCTGCGTGAAGCCATCGGCGCCTGGTGCGAACGCCGCTTCAATGTGCCCAAGGGCTGGTTGGACCCGGCGCGGAACATCCTGCCGGTCAACGGCACCCGTGAAGCCCTGTTCGCCTTCACCCAGACCGTGGTCAACCGTGGCGACGATGCGCTGGTGGTTAGCCCCAACCCGTTTTACCAAATCTACGAAGGCGCCGCGTTCCTGGCCGGGGCCAAGCCGCATTACCTGCCGTGCCTGGATAGCAATGGCTTGAACCCGGACTTCGACGCCGTCTCCCCCGACATCTGGAAACGTTGCCAAATCCTGTTCCTGTGCTCCCCAGGCAACCCGACCGGCGCGCTGATCCCGGTCGACACACTGAAAAAACTCATCGCCCTGGCCGACGAATACGACTTCGTGATCGCCGCCGACGAATGCTACAGCGAACTCTACTTCGACGAACAAACCCCACCGCCTGGCCTGCTCAGCGCCTGCGTCGAACTGGGGCGCCGGGATTTCAAACGCTGTGTGGTGTTCCATAGCCTGTCCAAGCGCTCCAACCTGCCAGGCCTGCGCTCAGGTTTCGTGGCCGGCGACGCCGACATCCTCAAGGCCTTTTTGCTGTACCGCACCTACCATGGTTGCGCGATGCCGGTGCAAACCCAGCTAGCCAGCATCGCTGCCTGGCAGGACGAGGCCCATGTACTGGCCAACCGTGACCTGTACCGCGAAAAGTTCGATGCGGTGCTGGCGATCCTCAAACCGGTGCTGGATGTACAAAGCCCGGACGGCGGCTTCTATCTGTGGCCGAAGGTGAACGGTGACGACGCGGACTTCTGCCGCGATCTGTTTGTGGAAGAACATGTGACGGTAGTACCGGGCTCTTACCTGTCCCGCGAAGTCGACGGTTTCAACCCAGGCGCAGGGCGTGTGCGCCTGGCATTGGTTGCGCCATTGGCCGAATGTGTCGAAGCGGCTGAGCGGATTCGCGATTTCATACAGCGCCGCGTTTGAGTTTCAAGCCGCTCCCACACCGTGGGAGCGGCCATTACCGATGTATCTTGCACCCATCAATGGGAACAAAGCCTGTTAAATGCTCCACCCACGTTCATCTGGTACGCACGCTCAGGTGAACGACATGCCCCTCACCATCCCAACCCGTCCCGTTTCTCCTCACTCCGTGAACGCACCTCACAGTAGAGCCAAACGCGGCGTCGCCATGCCGGACAAACTATGGCCTCAACATTCAGTGCTGACCATCTCGCGACTGAACATGACACAGGAACAAAAGGATCTGGTACAGCACAACATCAATAAATGGGCGCCGCACACTAACCTCTACTTGAAATTTATTGACAGCCCAAACGGTGACATACGCATTACTGCAGACAATAACAGTCACGCCGGATGGTCAAGCGTGGGAACCGATGCAAAAAACGTCCCCCTCTCCAAACCGACCATGAGTATTGGCTTCAAAGATTCACCGGACGGCATTGCCGCGACGGTTCAACACGAATTCGGCCACGCCCTGGGTTTGAAGCATGAGCACCAGCATCCGGATCGCACACTGGACCTGAATAGACAGAATATCTATGACGAGTACGAGTCGCGTAGGCAATTCAGCTATGAGGCCGATAACAATATCATCAGGACTTTTTCACGCCCCCAGGTAACAGCCTCTGCAAACTATGATGACAAATCCATCATGCACTATGGCTTTCCTGCTTCAAGACTCAACAGTGGCCCCCCCATCCCGCGCAACTTCAAACTGTCTGAAGACGATAAAAAGTTCATGCAGTCGCTTTATCCAGAAGATAAAACTCTCTTGGGCAAACTGCTCAATTCAAGCATCCGGGCAATGATCAGTTCCAGCCCTACTTAACACTTCCCAAGTTCGCTTCACTCATATCCAGATCCGCCAATACCTCGCGCAGTACATCGTCGCCAATCTGATGCTGGCGACTCAAACGGTAGAGCTCCAGGCGCTGCGCACGTAACGCCTTGAGCCTCAGCCTGCGCTCCAGTTGATCCATTTGCAGCGCCAGTGCCTGAGCCTCGGCCGAGTCATTGAATACGTCCAACTGATGACGATACTCCGCCATCAGCCGCGCCTTGAGCTCGGTGGCCAATGCAGCCTGAGCGGCATCCGGCGTTTCGGCTTCGACGGGTTCTTCGACCTCCAACGCATGGATCGCCGCCACGGCGGTCTTTTTCCAGGCCTCGCGCACTTCGTTGTGGCGCTTCTCATCCGGACTTTTCTCCACGCCACGCAACAGCAACGGCAGGGCAATGCAAGCGGCGACCAGCGATAGCAGGATGACCCCGGCGGCGATAAAGATCAGCAGGTCACGCTCAGGGAAATCCTGGCCCGGCGCCAGCAGCAAGGGCACCGACATGACACCCGCCAACGTCACCGCACCGCGGACACCGCCGACGGTCAGCAACCAGCAGGAGCGGGCCGTCGGCACCAGGGTCAGCGCGCTTTTGCCACGCAGCCTGCGCAGCAACCCCGACAGCCGCCAGATGCTCTGCACCCAGATAAACCGCAGCACCACCAGCACCAGAAAGATCGCCACCACGTCCAGGCAGCGGTACAACAGGGTGGGCCACAGGGTGGTTTCGTGGCTGACCACAGCCTTGATGATGTCCGGCAGTTGCAGGCCGAGCAGCAGGAAAATCAGGCCATTGAAGGCAAACTCCAGCAGCGACCAGACGCTGCGGTTGAGCAAACGCGTACTGGTCTGGCGCGGCAGCAGGTCGAGCCAGCTCTGCATCATGCCCGCCGCCACCGCCGACAAAATGCCCGAAGCGCCCAGACGCTCAGCCAACACGTAGGCAGCAAAGGGCAACAACAGCATGAACACCACATGGGTCGCGGGGTCATCCCAGCCCCGCGCAATCATCCACGCGCGCAGACGGCCGACCAGCCAGCTCAACGCCACCCCGACCGCCAAGCCGCCCACGGCGACCAATACAAAGGTCAGGCTGGCATCCGCCAGGGAAAACACCCCGGTCAACGCCGCCGCCAGGGCAAACTTGAAGGTCACCAGGCCTGACGCGTCATTCATCAGCGCCTCGCCTTGAAGCATGTGCATCAGCGGTTTAGGCAAGCGATTCTGAGAAATGGCCGACACCGCCACGGCATCCGTCGGGGATAAAACCGCCGCAAGGGCAAAGGCCACCGGCAAGGGGATCGAGGGCAGCAACCAATGAATGAAGTAGCCGGCGCCGACCACGGTAAACAGCACCAGGCCCACCGCCAATGTCAGAATCGGGCCACGCAGGCGCCACAGTTCGCGCTTGGGCATGCGCCAGCCATCGGAAAACAACAGCGGCGGCAGGAACAGAAACAGGAACAGCTCCGGGTCCAACGCCACATGCAGCCCCAATGTGGGCCAGGCCAGCAAGGCACCGGCGGCAATCTGTAGCAAGGGCAACGGCAGTGGGATGATGCGCCCGACCAGACGCGAAAAGCTGACCAGCATCAGCAGGATAAGAACGGTGTAGGCGGTTTGCATAACGCGGGTTTCCCGGACAATCGACTTGCAACGACACATCAGGCAACAACTGGCCGTTGAAGTGCCATATTACCCCGCTATGTTACTCGCCTAAGCCGCGCACCGGCTTTTGCACAAAAGTCGCAGGATGCTGACGAGCGGCGCCGAAACCGGCTGGTCGTGGCATAATCCGTGATCTTTCATTTTTCATTGGTCCAAAGGGGGGCAATTCCTTGACCGCTTCAAGCAAAACCCTGCACCTTTTCGGCATCAAAGCCTGCGACACCATGAAAAAGGCGCGCACCTGGCTCGATGAGCACGCGCTGAGCTACGAGTTCCATGACTACAAAACGGCCGGTATCGACCGCGAACACTTGACCCAATGGTGCAACGAGCACGGTTGGCAGGTGGTTTTGAACCGTGCGGGCACCACCTTTCGCAAACTCGAAGACGAACGCAAAGCCGATCTCGATCAGTCGAAAGCCATTGAATTGATGCTCGCACAACCCTCGATGATCAAGCGCCCGGTGCTTGATCTCGGTGACAGAACCCTGATTGGCTTCAAGCCAGATAGTTATTCGGCGGCCCTCAAGTAGGCCAGCCTTCCATTTTTGTAGAGGTAACAGCATGTCCAATTCCCTGTTCAGCCTGGGCTTCGGCGTCGGCACTCAGAACCGCCAAGGTGCTTGGCTGGAAGTGTTTTACGCACAACCGTTGCTCAACCCGTCAGCCGAGATCGTTGCCGCCATTGCGCCGATCCTGGGTTACACCGAGGGCAACCAGGCGATCACGTTCACCATCAGCCAAGCGCTGCAACTGGCAGATGCACTCAAGAACGTCGACGCCACTCAAGCCGCGCTGCTGAATCGCCTGGCTGAAAGCCACACCCCACTGGTTGCCACACTGCTGGCCGAAGACGCCGCGCTGACCTCCACGCCAGAGGCCTACCTCAAGCTGCACTTGCTGTCCCATCGCCTGGTCAAGCCTCACGGCCTGAACCTGGCAGGCGTGTTCCCGCAGTTGCCGAACGTGGCCTGGACCAGCCAGGGCGCCATCGACATCGCCGAACTTGCCGAGCGTCAGCTCGAAGCGCGTCTGCGTGGCGAGCTGCTGGAAGTGTTCTCGGTGGACAAGTTCCCGAAAATGACCGACTACGTGGTACCGGCCGGCGTGCGCATCGCTGACGCTGCGCGTATCCGCCTGGGCGCCTACGTGGGCGAAGGCACTACCGTGATGCACGAAGGCTTCGTCAACTTCAACGCCGGCACCGAAGGCCCAGGCATGATCGAAGGCCGTGTATCGGCAGGCGTGTTCGTCGGCAAGGGTTCGGACCTGGGCGGCGGCTGCTCTACCATGGGCACCCTGTCGGGCGGCGGCAATATCGTGATCAAGGTGGGCGAAGGCTGCCTGATTGGCGCCAACGCCGGCACCGGTATCCCGTTGGGCGACCGCAACACCGTGGAGTCGGGCCTGTACATCACCGCCGGCACCAAGGTTGCGCTGCTTGACGAGCAGAACCAGTTGGTCAAGGTGGTCAAGGCGCGCGAGTTGGCCGGTCAACCGGACCTGCTGTTCCGCCGCAATTCCGAGACCGGTGCCGTGGAGTGCAAAACCCACAAATCGGCCATCGAACTGAACGAAGCGCTGCACGCTCACAACTAAGCAGCCACTCGATGCCACTAGCGGGCCGCACCTTCGGGTGCGGCTCGCTTATACGAGTCTTGATCACCATGCTTGTGCCCTCCCCCTGGCGCGCCGATTTCCCGGCGATCGCCACCCTGCAAAGGCAAGACCAGACCTATCTGGACAGCGCCGCCACCGCCCAAAAACCCCAGGCCCTGCTGGATGCCATCAGCCATTACTACGCCAATGGCGCAGCCAATGTGCACCGCGCCCAGCATTTGCCGGGGGCCCATGCGACCCAAGCCTTTGAGGACAGTCGCAGCAAGGTCGCGCAGTGGTTGAATGCAGGCGACAGCGGGCAGGTCGTATTCACCCACGGCGCAACCTCTGCGCTGAACCTCTTGGCCTATGGCCTTGAGCACCTATTCAATGCGGGCGATGAGATAGCCATCAGCGCCCTGGAACACCACGCCAACCTGTTGCCCTGGCAGCAATTGGCCAAACGGCGTGCGCTGACGCTGGTGGTATTGCCCCTGGACGATGACGGCGTGATCGACCTGCAAGCCGCCGCATCATTGATCGGCCCGCGCACGCGCCTGCTGGCGGTGAGCCAGTTGTCCAACGTGCTGGGCACCTGGCAGCCGCTGGAAGCGCTACTGACGCTGGCCCAGGCAAACGGTGCCCTGACTGTTGTGGATGGCGCCCAAGGCATCGTGCATGGTCGCCACGACGTACAGGCCCTGGGCTGCGATTTCTACGTATTTTCCAGCCACAAGCTCTACGGCCCGGACGGCGTCGGCGTGCTGTTCGGTCGCAACGCTTCCCTGCATCACCTGCGCCACTGGCAGTTTGGCGGCGAGATGGTGCAGCAGGCAGATTATCAAGGCGCCAGCTTCCGCCCTGCCCCACTGGGGTTCGAAGCCGGCACGCCGCCCATTGCCGGCGTGATCGGCCTGGGTGCCACCCTGGATTACCTGAGCTCACTGGATCAGCACGCCGTGACCGCCCATGAAGCGGCACTGCACGACTATTTGCTGCGCGGGCTGAAAGCACGCAATGGCGTGCGCGTACTGGGATCACCGCAAGCAGCGCTGGTGAGCTTTGTGGTGGACGGTGTGCATAGCGCCGACCTGGCTCACCTGTTGACCGAGCAAGGCATCGCCGTGCGCGCCGGGCATCACTGTGCAATGCCACTGCTCAAGGCCATGCACTTATCCGGCGCCATTCGAGTGTCCCTGGCGCTGTACAACGACTCCGATGACCTGGAGCGCTTCTTTGAAGCGTTGGACCAGGCGCTGGATATGTTGCGATGAGCTTGCCAGTGGACGCGATGGCTGCGCTGCAGGCATTCCAGGCTGTCGGCGGTTGGGAGCAGCGCGCGCGGATGCTGATGCAATGGGGCGAGCGACTGCCCGCGTTGGCGGATGATGAAAAGGTCGACGCCAACCTGGTGCAAGGCTGTGAAAGCCTAGTGTGGTTGGTGGGGCATTTGCAGGACGGCCATTGGCAGTTTGCTGCCAGCAGCGAGGCAAGGATGATTCGCGGGTTGGTGGCGCTGTTGCTGGCGCGGGTCAATGGGTTGTCGGCTGATGAACTGCAAGCGGTGGATTTGCCGGGTTGGTTTGCACAACTGGGCCTGTCCCGGCAGCTGTCACCATCGCGCACCAACGGCTTGAATGCAGTCCTGCAACGTATGCGCGAACTAAGCCATACACACAACTGAATGTGGGAGGGGGCTTGCTCCCGATGGCGGCGTATCAGCCACCAGATCTATCAATCTGACACTCCAACTTGATAGCAACCGACGGTAACCACGATGCGAAGCGAGCCGCTCTTGATCTTGATCTTAGGCGCCCCGTCAAACCACGCTGGCCGGAATTCGACAGGGATTTGGGGGGTAAACCGGCAGGGATGCCGGTTTAGCCGCCCCGCGCCATGGATGGCGCGTGGCGGCGGCCCCCCAAATCCATGGCGGATTACGGGCACACCGAGCCTAAGCGAGGTGCCGAGTGGTGGGGCAAGAGCGCTTTGGTTACTTTCGCGCTTTTCGAAAGTGACCCGCTGTAAAAGCGGAACCAATAGCGGCCGTTACCTAAATAACGGATATGTACTCGGTCTAATCCAACATCCTGGTCGGCCCTGAGGCCGCCATCGGGAGCAAGCCCCCTCCCACATTTTGAACGGTGTGAAACTCTGAGACTCAGAGGGGCTTGACCCGCTCCGAAGGTCTGCGCACCCCAGCCACAATCTTGTCCACCGCCTTGGTCGCCGCCACCATCCCGAAGGTAGCCGTGACCATCATCACCGCGCCAAACCCGCCCGCGCAGTCCAACTTTACGCCGTCGCCAACAAAACTCTTCTGCAAACAGATGCTGCCGTCCGGCTTCGGATAGCGCAGTTGCTCGGTGGAAAACACGCACGGCACGCTGTAATGACGGGTGACGGTGCGCGAGAAACCGTAGTCGCGGCGCAGGGTGGAGCGCACCTTCGAGGCCAGCGGGTCATTGAAGGTGCGGTTCAGGTCGCACACCTGGATCAGCGTCGGGTCAATCTGCCCGCCAGCGCCGCCGGTGGTGATGATCTGGATCTTGCGGCGCTTGCACCAGGCAATCAGCGCCGCCTTGGCGTTGACGGCGTCGATGCAGTCGATCACGCAGTCGATGTTCGGGGTGATGTACTCGGCCATGGTGTCGCGGGTGACGAAATCCGCCACGGCATGCACGGTGCACGCCGGGTTGATGCCTCGCAGGCGCTCGGCCATCACTTCGACCTTGGGCTTGCCCACGGTGCTGTCCAGGGCGTGCAACTGGCGGTTGCTGTTACTCACGCAGACATCGTCCAGGTCAAACAGCGAAATCTCGCCCACCCCGCAACGGGCGATCGCTTCCGCCGCCCAGGAGCCCACGCCGCCGACGCCGACAATCGCCACATGGGCCGCTTTCAAGCGTTCCAGCCCTTCGATGCCGTACAAGCGGGCGACGCCTGCAAACCGCGGATCTTCTGTACTCATGATCATTACCCCAAAAACCGGCGCGCATTATGGACTACAGCGCGACAAGTTCGAAGCTTCCAGCTACAAGTAAAGAACTTAGGTGGACTTTCGCAGACTAACGTCCGGCTTTTCTCTGTCTGCTATACGCTCAGGGAAAGGCCGGTGTAGGATGCGCGCCGTTCGGCGTAGGCCGACACCTCTTTTCGTTCCGCACCTTTTGGAACCCGACATAACCATGGCATCGCGTAAATTTGGACTCAACCTGGTGATCGTGCTGGCCATCGCCGCGCTGTTCACCGGTTTCTGGGCGCTGATCAACCGCCCAGTCACCGCTCCCAACTGGCCTGAACAGATCTCCGGGTTTTCCTACTCGCCGTTCCAGCAAGGCCAGTACCCGCAGAAGAATCAGTTTCCGACTGAAGAGCAGATGCGTCAGGACCTTGCGATCATGAGCAAGCTGACGGACAACATCCGTACCTACTCGGTCGATGGCTCCCTGGGCGAAATCCCCAAGCTGGCCGAAGAGTTCGGCCTGCGCGTGACCCTGGGGATCTGGATCAGCCCGGACCTTGAACGCAACGAGCGTGAAATCCAGCGTGCCATCGAGATCGCCAATAACTCGCGCAGTGTCGTGCGCGTGGTGGTCGGCAACGAAGCCTTGTTCCGTGACGAAATCACCCCTGAAGCGCTGATTGTGTTGCTGGACCGCGTGCGCGCTGCCGTGAAAGTGCCGGTGACCACTTCCGAACAATGGCACATCTGGGAAAAGAACCCGCAACTGGCCAAGCACGTCGACCTGATCGCCGCGCACATCCTGCCGTTCTGGGAGTACATCCCGATGGACAAGGCCGGCCAGTACGTACTCGACCGTGCCAAGGATCTGAAGAAAGCCTTCCCGAAAAAGCCGCTGCTGCTGTCGGAAGTTGGCTGGCCGAGTAACGGCCGTATGCGCGGTGGTAATGAATCGTCGCCGGCTGACCAGGCCATTTACCTGCGCACGCTGGTAAACAAGCTTAACCGCCAGGGTTACAACTACTTCGTGATCGAGGCCTTCGATCAGCCGTGGAAAGTCAGTGACGAAGGCTCGGCAGGTGCTTACTGGGGCGTGTTCAACGCCGCGCGCCAGCAGAAATTCAATTTTGAAGGCCCGGTCGTTGCTATCCCGCAATGGCGGGTGCTGGCCATCGGCTCGGTGGTGCTTGCACTGCTGTCCCTGACCCTGTTGATGATCGACGGCTCGGCGCTGCGCCAGCGGGGCCGGACCTTCCTGACCTTTATTGCGTTTCTGTGCGGGTCGGTGCTGGTATGGATCGGCTACGACTACAGCCAGCAATACAGCACCTGGTTCAGCCTGATAGTCGGCGTGTTGCTGGCCCTCGGTGCTCTCGGCGTATTTATCGTGTTGCTGACCGAAGCCCACGAACTGGCGGAAGCGGTATGGACCCACAAGCGCCGGCGTGAATTCCTGCCGGTAGAAGGCGATTCGGACTACCGTCCGAAAGTGTCGATCCACGTGCCGTGCTACAACGAGCCACCGGAGATGGTCAAACAGACCCTCGACGCTCTGGCTGCCCTCGACTATCCGGACTACGAAGTCCTGATCATCGACAACAACACCAAGGACCCGGCGGTATGGGAACCGGTGCGCGACTACTGCGAAACCCTGGGCCCGCGCTTCAAGTTTTTCCACGTCGCACCCCTGGCTGGTTTCAAGGGGGGCGCGTTGAATTATCTGATCCCGCACACCGCCAAGGATGCCGAAGTGATCGCGGTGATCGACTCGGACTACTGCGTGTCACCCAACTGGCTCAAGCACATGGTGCCGCACTTCGCCGATCCGAAAATCGCCGTGGTGCAGTCGCCCCAGGATTACCGCGACCAGAACGAAAGCACCTTCAAGAAGCTCTGCTACGCCGAATACAAAGGCTTCTTCCATATCGGCATGGTTACCCGCAACGACCGTGACGCGATCATTCAGCACGGCACCATGACCATGACCCGTCGCTCGGTGCTTGAGGAACTGGGCTGGGCCGACTGGTGCATCTGTGAAGACGCCGAACTGGGCCTGCGCGTGTTCGAGAAAGGCTTGTCGGCAGCGTACTACCACGACAGCTACGGCAAGGGCCTGATGCCGGATACCTTTATCGACTTCAAGAAACAGCGTTTCCGCTGGGCCTACGGCGCGATCCAGATTATCAAGCGTCACACCGCCAGCCTGATACGTGGCAAAGACACCGAATTGACTCGCGGCCAGCGCTACCACTTCCTCGCGGGCTGGTTGCCGTGGGTAGCGGATGGCATGAACATCTTCTTTACCGTCGGCGCGCTGTTGTGGTCGGCGGCGATGATCATCGTGCCGACACGGGTCGACCCGCCGTTGCTGATTTTCGCAATCCCGCCGTTGGCGTTGTTCGTGTTCAAGGTCGGCAAGATCATCTTCCTCTACCGTCGTGCCGTAGGGGTGAACTTGAAAGATGCGTTCTGCGCGGCCCTGGCCGGGTTGGCGTTGTCCCATACCATCGCCAAGGCGGTGTTGTATGGCTTCTTCACCACCAGCATTCCGTTCTTTCGCACGCCGAAAAACGCGGACAACCATGGCTTCTGGGTAGCGATCTCTGAAGCCCGCGAAGAAATGTTCATCATGCTGCTGCTGTGGGGCGCCGCGCTGGGGATCTACCTGGTGCAGGGCCTGCCAAGCAATGACATTCGCTTCTGGGTCGTGATGTTGCTGGTGCAGTCGCTGCCCTACGTGGCTGCGCTGATCATGGCGTTCTTGTCGTCGCTGCCGAAACCGGCGCCGAAGGCTGAGCCCGCCACGGCTGTGTAAAAACTTGCGCAATGCACTAAACGGCGGCCTCTGGCCGCCGTTTTGCTATAAGATAACGGCCCTTTTGTGAGACTTGGCCTGGCCCAATTCTATGTGGGGGCTGGCTTGCCTGCGATGCAGACGCCGCTGTCTGACAGGCACACCGCAGTGATGCTATCGCAGGCAAGCCAGCTCCCACATTGGAATTGCGTCGCTCCAGGCTCGATATTTCCACATTCGTCCTGCGCCCATCACACGCTTTCCGGAGTTTCCCCATGACGGCCCATGCCGACCTTTCGCCGACCCTTCAACTGGCCATCGACCTGATCCGTCGCCCCTCGGTCACGCCGATCGATGCCGATTGCCAGAAGCTGATGATGCAGCGCCTGGGCGACGCCGGTTTTGCGCTTGAACCGATGCGTATCGAAGACGTAGACAATTTCTGGGCCACCCACGGCAAGCACGAAGGCCCGGTGCTGTGCTTCGCCGGCCATACCGACGTGGTGCCGACCGGCCCGGTGCAGGCCTGGCAGAACGACCCATTCGACGCCTTGATCGATGAAAACGGCATGCTTTGCGGCCGTGGCGCGGCAGACATGAAAGGCAGCCTGGCGGCGATGCTGGTGGCGGCGGAACGCTTTGTCACCGACTACCCGGACCACAAGGGCTCGGTCGCCTTCCTGATCACCAGCGACGAAGAAGGCCCGGCGCATCACGGCACCAAGGCCGTAATCGAACGCCTGGCTGCACGCAAGGAACGCCTGGACTGGTGCATCGTCGGCGAACCGTCGAGCACCACCCTGGTGGGCGATGTGGTCAAGAACGGCCGTCGTGGCTCCCTCGGTGCCACCTTGACCGTACGCGGCGTACAGGGCCACGTGGCTTACCCGCACCTGGCGAAGAACCCGATCCACCTGGCTGCAGCGGCTCTGGCCGAGTTGGCTGCCGAGCATTGGGATGACGGCAACGCCTTCTTCCCGCCGACCAGCTTCCAGATTTCCAACCTCAATTCCGGCACCGGCGCCACCAACGTGATCCCCGGCGACCTGACGGCGGTGTTCAACTTCCGCTTCTCGACCGAATCCACCGTCGAGGGCCTGCAACAGCGGGTCGCGGCCATCCTGGATAAACATGGCCTGGACTGGCATGTGGATTGGGCGCTGTCGGGCCTGCCGTTCCTCACCGAGCCGGGTGCGCTGCTGGATGCAGTATCTGCCAGTATCAAGGCGATCACCGGGCGTGAGACCAAGGCGTCCACCAGCGGCGGTACTTCCGATGGGCGCTTTATCGCCACGCTGGGCACCCAGGTGGTCGAGCTGGGCCCGGTCAACGCGACCATCCACCAGGTCAACGAACGCATCCTGGCCAGCGACCTCGATGTGCTGACCGAAATCTATTACCAGACCCTGATCAAGTTGCTCGCCTGATGCTTGCCTGCCCCATTTGCAGCGCACCGCTCAACGCGGTGGACAATGGCGTGGCGTGCCCGGTCGGGCACCGTTTCGACCGTGCGCGCCAGGGCTACCTGAACCTGTTGCCGGTGCAGCACAAGAACAGCCGCGACCCGGGCGACAACCTGGCCATGGTCGAGGCACGCCGCGACTTCCTCAACGCCGGGCACTATGCCCCGGTGGCCAAGCGCCTGGCCGCACTGGCCGCCGAGCGCGCACCGCAGCGCTGGGTCGACATCGGCTGTGGCGAGGGTTACTACACCGCGCAAATCGCCGAGGCGCTGCCCGACGCTGATGGCTATGCCCTGGATATATCCAAGGAAGCGGTCAAGCGCGCGTGCAAACGCAACCCGGCGCTGACCTGGTTGATCGCCAGCATGGCCCGAGTACCCTTGGCCGATGCCAGCTGCCAGTTCCTCGCGAGCGTGTTCAGCCCGTTGGACTGGCAAGAAGCCAAGCGCCTGCTCAGCCCCGGCGGCGGCTTGATGAAGGTCGGCCCGACCAGCGGCCACTTGATGGAACTGCGCGAGCGCCTGTACGACGAAGTGCGCGAGTACACCGATGATAAACACCTGGCCCTGGTGCCGGAGGGCATGAGCCTGGCGCACAGTGAAACCCTTGAGTTCACCCTGAGCCTGGCCGAGCCTGCCGACCGCGCCAACCTGCTGGCCATGACGCCTCATGGCTGGCGGGCCAGTGCCGAGCGCCGCGCCGAAGTGATCGAGGCGGCCGAGCCGCTGCAGGTCACGGTGTCGATGCGCTACGATTATTTCGTGCTTCAATAGCTGACTTTACAAATATCCGCGAATGGATTTTCGAATCCCGCAACGAGGAACATCCATGCGCCAACCCGATATCGAGATTTACCTGAAAGACGCCGACGTCGATCACAAGGCCATCGCCGCCTGGCTGGGCGCCGCCCTGGGCTCTTGCTCCGACTGGGTCCAGAGAGGCCAGACCTACAAGTGCAAGGCCGGCAGCGTGCCAGTTACCTGGCTACCCAAGGCTGTAGGCAAATGGAACAGCCTGTACCTGGAAAGCGACCAGACCCCGTGGGACGACGACATCGCCTGCGCCCGCGCCGCGTTTGCCGCATTGAATGTTGAAGTGCGCTGCGCACCGGGGACGTGGGTTGAGGAAGAAGGCGAGGAAAGTGCCGATACCTGGATTCGCATCAGCGTAGACGGTGAAGAGCAGATCACCTGGAAGACCACCTGATCCTGATCTGTAAACCCAATCAAAATGTGGGAGGGGGCTTGCTCCCGATAGCAGTGGGTCAGTCTATATATTTAGTGACTGACACTCTGCAATCGGGAGCAAGCCCCCTCCCACATTTGCTCGATGGTAACCCTACAGGCCCACCACATCCTCGGCCTGCAAGCCCTTCTCGCCCGTGACCACGGCGTATTCCACCTGCTGGCCTTCGGCCAACGAGCGGTGGCCTTCACCGCGAATCGCGCGGTAGTGCACAAACACGTCCTTGCCGTCTTCACGCTGGATAAAGCCGTAGCCCTTTGCATCGTTGAACCACTTCACATTGCCGGTTTCGCGCGTTGCCATCTGTTCACTCCCACTGGTTTTTTATTGTTGAGTCGCACGTATTGAACTGCCGAGTATAAGACAGGCTCAAAAACCATCAACTCAAGTTTACATCGCTGCTTTTTTGCCGATTTTCGGTGAATACGGCACACTACCTGCCCGAGCATCTGCTCGGTTTTTTCCACTTGAAGCAGTTCGCCTATGACCCGCTCCCCGTTCCGCCGTCTGGTGTTTGGCACCTTGCGCCGACTGTTGTACCTCTGGGTTCGCTCGGAGACGATCAACCAGTCGTCCCTCACCCTTAACCTGGACCGCAGCCGGCCGGTTTTCTACGTCCTGCAATCACCCTCCCTCACCGAGTTGGCGGTGGTCGATGCCGAGTGCACCAAGGCCGGCTTGCCGCGCCCGGTGCTGCCAGTGTCGGTAGGCCCATTGATGGAGCCCGCGGCGTTCTTCTATCTCACGCCGGATCCGGATTGGCTCGGCCGCCAGGACAAGCGCGGTGCACCGCCCACCCTGACACGCCTGGTCAATACCCTCACCGAGCACGCCGAAGAGAATGCACAAATCATTCCCGTCAGCGTGTTCTGGGGCCAGTCTCCTGCAAGCGAGTCCAGCCCGTGGAAACTGCTGTTTGCCGACAGTTGGGCAGTGACCGGGCGTCTGCGCCGGTTGCTGAGCATCCTGATCCTGGGGCGCAAGACCCGCGTGCAATTCTCCGCGCCAATCAACCTGCGTGAATTGATCGAGCACAATAAAGGTCACGAACGCACCGTGCGCATGGCCCAGCGCATCCTGCGCGTGCACTTTCGTAACCTGAAGACGGCAGTGATCGGTCCCGACCTGTCTCACCGCCGTAACCTGGTGAAGGGGCTGGTGAATATGCCGCTGGTGCGCCAGGCCATTGTTGATGAAGCCGAACGAGAAAAAATCTCTGCGGAAAAAGCCAAGGCCCTGGCGCTGCGCTACGGCAACGAGATTGCCTCGGACTACACCTACACCGCGATCCGTTTTCTGGAAGTGGTGCTGAGCTGGTTCTGGAACAAGATCTACGACGGTATCAAGGTCAATAACATCGAAGGCGTGCAGAAGGTGGCCCAAGGCTACGAGGTGATCTATGTGCCTTGCCACCGCAGCCACATCGACTACCTGCTGCTGTCGTACCTGCTGTTCAAGAACGGCCTGACCCCGCCGCACATCGCGGCCGGTATCAACCTCAACATGCCAGTGATCGGCAGCCTGCTGCGCCGTGGCGGTGCGTTCTTCATGCGCCGCACCTTCAAGGGCAACCCGCTGTACACCTCGGTGTTCAATGAATACCTGCACACCCTGTTCACCAAGGGGTTCCCGGTGGAGTACTTCGTCGAAGGCGGCCGCTCGCGCACGGGGCGTATGCTGCAACCGAAAACCGGGATGCTGGCGATTACCCTGCGCAGCTTCCTGCGCTCCTCGCGTATGCCGATCGTGTTCGTGCCGGTGTATATCGGCTATGAACGCGTGCTCGAAGGCCGCACCTACCTCGGCGAATTGCGTGGCGCGAGCAAGAAGAAAGAGTCGATCTTCGATATTTTCAAAGTGGTCGGCGCCCTCAAGCAGCGCTTCGGCCAGGTCGCGGTCAACTTCGGTGAGCCGATCAAGCTGGCCGAATTTCTCGACGCCGAGCAACCGGACTGGCGCGCCCAGGAACTGGGCCCGAACTACAAGCCGGCGTGGCTCAACGAAACCACCAACCGCCTTGGCGAGCAGGTGGCGCGGCACTTGAACGAAGCCGCGGCGATCAACCCGGTGAACCTGGTGGCCCTGGCCCTGCTGTCGACCACACGCCTGGCCCTGGATGAACAAGCCATGGCGCGCCAGCTCGACCTGTACCTGGCGCTGCTGCGTCGCGTTCCCTACTCGCCCCACACGACCTTGCCGGAGGGCGATGGCCTGGCGCTGATCAAGCACGTCAAGGACATGAAGCTGCTGTCGGAACAAAGCGACGCCTTGGGCAAGATTGTCTACCTGGACGAACAGAACGCCGTCCTGATGACCTACTACCGCAACAACGTGCTGCATATCTTCGCCCTGCCGGCGTTGCTGGCGAGCTTCTTCCAGAGCAGCTCGCGGATGAGCCGCGAACAGATCCTGCGCTACACCCGTGCGCTCTACCCGTACCTGCAATCGGAGCTGTTTATCCGCTGGTCGCTGGAGGAGTTGGACACCGTGGTCGACCAGTGGCTGGACGCGTTTGTCGAACAAGGCCTGCTGCGCTTCGAAAACGCTGTGTACCTGCGCCCGGCGCCGAGTTCGCGACAATTTGTGCTGTTGACGCTGTTGTCCAAGAGCATCGCCCAGACCCTGCAACGGTTCTACATGGCGATATCGCTGCTGCTCAACAGCGGCCAGAACAGCATCAGCGCCGAAGAACTGGAAGACCTGTGCACGATCATGGCCCAGCGCCTATCAATCCTGCACGGTCTCAACGCCCCGGAATTCTTCGACAAGAGTCTTTTCCGACATTTTATTCAGACGTTGCTGGAGCAAGATGTGCTGCGTCGCGATGAAGCCGGCAAGTTGGGCTATCACGACCTGCTCGGCGAACTGGCTGAAGGCGCCGCCAAACGCGTGCTGCCGGCCGATATTCGCCTGTCGATCCGCCAGGTGGCCTTGCACCGCGTAGATGGCGCAGCCGAAGCGCTGGCGCAAGCAGAAGCGGTCACACCTGAACAAAGCCGTTAGATTGACTGAGGCGCCGGGCGGATTCCGGCGCCGTTGAAAAGGAGCTGCACCATGAAAAAGATCATTCTCCTGGGCCTGACCGCCCTGCTCGGAGCCTGCCAATCAATGACCCCAACCCCAAAAGCCAGCCTCGACGGCGAAGTGTTCTATCTGCAACGTATTGCCCTGCCGCCTGCTGCCACCTTGAGCGTCAGCCTGCAAGATGTGTCCCTCATGGACGCCCCGGCCGTGACCCTCGCCGAACAGAAAGGCCCGGTCAAAGGCCAGGTGCCGTTGCCGTTTCACCTGAGCTACGACCCGGCCCAGGTCAAGCCAGGCCATACTTACTCGGTCAGCGCTCGCATCGAATTGGAGGGCAAGTTACTGTTCATCACTACAGAGCGGCACGCCGTGCAACTCAATGGCCAGGATCCACAACCGTTGCGCCTGCGGGTTGATGCGGTCGCACACTGATCAATTCACGTCATAAGGAAGCGCCCATGCTCCGCAAATCTCTTCGCCTCACCGCCCTGTGTGCCGGCTTGCTGTTCGGTGCCAACGCCATGGCCCTCGACCTTGGCAGCCTGTCCCAGGGCGACGCCAGCGGCGGCCTGAAGGATGCCTTGACCCAAGGTGCGCAGATTGCCGTCAAACAACTGGGCAAGCCCGGTGGTTTCAGCAACAACCCGGAAGTAAAAATCGGCCTGCCAGGCAAGCTCGGCAAAGTCGCCGACAAGCTGAAAATGTTCGGCATGGGTGACCAGGTCACACAGCTGGAAACCAGCATGAACGCAGCGGCTGAAACCGCCGTGACCCAGGCCCAGCCGATTCTGGTCAATGCGGTGAAAAACATGAGCGTGACCGACGCCAAGGGCATTCTCAGCGGTGGTCAGGACTCTGCCACCCAATACCTGAACAAAAGCAGCCGAGAGGAAATCCGCGCCAAGTTCCTGCCCATCGTCAAGGCCGCTACCGACAAGGTCGGCGTGGCTCAGCAGTACAACGCCCTGGCCGGCAAGGCCGCGGCCTTCGGCGCCGTGGATGCCAAGAGCGCCAACGTCGAAAACTACGTGACCGAGCAAGCGCTGGATGGTTTGTTCAAGATGATTGCGCAGCAGGAAGAGACGATTCGCAAGAATCCGGCGGCTGCTGCCACCAGTTTGGCAAAGAAGGTGTTTGGAGCGCTGTAACCCCGCACTACGACCCTACTGCGCCAAGGCCGCTGGTAACGGGCCTTGGCGCAGTTGTTTCAGGTCAAGCCTGTCACGGGTTTAACGAAACAGCGGATACAAAGGTCTGCTGGGTGATTGATACCCGTTGACCGGTTGTTGATGCAGGTATGACGGGTTGTGATACCTGGTGGGTTGGGCATAGCTAAAATGCGGGCGGTGGTAATGACCTGAACTGCCATGATGAGGTCTATACGGTTGGGTAACCGCGAAATCATTTCGCGGCGCATGATTACCCAGCAAGGCCCCGAGAAAAGCCCCTTTGAAAGCCGCAATCGCATTAAAGAACGACATGTAAAACTCCATGAACTCAATGAAAAGGCCTGGCCGCCACATGGCAGTGCCAAGTCCTCTGCCTGTCCGTCAGGCATTGCCTGAGTGGAGTTACAAGGGCAAGCGTTCCATCTGAGCGACTGCGTGTTTGCATTGGTATGTAAATACTGCCCGGTGGGAATCAGGGGATGGCCAGGCACCGGCCTGGCAGAGAAACCCGCAAAAAACACATGTACGGGAAACAGCAAACACCTCGCTACGCTACCTCCTTCCTGACTCTGAACCACGCCGCGTACAACGCCGGCAAAAACAACAGCGTCAACGCCGTCGCCACAATCAACCCGCCCATGATCGCCACAGCCATGGGCCCGAAAAACACGCTGCGCGACAGTGGGATCATCGCCAGTACCGCCGCCAGGGCCGTCAGCACAATCGGACGAAAGCGTCGCACGGTCGCTTCGATAATCGCCTGCCACGGCGCCAGTCCGGCCTTGATGTCCTGCTCGATCTGGTCCACCAGAATGACCGAGTTACGCATGATCATTCCCGACAACGCGATCGTGCCGAGCATGGCGACGAAGCCAAAGGGTTGGCGGAATACCAGCAGGAACAAGGTCACACCGATCAGGCCCAGGGGGGCAGTCAGAAAAACCATCGCCGTGCGTGAGAAACTGCGCAATTGCAGCATCAGCAAAGTCAGCACCACCACGATGAACAGCGGCACGCCGGCCTTCACCGAGTTTTGCCCGCGAGCAGAGTCTTCGACGGTGCCACCCACTTCCAACAGGTAACCGTCCGGCAGTTCGGCACGCACACCTGTGAGCGTCGGCAGGATCTGCTGCACCAAGGTCGCCGGTTGTTCCTTGCCGTAGATATCGGCACGCACGGTCACGGTCGGCAGGCGGTTGCGGTGCCAGATGATGCCTTCTTCGAAACCGTATTCGAGGGTGGCGATCTGCGACAGCGCCACGCTTTTACCATTGTCGGTGGGTACGGCAAGGCTCGGCAGCAGCGACAACTCGGTGCGTTCGTGGACGGTACCGCGCAGGAGGATCTCGATCAATTCGTTGTCCTCCCGGTATTGGCTGACGCTGGAACCGGTCAGGGAACTCTGCAGGAATTTCGACAGGTTGGCAGTACTCACGCCAAGGGCGCGCGCCCGGTCCTGGTCGATATTCAGATACACGATTTTGCTCGGCTCTTCCCAGTCCAGATGCACGTTAACCACGTGGGTGTTTTCGCGCACCTTGGCCGCCACTTTGCGGGCCAGGGCGCGGACCTCTTCGATGTGTTCGCCGGTCACGCGAAACTGCACCGGATAGCCCACGGGCGGGCCATTCTCCAGGCGAGTGACCCGCGAGCGCAGCTCGGGGAACTGCTCGTTGAGCGTTTCAATCAGCCAGGTGCGCAGGCTTTCACGCTCCTCGATGGTGTTGGCCAACACCACGAACTGCGCGAAGCTGGCGGCCGGCAGTTGCTGGTCCAGCGGCAGGTAGAACCGCGGCGAGCCGGTGCCCACGTAGGCCACATAGTTGTCGATACCCGCGTGCGCCTTGAGCAATACCTCCAGACGCTTGACCTGCTCGGCGGTGTTGCTCAGGGAGGCGCCTTCGGCCAGTTTCAGGTCGACCATCAGTTCCAGGCGCCCGGAAGCAGGGAAGAACTGCTGCGGTACAAAGCGGAACAACGCGACCGAGCCGATAAACAACAGCAGGGTCAACACGATGACCGTCTTGCGCCGACGTATACACCACTCCACCAAACGTCTTACACGCTGGTAGAAAGGCGTGCCGTAGGGATCCGGGCCGTCGGTGCCGTGCTTGGCCGCGTGAATTTTCGCCAGGTCCGGCAGCAGCTTTTCCCCGAGATACGGTACAAAGACCACGGCAGCCACCCAGGAGGCCAATAAGGCAATGGTCACCACCTGGAAGATCGAGCGGGTGTATTCACCGGTGCTCGACTGCGCAGTGGCAATCGGCAAAAAACCCGCCGCCGTGATCAAGGTACCGGTGAGCATGGGGAATGCTGTGCTGGTCCAGGCGAAGCTCGCAGCCTTGAGCCGGTCGTAGCCCTGCTCCATTTTGATCGCCATCATTTCCACAGCGATGATCGCGTCATCCACCAGCAAACCCAGGGCCAGCACCAGAGCGCCAAGGGAAATCTTGTGCAGGCCGATGCCCAGGTAATACATGCTGGCAAATGTCATCGCCAGTACCAGCGGGATCGCCAGGGCGACCACCATGCCGGTGCGCACACCGAGGGAGAAAAAACTCACCAGCAATACAATGGCCAATGCCTCGGCGAGCACCTGGACGAATTCGCCGACGCTGGTCTTCACCGCTGCCGGTTGGTCGGACACCTTGCGCAGCTCCATGCCCGCAGGAAGGTTCTTTTGCAGGCGTGCGAATTCACTCTCAAGAGCTTTGCCCAGTACCAGAATATCCCCACCGTCGCGCATGGCCACGGCCAGGCCGATGGCGTCCGCGCCCATATAACGCATGCGCGGTGCCGGTGGGTCGTTGAAGCCCCGATGGATATCGGCCACGTCTCCGATACGAAAGGTGCGATCGCCCACTCGAATCGGGAAGTCGCGAATCTGCTCCACGGTTTTGAAGTTGCCCGACACGCGCAACTGCACACGCTCGCTCGGGGTTTCAAAAAAGCCGGCGGTCGATACGGCATTTTGTTCCTGCAACGCCTGCTGTACTGCGGCCAACGGCAAACCCAGGGTGGCAAGCTTGAGGTTGGACAGTTCGATCCAGATCTTCTCGTCCTGCAGGCCAAGCAACTCGACCTTGCCCACGTCCGGCACCCGTTGCAGCTGAATCTGGATGCGGTCGGCGTAGTCCTTGAGCACCGCATAGTCAAAACCATCGCCGGTCAGGGCGTAGATATTGCCGAAGGTGGTGCCGAACTCGTCGTTGAAAAATGGCCCCTGGATATCCGGTGGCAAGGTGTGGCGGATGTCGCTGATTTTCTTGCGCACCTGGTACCACAACTCAGGAATTTGCGCCGAACGCATCGAGTCGCGGGCGATGAAAGTGACCTGGGATTCGCCAGGGCGCGAGAAAGACACAATGCGCTCGTACTCACCGGTCTCCATCAATTTTTTCTCGATGCGTTCGGTAACTTGGCGCGACACCTCCTGGGCCGTGGCGCCGGGCCAGTTGGTCTTGATCACCATGGCCTTGAAGGTAAAGGGCGGGTCCTCGCTTTGCCCCAGCTTGGTGTAGGACAAGGTGCCGACCACGGCCAGCAGGATCATCAAAAACAGTACGATCTGGCGATTACGCAGCGCCCATTCGGAAAGATTGAAACCCATCGGGATTACTCCTTGGCCGCCAGATTCACGACACGGTTGGAGCGATCCACAGGGCGCACTTGCTGGCCCTCATGCAGCACATGCACGCCTGCGGCGACCACCCAGTCGGTGGGAGCCAAGCCTTCGAGCACCGGCACGTTTTTTTCACCGAACGCACCAATGCGCACCGTCGTACGCTCAAGGGTGTTGTCCGGCTTTACCCGCCAGACGAAGGACGCGCCGTTCTCTGCGCTGAGGGCAGACAGCGGTACCGAGAGCGCAATGACGCCGTCGGTTTGTATGAATACGCGCGCGCTCTGGCCCAGTTCGGCAGGGACTTTACCGCCGGTGAAGGCTACACGGGCGGCGAAGGTGCGGGATTTCGGGTCGGCTGCGGGTGACAGTTCACGGATGCGTCCGGCGAAGCGCTGTTCGGGCTGGCTCCACAACTCTACCGACACCGGCTGGCCGACCTTGAAGCGGCCGAAGCCTTGCTCGGGCAGGCTGATCAGCACTTCGCGCTCACCATCGGTGGCCAGGGTGAACACGGTCTGCCCCGCCGAGACCACTTGGCCGACTTCGACAGCACGCTTGGCGACCACACCGTCCTGGGGCGCGCGCAGCACGGCATATCCGGCCTGGTTGCTCGACACGTCGAACTCGGCCTTGATCTGCTTCAGGCGCGCTTCACCTGCTCGGTAGAGGTTTTCGGCGTTGTCGTACTGCGAGCGGCTGACCATCTGACGGTCCATCAGGGTCTTGTAGCGATCGCGCTCAGCGCGCACCAGGTTCAGATTGGCCTCAGCGCCGGCCACTTGGGCACGACTGGCTTCCAGTTGCAGGCGCACATCCTGGGGGTCAAGTTCAGCCAGTGGCTGGTTGGCCTTGACCCGCTCGCCCTCTTCCACCAGCCGCTTGCTGACTTTGCCGCCGATGCGAAAGGCCAGGTCCGGCTCATAACGGGCACGTACTTCACCGGGGTAGCTGTCCATTGCCTGTGCCGAGGGCTGCGGCTGCACCACCATGGCGGGGCGGACGGTGGCCTGGGTCGCTTCTTCATGGCCGCAGGCGGCCAATAAAAAGACCAGGCTGACAGGCAAAGCAAGGGGCAGGAACGCGCTGCGCATGCTGAAGGACCTTTCGCAAATGGAGCTTGGAATAATTATACTGGCCGGTATGTTATTAATACCAAACTCGCCAGTCCAGTATTAAAGGTGAAAATGTCCGACAATCCTGTGAACACCGCCAGCCCCGGGCGTCCCAAGGACATGGCAAAACGCCAGGCAATCCTCGAAGCCGCGAAATCCCTGTTCCTGGGCAATGGCTACGCGAACACCAGCATGGATGCCGTCGCGCTTGCGGCGGGCGTCTCGAAACTCACCGTCTACAGCCACTTCACCGATAAAGAGACGTTGTTCACCGCGGCGGTAGTGGCCAAATGTGAAGAGCAATTGCCGGTGATGTATTTCGAGCTCCCCGAAGGCATGCCCGTAGAGACGGTATTGCTGAACATCGCACGGGGCTTTCATCGGCTGATCAACAGCGAGGAGTCGGTGAACCTGCATCGCCTGATGATGACCACCGGCAATCAGGACGTGAAGCTCTCGCGGATCTTCTTCGAAGCCGGCCCCATGCGCATGTTGCAAGGCATGGAGCGCCTGCTCGGCAAGATCGACCAGAGCGGTGCCTTACACATCGACAACCCCTTCAAAGCGGCGGAGCACTTCTTTTGCCTGCTCAAGGGCACGGCGAACTTTCGCCTGTTGTACGGCTGCGGCGGGCAACTGAGCGCAGAAGAGGCAGAAGAACATGTGCAGGACGTGGTGAAGTTGTTTATGCGGGCCTATCGCAGCCCGGTCTCGACAACAGCGTAGGGTGCAGCAACCGACCGTAACCATCGGGAGCAAGCCCCCTCCCACATTTGGATCTCGCAGCATCACGAATATGAGTGCTGTTGCTTGCAGCTTATGGCTTGAGCGCTTTCTTGGGATAAATATCGTAGCGGCTGGACTTGCCATCCAACGCATGACTCGGCTTGGGCCCGTCAATGCACGGCGCCTTGCGCGGGCGCTTGACCACCACACGGTGGCTGGCCAAAGCCAGGGCGGCAGCGAGCAAGGCCGGTGCATCCGGATCATCGCCCACCAACGGTCGAAACAGGCGCATTTCCTTCTTCACCAGGGCGGTTTTCTCACGGTGTGGAAACATCGGGTCCAGGTAGATCACCTGGGGCGGCTCGCCCTCCCAATTGAGCATCACATCGATGGAGTTGCCCTTGAGCAGCTTCATGCGCGCCACAATCGGTGCCACTTCAAAATCCTGCGCAGCGCGTGCCAGGCCGTCTTCGAGCAAGGCACCGATCAACGGCTGGCGTTCGATCAGGCTCATCTCGCACCCCAGGCTGGCCAATACGAACGCGTCCTTGCCCAACCCGGCCGTGGCGTCCAGCACCTTGGGCCGTACGCCTTGGGCGATGCCCACGGCCTTGGCGATCATTTGCCCACTGCCACCGCCATATAAACGCCGATGTGCCGCGCCGCCTTCGACAAAGTCGACCCGCACCGGCCCCGGCGCATCGGGCCCAAGCTGCTGCAATTGCAGGCCCTGCTCGCCCACTTGCAGGGAAAAATCCGCATCCGCCACCTGTAAAGGCAAGCCCAGCAGCGAAGCCCACTGCTCGGCGCAGGCCTGGAAACTGTCGGCCAACGCCTCGACCTGGATGCGGCTGGCCGCTGGTTGTTCGTTCATCAATCGCTACGCTCAAAAATATTAAGGATCGGCAAACAGCGGCCGATAAAAACAGCAGTCAGGTATTTTGCCAGAGCTGAGCGTCGACCGAGAAAAATGTCAGACATTCTTCCCCTAACCATCGGTGTACTGCCGACCCACAACCACTACGGCCTGCGCAATACTCAAGCGCTGGCCGGGGTGAGTCATGTGTGGCAGGACTTCTTCGCCCGGGCGCTGGCCGAACAGCTAGGTGAAGCGCCGCAGGCACTGGCCGCCAAGGCGCCTGCACCTGCCGACCCTTCGGTCGAACCCGGCGAAGGCGCCGACATGCTCTCGCAGATCCTCACCCAGCGTGAGTGTGACGTGAAAGACACCGAGATCGCCCCGCCTGAGCCGCTGTTCCTGCCGATTGCCGAATTCGAAACCGAGTTGCTGCCACCGGCGCCGATACCCTTCCCGGAAGAAGAACTCGTCGCCCAGCAGCGCCAGCAGGACTTCGACAGCGGTTGGGTCCGCCCGATTGTGCTGAACGCCGGCCAACCACTACCAGAGCCCGGCCCGGCCCCCGAGCCACGCACACTGCACTTGCCGATTGCCGAGTTCGAACTGGACCTGTTGCCACCGGCTGCCGAGCCATACCCCGAAGAAGAATTGATGGCGCAACAGAAGGCGCTGGATTTCGACTACTACTGGGCGCGCCCACTGGTGACCCACAACCTGCGCCTGGCCGCTTAAGCCTCAGCGACACACCCACCATCGCCCCATATCCAGGTGAAAATGGTTGCGGTGAGCAGCGTTGTAATCCGGGCTCAGCACCACGTTGAAATCATCACAGGCACCATCGCGCACCAAGCGCAGGAAACGCGCACTGTCGCCCTCCCCCGGCCAATCCTTCAACACGCTGATGCTGCGCCCGTCCGCCAGACGAAAACCGGAGATATCCAAGGCATTGGCCGAGGCATGTTGGCTCAGGCGCCCGTCGACACGGTTGTAAACATTACGGCAGGCAAAGCTGCCCAAATGCTCGACCCGACTCACCGCCTGGCCGAACACTGCCTGGGCCGCCGGTTGCAGGCTGTGACGCTCGAACAACGCGAACGCCACAGCCAGGGGGCAACTGGCCAGAAAGCTGCTGCTCAGAGCCACCTCAGCGCCCTGCACACGCAGGACATTGCGCAACGGGCACGCCGCATCGGCAGCGGTATCCGCCTGACGGCTCACCCGCAGGCCGGCAGTTTTCAAGACCTGGTCACACAGCGCCGGATCATCCTGCAAACGGCTGAGCTTGTAGCGCGTGAGCAGGTTGGGACTGGCGCGCACATCCAGGGGTGCCCAGGGGTTCCACTCAGCCGGCATCGGCACCCAGCCACGCCAGACGCCCAGCGCGAAAGCGCCCGCCAGCAGCAACAGCAGGCCCAGCACTTTTATCGAACCCACGACTCAATCCTTGAAAAATCGGATGTCTAGGGGGCGTTCTCAATTAGTTTCCCCGCCGGGGAAACTAATTGAGAACGCCCCCTAGAGTAACCCCAGTTGCTGCGCAACGGGCTCTCGATGCAGGGTGGGCAGCGGCGGCAGGCCGGGCAGGCGCGCCATCAGCTGTGCATGAAAGCGCAACGCCAGTTGTGCCGCGAGGCGGTTGTCCGAGGTGTGCAGGAATATGTACGGCGTGCGTCCCTCTTCGATCCAACTGGCGATCTTTTCCACCCATGGGATCAGGAACGGGTCATTGGCCTCCAGCTCCGGATGCCCGATGAAGCGCACCTGGGGAAACTGGGTCAGCGCCGCCGGTCGCGGTGGCACCTTGGGCTTTTTGGACTGGGCGTGCAGCACTGCCGCCGAGGTTGACGTACAACTGAACAGGGCGCGAGGGTCGAGGCAGATGCGCTCGACGCCACGATCGCGCAACAGGCGGTTGAGCATACGCTCGGCGTCTCCCTTGGCGAAGAACTGCTCGTGCCGGACTTCCACGGCCAATGGACGATCAATGCCATCGAGGAAACCGGCCAGTTCGGCCAGGCGCTGCGGGGTAAACGCTTTTGAGAGCTGCAGCCACAGCGGTGAAACGCGCTCACCCAAAGGGCTCATCAAACTGACAAAACTCTCTGCCGCGGGCAATTGCTCACGCAAGTCACCCGCATGGCTGATATCCCCTGGGAATTTGGCGGTGAAGCGAAAGTCAGCCGGCATGATCTCGGCCCAGCGCTGCACGGTAGCGGCCGAAGGTCGAGCATAAAACGTGGTATTGCCTTCAACCGCATTGAAGACTTGAGAATAGAGCCCGAGGTAATCGCTGGAACGCGCCTCCACCGGGTACAGGTACTCGCGCCAGGCGTTTTCACTCCAGGACGGGCAACCAATGTAATAAGGCAAACCCATCAGATATGAATGTCGAGACCCAGCACTTCCATATCCCATTCGACAAAGCCGGCGGTGGTCAGGTAACTGGCCAGGGCGGTGGCAACGCTTTTGCTCATGGAGCGGGGGAAGACCATGTCTTGCTGGCGGGCAGGAACGCCGCTGATACGTGCGCTCCCGGCCCCCTTGGCGCTGGAGGGCGAATCAGCGTGGACTTCAATGAAGTCCGGCGAATCCTCTACGGACTCGTCTACCGTCACGTTCGCCTTGCGTGGCTTACGCTTGAGAGGGTAGGACTGTGAGGAGAAGCCGTCTATACGCATACATGCAGACTCGGTATCAATGATGGCAATTTAGCGGCACTTTCCGTAGTGCGCAAATGCTCTGGTGATAACTAGAACACATAATTTGTAAAAGGTTTAAAAACCGCGGCAAATTCTGACGATTGGCGAAATTTGCCACCGAATGCCCACATTTTTGGCGTCAAATAATTCCGCGCTCGGCCTTTGTCTGCGCCACTTTATCGCGCAGGTAAACCGGTGCCGCTTGATCCGCCGGGACCGCCTCACCGCGTTCGAATGCAAAACGTGCCAACGCCAGCAGATCTTCGGCATGGGGCAACATCGCAGCGTCCTGCCCTACCAAATGCACGTCGATGCGTTCGCCATAACCCCAGCCGGTGCCGGCACCGAACCACTCACCGCTGGCATCAGCCGGCAACCCTGCCGCTTCTGGCGGCTGCACTGCCTCCACGCCCACCAGACGCATTTCACCGGCAGTTTCGCGGTAGCAGCCCCAATAGACTTCATCCATCCGCGCATCAATCGCCGCGGCCACTTGCGTGGCGCCGCGTTCACGCAGTGCGCGCTGGGCCAGCACGGCAAGGTTGGACACCGGTAACACCGGGCGCTCCAACGCAAACGCCAGGCCCTGCACCACGCCAATGGCAATGCGCACACCAGTAAAGGCACCGGGGCCGCGACCAAAGGCGATGGCATCCACGGCAGCCAGGGTGATACCGGCGTCTTCGAGCAACTGCTTGATCATCGGCAGCAACTTCTGCGCGTGCAGGCGCGGGATCACCTCGTAGTGGCTCGTTACCTTGCCATCGTGCAGCAAGGCAACGGAGCAAGCTTCAGTCGCGGTGTCCAGGGCCAGCAGGGTGCTCATCGGTGTGGGTGTCCAAATCGGGAAAAAAGTGCGCCAGTATAAACAACAACGGCCCGCAAGCGGGCCGTTGTACGCAAAGCTGATGGCGGGATCAGCTCAGTGCTTGCATCACCTTGGCGGTAATGGCTTCTACCGAACCCACGCCAGGGATATGGCTGTACTTCGGCTTGCCTTGGGCCGCGGACAACTTCTGGTAGAAGTCCACCAGTGGCTTGGTCTGGGAGTGATAGACCGACAGGCGATGACGCACGGTTTCTTCGGTGTCGTCTTTACGCTGCACCAGGTCTTCACCGGTGACATCGTCCTTGCCTGCCACTTTTGGCGGGTTGTAGACGATGTGGTAAACGCGGCCCGAGCCTTCGTGAACGCGACGACCGGCAATACGCTGGACGATTTCTTCGTCTTCTACGGCGATTTCAACCACCGCATCCAACTCAACACCCGCCTTCACCAAGGCTTCAGCCTGGGGAATGGTGCGAGGGAAACCGTCGAACAGGAAGCCGTTCTTGCAATCTTCCTGGCTGATGCGTTCCTTGACCAGGTTGATGATCAGATCATCGGAGACCAGGCCGCCGCTGTCCATCACGCTCTTGGCGATCAGGCCCAGCTCGGTGCCGGCTTTGACAGCAGCACGCAGCATGTCGCCGGTGGAGATTTGTGGAATGCCGAATTTTTCAGTGATGAACTTTGCCTGAGTACCTTTACCGGCCCCGGGAGCTCCCAGCAGAATGACGCGCATCGATGTGCTCCTCAATTTTTTATAGAGATGACGCTCGGATTCGCCGCGTGGGGCCAATCTCGTAAAAATATGGGTCCAGGCCGATCAAACGGCCAAAGGCTGATCAAGATACACAGCGGGCCCTCACCATACAAGCCGCCAAAAGTAGGAGAAACCCGCACCCGGCATACGTCAGCGACAGGGTGTGCCTGAGCGCAACCTGCCTCCTCAAACAACGACCGCCCTTTTCAGGACGGTCGTCGTGGTTGATCCGCAAGCCGTTGAGAACACGCAAGAAACCTCAACCGGTGTTGCGCAAACCGGCGGCAATACCGGCCACGGACACCAGCAGCGCCTGTTCCAGAGGGCTGTCTTGCGCCGCCTCTTGCCGACGGGACCGCGCCAGCAACTCGGCCTGCAACAGGTGCAACGGGTCTAGGTAGGTGTTGCGCAGGCGGATGAACTCCAAGGTGTCAGGGCTATGGGCCAGCAACTGCGACTGGCCGGTCAAGCCAAGCACCACATTACAGGCCTGCGACAATAGGTCGCGTAAATGCGCACCCAATGGCAGCAGGTCTGGCTGCACCAGGCGCTCATCATAAAGACGGGCGATATCGGCATCGGCCTTGGCCAGCACCATTTCCAGCATGTCGATGCGCGTGCGGAAAAACGGCCACTGTTCACGCATCTGCGCCAGCAACTCACCTTCCCCCCGCTCCAGCGCCTTGCTCAATGCCGCCTCCCAGCCGAGCCAGGCAGGCAGCATCAGGCGCGTCTGGGTCCAGCCGAAGATCCACGGGATCGCGCGCAAGCTTTCAATCCCACCTGCGCGACGCTTGGCCGGGCGGCTGCCCAGGGGCAAACGGCCCAACTCCTGCTCCGGCGTGGACTGGCGAAAATACTCGACGAACTGCGGATTTTCCCGCACCACGGCGCGGTAAGCGCTGACACCGTCTGCCGCCAATTCGTCCATCAAGTGACGCCAGGCAGGCTCCGGTGGTGGCGGCGGCAGCAGTGTCGCTTCCAGCACGGCGGCCAGATACAGGTTGAGGTTCTGCTCGGCGATATCCGGCAGGCCGAATTTGAAGCGGATCATCTCGCCTTGTTCCGTGGTGCGGAAACGCCCTGCCACCGAGCCCGGCGGCTGCGACAGGATCGCCGCGTGGGCCGGGCCGCCGCCACGACCAACGGTGCCACCACGACCATGGAACAACAGCAGTTCCACCTGCTGTTCGCGGCAGATATCGACCAGACGCTCCTGCGCCCGGTATTGCGCCCAGGCGGCGGCGGTAGTGCCTGCGTCCTTGGCCGAGTCGGAGTAGCCGATCATCACTTCCTGAGGCCCCTGCAACCGCGCGCGATAACCCGGCAGTTGCAACAGCCGCTCCATCACCGGCCCGGCGTTATCCAGGTCAGCCAGCGTTTCGAACAACGGCACCACACGCATCGGTCGTTGTACGCCCGACTCTTTCAACAGCAACTGCACCGCCAGCACATCCGAGGCGGCACCCGCCATGGAGATAACATACGAGCCCAATGAGGCAGCCGGTGCGGCGGCGATTTCCTTGCAGGTATTGAGCACCTCGGCGGTGTCTGCCGACGCTTTGAAATACCCCGGCAGCAACGGCCGACGACTGGCCAGTTCCTGGGTCAGGAAGCTGATGCGTGCGTCTTCGTCCCAATCCTCATAACGCCCAAGGCCCAGGTAGTCAGTGATTTCAGTCATGGCCGCCGAGTGACGGCTGGAGTCCTGACGCACATCCAGGCGCACCAGGAACAGCCCGAAGGTCACCGCACGGCGCAAGCAGTCGAGCAGCGGCCCATCGGCGATCACGCCCATACCGCATTCATGCAGGGACTGGTAGCACAACTCCAGCGGGTCCAGCAGGTCGCGGTTGTTCTGCAACACTTCGGCAGGCGCCGGGGTGCTGGCCGTCAACGAAGCGTGGGCCCACTGGCGCGTGGCGCGCAGGCGTTCGCGCAGTTGCTTGAGCAAGGCGCGATAGGGTTCGACGCTGTCGCCGACCTTGGCTTGCAACGCCGGGCTGGCCTGTTGCATCGACAGCTCGGAGGCCAGCTGATCGATGTCGCGCAAGTACAAATCCGCTGCCATCCAGCGCGCCAACAACAGCACCTCGCGGGTAACCGGCGCGGTGACATTGGGGTTGCCGTCACGATCGCCGCCCATCCACGAGGCAAAGCGAATCGGCGCAGCCTCCAGGGGCAGGCGCAAGCCGGTAGCAGCGTGCAGGGCCTGGTCAGCCTTGCGCAGGTAATTGGGAATGGCGTGCCACAGCGAATGTTCGATCACCGCAAAGCCCCACTTGGCTTCGTCCACCGGGGTGGGCCGGATGCGGCGAATTTCTTCGGTGTGCCAGGCTTCGGCGATCAGCCGTTGCAAGCGTTCGCGGATCTGCTCGCGTTCGGCGCTGGTGAGGTCACGGTGGTCCTGGAGGGCCAGTTGCGCGGCGATGGCATCGTATTTCTGGATCAGGGTACGGCGAGCCACTTCGGTGGGGTGGGCGGTGAGCACCAGCTCGATCTCCAACCGTGCCAACTGCCGGGCCAGGGATTCATGGCTGTGCCCTTCGCTTTTCAGGCGCGCCAGCAACTCCGGCAACACCCGGGACTCAAAAGGCGCTGGTTGCGATTCATCGCGCCGATGAATCAGTTGATATTGTTCGGCAATGTTGGCCAGGTTGAGGAACTGGTTAAAGGCCCGGGCAACAGGCAGCAACTCGTCCTCTTGCAACTGATTCAAGCTGGCGCTCAGTTCGTCGCCGGCCGCCTTGTCCGAGACGGCGCCGCGGCGGTCAGCCTTGGCGCCTTTGCGGATTTGCTCGATCTTGTCGAGAAAGTCATCGCCGTACTGCTCTCGAATGGTGTTGCCCAACAGTTCACCCAGCAGGTGAACATCCTCACGCAAGCGTGCATCGATATCACTCATCAGCCAATCTCCAGCCAGAAATCCGGGACGCGCAGGTGTTCCAGAGTGCCGTCGGCGTCGGTTTCTGACAAGGCCGAACGCAAACGACTTTAAACCTTGTGGCTTAAAGCTAGTCTCAAGCATGAGCCGTCGCGTTATTCACGCAGGCGGCTGGTCACTCATCACCGCCTGCCAACGCAGGCTTATTGAGGTAGCCATGAAAATTCGAGAACTGGCCCAGCATTGGGAAGAAACCGCCAAGGGTCGCCTGACCAAGACTGAGTACGCGATTCATCTGGATGTGGAATCTGCCGCAAGGCTGGCCGCCATTGCCGAGATGTACCCCAAGCGCCACGTCGAAGAACTGCTCGGCGAGCTGATCGGCGCCGCCCTTGAAGAGCTGGAAGAAAGCTTTCCCTATATCAAGGGCGACCAAGTGATTGCCACCGATGAAGAGGGGGACCCGCTGTATGAAGACGTGGGGCTCACACCCCGGTTTCTGACGTTGTCCCGCCGCTATTTACATGATTTGTCCGCCAGCGCTGACGAACAGAAACACTGAACAACATTTTATTGACGTCAATCCAACCCAGGTATTCCGGGCTTTTTACAGGCTCGGAGTACCGCTGCGCGCTGCGAAAGTTCCATCTTTTGAACACTGACCACTCAGTCAGATATTTTTTCAGGCAATTCGCCATATCCGCTGAACTTTTGAAAAAAGCCTCAGGTCACAGCCAGTAGCCATCACTTGTGGAACGGTCGTTTGAACTGGCCTCATGAGCTTTACCGCCGGGCCCGCAACCGATACGCCACGATGGATTTTGATGTTTTTCAGGAGTTATCCAATGGAGTTGAAGACGATGAACACCAGCACCGCCAAATCCTCGTTTAACCACCTGCGCGGGCTCAAATTGGCCGCGCTGGCAATCGGCACCAGCTTCGTTCTGGCAGGCTGCGCCGGCAACCCTCCAACCGAGCAGTACGCCGTGACCCAATCGGCCGTTAACAGCGCCGTGAGCGCTGGCGGTACCGAGTTTGCAGCCGTGGAAATGAAGTCGGCTCAGGACAAGCTCAAAGAAGCTGAAATCGCGATGCACGACAAGAACTACGAGAAAGCTCGTCAGCTGGCTGAACAAGCCGAATGGGACGCCCGCGTCGCCGAGCGTAAAGCCCAGGCTGCCAAGGCTCAACAGGCTGTGAAGGATTCCCAGAAGGCTGTTGAAGAACTGCGTAAGGAAGGCATGCGCCCAGCTGCAATCATGCAGAAGTAAGCCACTGCCCCTTGATTGCATCGCACCTGATATCGAATTGAAAGGACGACACGACTATGCGTAAACAATTGATGATCCCTGCCCTGCTAGCGATGAGCGTTGCCTTGGCGGCCTGCTCCACCCCGCCGAACGCGAACCTGGAAAATGCACGGACTAACTTCTCGGCCCTGCAAACCAACCCGCAAGCCACCAAACTGGCAGCCCTGGAAACCAAAGACGCCAGCGAATGGCTGGACAAGGCTGACAAGGCATACCGCGACAACGAAGACGAGAAGAAAGTCGACCAACTCGCTTACCTGACCAACCAGCGTGTTGAAGTTGCCAAGGACACCATCGTCCTGCGCGAATCCGAAGCCAAGCTGAAAAATGCCGGTGACGAACGTGCCCGAGCCCTGCTGGACGCCCGTGACGCGCAAATCAAGCAACTGCAAAACAGCTTGAACGCCAAGCAAACCGATCGCGGCACCCTGGTGACTTTCGGTGACGTACTGTTCGCCACCAACAAGTCCGACCTGAAATCCAGCGGCCTGGTGAACATCACCAAGCTGGCGCAGTTCCTGCGCGATAACCCGGATCGTAAAGTGATCGTTGAAGGCTACACCGACAGCACGGGTTCCGACTCGTACAACCAGAGCCTGTCGGAGCGTCGCGCAGCTTCCGTGCAACGTGCACTGGCTCAACAAGGCGTGGATATCTCGCGCATCGTGACCCAGGGCTACGGCAAGGAATATCCAGTTGCCGACAACGGCAGCGTTTCGGGCCGTGCCATGAACCGTCGCGTTGAAGTGACCATCTCCAACGACAACCAGCCAGTCAAGCCACGGTCTTCCGTTGCTAACTGATTGATTGTTGCCGGATAAAAAAACCCACCTCGCGGTGGGTTTTTTTTGGCTAGGAAAAATTGATTGGGCGATCTGTGTCTTCATCAGGCGGTTTTATCATGCCGGGGTCTTTGCAACCCTGCGCCGAACTGCCTGCCGACTTGTTACGCGCCTGCTCCAGCGCATCTTGTCGTTCTAACGCCTGATGCGCCCTGACCATCGCCAGCATATTGCGTATCGCATCAATATTTATCACCACCGTCCCAGCCCCGCTGTAAAGAAGTCACACCACCGTTTGTGGCGGTTTACGCAATTCAGTTCCAGGCGACTTCTTGAGGAGATACTGTGGTGGCACCGGCACGCCGTGGGCCGGCCACACTCATGCCCCCCCCCCAAATCACTGGCAGGCTTTCAAAGGCAGGGGATTAAAACGCGATAGAGCCCGGGCTGTGGCCGCCGCCCATCTGAATCCGGCCTTGGCCAGATGTGCCACCTGGGTCTTTTGCCTCCAGGGCGGCTCTTTCTTCCAACAACTTCTTCAGCTTTTCGAGCAGTTCTTCAAGGCTCTCCCCGCCTCCAGCCCCCTGGGCCCCGCCCGAACCCTGCGAACCTTCGCCGCGCTTGGCTTGAATTTTATCCCGGATGTCCTGAATTAGCTGATCCAGGCCCTGCGAGGGTGCCTCGGAGCCAACTGAATAGCCCGCGCCAACTGAAAGTGAACCGCCGATACCGTCCATAAACTCGTACTCCAGATTAGTTAATACAATGCACTGATCAGACAAGCTGATCAGTCCACGATCTGTGGCAAGCGAGTACAGATGGTTCCAGGCTATATAGATTCGGACAGACCTCGCCTGACTAATCAGGAGACTTGAAGGACGTTTTCATACAACGGTGGTGTTAGGACTCACTGCTGCAGTTGCGGAGTTTCCTGCCCCATGCAACGCACGGCCTGCTTCTTGTTGTTCACCAGCACGCCGCTCAAGCCTTTTTGCTCGGTATCAAACATCACCAACACGCCGTCAACGCACTGCGCCACCTGCGCGGCAGGGGTCAGGGAAATTTTGTAATCCTCCCCCGGCACGGTTTTGAGCATGGTGAAGTCGCTGAGCAGCAACGCGTCTTGCGGCTTGGCGAAGTGCAGGTAGCCGTAATACCACAAGCACCCAACGGTACCGATGATAGTGCCGATGCCGGTGAGGATCAGCGGGATCATGTTGCGTTCTTCACTCATTGCGGGCTCTCTGATGAATCAACTTTAGGAATTGGATAATTCGGAATCTCGCCCAGCCGGCGCAGGCCGTTGAAGTGCTGCGGGTCGTCCAGGTAACGCAGCATGACGGTTTGCCAGGTCTTGTCGGCAAACGTCTGCACATGGCCGCCACGGGTCAGTTGCAACACCCTTGGCGCAGGGGCCACTTGATACAGGCGGATGCCATTGGCCACTGGCACGATGGGATCATCCAGGCTGTGGAACAACAGTTTTGGCACACCGGTCAGTTGGGGCATGGCATTGATTGCACTGTCGGCGTCGGGCACCAGCCACGACAGGGGCACCTGCAACGGCCAGGTTAACCAGGACGTGCTCAGGGCGAATTGTCCTACGTCACGATAACTGGCGGGTACGCCATCCAGTATCAGCGCCTTGAGCTGGGGTTGACGCGCCGGATGGGCCGCCAGGTAATGCACCGCCAGCGCGCCGCCCAGGCTTTGGCCGAGCACAATCAACGGTTGCCCCTGGGTTTCAGGAGCTTTGTCGAGCCAGCTGAATGCTGCGTCTATATCCTGATAGATCGCCGGCAAGGACGGTTTGCCTTGCGAAAGCCCATAGCCGCGATAATCGAGCAACAGCACTTGATAGCCTTGCTCCGGCAACCACCAACTGCCGCCCAGGTGCCAGGCGAGATTACCGCCGTTGCCGTGCAGGTGCAGCACCGTTCCCTTCAGAGGTACGCCGGGTTTAGCCGGCAACCACCAGGCGTGGAGCTTGAGGCCGTCAGCAGTGGTGATAGTGACGTCGCGGTATTGCAGGCGGGCTTTTTCCGGCGTGAAGGGCAGGCCCGGCTCGGGATAGAACAGCAAGGAGCTGCAGCCGTTCAATGTGAGTAGCAGGCATAAAATGCCGAGGATTCTCATCCGTTGAAACCTCGTAGGTGAGTTGAAACCTGAAGCCTTGTGAAGATCCAATGGTGGGAGGGGGCAAGCCCCCTCCCACACGGTGACCCGGTTGCTTCAATGAAATACCTAAAGGATATTGGAGTAATCCGCCTCGATCCGATCCAGGCTCAAGTGGTTGAGGAAGTTGGAAAAACACATCCACGCCGCCAGCGCGTTCATATCGCGAAACTGCTCCGGCAGGTACTTGGGCGGTACCACCAGCCCCTCGTCTACCAGTTGGCGCAGGGTGCGCATGTCTTCCAGGGTGGTCTTGCCACAGAACAGCAGCGGCACTTGTTCCAACTTGCCTTTGCGCACGGCGAGCTGGATGTAGTTGTAGACCATGATAAAGCCCTTGAGGTAGGACAAATCCTTGGTAAACGGCAGACCGGTCGGCACTGAACCACGGAACACCCGGCTGGCGTTGCCATAGCTTTCGGCCATTTCAAAGCCTTGCTCACGGAAGAACTCGAACACCTGCAGGAAGTCGGCGCCCTCCTCCACCATATGGATGGCGCGGGTACGGTTGGTCAATTTACGCAAGCGGCTGGGATAGGAGGCAAACGTGATGATTTCCATCAGGATCGCCAGGCCCTCCTGGGTCACGGTGGACGACGGCGGACCCTTGGACAGGAACGTGCAGATTGGCTGGTTCTGGCCATTGAGCGTGGTGCCCACATGCACCAGCCCTTCATGCACTTCCAGGGCGCGCACGTCGCGGTCGTTGAACATCGCGTCGGCGCGGATCTTGATATAGTCGGCGCCCGCCGCCGCATCCGCGACGATACCGTCGGACTCGAACACGCGGATGGTCTCTTCTGCCTCGCCAAACACCTTGTTCAGACGCGTTTGCAGCAGGCTCACCGCATCCTTGGCGGTGAGGGTCTTGGCTTCGTCCTTCAGATCGCCCCGGCCATCGATATTGTTCAGGTAGTCCGACAGCATCAGCCCCAGGTCTGCCAGGGTCGGGTCGCCGGCGTGGAACGCATCGGAGGCAGCGCCGTACAGTTCCTGGGATATCAGGCCAAAGTCCTCGGTGCCGCGCGCTTCAAGCATACGCACCACCATGCGGTATTCGCGGCACATGCGCCGCATGATCTGCCCCACCGGGCTGAACTGGCCCAGGCGGCGGGTGATGTCGCGCTCGATGTTCTGGAACTCCAGCTTCACCGCACTGGAATCGAAAGACAGGGGCCGGTTCAGGTAGTAATCGCGGTCCACGGCAGGCATGGCTTTGCCCTTGGCCTTGAGGAATCCCTGGCGGATGTTCTCGTCCCACTTTACTGCGTCGAGAACCCGGATCGGTGTCTGCGCCAGCACAATGCGATCGGACAAGCTGCGTATCGTCTGCTGGTAATCGTCCACCCGGTGTTTTCCTCTTTAAACGTTGAGCGTTGTCAGGCTTTGCTCGAATGCTGTCAGACCGAGGCCAATACCAGGTGCATGTAACGCTTGAGGATTTCAAGCATCTCTTCACCGGTCAGAGGCTCTGCGCCGCCCAACAGGCCCTGATATTCCATCCGACTGATGATAGCCGTCAACACCTTGGCATCCTGCTGCGGCTCACGGGAGCCCAACACCTGAAAAAACTGCCCGGTGCCCTGCAACAGAATCTGTTGATGGGAGCGCACCAGTTCAGCCAGTCGCGGGTTCAGCAGGGCCTCCTGTCGAAACGCCTGCTCGGCCATCAGGTATTCGCGGCGATTGGTCAGCTGGCGCAGCACGTAATCGGCGGTCAGCCGGGCAATGTCATCGGCCAGTTGCGCGCGCGACTGCGGGCTGCCATCGCCATAGGCAACCATCTCGCGCAACAAGCCCTCGTTACGCACCCACAGTTTGCCCATGAAGGCCGCGCTACGTTCGACGTATTGGGCGAAGGTGTCGGTGAGCAGGTCATCGATATCCTTGAAATAGTAGGTGGTGGCCGACAACGGCACACCCGCCTCCGCCGCGACGGCTCGATGGCGTACGGCACGCACCCCTTCGCGCACCACGATGCGCATGGCCGCATCGAGAATGTCCTGGCGGCGTTGTTCGCTGCCCCGGCGGCTGGCCTTGCGGCCCTGGTACTGAACGCTTTCAGCCACGGCAGCAGCAATGCCGGCGGCACCTTCTTGAGCCATTACGCGGTTCACCACACTTCTTCCTTTAAAAGTGACGCTGGAATACGCCACATAAAAAAGCCGCCTTATAAAAGGCGGCTTCGGATTTCGCAACGGTTACGCTTGTGGCCGCATGTGCGGGAACAGGATCACATCGCGGATCGATGGCGAGTTGGTCAACAACATCACCAGCCGGTCGATGCCGATGCCTTCACCGGCAGTCGGCGGCATGCCGTACTCCAGGGCACGTACGAAGTCGGCGTCGTAGTGCATGGCTTCGTCATCACCGGCGTCCTTGTCGGCCACCTGAGCCATGAAGCGCTCGGCCTGATCTTCCGCGTCGTTAAGCTCGGAGTAGGCGTTGGCGATTTCGCGGCCGCCGATGAACAGTTCGAAACGGTCAGTGACGTTCGGGTTGTCGTCGTTGCGACGCGCCAGCGGCGACACTTCGAACGGGTACTGGGTAATGAAGTGTGGCTGCTCCAGCTTGTGCTCGACCAGCTCTTCGAAAATCATCACCTGCAATTTGCCCAGGCCTTCAAAGCCCAACACCTTGGCGCCGGCTTTCTTGGCGATGGCGCGAGCCTTGTCGATGTCGTTCAGATCGTCAGCGGTCAGCTCAGGGTTGTACTTGAGGATCGAGTCGAACACCGACAGACGCACGAACGGCTCGCCGAAGTGGAACACCTTGTCGCCGTACGGCACGTCGGTAGTCCCCAGAACAAGCTGCGCCAGTTCACGGAACAGTTCTTCGGTCAGGTCCATGTTGTCTTCGTAGTCGGCGTAGGCCTGGTAGAACTCCAACATGGTGAATTCAGGGTTGTGACGGGTCGAGACGCCTTCGTTACGGAAGTTGCGGTTGATCTCGAACACCTTCTCAAACCCGCCGACCACCAGACGCTTGAGGTACAGCTCCGGCGCGATACGCAGGAACATTTCCATGTCCAGCGCGTTGTGGTGGGTTTCAAATGGCTTGGCTGCGGCACCACCGGGGATGGTTTGCAGCATCGGCGTTTCCACTTCCAGGAAGTCACGCTGCATCAGGAAGCTGCGGATGTGGGCAATGACTTGCGAACGCACACGGAAGGTCTGGCGCACGTCTTCGTTGACGATCAGGTCAACGTAACGCTGGCGATAGCGCTGCTCGGTGTCGGTCAGGCCGTGGTGCTTGTCCGGCAGAGGGCGCAAGGACTTGGTCAGCAGGCGCACGCTGGTCATTTCGACGTACAGGTCGCCCTTGCCGGAACGGGCCAGGGTGCCTTCTGCGGCGATGATGTCACCCATGTCCCAGGTTTTCACCGAGGCCAGGGTTTCTTCCGAGAGGGTTTTACGGTTGACGTAGACCTGGATACGCCCGGTCATGTCCTGAATCACCATGAACGAGCCACGGTTGAGCATGATGCGACCTGCCACCTTGACCGGGATCGCCGCTTCTGCCAGCTCTTCCTTGGTCTTGTCCGCGTACTGTTTCTGCAAGGCATCGCAGTAGTTGTCGCGGCGGAAGTCGTTGGGGAAGGCGTTACCCTTGGCGCGCTCGGCAGCAAGCTTTTCCTTGCGCAGGGCGATCAGGGAGTTTTCTTCCTGTTGCAGGGCTTGCGGGTCGAGTTGTTGGTCGCTCATGTCTTTTGAAATTCCATCACAGGTACGTTTTCCCCAGCCTTCGGCTGGGGATCGCGAGCAAGCTCGCTCCTACAGGGGTGTTACAGGCCGGATTTCAGGCTGGCTTCCAGGTATTCGTCGATATCACCGTCGAGTACCTTGTCGCAGTCGCTGCGTTCGATGTTGGTGCGCAGATCCTTGATCCGCGACGCATCGAGTACATACGAACGGATCTGGTGACCCCAGCCGATATCCGACTTGGTGTCTTCCAGCGCCTGGGAAGCGGCGTTGCGCTTCTGCATTTCCTGCTCGTACAACTTGGCCCGCAGCATTTTCATGGCGGTATCCTTGTTGGCGTGCTGGGAACGTTCGTTCTGGCAACTGACCACGGTGTTGGTCGGTACGTGGGTAATACGTACGGCCGAGTCAGTGGTGTTTACGTGCTGACCACCGGCACCGGAGGAACGGTAGGTGTCGATGCGCAGGTCGGCTGGGTTGATCTCGATTTCCACCTTGTCGTCGATCTCTGGCGAGACGAAAACGGCGGAGAACGAAGTGTGACGACGGTTGCCGGAGTCGAACGGGCTCTTGCGCACCAGGCGGTGCACACCGATTTCGGTACGCAGCCAGCCAAAGGCGTATTCACCCTTGATATGCACGGTCGCGCCCTTGATACCGGCGACTTCACCGGCGGACAGTTCCATGATGGTCGCGTCGAAACCGCGCTTGTCGGCCCAGCGCAGGTACATGCGCAGCAGGATGTTGGCCCAGTCCTGGGCCTCGGTGCCGCCGGAACCGGCCTGGATGTCCAGGTAGGCGTTGTTCGGGTCCATTTCATGGCTGAACATGCGGCGGAATTCGAGCTTGGCGAGGTTTTCCTCGAGACGGGCCAGCTCGGCGACGACATCGCCCACTGCGCCTTCATCATTTTCTTCGACAGCCATGTCCAGCAGGTCACGGCAATCGGCCAGACCGGTGTTCAGCTCGTCGAGGGTGTCGACGATCTGCGCCAGCGCAGCGCGCTCGCGCCCCAGTTCCTGGGCGTATTCAGGTTTGTTCCAGACACTCGGATCTTCAAGCTCGCGGTTGACCTCGGTCAGACGCTCATGCTTTTGATCGTAGTCAAAGATACCCCCGAATAGTTTCGGAGCGCTCGGACAGGTCCTTGATGGTGTTAAGGATCGGGTTGATTTCCATGGCGGGCAGCACTCGTTGGCGAACTTTTGAAAGCCGGCGAGTATAACGGCAAACGGCTGGGAACGGCAGTCCGCTTGGCCGATTCTGCCAAGGCGGCGCTTCCTCTCCTCATGCTAGCTTCGCTAACAGATGCGCGACCACCAAAGCGTTTCCTGCGGGAGGGCGATACCCCGCGTTAGAAAAACCACACCTACTACTCGCTGAAAAATGACCGTTCATCTGTTTATACAAACAATCTGAACATCAAAATCAGAGCCCGCCTAAAAGAGCACAATCCAACCCACCCTAACAAAAACAAACAATTAGGTTTCTAGCCAAATCGCCCCAAGACTCAAGTCACAAATATACAAGAATATAAATACATCAGTTTCAGACCTGTCTTACAAATACTCCTACAGACATAAAATCAAATCAAAACGCCATCAGTTTTTTATTCCTTCCCGCTCAAATAAGTTCGATCAAAGCGACTGAGCTTTTTCTTCAGGACGTACAAACTTTCAAACTCGATCACTCTCACAAAAAACGGAGAGACCCTATGGCCCAGCAAGGGTGGCAACCAGGACAACCTTTAGAACTCAAACCCACGATAATTACCGCCTGGAGACGAAATACTTATTGGGGTGGCGAAGGCGGAGGCTACGCAGGAAGTGGAGATGGCTGGGGCCTTCAAGAAGGGCCTCGTCGAGGTGAAGGAGACCGGAGCCGCTTCAAGCAGTTTGACTTCCCTAGCACCACCGCTGATTTCATTGGAGAGCAAAAGTACAACCAATCCTTGATTGACGCAGAGTACAGCGCACGGTTCGCAACGCTAACGACTGAAACTGAACGCGAACTCGCAGAGAAACAGCAAGCCGCGAAAGCTTCACAGCCACTCACAGAGACAGCCTCAGCCATTCTCGATCAAAAAATCGCACTTGAAATCATCGATGCGAAAAAAACCAAATACGCCAATACTGCGCCACTCATCTATGGGCTCTATGATCAAAGCCCTTTTTATCTGATGGAAAACTTAACCTATACAAAACTACGTGAAACGCTTGCATCCTCTGACCCGATAAAAAATTTGGGCGATACGTACACACTTTACGACAACGTTTGGAGAGCCGCGCAAGAACTCAAGGCTCTCTCGCTCTCCATAGACATTCTGGCTGAAAAACTTTCAGGGTTGGCAAAGGCCCGGCAAACGCTGGAGGCCAATTTAGCCGAACATGATCCTGGCTGGGCAAATTTACACAATGAGTATCTGAAGGCCATTGCCGATGAGTTGGAAATTCAGGTGCAGTTGCTGCCGGAATATTTGCAGGTGGAACTCGCCTCTCTTGCAGGTTCTGTCGTTGGATTGACACCCGACCAGACCCTCATGCTTTACAAACACACGCTGGACAAAATGATCGAAGAAACGATGGCTGCGATCAAACCTATCGACCCACCGTTAGCCATAAACCGGAACGGGTTGATGATTTATTATCCCGCAGCCAACCCACGGGTTACACCGCCACTGAGCAAACCCGAGCTTGAGGGGCTGAAACAACTTATTTATCTGCAGCAGAACACCGCGCTTGGGGTGAGATGGCTCAGCCACCATGATTTTGTGCTGAAGTCAGAGTCCGCGCGGTTTCTTGCCAACGCCTCCAATGCAATCAGCGACCTCGCGGGACGTGCGCAGCAGGTAGCCACGGCCCAGGCGCGTATTGAAGCGGTACGAGTAACCAATACCTATCGACTGTCGGGCACCGCTGCTGCGACTCAAGCGATAGTCATGACCTCAGTCGGGACTATCGCTACAGCAGAAGGGATTACCATCACGCTGCAAGCTGCTATTCGGTCAGCAGTGGCCGCATTGACGGAGTTGGTCGCAAGTACCGCGAGTGGCTTAATGGTCGGTGTTTCAGCGTTGGTCTATTCCCCCAAACTCGCAAATGGAGAACTTCCAGAGCGTTATGCGCTTGGTACACCGATCTCAACCTTGGTACCAGACCTCAACGAGTCGACGATAACCTCGGCAGTCAACGGCACAATCGACCTGCCGGTTCGAATGAGTTCGAAGACGGCTACCGATGGGCGGTCAGAAGTATTCGTGGTCACTGCCGACGGTACAAGCGTGCCTTCCAAGGTCAAGGTGGTTGCTGCGACCTATGATCCTGGGCAGAAGGTATACACCGTCACGACAAGTGACATTCCACCAAGAACGTTGATCTGGACACCTATCGTTGCCCCTGGGGATAGCTCAACAACGCTGCCCGTTGATCAACCTGAACCGCCTGTCTATGCGGGAGCTACCGTAACTCCCGTTGAAGGAAGGATTGACAGTTTTCCGGCCGCTGCTGAGGCGGGATTTGACGACTTCATCACTGTCTTCCCGGTCAACTCTGGCTTACCTCCCATCTATGTGTTTTTCAGGGATCGACGGGAAGACCCAGGAGTTGTGACAGGCAACGGGCAATCTATAACCGGCTCCTGGCTAGGAGCGGCCTCACAAGGGGAAGGCTCCCCTATACCTTCGCAAATTGCCGACAAGCTTAAAGGTCAGGAGTTTAAAAACTTCAGAGCATTTCGCGAAGCCTTCTGGAAATCTATTGCGAACGACTCGGAACTGGCGAATCAGTTCAACCGTCAAAACCTACAAAGAATACTTAACGGCAAAGCCCCATATACAAGCGAATTAGAGCATGCAGGAAAATCTGGTAAATTCGAGCTCCACCATAAGATATTCATCTCCAAAGGCGGAGACGTTTTCGACATAGACAACATCTACATAGTCACGCCAAAACTCCACAAACAAATTCATGGTAAAGGTAACTAGGATGAAAACTTCAATTTCCGAGTACACAGAAACCGAATTTTTAAACTTCGTAATCTCTCTTTGTGACGCGAGTGCTCGTACTGAGGAAGAAGATGACGAAATGCTATTAGAGTTCACGCGCCTTACAGAACATCCTGACGGATCAGATCTCGTCTATTATCCGAGAGATGACAGAGAAGACAGCCCTGAAGGCATCGTAAAAGAAGTCAAAGAATGGCGCGCCGCTAATGGTAAGCCTGGCTTTAAAGAGGGGTAACGCCCCGGCAAACTCCGTCATCGGCTAGGCATTGATGGCGGAGTTCTTGTTTCAACCTTTCTTCATTCGCACTCAACTCACAAGCTTTGAAATTCCAGGTGTAGGATGGGCATAAATTCCTCACCTGGAGTTACGCTGGTCCCAACTCACTCAATCCCCACCTGATTGCGCCCATTATGCTTGGCCGTATACAGCCCCTTGTCCGCCGCCATGATCAACTGCCGGCAGTCCGTACCCTAGATCGGCGTCAACGTCGACAGCCCAATACTGATGGTCAGGCTGGCACCTTCAGCCGGGGCTGATGCTCCAAAACTTCACAAGCGTATTCACGGCAAAGGTAATTAAGATGAAAACCTCAATTTCCGAGTACACAGAAAGCGAATTTTTAAGCTTTGTAATCTCTCTTTGTGACAGCAGCGTTCGCACCGAAGAAGAAGACATTGAAATGGTTTTCGAGTTTGAACGCCTGACGGAGCACCCGGACGGAGCAGATCTAATCTACTACCCAAGAGATGGCAGAGAGGACAGCCCAGAAGGCATTGTAAAAGAGGTCAAAGAGTGGCGGGCGAATAATGGCAAGCCTGGATTCAGAATAGAATAACGCCGTCCTGCCCCCTGCCATCGGCTCTACAACGATGGCAGATTTCTTAGCTCAAAAACTTTCATATGTAATCAATTCGGATGAGTACGAAACTCATGAGTGCAAGGGGGAAGTCCCCCTCTCACATTGGAATTGGCCTCTAATTACTCGATACCAACCTGATTACGCCCATTATGCTTGGCCGTATACAGCCCCTTGTCCGCCGCCATGATCAACTGCCGGCAGTCCGTGCCCTGCACCGGCGTCAAGGTCGACAGGCCAATGCTGATGGTCAGGCTCGCCCCTTCTGCCGGGGCAATGTGCGGGATTTTCAGAGCTGCAACTGCCATACGCAGTTTTTCTGCCACCAAGCGCGCACCGCCCGGCGACGTGTTGGGCAGGACCAGGGCAAATTCTTCTCCGCCGTAGCGCGCCGGCAAGTCCGAAGGGCGGCTGCTGGCGTCGCGGATAGCGGCGGCGACTTTGCGCAAGGCTTCATCGCCTTCGACGTGGCCGAAGCTGTCGTTGTAGGTCTTGAAGAAGTCCACGTCGATCATCAGCAGCGACAGTTGGGTCTGGTCGCGCATGGCACGGCGCCACTCCAATTCCAGGTATTCGTCGAAGTGGCGGCGGTTGGACAGCCCGGTCAGGCCGTCGGAGTTCATCAGGCGTTGCAGCACCAGGTTGGTATCCAGCAACTGTTGCTGGCTGACCCGCAGCGCACGGTAAGCCGCGTCACGCTGCAACAGGGTCATGTAGGAGCGCGAGTGATAGCGGATACGCGCCACCAGCTCGATGTTGTCGGGCAGCTTGACCAGGTAATCGTTGGCGCCGGCCGCAAAGGCCGCACTCTTGATCAGCGGGTCTTCCTTGGTGGACAGCACGATGATCGGGATATTCGCGGTCGCCGGGTGATTGCGGTACTCACGCACCAAGGTCAGGCCGTCGAGGCCGGGCATTACAAGGTCCTGCAGGATCACCGTCGGCTTGATGCGGATCGCCTGGGCAATCGCCTGGTGCGGGTCGGCGCAAAAGTGGAAGTCGATGTTTTCTTCATGGGCCAGGCCGCGCCGCACGGCTTCGCCGATCATGGCCTGATCGTCGACCAGCAGCACCATGGCGGCGTTCTCATCGGTCTTGAAGTCGTCGAGTTGTAAATCATTCATGTGCAGTCACCTGAATTACTACCTGCAAGCCAGCACGGCGGGAGATTTTCGATCATTTTGCAAAGACCTCCAGCAATCGGGGCGCAATTCTATCCAGTGGGCGAATTTCAACAGCAGCATCAATCGCCGCCGCCGCTTTGGGCATGCCGTACACCGCCGAGCTCTGCTGATCCTGGGCGATGGTCAAATATCCTTGTTCGCGCATCAGCTTGAGGCCCTGGGCCCCGTCGCGCCCCATGCCGGTCAGTAGTACGCCGACGGCGTCACCGGTCCAGTAACTGGCGACGCTTTCGAAAAACACGTCGATGGAGGGCCGGTAAATCTCGTTCACCGGCTCTGCGGTATAGGCTAGCGTGCCATTTTTCAACAAGCGAATATGGTGGTTGGTGCCGGCCAGCAATACCACGCCGGCCTGGGGCGGCTCGCCCTCACAGGCCAGGCGCACGGGCAGGCCGGAGGCGCTGCTCAGCCACTCGGCCATGCCGGCGGCGAAGACCTGGTCCACATGCTGCACCAGCACGATGGCGGCGGGAAAATCCCGCGGCAAGCCCTTGAGCAGAACCTCGAGGGCCGCCGGCCCACCCGCTGAAGAACCAATGGCCACTAGCCGTTGACGCTTGCCGGTGACCCGTTGCGGTGGGGTTTCGGCACGCACGCGCGTGCCGCGCTGGCCGATCAACCAACCGATATTGAGGATCTTGCGCAATAGCGGTGCCGCCGCATCCTTGGGGTTGCCTACGCCCAGCGCCGGGGTATCCACCACATCCAGCGCTCCGTGGCCCATGGCTTCGAATACGCGGCTGACGTTGGCCTGCCGGTCGACAGTAACGATCACGATAGGGCAAGGCGTGTCGGCCATGATCTGCCGGGTAGCCTCCACCCCATCCATCACCGGCATGATCAGGTCCATCAGGATCAGGTCCGGGGTCAGCTCGGCACAGCGCCGCACCGCTTCCAGGCCATTGCTGGCCACCCACACCACCTCGTGGGCGGGCTCAAAGCTCAAGGCGCGGCGCAAGGCCTCTATCGCCAGGGGCATGTCATTGACGATCGCAATCCTCATGCCCGGGCGCCTCCAATCAGTTCAACCACGGCGTCGAGCAAGGCGTCGTCATGAAAACTGGCTTTGGCTAAATAATAGTCGGCGCCCGCGTCGAGTCCACGACGTCGGTCTTCTTCACGATCCTTGTAGGAAACCACCATCACCGGCAACGATTGCAGGCGACTGTCACGACGCAAAAGTGTGACCAATTCAATACCGTCCATGCGAGGCATATCAATATCAGTGATAAGCAGGTCGAAGTCCTCGGAGCGCAATGCGTTCCAGCCATCCATGCCATCGACCGCAACAGCGACTTCATAACCACGATTGAGTAATAATTTGCGTTGCAGCTCGCGTACGGTCAGCGAGTCGTCTACCACCAGCACGCGCTTGCGCGGTGCTTCGGTGGCCTGCTGGCTGCGCCGGGCGATACGTTCCAGGCGGCCGGTGTTGAGCAATTTATCCACCGAACGCAACATGTCTTCGACATCGACGATCAACACCACCGAGCCGTCATCGAGCAAGGCCCCTGCGGAAATATCCTGGACCTTGCCCAGACGATCATCCAGCGGCAACACCACCAGGGTGCGTTCACCGATAAAGCGCTCCACGGCAATCCCGTACACGGCATCGCGCTCGCGGATCACCACGACTTTCAGGGTTTGCGAAGGACTCTGCCCCGGTGGGCGCTGCAGCAACTGGCTGGCGGCAACCAGGCCCACATGCCGGCCCTCGTGCCAGAAATGCTGGCGGCCTTCCAGTTGCACAATGTCGTCGGGAGCCAGGTCACACATGCGTTCAATGTGGGCCAGGGGGAAGGCATAGGCTTCTTCGCCCACGTCCACCACCAGGCTGCGCACCACCGACAAGGTCAACGGCACTTCCAGATGGAAGCGACTGCCCTGCCCCGCCGTCTGCTCCAGTACCACCGCGCCACGCAGTTGGCGAACCATGTGCTGCACCGCATCCAGGCCAACGCCACGACCGGACACCTCGGTGACCTTGTCGCGCAAGCTGAACCCCGGCAGGAACAGGAACGTCAGGAGTTCCTCTTCGCTCAGGCGCAGGGCAGTTTCCACCGGCGACAGATTACGTTCGACAATGGTGCCGCGCAGGCGCTCCAGGTCGACACCATTGCCGTCGTCGCTCAATTCCAGTACCAGCAACCCGGCTTGATGGGACGCACGCAGGCGGATCAGGCCTTCCGCCGGTTTGCCTGCCAGCAGCCGCTGCTCGGGCGTTTCGATGCCGTGGTCGACAGCATTGCGCAGTAAATGAGTGAGCGGTGCTTCAAGTTTTTCCAGGACGTCTCGATCGACCTGGGTCTTTTCGCCTTCGATTTCCAGGCGCACTTGCTTGCCCAGGCTGCGACCGAGGTCACGCACCATGCGCACCTGCCCCGCCAGCACGTCGGCAAACGGTCGCATGCGGCAGGCCAGCGCGGTGTCGTATAGCACCTGGGCGCGCTGGCCTGCCTGCCAGGCGTACTCGTCAAGTTCCGCGTTTTTATCCGCCAGCAGTGCCTGAGCTTCGCTCAACAAGCGGCGGGTATCGGCCAGGGCTTCCTGAGTCTCAAGATTCAAATCCAGGTGCTTGAGGTGACCGTCCAGGGTATCGAGGGCGCGCAGGCTGTTGCTTTGAATGCGCTTGAGGCGTTGCATACTGGCCAGGTGAGGCTTGAGCCGCTGGGTTTCCACCAGGGACTTGCTCGACAGGTCCAACAGGCTGTTCAAGCGCTCGGCGGTGACCCGCAGCACACGCTCGCCACCCTCGGTGATGCGCTTGTTCTGACGCGGTGGCTCACTGCTGACGGGCGGTGCAACCTCTGGCTCTTGCGGCAATGCTTCAACGATAGGCGCCGGAGCAGGCTCGGGCTCAGCTTTTGGCGCAGGCGTAGCGGGTGGCTGCGCCGGGTCAAGCAGACGCTCCATCAACGCCACGTACGCCTGGATATCCAACGGCCCCACGCTGTTGCCTGGTGTGGCGATACGCATCAGCAGGTCAGTGCCTTGCAACAACGCATCGATATGTTCCGGTTGCAGGTACAGACGACCTTCCTGGGCGCTGACCAGGCAATCCTCCATGACGTGGGCCACGCTGACCCCGGCATCCACGCCAACAATCCGCGCCGCGCCCTTGAGCGAATGTGCGGCGCGCATACAGGCTTCAAGTTGATCCGCCTGGGTCGGGTTGCGCTCCAGGGCCAGCAGGCCGGCGCTCAAGACCTGGGTTTGCGCATCGGCCTCCAGGCTGAACAGCTCCAACAGCGAGGCATCACGCATCTGATCGGGGGTCATGCGAGGCTCCGGGTCACGGCGGACAACAATTGCGTTTCGTCCAGCCAGCGCAGGCTGCGGCCTTTGAACTGCAACACACCTTGGGTATAGCGTGCGCTGGCCTGGGTACCGGAGGCCGAGGCCGCGTTCAAGGTGCGCTCATCGATGGCATGAATGCCATCCACTTCATCCACCGGCACGACGATCGGACCGTCCTGGGCGGCAATGATCAACATGCGCGGCATGATCCGCCCGCCACTGGGCACGCTGCTGGTGCTGTCCAGGCCCAGCAGTTCCACCAGCGACAGGCACGCCACCAGCGCACCTCGCACGTTGGCCACCCCCAGCAGCGCACGGGAACGCTGGTGCGGCAAGGAGTGGATCGGTTGCAATGGCGCCACTTCCACCAGGCAGCGGGTGGCGATACCGAGCCATTCTTCACCGAGGCGGAACATCAACAGCGAACGGGTGACCACCTCGCTACCCGCTTCGGCGGCGGCCTGCGGGCGCTGATCATCCTGCTGCAGGGCATAGCGGTCGAGCAGGCGCGTGGCGGCGGCGGAATACACCGAGCAGTTGCGGCAGTGAATATGCTCGTCCAGCAGTGGGCAGGACCTGTCGCCATGAATGCCGATACGGTTCCAGCAGTCATCGATGGCTTGGGTATCGGTCAGCGTCAGGTCCAGGCCTGCGGTGTCGAGCGCGTCAGGGCTGTTCATCGTTCGGACTCACTGTGTGCTCGCTCGCTACGGGCGGCGCGGGCCTGTAGCCGGCGCGCTCCCGCACTGTCGCCCTGGGATTCGAGCAACGCAGCCAGATGCATCAAGGCCTGCGAATGCTGCGGTTCCAGGTACAAGGCTTTTCGGTAATACCCCTGGGCTTCCAAGGCGCTGCCGGCAACATCGCTGAGCAACCCCAACCAGTAGAACACCTGGGCAACCGGCGGGTGGCTGCTTAAATAACGCTCACAGGCGGCCCGGGCCTCGGCACTTTTGCCTTCATTGGCCAGGGTCGCGATCTGGCCGAGCAAATCCCCTGCGTCGGTGTGGGGCACCTTGACCGGCGGCACCTGAGTGCTGACCGTGCTGAACGGACGCGGCTTGAGTGGTATCGGTGCTGCACTGCGCTGCGGTGCTGGCGCAGGCATCGGCACGAATACCGGCGGCGGGGTCTGCTCTATGTGTCGACTGAAGGCAAAGGATTGCGGCACGCCAATCGAACGCATGCCATGGCGCCCCAGCAGGCTGCCCTCGGCCGGGCCGATAAACAGCACACCGTCCACATGAGTCAGTTCCTTGAGCACATCAAAGACTTGCTTCTGGGTCGGCTGGTCGAAGTAGATCAATAGGTTGCGGCAGAACACAAAATCGTAGGTCGGCTCGTTGGCCAGCAGTGTCGGGTCGAGCAAGTTGCCCACTTGCAGACGCACTTGCTCGCGCACCCGGTCGGCGATGCGGTAACCGCCCGTTTCTTCTGTGAAGTGGCGGTCGCGAAATTCGAGATCGGCCCCGCGAAACGAGTTCTTGCCGTACACACCGCGCCGGGCACGTTCCACCGACAGCGGGCTGACGTCCATCCCCTGAACCTTGAACTGATGGGGCGCCAGGCCCGCATCCAACAAGGCCATGGCAATCGAATAGGGCTCTTCGCCAGTCGAACACGGCAGGCTGAGGATGCGCAGCGCGCGCATCTGCTTGATCTCGGCCAGGCGCAGCAGGGCCAGGCGAGCCAAGGTCGCGAAGGATTCGGGATAGCGGAAAAACCAGGTCTCGGGAACGATCACCGCTTCGATCAGTGCCTGCTGCTCGTCGTGGGAATGTTGCAGGAGCTGCCAGTAGGCCTCCGTCGACTGCGCCTGGGAGGCTTGGCAGCGCTGGCGCACCGCACGCTCGATGATCGCCTCGCCCACCGAGGCAACGTCCAGGCCGATGCGTTCTTTCAAGAACGCCGAAAAACGCGGGTCACTGCTCATAGGCTTAACTCGGCGCAAAACAACAAGGCGCGTACTTCAGCGCTCAGCAGTTCGGCAATGCCAATCCACTGCATCAAGCCCTGTGCATCCTCGCGTACCGGCCCCAGGTAGGGCGCCTGCTGGTTGTCCACGCCATAAGGCTGGAACTCGGCGGGGTCGCAACGCAGGGTGTCGGTGGCCTGCTCCAGGATCAGCCCCAGCCCACGCGCTTCACTCCAGGGTTGCGGCTGGTAGTTGACCAGCACCAGCCGCGTGCTGGTGCGAGCCTGGGCCGGGGTGCCGAACGTCAGGGCACTGACATCGATTACCGGCACCAGCGCGCCGCGATGCGCAAAGATACCCGCCACCCACAGTGGTGCATGGGCGATGGGTTTGAGCGGCAGGCGCGGCAGCACCTCCGCCACTTCGGTGGCCTTGAGGGCAAAGCGTTCGTTGCCGATGCGAAACACCAGGAACAACGCCGTTTTCGCTGCCGGGACGGCGACGCGTTTAGCCGCGAGATCGCTCATCAGACTTTGAAACGCGACACGCCACTGCGCAGACCCACCGCGACCTGGCTCAGCTCATCAATGGCAAAGCTGGCCTGACGCAGGGATTCGACGGTCTGGCTGCTGGCATCGCCCAGTTGCACCAGCGCGTGGTTGATCTGTTCGGCGCCGGTGGCCTGGGCCTGCATGCCTTCGTTGACCATCAACACCCGCGGCGCCAGGGCCTGTACCTGGTGGATGATCTGCGACAGTTGCTCGCCCACTTGCTGCACTTCGAACATACCCCGGCGGACTTCCTCGGAGAACTTGTCCATGCCCATCACGCCCGCCGACACCGCTGACTGGATCTCACGCACCATTTGCTCGATGTCGTAGGTTGCCACGGCAGTCTGGTCGGCCAGGCGGCGCACTTCGGTGGCCACCACGGCAAAGCCGCGACCGTACTCACCAGCTTTCTCCGCCTCGATGGCGGCATTGAGAGACAACAGATTGGTCTGGTCAGCCACCTTGACGATGGTCACCACCACCTGGTTGATGTTGCCGGCCTTCTCATTGAGGATCGCCAGCTTGGCGTTGACCAGGTCGGCGGCGCCCATCACCGAGTGCATGGTCTCTTCCATGCGTGCCAGGCCCTGCTGGCCGGAACCGGCGGCCACCGAGGCCTGGTCGGCGGCGGTGGACACTTCGGTCATGGTACGCACCAGGTCCTTGGACGTGGCCGCAATCTCGCGGGAGGTGGCGCCGATTTCCGTGGTGGTGGCTGCGGTTTCCGTGGCGGTGGCCTGTTGCTGCTTGGAGGTCGCGGCGATCTCGGTGACCGAGGTGGTGACCTGCACCGACGAACGCTGCGCCTGGGACACCAGGGCAGTCAGCTCGGTCATCATGTCGTTGAAGCCGGTTTCGACCGCGTTGAATTCGTCCTTGCGCTCCAGGTTCAGGCGCTTGCTCAGGTCGCCGGTACGCATGACTTCGAGGATCTGCACGATACGCTGCATCGGCGCCATGATCGCGCGCATCAGCAACAGGCCGCACAGCGCCGCGGCGAGAATCGCCAGCAGCAGCGAGACGCCCATGCTGACCTTTGCCGCTGCTACGGCATCATCGATGGCAGCGGTGGCATTGTCGGCTACCTGTTTGTTCTCATTGATGATGTCGTTGAGCTTCATGCGGCCTGCGGTCCAGGCGGGGGTCAGTTGCTCGTTGAACAGCCTCAGCGCCTCGGCCGGGTTGTTGCTCTGATGAGCCGCCAGGACCTGGGCAAGAATGGCGTTGTAGTTCTGGTGCAGTTTTTCGAAGGCATCGAATTCGGTGCGATCCTGGGTGATATTGATCGTGCCCGCGTAACTGGCCATGTGCTGCTCAAGCCGCGCTTCGAATGACTTGTAGTCCTGCTTGTCTTCATCGGAAATGCCCTGGTTTTCGTGGATCCCGACCAGTTCCTGGGTTTGCAGGTAGCTGTCGACCCAGGCACTGCGGATCATCGAACTGAAAAACACGCCGGGCACGGCGTCGTCGCGCACGGAGTTTTCGCTGGCTTCGATCTTGAGCAGGCGCGAATAGGAGAGCACCACCATCAGCAGCATGATGGCGATAATTACCGCAAAGCTCGCCAAAATCCTTTGGCGCAGGGTCCAGTTCTTCACAGTAATTCCTCACAGGGGCATTCAAATGGAGGGGAGTATAGCTGAGCGGATGCTCGGGTTTATCAACGCTTTTGAGGGGGGATCCACAGAATGCGTAAGTGGGATGGGTGGTACGTGTGCCTAGGGAGATCCAACTGATGGGCCGCAGTTCAAATGTGGGAGGGGGGCTTGCTCCCGATGGCGGTCTTGTAGTCGACCGGGATCTTGGATCAGACCGAGTACATATCCATTGCTGCGGTAACGGTTGCTATTGGTTCCGCTTTTACAGCGGGTCACTTTTGGAAAAGAGCCCGGAAT